>NZ_CAXRAZ010000008.1:0-23353 GCF_964229035.1 Nocardioides sp. | reverse complement strand
GGCGCCGGCGTCGTCGGGGTCGTCGTCGGCGGTCTCTGCGTCGTCGGTCTCTGCGTCGTCGGTGTCTGCGTCGTCGGTCTCTGCGACGTCGGTCTCTGCGACGTCGGTCTCTGCGACGTCGGTCTCCGCGACGTCGGTCTCTGCGACGTCGGCCGCCGCGACCTCGGCCCCGAGGTCGTCAGCGGCCCCGTGGTCGTCGGCCACCGCGGCCTCGTCGTCGTCCGCGACCTCGGTGTCGACCTCGGTGGAGGCCTCCTGGATCTTGGGCTGCTCGGGCTGCTCGCTGACGGCGTCCTGGAACGGGGCCGGGACCGGGGCGTGCTCGGCGACGGCGTCGTCGTCCGCCACCTCGGAGCCGGCCGTTGCGAGGGTGTTGTCGTCCTCGACCTCGACGCGCGCCCGCGCGGCCTCGGCCTGCTCGCGCTCGCGGGCCAGCTCGATGGCGCGGGCCTGCGCCTCCGCCCGTGCGATGGCGGCCTCGGCGAGCGCGTCCTCGCGCTCGCGGGCCAGCTCGGCGGCGCGGGCCTCGACCTCGGCGCGTACACGCGCCGCCTCGGCGAGGGCCTCCTCGCGCTCGCGGGCCAGCTCGGCCGCACGGGCCTCGGCGGCCGCGAGGGCCTCCTCGCGCTCGCGGGCGATCTCGGCGGCGCGGGCCTCGGCAGCGGCGAGGGCCTCCTCGCGCTCGCGCACCAGCTCGGCGGCCCGCGCTGCCTCGGCCAGGGCCTCCTCGCGGGCCCGGTCCTGCTCGGCGGCCCAGGCCTGCGCATCGGTGAGGGCCTCGCTGATCTGCCGCTCCTGGTCGCTCGTGCGGGCCTCCGCCTCGGCGCGCTCGCGGGCGAGCTCGGCGGCGCGCACCTCGGCCTCGAGCCGTGCGCGGGCGGCTTCGGCGAGGGCCTCCTCCCGCTCGCGGGAGAGCTCGGCGGCGCGCGCCTCGGCCTCGGCGCGGGCGATGGCGGCCTCGGCGGCCATCGCCTCGGCATCGGCGCGGGCGCGGGCGTGCTCGAGCGCGGTGGTCTGCACCGAGAGCAGGTCGCGGTGCAGGACGTCCATTGCGGCGGCGTGGGTGGAGGCCGCCTGCTGCAGCTCCTCGAGGGCCGAGGACGCGCGGGCCTCGGCCTCGGTGCGGGCCCTCGTGGCCTCGGCCGCCACCTCCGCGGCGATCGCAAGGGCCTCGTTGACCGCCCGGTTCTCCTCGGCGAGGGTCGTGGCCGATTCGTGGGCGGCGGCCGCAGCGGCCTGGGCCTCCTGGGCGAGGTCGAGCTGCTCGCGGGCGGCCTCCTCGGCCAGGCGGCGCGCCTCGTGGGCCTCCTCGGCACGGCGGGCCTGCTCGGCGGCCGACTGGTCGGCCTCGAGTCGGGCGTTGACCTGCGCCTCGGCGCGGGCGGCTGCCTCGGCGGCGCGAGCCTCGGCCGCGCGGGCGGTCTCCATCGCGACCCGCGCGAGCTCGGCCTGCTCCGCGGCGGCCTGCTCGGCCAGGGCCCGCGCCCGGTTCGCCTCGGTGGCCAGCGCCGACGACTCGGCGATGGCCTGCTCGGCCGCGGCGCGCTGCTCGATCGCCTGGCGGGCCAGCTCGCCGTGCTCGGCAGCGCTGGCGGCGGCCTGCTCGGCCAGGGCCCGCGCACGCTCCTCCGCGGCCTCCGCGGCCAGATGGGCCTCCTGGGCCAGGGCGGCCTGCTGTCGCGCGGCCTCCTCGGCCAGCGTGCGGGCCTGCGCGATCTCGGCGGAGGTGCGCTCGGCGGCCTCGCGCTCCTCCAGCAGGCGCCGGGCGAACTCGGCGTGCTCGGCCGCGCTCACCGCGGCGGCCTCCGCCATCACGCGGGCGCGCTCCTCGGCGGCCGCGCGTTCCTCGTGGGCCTCGCGCGCGACGGTGGCGAACTCGCGGGCGGCCTCCTCGGCCTGCTGGCGGGCGGCGGCCGCAGCGGCGGCCAGCTCGGCCTGCTCGGCGGCACGGCGCTCGGCCTCCTGGCGCTCGAGGTGGGCCGCAGCGGCACGCTCGGCCTGCTCGACGGCGTTGCGCTCGGCGTCCTCGCGGCGTGCGGACTCCGCGTCGGCGAGCTCGGCGCGCTCGCGGGCGGCGCGCTCAGCCTCCTCGCGGGCGGCGGCCTCGGCGCGTGCCAGCTCCTCGGCCTCGGTGCGGGCGCGGTGGGCCGCCGCGGCTGTCTCCGCCTGCTCCCGGGCGAGCTGGTCCGCGGCGAGGCGTGCCTCGGTGGCGCGCTGCGCGGCCTCCTCGGCCGCGAGACGTTCCGCGGCCTGCTCGGCGGCGGCGAACTCGGCGTCGCGCCGCAGTCGCGACGCCACCGCGGCCATGATCTCCGACTGCGGACCCGAGAGCCCGGACGGATCCACGCCGTCGGGCACCTGGGCCTCGTCCGGCCTGCCCAGCTCGGCCTCGACCTCGGCGCGCACGAAGGCGAGCACCTCGGCGGGCCGCAGTGGGACGTCGGAGGCGCCGTCGATGTCGGGGATCGGCTCCTCGAGCAGCGGCGGCTCGATGTCGTCGTCGTGGCGACCCCGGCCTCGCCCCGGCACGGGCCCGGTGCTCGCGCCGCCTCCGCGGCGGCGGAAGCGGGACAGCCCGCGCGCCTCGGGCGGGGCGACCGGTTCGGCGAAGCCACCCTCGAAGGCGGCGGCGATCACGCGCTGCGCGGCGTCGGTGTCGTGCTCGTCCTGCTCGTCCTGTGCTGCCTGGGCCGCCTGGGCCGACTGGGCGGCGCTGCCGGCGGCCGACGCTGCCGCGGGCGTCGTCGGCGCTCTGGCCTCGTCGGGCTCGCTCGGCCCGGTCGGCTCGGTCTGCCCCTTCGCTGCGGCATTCGACTCCGGGTCCGCGCCCGACGGGGGAGCCGAAGCGTCGCCGTCGATCGGCGCGAGATCGGTGAGGGGGGAGGAGTCGCCGCGCACGATCTGCGACCAGTCGATCTCCTCCTCGTCCTCGGCGTCGGCGACCAGCTCCTCGCGTGCGACGCGGGCCAGCACCGCCGACCACTCGGCATCGGCGCCGGACGGGACCGCGAAGGCGTCGGCCGCGTCCGCGGGAGAGGCGGTCTCAGGGGAGTCGGGGGCGTCGGGGGCGCGGTGCTCGTCGGGTCCGACGCTCGCGGCGGTCGGCTCGGCCTGAGCGGTCTCGACCGCCTCGACGTCCTCGAGGGGGGCCGTGAGCGGGTCGTCCCAGAACGCCCGAGCCGCCGCGGTCTCGGCCGGCTCGGGAGCGGGCTCCTCGTGGACGTCGGACGTGTCGTCGGCGATGGCGTCGGGGGCGGGGTCGGGCTCGTCGAGCCCGGAGCGCGCGATCGCACTGGCCCAGAACTCGGTGTCGTCGTCCTCGACCACCGGCGCGACGGCCTCGGGGGAGGGCGGCTCGAAGCTGATGGGCGGGTCGAAGGAGCCGAGCGGGTCGAAGGCGTCGTCGTGGACCCCGGCCTCGTGGACGGCTCCGGGGTCCACGTCGGTGTCCGAGGAAACGTCCGCGGGCTCGGGGTCGATCGTCGCGGAGGACTCGGGGCTCTCGCCGTCGGACGCCGCCCACTCGCCCTCGAGCGCGGAGAGGGCGGCGCGGGCGTCGACGCGCGCCACGAGGTCGTCGTCGGTGCGAGCCTCCTCGGAGGTGGCCTCGTCGTCGGCGGCGCCCTCAGGCGAGGGGGCCTCGGCCTCGGCCTCCTCGAGAGCCGAGCTGCGGCGCAGCAGCTCGGCCACGTCGTCGGGGTCGAGCTCGCCGGTCTCGGGGATCGGCACCTCGTCGTTGCCGCGACGGCGCAGGAGGCCACGTCGTCCCCAGCGGCGCTCGGCGCGCGCGTCGGCGGCGTGCCGGGACGCCTCGGCGCCCGGCTCGTCGTCGGGGACTGAGCTCATGGGACAGCAATCTACCTAGGGGATCGGGGATCGTGGCGCTGATGCCGGGTTTCGGTCGGCCCTGCGCGACTGCGACGTCCTATCGGGCGCGGTGCGGTGCGGTCTGAGGTCAATCGCACGGTCGGCTCAGCGGCGGGCTCGGGGGTCGGCTCAGCGGCGGTACTGCACGTGGGTGTCGCGCGCGTCGTGGGTGAACCCCAGACCGGTGTAGAGGCGCACGGCCGCGGTGTTGTCGGACTCGACGTAGAGGATCACCTCGCCCACGCCCCGGGCGGCGAGGTGCTGGAGCCCCGCGGCGGTGAGCACCCGGCCCAGGCCGCGCCCCTGTGCGTCGGGGGAGACGGCCACCACGTACACCTCGCCCGTGCGGTCGTCGTGCTGCTTGGTCCAGTGGAAGCCGAGCAGCCGGCCCGCGTCGTCCACGGCGAGGAGGAGGCCGGCCGGATCGAACCACGCCTCGGCCATGCGGGCCTCAAGGTCGTCGGCGTCCATGGCGCCCTGCTCGGGGTGGTGGGCGAAGGCGGCGGCGTTGACGCTCAGCACGGCGGCAGCGTCGGTGGCGCCGTAGTCGCGGATGCGCACGCCCGCAGGTGGCGGGGCGTCGTCCACGGGGGTGGAGGTGGGGCGTCGCAGCACCCACAGCTCGCGGACGCGCTCGAGGCCGTGTCGTGCGGCGAGGGCGGCCGCGGCCGGGTGGTCGCCGTGCGACCAGGCCCCCAGGGGCGAGCTTCCCCCACCGACGCCGGTGGACGACGCCAAGGCGGCGTCGGCGAGCGCGCCCCCGACGCCGCGGCCGCGACGATCAGGTGCCACGGCGAGGTCGAGCCGCTCGCCGTCGCCGGGTGCCTGCCCGCGCAGCGCGAACCCGTCGGGCCGTACCCAGGCGTGCCACTGGGCCAGGCCGTGGCGGGCGAGGCGGATCGAGGCGGCCTCGTCGAGCGGGTCGGTGCCGTCGTGCTCGCGGCAGGCGCGCCGCACGGAGGCGATCGCCTCCAGCGCGGCGTCGCCCTCGAGCAGGGCGTCGAGGTGGTCGGTGCTCATCGCTCGAACCTAGCGGGCCCGGCGGGTCGGGCTCGCCGTCGGTGGGCGCAGGACCCGTCGACCCGGCGGGTGTGGACTCAGCGTGCGTCGACGGAGTCGCGCGAGCCCACACGGGCGGCGTCGTTCTCGGCGTCCTTGCTCGGTAGCACGAAGCGGTAACCGACGTTGCGAACGGTGCCGATGAGGGTCTCGTTCTCGGGGCCGAGCTTGGCGCGCAGGCGGCGCACGTGCACGTCGACGGTGCGGGTGCCGCCGAAGTAGTCGTAGCCCCACACCTCCTGCAGCAGCTGCTGGCGGCTGAAGACGCGCCCCGGGTGCTGGGCGAGGAACTTGAGGAGCTCGAACTCCTTGAAGGTGAGGTCGAGGACGCGGCCGCTGACCTTGGCGGTGTAGGTGGCGTCGTCCACGACCACCTCGCCGGAGCGGATCACGTGGGCGTCGGGGTCGGCGGCGTCGCGGGCCGCGGTGAGGCGGCCGATCGCGAGCTTGATGCGCGCCTCGAGCTCGGCGGGGCCGCAGGTGTGCAGGACGACGTCGTCCATGCCCCAGTCGTGGTTGACGACGGCGAGGCCGCCCTCGGTGGCCACCAGGATCACCGGGATGTCGGTGCCGGTGGTGCGGATCAGGCGGCACAGGTCGCGCGAGCTGGCGAGGTCGTGGCGGCCGTCGACCAGCAGGAGGTCGGCGTCGGGCGCCTCGAGCAGCGCGCTGCCCTCCGCGGGAAGAATGCGGACCTGGTGGCCGAGCAGCGCCAGGCCCGGGAGGACCTCGGCGGAGGGCTGCAGCGCGCTGGTCAGAAGGAGCAGGGTGCTCATGGGGGTCTCCTCACCCGGGCCGCCGCGGGCGGCACCGTGTCGAGACCAGAACGCAACGTTGGGCCCCGGCCGGTTTTCCTGTAGGGAAGGATAACGACACGTCAGCGCAACGGGGAAGAGAATCGTCGGTGAATGAGAGCCAGGTCATCCGGGTCCGATTCTGGGCCGCCGCGCGGGCGGCGGCCGGGGTCGCGGAGCACGCCGTGGCCGTCGACGCGCCCGTCGTCCTCGACGAGCTGACTCGCCGCGTGCTCGCCGAGCTGACCGGCGAGCAGACCGGCGAGCGACTCGCCGCGGTGCTCTCCTCGTGCTCGGTGCTCGTGGGGGAGCGGCCGGTGTCGTCGCAGGACCCTGCCGACGTGCAGGTGCGCCCGGGCGACACGGTGGAGTTCCTGCCGCCCTTCGCCGGGGGCTGAGCCGAACCCGCCGGACGGAGCCCGCGCGCCGATTCAGCCGGCGTCGGCGTGCGGCTCGATCGGCTGCAGGTGCGGCTGGCGTTCGATCCAGGGCTGCACGAGCTCGGCGAGCGCGCGGCCGACGGCGTCGTGGGCGGGGGCGGAGAAGTGGAAGCCGTCAGGGAGGGCGTCGTCGCGGGCGCCGAGGTCGTGCAGGCCGAGCACGGCGTTGGTCGGCAGCACCCGCACCTCCTCGCCCAACCGGTCGGCCAGCTCGGCGATCATCCGGTTGTAGGCCTCGACCCGCACCTCCATGCCCGGGAAGAGCTTGCGGGCGTAGCTGCCGGGCAGCGGCGTCTCCATGAGGACGACGAGGGGGCTCTGGATCTCGCGGGCCTGCTTGACCGCGCGGGCGAGGTCGGCCACCGCGTAGCGCACCCGGCGCTGGGCCCAGCGCTGCGGCACGTGGGCGTCGACGGCGGTCTGGAAGCGCACGAGGTTGCGCCACACGGGCCGCAGCACCTTGCGCCGGTAGAGGGTGCGCAGGGGGCGGGGGAGCCAGCGGAAGTGGTTGGCGTGGCGCTCGAGGCGGTTGGGCCACAGCACGTGAAGGGTCTCGTAGTGGCCCACCATGTAGACGACGACGTCGGGCGACCAACCGACGATGTCGTGTTCCCAGCGCTTGAGCACCGCCGAGGTCGGCATGCCGCCGACGGTGACGCTGCGCACCTCCGCGCGGTGGTCGCGGGCGAGCAGCTCCCGCTCCAGCACCCGCGGGAAGCCGAGCTCGGTGCGGGCTCCGCCCATCCGACCGCTCCACCCCACGGTGGAGGCGCCTCGGACGAACACGCGGGTGGTCAGGCGCTCGGCCACGGATGGATCCCCCTGTTCCCGGCGCCGGCCCTCTCGGCCGACGTCCGGCAGGACCCTATTCCACGCGGGCGGCCGTGGGCGGCGTGTTCACGGACGACCGGCGACGTGTCGCCCGCGCACGCCGGGCTTCGCGACGGCTGCGGCCGCGGTGAGCAGCACCAGGCTGAGCAGTCCGCTGCCGGCCATGGCCACCGCCACCAGCACGAGGCGATCGGCCAGGGCGGCGCCGGCGATGCCGGCGACGAGGGCGACGGTGCACACGGTCTCGATGATGGAGGCGAGGCCGGCGCGCCCGCGCGCCTGCAGGACGCAGATCGGGAGGCGACGCATGCCCATGAGTCCGTCGGCCAGCACCAGCCATCGCGCGATCTCCACCGCGCCCTCGAACTCCTTGCCGAAGGCCACCGTGATCACGGGGTGCAGCACCAGCTGGATGCCGACGACGAGGAGGGCGATGAACACGCCCGTGCCGAGCGACCAGGTGCGGATGAGCCGCCGACGATCCGCCGGGGCGGCCGCGGTGAGCCGTGGCAGCAGCAGGGAGGCCACCCCGTTCCCGACGATGCTCGAGAGGCTGCCGAAGGCGACCGCCACGGCGTAGAGGCCCAGGGCGGCGGTGCCGAGCCAGGCGCCGACGAGGTTGCGGTCGATGCCGAGGCTGTTCAGGGTGCCGACGGCCGCTACGTAGTTGGCGCGACTGGTGCGGCTCAGCTCGGCGGCGGTGATGGTCGAGGTGCGCCCCTCCCCGGCCCGCAGGAGGCGCAGGTTGAGCATCCAGCCGACGAAGCCGGAGGCGACGAGGATGCCGGCGACCGCCACGGCGTCGTCCACCGAGACGAAGGCGACGATGACGGACAGCGCGATGGGGAACGGCGCCACCAGCACGATCGCACCGATCGCGACGGTGCGGATCGGGGCGAGCTCGCCCTGGATCGCGGCGCCGATGATGCCGGTGGCGATGGTCTGGTAGGTGATCGCCGCGGCCGCCAGGCCGAGGCCGACGAAGACGTAGGGGCTCTCCTCGCGCAGGAGGTAGCCGACGTAGGCGCCGGCCGCAGCGCTGGGCACCAGCGCCTGCCACGCCCAGCGGCCCACGAACGGGCGCAGCCCGTCGCGGGCGGTGAGGCCCTCGCGGGCCAGCAGCGTCGAGATGCTCACCGGCAGCGCGCCGGCCATCGTGAGCCGCGCGAAGAGGGCGGAGGCGGCCACCGCCAGCGCCAGCTCGCCGCGGCCCTGCACACCGAGCACGCGCGCGGAGATGATGCCGGTGAGCAGCGTCATCGCCTGGACGCCGAGCGTCGCGACGGCGATCGACCCGAGCGTCGACAGGCCGCTCGTCGCCTTGCCCGCAGGCTCGCCCGAAGCCTTGCTCGCGCTCATCTCGGTCGTGTCAGACACCGAACTCAGGTCGCCTTCTCGTGATCTAGACTCGGCCGTCAGGAGCAGCCCGAAGGAGAGTCGTGCGGCGCACAACCTACAGGCCGGTCGGCCGCGTCAACTCGGTGTCCGGCAACGGCCGGACCGAGCGGGTCGTCGTCACCGCCGCACTCGTGCTCGTCGCGTTGATCGCCGTGCGCCTGGCGACGATGGGCAGCATGCTCGGCATCGGGCTCGCGGTCGGCGTCTCGCTCTTCATCGTCCTGCTGTCGGCGCTCGGCACCGAGCGCACCGGCACGCTGACGATCGCCGCCGCGTTCGTGACCGCCCCGGTCTACAAGGGCATCTCGCCCACGCCGGAGTCGCCGGTGACGCCCACCGACCTGCTCTTCGTGGTCGGGTTCGGCCTGCTGCTGCCCACGATGCTCAAGCGCCGGGTGGAGCTGCCCTTCATCTACCTCATCGGCCTGCTGGGCATGTTCGTCACCGGCATCATCGGCTCGCTCGTCTCCGACCAGACCTACGCCAGCCTCTTCGCACTCACCCTCTGGCTCGTCGTCATCGGCGGCCTGCCCAGCGCCATGGCGCTGTGGGGCCCGACCAGACGCACGATCGACCTCCTGCTCTGGAGCTACGTCGGCGGCCACATGGTGAGCGTGCTGGTGGCCTTCAAGGACGGTCCGGGCGAGCAGGGTCGCTACGGCGGCCTGGCGACCCACTACAACTACTTCGCGCAGGCCGGGCTGCTGAGCGTGGCGATCCTGCTCTACCTCTTCCACCGCGTCACCACCTGGCCGCAGCGGTGGGTCGTGATCGGTGCGGGACTCGTCAGCGCCTACTCCATCCAGATGAGCGGCTCGCGCGCGGCGATCGCGGTGATGGCGGTGCTGATCTTGATGGTGCCGATCGTCGAGCGTTCGGCGATCCTGGGATTCCTGCTCGCCATGGGCGGTGCGCTCGCCTTCATCGCACTGCCGCTGCTGGTGAGCATCACCGGGGAGGACTCCGCGCTCGGCCGGCTCGCGGGCGGGGGCGGCAGCGGCGCCCAGTACTCCAACCAGGCGCGCGAACTCGGTCGCGATGCGGGCATCGCCCGCTTCTTCGACCATCCGTTCACCGGCTCGGGGGTGGTCGACCTCTTCGAGATCCACAACAACTACCTCGAGGCCGCCGTGGCACTGGGCGTCTTCGGGCTCGTGGCCTTCCTGCTGGTGCTCTTCACCTTCGCTCGGCCGCTGTTCGGCAACGGTCCCGATCGTCGCCTGTGCTACGCGGTGTGGGCCTACATCGGTTTCGGCGCCACAACTCCAGGCCTCTACGACCGTGGCATCTGGGCGCCCGTGTCGTTGTCCATCCTGGCGGCCATCTCCTGGTGGAACACGGAACGACGGGCCGCCGGAACCCTTAGAGTCACCCCGGCGCCAGCCACCGTCCCCTCTTGAGAGGTCCCCCCAGATGAGTGCTCTCCGCAATCCCGGCCACCTGGCCAAGCGCGTCACCCAGACGCCGGTGCTGTTCCGCAACTTCCCCACGGTCTTCCGCGACCTGGGCCTGGCCGGCACCCGCTGGGCCAGTGCGGAGATGACCTTCCGCATGCGCAACGGCTACGTCGTCACCTGCCCCAACTCCGACGGCGCGCGCTTCCCGCTCTACGAGATCTTCGGCGACGACGCCTACGTGCTCGACGAGCTGCTGGCCGGCGTCTCCGCCGACGCCACGGTGCTCGACGTCGGCGGTCAGATCGGCAGCTTCTCCCTCGCCGTCGCCGAGGCCGGCCCCGGCCTGCACGTCGAGATCTATGAGGCCTCGCCCACCAGCGCCGACTACATCGCGCGCAACATCACCACCAACGGCCTCGACTCCCGCCTGCGCGTGCACCGCGCGGCCATGGCGGGCGAGGAGGGCGAGTTCACCTTCTTCGACTCCGGCACCGCGAGCGGCCACAACGGCCTCACCGCCCCGGAGTGGATGCGCGACGAGTGGAAGCAGGGTCAGGCCGCCGGCGAGGTCACCGTGCCGGCGCGCCCGTTCGATGCCGCCGTCGCTGCCGCCCCCTCGGCCGTCGAGGTGGTCAAGATGGACATCGAGGGCGCCGAGTACGACGTCATCCTCAAGTCCTCGCCGTCGTCGTGGACGACGGTCAAGAAGGTCGTCATGGAGTACCACCCTGTCGCGGGCCACTCGCTCGACGAGCTGCTCGCCTTCCTCGGCGACGTCGGCCTCACGCCCCACCGCCACGAGCCCGGCACCGAGGCCGGTCTCGGCGTCATCTGGCTCAGCCGGCAGTGATCGCGACGCGGAGGGCCTACGCCGTCCGCGAGCACCCGTCGCCGACCGTCCGGGTCCCCCGGGCGGTCGCGACGTGCTGCGCGCGCGTGGTCGGCCCGGGCCCGGCGGGAGCGCCTCGGTGAGCCGGCTGCCGCGCCAGCTGCAGCCGCTGTGGCCGGCGGTGAAGGTCGGTCACCGCGCCGGGGCTCGCGTGCTCGGCGGCATCGGACGACGCACCGGCGGTCCTGCGCGTGGCCTGCCCGTGCGGGCCGGCACCTCCGCCGAGATCGCCGCCGCCGAGGGGGCGCCGTACCACGTCGTCCACGAGGCGCGGATCGACGTGCGCGAGCGGCCGGTGGGTGCGCCGTCCTCGCACTGGTACTTCGAGGAGCACCTGCGCACGCCGGTGCCGGAGGTCTCGGTGGTGGAGCTCGCCGGCGGCCGGGTGCTCGGCAAGCACGCTGCCGTGGTGTCGGCCGGCGGCACGCTCGACCTCGACGCCAGCCACTACTTCGGGATCGCGGGGTGGAAGGAGCACCCGGTGCACTGGGCGCCGCGTCCGCCGGAGCCGCGCGAGATCGACGGCACCGTGGCGGTGCTGGCCGCACGGGGCACCGGCCACAACTACTACCACTTCCTCATCGACGCCCTGCCCCGCCTGGGCATGGTCGGGCAGGCCCTCCCGGGGCTGGAGCCCGACCACTGGGTGCTCGACCACCACACCCGCTACCAGCGCGAGCTCGTCGGCCTGCTCGGCATCGACGAGCAGCGGATCATCGAGCCGGTCGGCGGCCTGTCACTGCGGGCGCGACGGCTCGTGGTGCCCTCGCTGCCCAACGCCAGCACGCTCGTGACCCGCGAGACCGCCGCCTGGCTGCGCACGCACCTTCCGGCCTCGCCGGCGGCGGGCACGTTGCCCGAGCGCATCTACGTGACGCGCGGCCACGCGCCCAACACCCGCAGCCTGGTGCACGAGGACGCCGTGTGGGCGATGCTCGAGCCGCACGGGTTCGTGCGCGTCGACCCCGGCACGCTGCCGGTGCAGCAGCAGATCGACCACTTCGCGGCGGCACGGGTGGTGGTGGCGCCCCACGGTGCCGCGCTGGTGAACCTCGTCTTCTCCCGGCCCGGGGTGCGGGTGCTCGAGATGTTCGCGCCCGGCTACCTCAACGGCGGCTACTGGTCGATCGTCGACGGCATCGACGACAGCCGCTACCGCTACCTGGTCGGCGGCGGCGCCGCCGTGCCCCGCGGTCGCGCGATGCGCGGGCTCATGGACGACGTCGACGTCACCCCTGCGCACGTCGAGGCCGAGCTCGAGCGGCTGCTCGCCGACTGAGGTCGCCGCGCGGGCCGCTGGTCGTCGTCCACGCGTGGGGTGGGCGGCTCTACCCGGGTGCTGTGGTCTCTACCCGGGTGGTCGACCACCCGGGTAGAGACACGAACACGTAGTTACAAGCGGCCGCGCCGTCGACGGATCAGGCGGTGAAGGGCTTGCGGGCGTAGACGTCCATCACGATGCGGGGCGCCGCGCCGCCGCGGATCGCGCGGTCGACGACCCGGCCGGTGCGCACGGCCGCGCCCGCGGGCAGACCCAGCGCCTGGAGGTAGAACTCCGAGGTGAGGCTGTAGCGGGCGCGGGGGAGGGTCTCGACGTCGGTGAAGCCCACCCGGCTCAGCAGCGTGTGCATGCTGCGCCGCGTGTGCAGCACGTGGTGCTTGGTGCCGAGGCGGGCCACGGCGAACCTCGAGAGTCGCCCGCGGCTGCCCGTGAACGCACGCGTGGCGACGTGGTCGATCGCGCTGTAGTGCGGCGTCTGGAGGAACAGGATGCCGCCGGGGCGCAGCGCGCGGTAGGCGTCGCGCAGCAGCGCCTCGCCGTCGTCCACGTGGGCGAGGATGCACCACATCGTCATGATGGCGTGCTCGTCGCGGTGGTCGAGCTGGTCGAGGGTGCCGAAGTGCAAGGTGACGTCGTGGCGCTCGCGGGCGAGGTTGATCGCCTCGAGGGAGAGCTCGTTGCCGCTGACCGCCAGGCCTCGCTCGCGTGCCAGCGCCGCGAAGGTGCCGTCGCCGCCGCCGACGTCGAAGAGGTCGGGCTGCGGCAAGGAGGCGGTGAGGGCGAGCAGGCGGTCGAGCACCTCCTGCCGATCGTCGTGCACCGCGGAGGCGCGCATGACGCTGACGTAGGCCGCGTAGTCGTACTCCGCGCTGCTGTCGCCGTCGCCCGGAGCAGCGGCGGCGGGCTCGATGACGGGCTCGACGACGGGCTCGACGACGGGGACCGGCTCAGCGGAGGTGGCGGCCCCGATGGCGACGCCGGCCCCGACCGGGACGGGCACGGGTGCCGCGCTGACCGCCTCCCGCGTCACGACGGCGTCGAGGGCGGGGGAGTGGGGCGGTCGTTGGCGCAGGCCGCAGCTGCGGCAGCGCACGATCACGAGGGGCGAATAGGGGCTGGGGGGCGTGATCTGCAGGCGCGTGGACGCGCAGGCAGGACACGAGTGGAGCACGGGGGGCATGGGGGGAGTCCCTTCGGCTGAACTACTCGGCCGAAGACTAACGCCCCGCGTCCCCGAACGGTCAGGTCCTTCGGGACTAGAGTCCTTGGGACCCGGCCCAGGTCGGTATGGGGCCGACCCGTCGGGAACGCGAGGCGTCAGCTCGCGAGGTGCGACCGGGGGATTGCCCGAAGCGCTTCGGTGCTCGATCGATCAGTCGAAGGCCAGGGGGCTCTCCGTGGCAGGCTCAACGTCGTCGCGGGCCGGCACGAGGGCGCGCTGGCGGCTGTGGCGCTCGATCATCGCCATCACGCCGTTGTAGTCCATCGACTTCTTGACGTGGGCCACGATCAGGACGGTGTAGAGCAGCACCATGAAGTCGAGGCGGAGGCGGTAGCCGCTGCGCGCGGCGCGGCAGTAGGCACCCTCGATGCGCAGTCGCTCGGAGTCGGTGAGGGCGTCGCGGCCGACGAGCTGGGCCGGGCCGGTGAGGCCCGCCGGGCTCAGGAAGCGGTCACGGGCGTAGGGGTACTCCTCGACGAGGCAGTCCATGACGTTCTTCGGCAGCGGTCGGTTGCCGACGATGCTCATGTCGCCGCGCAGCACGTGCAGCAGCTGCGGGATCTCGGTGAGGCCGCAGCGCTCGAGGAAGCGGCCGACGCGGGTGTACAGCGGGGAGTCGGGCGGGATGTTGAGGAACCGCGTGGTCGTGACCGGCACGGTCGTGCGGTTCGCCAGCTGCTCGGCGTTCTTGACCATGGTGCGGAACTTGACGATCTCCATCGGCTCTCCGGTGGAGACCAGCCGACGGGATCGGTAGAGCACGGGTCGCCCCGTGGTCAGGAGGATGGCAAGGGCCGCGACCGAGAGGACCGGCAGCCACACGGCGGCTGCCAGGAGGGTCACGACGATGTCGAAGACTCGCTTCAGGCGCATGGGGTGCTTCACCTTTCCGAGCTATCTGGGGGGGCGCCGTTCGGATCTCGTGGTTTCCGTCGGGCTGCGATGGCTCGTCACGGGTCTCAACGAGCGAAGCACGAATTGGATACTGCGCACGACCAACAAGATTCTGGAATCTGTTCCAACGACCCGCTGGGTGCTCGCTGGCGCCGTGGCGAGGGTCGTGTCGGCCAGGCGCGCATAGCTGGTAGACAGCCTCCCGCGGTCGCCGGGACCGACCAGGCGGCCCGGGTAGAGCACGCTCAGGACGCCGCCGCGCGCCTCCGTGCGCGCCCGCAGGCTCTGCTCCACCACGTTCTTCCAGCCGCCGTAGTAGCGCCGGTCGTGCTGCGGCGCGAGGGCGAGCACCGTCGAGACCAGGACGACGTGGCCCCCGCCGGCCGCAGCGAGCGCGGCGTCGACCACCGCGAGATCGCGGGCGACGGCTGACATGTCGGACTCCAGGGGCGGCTCGACGCCTGCATCGGTGGGATGGACAGGTCCGAGCGCCAGGACGAGCACCCGGAGCGGTCCTGTTAGCGGCTCCAGTGTGTCACCGAACTGCTCGGCGAGCACCACCCGCACCGACGGTTCACCTGACGTGCGCTCCCCGGTCGCCGCGGGAGCGAGCCGGGGGGCGAGCCGAGGGTCGGCCCGCAGGAGGTCGCCGTCGCGCGCGTCGCGGGCGACGACCACGACGGGATCGCCCGTGCCGAGCAGCCGCTCCAGCACGGCCCCGCCCAACCGAGTCCTGGCACCGAGGACGACGTGGGTGCGGCGCTCGCTCATCGCCCGGCCGCCGCTCAGACGCGTCCGCGGCGGGTGCCGCGCAGGATCGTCTCGAAGCGGTCGGCGCACCCGGCGAGCGCGAACTCCTTCTCCGCCAGCGTGCGCGAGGCGCGCCCGATCGCGTCCTGCCGCTCGGGGTCCTGCAGCAGGGCGCTGACCCAGGCGGCGGCCTCGCCCACGGCGTCGGCCTCCGGGGCGACGACGAGCCCGTCGGCGTCGTCCACGAGCTGGGCGGCGAGGTTCTCGGCGGGCATCATGCCGAGCACGGGGCGCCCGGCGCACAGGTACGACAGGGTCTTCGACGGCACCGAGAACGCGCCCGCCTGCTTCTCGAGCAGCACGAGCAGCACGTCGCCGGACCCGAGCACCTCCGAGAGCCGCTCGTAGGGCTGGAACGGCAGCAGCAGCAGGTCGACGCCCAGGCGCTGGGCCTCGGCGCGCAGCAGCTCGACGGCCGGACCCTCGTTGACGACCACGAGGCGCACGGGGGTGCCGGCGTCCTCGACGGCGCGGGCGAGGGCCACCAGCAGGCCGGGGTTGTGCTTGAGCCCGAGCGTGCCGGAGTAGAGCAGGGTGTGCCGACCCACGAGGTCGTGCTCCTGCGCCCACGCGTTGTCGCGCGGCGTGGGCACCAGCTCGTCGAGGGGCGCCCAGTTCGGGATCACCGTGGTCTTGTGCTCGGTGCCCCACTCGCGGTGCACGTCGACGAAGGACGGTGCGATCACGACGATCGCGGCGGCGCGCCGCGACGTCCACCGCTCGGCGACGGTGAACAGCGCGGCGACGAGGCGGAAGGCGCGGCCCAGCTTGTCGCCGGCGAAGGAGCGCACCGCCACCGCGTAGACGTCCTGGTGCCAGAGCACCCACGGCTTGCGCAGCACCATCATGCCGAGCGCGAAGATCACCAGGCTCGGGATCTGCGCGTTCGACAGCAGCGCGACGTCGGCCCGCGTGCGGCGCACCTGCTTGAGCAGCTGCCAGCCGATGGCGGCATCCATGAGGGTGCGCCGCACGAAGCGGTCCTTGGCGATGGCCTCCGTGGGCCCGACCGGGTCGAAGGAGAGGGTCTCCCCCTCGACCGCGGTCAGGTGGCCCTTGCCCGACGGCCAGGCCGGGCAGAAGGAGTGGGTGACCTCGTGCCCGCGTCGAGCCAGCTCGCGGCTGAGCTCGACCTGGAACGGGTGACCGGAGTAGTCGTGGACGAGGACGCGCACGAAGTGTCCGCGCGGCTCAGCCGTGCGAGCGCTTGACCTGGTCGTAGACCCAGGCGTACGTCTTCGCGAGACCGTCGGCGAGGCTGACCGAGGGCTCCCAGCCGAACTTGTCGAGGATCATCGTGTTGTCGGAGTTGCGACCGCGCACGCCCTGCGGGGCGGAGAGGTCGTACTTGCGCTCGCAGGTGATGCCCGCGATCTCCTCGACGATCGTGTAGAGCTGGTTGATCGAGACCAGCTCGGCCGAGCCCAGGTTGATCGGGTCGAGCAGGTCGCTCGCCAGGATCATCTGCGAGCCCTTGACGCAGTCGTCGATGTACATGAACGAGCGGGTCTGCTCGCCGTCGCCCCAGATCTCGAGCTCGTGCTTGCCGGTGATGACGGCCTCGGCGACCTTGCGGCACACGGCGGCGGGCGCCTTCTCGCGACCGCCGGTCCAGGTGCCCTCGGGGCCGTAGACGTTGTGGTAGCGCGCCATGCGGGCGGTGAAGCCGTAGTCCTCGTTGAAGTGGCGGCACATGCGCTCGCTGAAGAGCTTCTCCCAGCCGTAGCCGTCCTCGGGCATCGCCGGGTAGGCGTCGGCCTCCTTGAGGGCGGTGACGGTGGGGTCGGTCTGCTTGTCGGCGGCGTAGACGCAGGCCGAGGAGGAGTAGAAGTAGCGCTCGACGCCGTTGCGGTGCGCGGCCTGCAGCATGTGGGTGCTGGTGAGCACCGAGAGCATGCACAGCGCCTTGTTGTTCTCGATGAAGCCCATGCCGCCCATGTCGGCGGCGAGCATGAAGACCTGGCCCGCGCCGTCGGTGGCGCGCAGGGCGTTGTCGAGGAGCGAGAGGTCGGCCTGCTCGTTCTGTGCCTCGGGGTGGACCTGGTACCACTCGCTGGTCGGCTTGACGTCGACGACGCGCACCGACTTGCCCTGGGCGATCAGGTCGGCGGCCAGGTGGCCGCCGATGAAACCGCCGCCACCGGCAACGAGGACGTCGACAGGACGTGCAGACATGGGAGTACTCCTAAGGGCTGGGGGGCCATTGCGTCAGGCCCAACGACGCGGGGGCCCGACGGTCACGGGCTGACCGGTAGGGCAACAACCCTAACCCCGTCGGACGTCGACGGGGCGGCGTCCGAGAAGGCTGGGACGGCGGCGGGGTGCGGGCTCAGTCGCCGTCGCCGCGCAGCTGCTCCTGCAGCAGGTCGGCCACCAGCTCCTGCTCCTCCGGGAAGGGGTGCCACGCGTAGCCGTCGGTGCGGGTGGGGCGCACGCCGGCGATCCACGGGTCGTCGGCGCAGATGTCGTGCCCCTTGCTCGCCGTCCACACGTCGAGGTACTCCACGCCCGTGGCGCGCGCCGCACGGCGCAGGGCGTCGGTGATGTCCTTCATGGTGTCGTGCGCGAGCTCGTAGTCGCCCTTCGCGAGCGGCAGCTGCTCGCAGGAGCCGCTCGCCGGGAACACCTCCGGGTAGCCCACGAGGACGACGCGCGCCTGCGGTGCTCGCTCCAGCACCGCCCGCACGACGTCGACGAGCCGGTCGCGCAGGTCGTCGACGCGCGAGCGCAGCGCGGCGTCCCCGCCCTGCGTCTTCACGAGCGCGGTGCACGGGGCGCCGTTCGGGTTGGTGGTGGCGGCCTGCACGCAGTTGACGACGATGCCGCCGAACGCGTTGAAGTCGTTGGCGCCGATCCCGATCGTGACCAGGTCGGTGGCGGCGCTGACCGCCTCGATCTGGGGCGCGACCTTCTCGCCGGTGGCGGTGGTCTGCTCGCCGGCGACGCTCTCGGTCGTGGCGCCTCCGCAGCTCACGTCGTCGAGGTCGAGGTCGAGCGCCTGCGCCACCTGCCGCGGGTAGTTCGTGGTGGCGCGCAGGCAGCCGCCGGAGGTCGCGTCGGTGGGGCCGGTGAGGTAGCCGGCGGTGTAGGAGTCGCCGAGGGCCACGTAGCGTGCCCCGGCGCTGATCGGCGCCCCCTTGCCGGGCGCGGGGGAGGCGGCCTGCTCGACCTCGCCACCACCGCCGCTGCAGCCGGCCGCGAGCGCCAGGACGGCGGCTCCCGCCGCGAGGGCTCGCAGCCCGCGGGCGAGGCGGGTCGGGCGGCGGGTCGGGCGGCGGGTCGAGGGGGTCGCCATGGCGTGGATCCTACGAGTGCGCCCACGCCCTAGACTCCGCGCGTGCCCCGCGCCCTCATCACCGGGATCACGGGACAGGACGGCTCCTACCTCGCCGAGCAGTTGCTCGCCCGCGGGTACGCGGTCGACGGTCTCGTGCGTCCGCCCCGCCCCGCCCCCGACGCGGACGCGGGCGCCCCGGTGCGCCCCGACCACCTCGCCGCCGTGCGCGGGCACGCCGGGCTGACGCTGCACACCGCCGCCCTCGACGGCACCGACGACCTCGTGGCCCTGCTCGAGAGGGTGCGGCCCGACGAGGTCTACCACCTCGCCGCCGAGAGCCGCGTCGCCGTCTCCGCGCTCGACCCCGCCGGCACCGCCACCGTGAACGTGCGCCTCACCCGCGACCTGCTCGCGGCGGTGGGGCGCGTCGTCCCGGAGGCTCGGGTGCTCTTCGCCTCGAGCGCGGCGATCCTGGCGCCCTCGCCACACCCGCTCGGCGAGGACGCCCCCCGCGGCCCCCTGACCGTCTACGGCTCCTCGAAGCTCACCGCGCACGAGGCCGCGGCCGCGGCCCGGGCCGACGGGCTCTTCGTGGCCGTCGCGATCCTGTTCAACCACGAGTCGCCGCGGCGCAGCGACGACTTCGTGACCCGCAAGATCACCCGCGCCGTCGCCGAGATCGCAGCCGGTCGTCGCGAGGGCCTCGAGCTCGGCAACCTGCACGCCGTGCGCGACTGGGGCTACGCGCCCGAGTACGTCGACGCGATGCGGCGGATGCTGGAGGTCGCGACGCCGCTCGACGTCGTCCTCGCCACGGGCGTGGGGCACACGGTGGCCGACTTCTGTTCCGCCGCCTTCGCGCACGCGGGCCTCGACTGGCGCGACCACGTGCGGGTGGACGACGCCCACCGCCGCTCCCGCGAGGCCGACGCGCTCGTGGGCGACCCGGCCCTCGCCGAGCGGGCCCTCGGATGGCGGGCGAGCACCCGCGCGCTCGACGTCGCCCGCCTGATGGTGGACGACGACCTGCTCCGCCTCGGCGCCCCCACCGGCTGACGGCTCGTCCACCGGGGCGGGGATCGGGGTCAGATCGGCGTCAGGGGGTGTCGGGGTCGTTCCAGGACGGCAGCGGCACGGTGTCGATCCAGGGGCGCCCGGCGTGCTCGATCGCCTCGAGGTCGGCCTCGACCATCAGCTTGGCGAGCCCGCGGCCGTCGACGCTCGGCTTCCAGCCGAGCACCTCGCGGGCCTTGGTGGCGTCGCCGATGAGGGCGTCGACCTCGGTGGGGCGCAGGTAGCGGGGGTCGAAGCGCACGTGGTCGCGCCAGTCCAGGCCGACGGTGCCGAACGCGACGTCCAGGAACTCGCGGATCGTGACGCCCACGCCCGTGGCGAGCACGAAGTCGTCGGGCTCGTCGGCCTGCAGCATCCGCCACATGCCCTCGACGTACTCGGCGGCGTAGCCCCAGTCGCGTACGGCGTCGAGGTTGCCGAGGTAGACGTGGGTCTCGCGGCCGGCGGCGATCGCGGCGGCGGCGCGGGTGATCTTGCGGGTCACGAAGGTCTCGCCGCGCCGCGGCGACTCGTGGTTGAACAGGATGCCGTTGACCGCGAACATCCCGTAGCCCTCGCGGTGGTTGCGCGTCATCCAGTAGCTGAAGAGCTTGGCGGCGGCGTAGGGGGAGCGCGGGTGGAACGGGGTGCGCTCGTCCTGCGGGGGCGGGGTCGCGCCGAAGAGCTCCGAGGACGACGCCTGGTAGAAGCGCGCCTCCGGGCAGGAGCGACGCACGGCCTCGAGCAGCCGCGCGGTGCCGGTGGCGGTGATGTCGGCGGTGTGCACCGGCTCGTCGAAGGAGACCCGCACGTGCGACTGCGCCGCGAGGTTGTAGACCTCGTCGGGGCGGATGTCGTCGACCAGGCACGCCAGCCGCGAGCCGTCGGACAGGTCGCCGTAGTGCAGGTGCAGCCGGTTCGCCGGGTCGTGCGGGTCGCGGCGCAGGTGGTCGATGCGGTGGGTGTTGAAGGACGACGCCCGGCGCACCACGCCGTGCACCTCGTACCCGCGCGCCAGCAGGAACTCGGCCAGGTACGAACCGTCCTGACCGGTGATCCCGGTGATCATCGCCCGCTTGGTCACAGCCGTCGGTTCCTCTCCGCTGCCGCTCGCCTGCCGATGCGTCAGCGGCGCAACTCTGCCACGTCCGCGCCCGCCCGGGCGCCGAAAGGGCGCGCCGTGGTCGCCGAGAGGGCGCGGTGTGGTCGCCGAGAGGGCGGGTTCGGTGTGCCGAGGTGCGCGTCGGCCGGTCAGCGGCCGGTGAGCCGGGAGGCCAGGTCGGCCCAGGTGCGGGCGGCGTCGTGCTGGCGACGGTCGAAGCCGGCCTTCACCTCGCCCCGCAGGGCGGCGCGGCGTGCGTCGTCCAGGCTCGCGACGTGGCCCACGAGGTCGACGATCGCTGATCGCACGGCGCCGTCGGCGTCCGGACCCTCCTCGACCACGGAGCCGGGGGCGTCGACGAGGCCGGGGATGCAGCCGCGGGCGCTCGCGACCACCGGCAGGCCCGCCCGCACCGCTTCGAGGACGACGAGGGGCTCGGCCTCCATGGGGTAGCGGGTCGGGAAGAGGAACACGTCGGCCGCCGCGAGGAAGTCGGCGACCTCGGCGGGGGCGAGCGGGCCGCGCCACCGCACCCGCTCGCCGTGGCGGGCGGTGGCGGCCTCGATGAGCGCGGTGCTCTGCTCGTCGGCGGGGCCGCCGAGGTGCAGCACGGCGTCGAGGCCCGCGGCGCGGCAGGCGTCGAGCGCGTCGAGCACGCGGTCGAGCCCCTTCGAGACGCTGAGGTTGCCGTGGTGGGCGAGGACGACGACGCCGGGTGCGCCCGGGGCGGGCGGGGCGTCGTCCGCGAGCGGCATGTGGCCGGCGTTCGAGCACGCCACCACGTGGGTGGCCGCGGGATAGCGCTCGGTGAGCCGGCGGCCCATGTCGCCGCCGAGGACGACGTGGGTCAGGCGCGCGCCTCCCCAGCGGGTGATCGCCCGCATGGGCGCGCTGGGCTCGACGATCGGCTGGTAGCTGTGGTGATGGAACAGCACGGGGCCGCCGCCGCGCACGCCGATCGCCACGACGAGGGCCTGGAACCACAGCAGCTCGCCGCCCGCGCCGCCGACGTAGACCGCCGGACGACGTCGCAGCGCCACGAGCAGCGCGAGGCGCAGCAGGCCGGTGAGCAGCCGCAGCACCCGCGCGGGGGCCGAGGCGTTGGAGTTGCTGTCGACGACGACCAGGCGCCCGGCGGTGCCGGCCAGCGCACCGGCGAGGGTGTCGCGCATCCGCTCGGTGACGAGCGCGGCGCCGGTGACCGGCGGCGGCAGCGGGCCGGTGAGGACGACCCGACGAGCGCTCATCGCGCGGCGTCGCGCCAGAAGATGCCGTCGGCCTGCAGCATCGCGCCGCCGGGATCGACGAAGCCGGGGATCATCGACACGAGGGTGAAGCCGTCGCGGTAGAAGGTGCTGATGATCTCGTCGACGAGGATCCCGCCCTCGTAGAGCGGGGTGAACGACAACTCGAGCTGCACGCCCACCGAGGCGGCGAGCGTGTCGGGGCCGCCGGCGAGCACCTGGCGCTCGAAGCCCTGCGCGTCGACCTTGAGGAAGGTGGCGCGGGCGCGGTCGAGGTCGGCGGCCACGACGTCGTCCAGGCGCTTGACGGGCACGACCTGCTGCTCGTCGAAGGTCACCTGGGGTGCGGCGTCGGTGTGGCCGCGGTGCGGCGGCAGCAGCGAGCTGCTGTCGCTGTTGGAGGCGATGTGGATCGTGGCGCTGCCCTCCTCCGCGCCGAGGGCGCAGTTGTGCGCCGTCCACCGGCCGTCGGCGCGGGCCGAGGCGGAGAGCTGGCCGAAGGGGGCGGCGAGCGGCTCGAAGGAGACGATCGAGCCGGTGTAGCCGAAGTGGCGCAGCTCGGTGCCGTAGTCGCCGCGGGCGGCCCCGACGTCCACGACGAGGTCGATGCCGGCCTCGGCGAGAAGGCGCTGGCGGCGCTCGGCCGGGTGCCGTGAGACGACGAAGCCCCGGTCGGCGAGGAGGCGCAGGGCGGTGCTGACGACGCGACTGGTCACGATGGCCGTGTCCTTCGTTACGGGCGGTGGGGGGAGCGACGGCGCGCACGGGGAGCGCTGTGCGGCCGCAGCCTCTCACACGGCGCGGCTGCTGAGGGGCAGGACCGCGAGGTGAACCGTCTGCCTGCGCGGGCGGGGGTGGTGGGCCACAATCCTCCCCATGCACCCCCTGGTCCGCGCTGTCGCACGCCCTGTCGTCCTCAACCTCAACACGCCGGTCGCGCGGCGCCGCACCACCCGTGCCATCGCCGCGGCCGACGGCCCGATCCGCCTGGAGATCGGCGGCCTCGAGCAGCGTCCCGGCTGGCTGGTCACCAACGTCAACGCCGTCACCCGCAACTACCTCGACGCCAGCGCCACCTGGCCGCTCGGCCCCGCGTCGGTGAGCGTGGTCTACGCCGACAACGTGATCGAGCACCTGCCGCTGGACGCCGGCCGCGCCCTGTTCCGCGAGGCCTTCCGCTGCCTGCAGCCCGGCGGCGTCATCCGACTGGTCACCCCCGACCTGCGCAAGCACATCGAGGCCTACCTCGCCGGACCCGACTCCGTGTGCGGCGACATCGCCGAGGCCTACCGCCAGATCGGCCTGCGCGTCGACCACCCCATCGACCTCGTGCGGATCCCCGTGGAGAACTTCCGCCACCACGAGGGCTACGTCTACGACGTGGCCTCGCTGAGCGCCGAGCTCACCGCGGCCGGCTTCGTCGACGTGCGCGAGTGCGCCTTCGGCAAGAGCGACGTGCCCGACCTCGACGGCCTCGACAAGCGGCTCGACGAGGGGCCCGCGCAGATGGCGTTGGAGGCCGTGCGGCCCTGAGGTCGTGCGGCCCTGTGGTCGTGCGTTGAGGTCGTGCGTGGCTGATCGGCGGCGGCGGCGCTGAGGGGCGGCGTCGTCCTCGAGGGGCGGTGGTCTCGCGTGGACGACGACCGCGCGCCGTGATGCTGAGGCCGGGCCCCAGTGTGTCGTCGTCCACGCCGCGCGGTCGGCGGGCGTCGTCCTCGAGGGTGGGTCGGGGTCGTCGAGTGGCGTCGAGTGGGGGGAAACCGCAGCTGGATGGGGGTTTTTGTTGGGGGGGGG
>NZ_CAXRAZ010000007.1:0-8798 GCF_964229035.1 Nocardioides sp. | reverse complement strand
ACTGAGGCCCCGGTCGTCACCAGCGAACGGCCGGTCGAATCGACGATTCGACCTGCCGTTCGCTTGTGACGACGTCCCCCCGGCTGCTACTCGGAGAGGTCGAGGTCGACCATCAGCTCGGCCGCCAGGGACTCCAGGTCGGCCTGCAGGGTGGGCAGGTCGGCGGCGGCGGGCACGGCGAGCACGGCGGTGGCCTCGAAGAGCTGACCGCCGGCCATCGGGGCGTCCTGCAGGCCCGACTCCAGGCTCAGCACGCCGACGCCGTGGGCGGCCACGGTGCGCGAGATCTGCGCGACGATGCCGGGGCGGTCGGCGCCGAGCAGGTGCAGCCGCCAGGTCGCGGCGGGCGGGTCTGCGTCGGCGGCGGCCACGCCGGCGTCGACGCGCACGAACAGGCCCTGGGCGGCCAGCGCCGCGAGATCGGCCTCGACGGCGGTGACGGCGTCGGCGGGCACCTCGACCTGCGCCACGCCGGCGAACTTCCCGGCCAGCTGCGCGAGCCGGCTGCGTTCCCAGGAGCCGCCGTGCTGCTCGATCACCGCGGCGATCGCCGAGACGAGGCCGGGGCGGTCGTCGCCGATCACGGTGAGCACCAGCGCGGTCCGGGAGGTCATGGACCGCAGCCTAGGGCGTCACAGCACGTGGGAGGCGTGCCGCCAGCGCCGGGCGACGTCGAACTCCGGGTGCCGGCGGTCGACCTCGCGGTACACCTCGGCGAAGCGGGTGGCGGCGCGCAGGGCGAGCGCCTCGGGCAGCTCGGCGCGGGTGCCGGACACGTTCGCGCGCTGCTCCAGCTCGGGCTCGAGGTGCGGCAGACCCACCAGCTCGCGGATGGCGTGCCAGGTGGCGGGGGCCGCCACCAGGTCCTCGTAGATGCCGAGGTGCACGTCGGCCGCGGGCAGTGCCTCGGCGAGCATGTCGAGGGTCTGCACGTATCCGGAGCGGGCGCGGAAGCCGGGACGCCGCAGCGCCTCGCGGAACTCCGCGACGGCGTCGCGGACGCCGGTCTCCCCGGCCCGCGGCCGGTCGTGGCGCATCCGCACCTGCGACCACAGCCGCTCCACCGGGTCGCGCATCAGGAACACCGCCACGGTGCGCACGCCCCGCGCGTCCATCGCGGCGCGCACCGCCGCCACCGTCTCGGGTCGCAGCAGCGCGTAGGACGGCGTGATGTCGGCGGTGGCCACGGCCCCGGGGGTGGCGAGCAGCCCGGCGAGGTAGTCGGCGTAGGCGTCGAGGTCGTCGGCCAGGCGCAGCCGGTGGGCGGGCGACCCGACTCCCGTGCCGGGGTCGCCGGCCGCCTCGGCCTCGATCCTGCGTCGCATCCAGCCGTGGGAGGGCAGCGAGGCGACGTCGAGGACGTGCAGCTCCTTGCGGAACGGCGCCGCGAACGCCGGCGAGCGGCTCAGCTGGCGGTACAGCCAGGTGGTGCCGGCCTTCTGGGCGCCGACCCCGAGCAGCAGCGTGCCACCGCTCATCTCCACGACGGGGATCCTAGTGGCCGCTCCGGCTCGCCGGTCTCGGGCGGCGTCGTCCGGGACGGCGGTGGGCCCGGAGCGCGGGGAGAGAGTCCGCGCCCCGGGCCGGTCGGGGGTGCCGCGCCGAGGCTCAGCCCTGACGGGCCTTGAGGCGAGGGTTCTGCTTGTTGATCACGTAGAGCCGGCCCTTGCGTCGCACGACCTGCGAGCCGGGCTGGTTCTTCAGACTGCGCAGGCTGTTGCGCACCTTCATCGGTACCTCCTTCCCGAGCTTCTCGTGGGTGCTCCGGTGGCGGGGTCGACCAGGCCCTCCTGCACGGCGCGCACGAGGTGGCGCGGCACGCGGTGCGTGCGGCCGTCGACGACGACGGGCACCAGCGCGGGCACCGTCGCCTTCCACGCCGAGCGCCGGTGGCGGGTGTTGGAGCGCGACAGTCGGCGCTTCGGGACGGCCATCAGGCGACTCCCTCGATCGGGCCGAGCCACGGCTCGAAGCCGTCCTCGGCAGTGGCGGTGCCGGTGGTGGCGCGGGCGGTGGCTCCCGGGGCCAGGAGCCGGTCGAACTCGGGGATCAGGTGCAGCGGCGGGGTGCCGAGCCCGATGAGCAGCAGTCGCGTGAAGGGACGACGTCGTCCCCACGGCTCGGCGAGGCCGATGCTCAGCTGCCCGCCGGCTCCGTCCCAGGCCAGGGCGTCGCCGGGCCGGGTGGGCAGCCAGAAGCAGCCCCGCGAGCGGTGCCGCCCCGCGCCGAGCACCTCGATGTCGTCGAGCAGCAGCACGGGGTCGAAGGCGTGCTCGCTGCGCAGGTCCAGCCGCCAGACCATCGAGCCGGCCGGCTGCGGCGCCTCGGCCTCGAGCACGTTGCCCGCCCAGGCCTCGGTGGCGCCGTGCTGGTGACGACGGGAGAGCACGAGGTCGGCGGTGAGGTCGACGACCCCGCGCACGACGGCGGCGTCGGGTCGGGCGAGGGTGCGCACGAGCGCCCAGCCGTCGCGGTCGATCTCGCCCTCGAGCCCGTCCAGCACGACGACGTCGGCGTACTCCACCATCGCGCAGGCGACCTCGCCGACGCCGCGGCGGTCGTCGTCGCTGGTCTGCACGCCGCGCTCCACGAGCAGGTCCTCGCCGAGCAGGGAGTCGGCCAGGCCGGCGCCGGACAGCGCGGTGACCACGGAGGCGATGCGCAGCCGCCGTGCGAGCCGGGTGTCCCAGGCCAGCACCCCGCACACCTGGCGGGCCTCGGCGCCGACGGGCAGGTGCGCCACGATCGTCTGCCAGCGCCCGGTGGCGGCGAGCCGCTCCAGGGTCGGCACGACGTCCTCGCGGATCGCGCAGCTCACGCAGGCGTGGGCGAGGTCGATGCGCTCGGTCTCGACGACGCCGGACAGGTCGCTCACGACGCGCAGCAGCGTCTGGGCCTCGACGTCGATCTCGTGGCGCACCGCCACCGCGCCGGGCAGGTCGAACTGCAGGCTCACCATGGCCCCGGCCATCGAGGCGGCGTCGACGCCGGTGAGCAGGACCACGGGGGTCCTCATGAGGTCCCACTCTCGGCCGAGGCTCCCCGGCCGTAGCGGCGCTGGAACTTCTCGACCCGGCCCTCGGTGTCGACGTGGCGTGCCTTGCCGGTCCAGAACGGGTGGGACGCGCTGGAGACGTCGACGTCGATGACGGGGTAGGTCGCGCCCTCGTACTCGATGGTCTCGCCGTCGCGGCCGGTCGTGCGGGTGGAACGGGTGAGCAGCAGCAGGCCGCCGGACCGGTCCCGGAACACGACGGGGCGGTAGTCGGGGTGGATGCCCTTCTTCACCGATGGCTCCTCGGTTGTCGGTGTGGAATACTGTTGAGAACGATTCCTATTTCTATCAGAAGGAGCCAGGCATGTCACAGGTGTGCCAGGTGACGGGGCGGACGCCGAGCTTCGGTCACCACGTCTCGCACTCCCACCGCCGCACCAAGCGGCGGTTCGACGTCAACATCCAGCGCAAGCGCTACCACGTGCCGAGCCTGGGGCGGACGGTCACGCTGCGGGTCAGCGCCCGCGGCATCAAGGTGATCGACGCCCGCGGCATCGAGGCGGTCGTGGCCGAGATCCTGCGCCGCGACGGGAGGATCTGATGGCCAGGCGCGGCAGCGACGTGCGACCGATCGTGAAGCTGCGGTCCACGGCCGGCACGGGGTACACCTACGTGACCCGCAAGAACCGGCGCAACGACCCCGACCGGCTGGTGCTCTCCAAGTACGACCCCCGCATCCGGCGCCACGTCGAGTTCCGCGAGGAGCGCTGATGGCCAAGCAGAGCAAGATCGCCGCCCAGAAGCGGCGCGAACGTGTCGTGGCCCGCTACGCCGAGCGTCGCGCGGCGATCAAGGAGACGCTGCGCACCGCCGAGCCCGGCAGCCGGGAGCAGCGCGAGGCCCAGGCGGCGCTGCGCCGACTGCCGCGCGACGCCTCGCCCGTGCGGCTGCGCCACCGCGACCAGGTCGACGGGCGCCCGCGGGGCTACCTGCGCAAGACGGGCACGTCGCGGGTGCGGTTCCGCGCGATGGCCCACCGCGGCGAGCTGCCGGGGATCACCAAGTCCAGCTGGTGACCCGGGGCGACGGCCCCGGGTCCACCACGGGAACGCCAAGGGGACCTGTCCGGCTCCCCCGAGCCGGACAGGTCCCGACGTGGTGTCGGGCCGATCGATCCCCCATGAACCGACCGGCCCGACGACTCGGACGCGGTGCGGTCAGGCCCCCATGCCCTGACCGACCCGCCTCCGAGGGCTTCTAGCGACCCTCCCGGCAGACGGCGACCAAGGTGCCGTCGTCGTCCCCGGTGAAGACCCGCCAGCCCGCGGCGAAGCTGACCACCGAGACCCGGGCATCGCGGCGCACCAGCGCGCCGGCCGGGATCACGTCGGCTCCGAAGCCGGTGGTCGAGCAGTCGAACTCCGCCATGAGCCGCGTCAGCCGGTCCGACATCACCGCGCCGCCGGGTGCGGCCTGCACCGTGGTGGCGTCCTCGTGCGCGGCGTCGAAGGTCTGAGCGACTGCGGGGGTGACCGCCATGAAGGCCACCGCTCCGACGACGGCGCACTTGACCAGCTCGACGGCCACCCGGAGGCGGCGGGTCGGCGTGCTGATCATCGGTGGCTCCTGGTCGGTGGCGGATCTCGTGACGGTCGGTGGTGCAGGTGGTGCGGGTGGTGCTGCGGGGATGGGAGTGGGAGGGGGTGCGCCGGAACCTCCGGGCCCCCGGGGGGCCGTGGTGCTCCGACGCCTGGATCAACGAGGCCGCCGCGGAGAGGTCACGGGCGGGTGCGAAAAATGTGACCCGTCCGTCACGACTCGTCGTTCCGGTATCGGTCGGGCGTGATCGGCGCCACTTCGGACGCCGTCGGCAGGCCCCGCGACCGCGGTGCGAGACTGCCGGCATGACGGCCACGACCTGGTTCGCCTCGCCCGACGACGCCGCCCGCCGGCTCCACGACGCCGGCTACCTCCCCGACGCCGCCACCGCCACGACCGCCTTCCTGGCCGGGGCGCTGGAGAAGCCGTTGCTGCTGGAGGGCCCGGCCGGCGTCGGGAAGACCGAGCTGGCCAAGGCCGTGGCCCGTGCCACAGGGGCCGACCTCGTGCGCCTGCAGTGCTACGAGGGCCTGGACGAGGCCCGTGCGCTGTACGAGTGGAACTACAAGAAGCAGCTGCTGCGCATCCAGGCCACCGGCACCGGGTCCGGCGACCAGGCCGCGTGGGCCGACACCCACGACGACATCTTCGCCGAGGAGTTCCTGCTCAGCCGCCCGCTGCTCACCGCCATCCGCCGTGAGGAGCCCACCGTGCTGCTCATCGACGAGGTGGACAAGACCGACATCGAGGTGGAGGGGCTGCTGCTGGAGGTGCTCTCCGACTTCCAGGTGACGATCCCCGAGCTCGGCACCGTCAGCGCCGTGCGCCGCCCGTTCGTGGTGCTCACCTCCAACGCCAGCCGCGAGCTGTCGGAGGCCGTGAAGCGTCGCTGCCTCTACCTCCACCTGGACTACCCCGACGTCGAGCGCGAGCGCGAGATCGTCGCCGCCCAGGTGGGCGACCTCGACGACCGCATCACCGGCCAGCTCGTGGCCACCGTGGCGCGGCTGCGCGAGCTGGAGCTGAAGAAGGCCCCCTCGATCGCGGAGTCGATCGACTGGGCCCGCACCCTGGTGGCCCTGGAGATCCGCGACCTCGACGACGCCGCCATCGCCGCCACCCTGGGCGTGATCCTCAAGCACGCCAGCGACCAGGAGCGGGCGGTCAAGGAACTCCGGCTGGCCCGGTGAGCCGGCGATGAGCCTGCTCTCCCGGCGCGGCGCGCCGGACCCCGACCCCGCGGCGGCGCGCAGCGGCCTGCTCGACCGGCACCTGGCCTTCTGCGAGGCGCTGCGCGGCGCCGGCCTCGCGGTCTCGCTGGCCGAGGACCTCGACGCCGTCGCGGCCCTCGGCGTCGTCAGCTGGGACGACCGGACCCTGGTGCGCGAGGCCTACGCCGCCACCGTGGTGAAGAAGCACGCCCAGCGGCCCACCTTCGAGGCGCTCTTCGACCTCTACTGGCCCGCACTCGTGGGCGACGGCGGCACCACGCTCGACCCCTCCGGGGAGTCGGGGGACCCGGCCGAGGCCGGTGAGTCCGCGGAGGGTGGCGAGCCCGGGGACCCGGGCGATCCGACGCAGGCCGGACCGGTGCGCGACAACGCCGCCGCCCTGGCCGACTTCCGCGAGCGGCTGGCGCAGGCGCTCGAAGCGGCCGACGAGGCGACCCTGGCCCGGCTGGCGGCGGAGATGGTCGCCCGCTTCGGGGCCATGCCGGGCCGCGGGCCGGGCCTGTCGTCCTGGTCGGCCTACACCGCGCTGCAGCGCGTCGCGCCGCAGGAGCTGGTCGATCGTCTGGTGGCGGCACTGGCGGCCGAGGGCCTCACCGACGCCGAGACCGAGCGCACCGCCGGCCGCCGGATCGGGTCGTTCACCGCGCAGGTCGAGGCCGACGCGCGTCGTCGGATCGCGGAGGAGAAGGGCGCCGACCACGTCGCCAACGTGGCGCTGCGGCCCACCATCGACCGGCTCGACTTCACCGCCGCCCGCAAGGCCGACCTGGAGCAGATGCGGCGCGAGATCCAGCCGCTCGCCCGGCGCCTCGCGGTGCGGCTCACCAAGGAGCACCACTCGCGCAAGCGCGGTCCGCTGGACTTCCGCCGCACCGTGCGGGCCTCGATGTCCACCGGCGGGGTTCCGCTCACGACCTTCCAGCGCCCCAAGCGCCCCCACCGCACCGAGCTGGTGGTGCTGTGCGACGTGTCGGGCTCGGTGGCGAACTTCGCCCAGTTCACCCTCATGCTCGTCTTCGCGCTGCGCGACCAGTTCACCAAGGTGCGGGCCTTCACCTTCATCGACCACGTGCACGAGGTGACCCACCACTTCAGGCCCGGGGCCGACCCCGTCGACGTCATGGCCGACCTCGCCGCCTCCGCCGCGCACGCCGCGCTGTGGGGCCGCACCAACTACGGCCGCGCGTTCACCAAGTTCAACGAGTTGCACGCCGACGCGATCGGCCCCAAGACCTCGGTGCTGATCCTGGGCGATGCCCGCTCGAACTACTCCGACCTCGCGCTGGAGGAGCTGCAGGCGATCGTGGGCCCGGCCCGCCACGCGTGGTGGCTCAACCCCGAGCACCCGCGGCACTGGGGGTCGGGCGACTCCGCGGCGCCGTCGTACGGGGCGCTGGTGCCGATGGTGGAGTGCCGCAACCTGGTGCAGCTCGGGGAGTTCGTGCACGAGCTGGCCGGCTGAACGGGTCCGCGGCGAGGCCACACCCCGGGACGGATCGCCCCCGCGGCCGATCTGGGTCACACTGACGCCGCGACGCCCGTGCTCCGGCGTCGCGAGCAGAGGAGATGCCATGCCCGTCCCGTCCCGCCCCGTCCGGGCCCTCGCCGCGTTCGCCGCCGCACTCCTGAGCGGCGCGCTGGCCGCCGGTGCCGTGGCCGCCCCGGCCGACGCCGACGGCGGCAGCACCGCCCCGATCGGGGACGACGTGCGCCGCGCGGTGTACGTCGGCGACAACTGGGCCGGCACCGCCACGGTGCTCGCGCCGGGCTCGTTCCGGCCGATCGGGCGGCTCGACATCGTGCCCGACTACACCGAGCGGATGACCGAGATCGCGGCCAACCCCTACCGGCTCGCCTTCTTCCTCGGCATCCGGGCCCTGATCGGCGAGGGCAACGACCAGTTCGTCGACGACATGTACGCCAGCCGCGACGGCCGGCTGCTCGTCGTCTCGCGGCCCTCCTTCGCCGACGTCGTGGGCCTGGACATCGCCTCCGGTGAGATCGTGTGGCGCTTCCCCGTGGAGGGTGTGCGCTCCGACCACATGGCCGTCTCGCCCGACGGCACGCGCGTCGTCGTCAGCGCCTCCACGGGCAACGTCGTGCACCTGCTGCGGATGCGCGACGGCAAGGAGCTGGGCCGCTTCCGCTCCGGCGGCTCGCCCCACGAGAGCATCTTCATCGACGGCGGCAAGCGGATCCTGCACGCCAGCATCGGCACCGTCTACAGCCCCTTCGACGACCCGAACCTGCCCGACCCGCTCGAGGACGACCGGGTGCTGCAGATCGTCAACGCGAAGACCCTGGAGATCGAGCGCCGCTACGACCTGCGCGGCGCGCTGGACGCCCGCGGCCTGGACGACGTCTCGATCGCGGTGCGCCCGATGACGCTGTCGCCCGACGAGCAGACGTTCTACTTCCAGCTCAGCTTCTTCCACGGCTTCGTGGCGATGGACCGCCGCAGCGGCGACATCGTGCGCGTCAAGCGGCTGCCCAACCGGATCCCGAACCTGCCGCGCCAGCAGTACCTGCTCGACTCCGCGCACCACGGCATCGCGATGAACCCGGCGGGCACGAAGATCTGCGTGGCGGGCACGATGAGCGACTACGCCACCGTCGTCGACGCCCGCACCTTCCGCACCGGCCGCCTGCTGAACGGCGGCCTCAAGCCCTACTGGGTGACCCCGAGCTGGGACGGGAAGTACTGCTACATCTCCTGGAGCGGCTCCGACACGGTCTCGCGCATCAGCTACCGCACCGGCCGCATCGTCGACACCACGCGGGTCGGCGACCACCCCCAGCGCGTGCGCAACGGCGTCCTCGCCCGCGACATCCGCCTCGGCTTCGCCGACTCCTCCTCGCCCCTGCGCACCAGCGCCCCGACCGTCTGGGAGCGCCCCTCCCGGTAGCCGAGGCTGCTGTTCCCCGTCGTCACAAGCAAACGGCAGGCGATTCTCGTCGAATCGCCTGCCGTT
>NZ_CAXRAZ010000006.1:0-37376 GCF_964229035.1 Nocardioides sp. | reverse complement strand
GAGGCCCGCCCCGGATACGGGGCGGGCCGCGTCGCAGCTCACGCGGGGGCTCACATGGCTCACATGGCTCACATGGCCATGAAGAGGATCTCGTCGCGCGAGTACTCGCGGCCGGGGTGCTCGGCGGCCAGGTGGGCCTGGGTGGTCTCGACGAGCGCGTCGTCGGAGTCCTCGCGGATGGTGGTGCCGCAGGGGCAGCGCAGGGAGGGCATCGGGGTCTCCTTCGTCGGGGTGCCCGCGGCGGGCTGTTGGGACCGCGGGCGCGTGCGTACCGATCCTAGGGCGGGAGCCCCTGTCGGGACACGCGGTGCGGCTCAGCGCGCGTCGGCGCGGACCTCGCCCGTGGTCTGCACGTCGACGAGGTGGCCGAAAGTCACCGACCGGTTGTCGGTGTGGAAGATCTCCGAGCAGGTGAACAGCGTGAGGACGTGGTCGTTGGGCTTGCCGTCGATCGTGGGCGGCGCCGACACCCCGCCGGCCTCCGGGTTCGTGGGCAGCGGGTCGAGCACCCAGGTCTGGGTCAGCGGGATGATGAGGTCAGTGCCGCCGTTGTCGAGCACGTAGGTGTAGGTGGCGGTGCGCGTCTCGACGATCACCTTGTCGCCCGCCTTCAGCTCGGGGAACTTGGCGAACGGCTCGCCGTGGGTCACGCGGTGCGCAGCGAGCACGTAGTTGCCCTCGGCGCCCGCCTTGGCGGTGTCGGGGACGTGCCCGATGCCGGACGCCAGCACCTTAGGGCTGTCGCCCTCGAGCACGGGCACGGCGTAGTCCTTGCCGAAGCGTGGGATGCGCACGATCGCGGAGGCGTTGCCGAAGTCGGTGCGCACCACGTCGCTGCCCTCACCCCAGCCGTCGGCCAGCGCCTCGCGCACGTCGCCCTGGCGCTGCTGCGAGACCCAGTTGGTGCCCCAGAACTGCCAGGCCACCCACCCGAGCACAGCAAGGCCGGCGGCGATGAGGCCGCAGCCGATCCAGAAGGCCGGACGGCGGCGCTTCGTCGTCCCCGTGGACGACGGACGGCGGCGGCGGACCCGCACACGCTCGCTGGGCGCGTCGATCTGCGTCATGGGTTGCTCCCGGGGGAAAACGACGACCGGCGGTCGGGATGGACCCGGCCGCCGGTCGTTCGGAGAACTCGGAGGTCAGGCGGTCTGCTGCACCCGGACCCGGCTGCGGGTGACGACGGTGGCACCGCCAGCGACCAGTGCGAGGCCGAGGACGAGGAGGTAGAGGTGCGGGCCGCCGGTGTTGGCGAGACCGCCCACGCTGCCGGTGGTGGCACCGGCGACGTCGATGCCGGCGACGGCCGAGCAGCCCGAGAAGGCCGTGGTGTCGTCGGGGGTGAAGTCGAGCGAGGCCTGGTAGGAACCGGCCGGCAGCGACGGGCCGGAGACGTTGATCGGCGCACCGTTGTAGTTGACGGTCTGCGAGAAGATCTCGTCGTTGCCGCGGGTGATCGAGACGTCGACGACGCCGGTGACCGGGGTGGAGCCGGTGGCGACGATCTCGACGCCGAGGTTGACCGCCTGACCCGCGCTGGGCGAGCTCGGGTTGATCGAGCAGGTCGTGGGGATCTGCGGCGTGTAGGCGGCGTGCGCCGACGGCGCACCCACGAGCAGCGCCAGGAGAAGACCTGCGAAGGCCCCCAGCAGACTAATGGTTCGGCGCATCCGTTCCAGCTCCCCTTGCGATCGACCACCCCTCCCGGGTGGCTCCAATGGGGATAACGTAGCCGAACCCGTCGAAGTTACGGAACCAAGCCCGCACATCGACCAGTGGCGCAGGTCACCCCCGAGCGGTGACGTCGGAAGCGTAACTCGGGGTCGGTCGAATCTCCAGGGACGGCCTCGGCAAAGACTTGGCAATGCGATGGCAAAGCCGTGGACTCCGGACTCCGTCGCCAGCTGCCGAGTGAAGCGCGAATCGCCGGCGAGCGCCGCCGACCGCCGCGAGGATGCATCCGTGCGCATCGGTACGTGGAACCTCGCGGGCCGCTGGAGCGAGCTCCACGAGGAGTTCGTTGAGCAGCTGGACTGCGACATCCTCTTGCTGACCGAGGTCTCCGATCGCGTCGTGGTCCGGGGCCTGGAGGGCCATGTCGGCGAGCGGCTGATGGCGCCCCGCCGCCACTGGGCCGGCATCTGGTCGCGCTTCCCTTTGACCCCGCTTCCCGATCCGCACGGGGCATCCGTGATGGCTGAGATCGACGGCCGACGGTACTGCTCGTCCATCCTGCCGTGGCGCTCGTGCGGTCGACGCGACCCGTGGGTCGGCGAGAGCACCTACGCGAAGACCGTCGAAGCGGTCGCTGCCGTCGAGGCCGCCGCACCGGTCGTCTGGGGAGGCGACTGGAACCACGCGCTGCGAGGACGCGAGTACGCCGGCTCGCAGGCCGGCCGCAGGCACATCATGGAGGCGTTGGATCGACTACGGCTGAGGGCCGTCACGAGGGATGCGCCGCACCAGATCGACGGCCTTTTCTCTATCGACCATGTCGCCGTCCCGTCGACCTGGACGGTCCGGCTGGAACACCATTCGGCCGTGCCCGAGCGGGGTCGACTGTCGGACCACGACGCGTACGTCGCTGACATCGGCGACCCCGAGGGGCCGTAGACCCGCCCGACGCCGCCACTACGAGACGACGCGACCGCGACGGGGAGCAGAGCCCACCAGCAAGGCCGTCGCGAAGGATCTCGGCAACGACGAAGCACCGCGAGTGAGCACCGTGAGCGCGACGCCACGGCACTTCAAGCGTGCCACCGCATCAGAGGAGCGCCGGCGGCAGGCTCCACAGCGACGGCGCCGGCTGCAGTCGCTCCGCGACGAATTGTCGGTCGATCGGGAACCGATCGCCGATCAACGAGAGTCGGGCATCAGCCAGCGCGAGGATCCGCACGGGTTCCGCAAGGGGTCCGCAGTTGTGCAACTCGATCTCGGGGCCACTGCCCCACGCGGCGAGCGCCTCGATGTTCACCAGATCCTTGATGGTGTGGAGCTGCACGTAGCTCGGGCGGTCGATCTGCAGCAGGGTGGAGCAGTCGAAACGCGGACTCCCGTGGATGCTGATCTCGCGCAGCCCGGCGAAGTGCTCGTTGCGCGCCAGTCCGCGCAGCGTCCGCGCCTGACGGAGGTCCAGGACCTCGAGGTCGGCCTCGATGGCGGACAGAAACGCCTCACGTGGCGTGTCAAGCTCGAGCTCGCACAGCGAGGTGACTCCCGCGAGCGAGAGAAGGTGCTCGGTCCCGGGGCCATTGAACTTCCGCAGGCGTCGGAGGCGGGTGAAGTCGATGTCTTTCTTCGGCAGCTTCGACAGGTAGATCCGTTCGACCTGCTCCATGCCTGCGATGACGCTGGCGTCGGCGCAGTTGCGGTCGGTGAGGCTGAACTCCTTGAGGAACGGCGCCGCCCTCTCGAGGAAGTCGAGGCTGGTCTCGCCGGGCGGCATGCGCGAGACCCACACCTTGGCCGACTCGCCGCTCTGGAGGAGCCGGATCTCCTCAGCACTCAGCGGGCGGCCGTCGAGGACGACCCCGTTCCATGGGTCCCCGTCGGACTCTTCGAACCAGTCGTCGTCCTGCCCGGAGGCGTTCTCCCGCGTCGGGTCCACGACGGCGAACCTACGCGACCGACGCCGGCGGGTGCAGAGCCCGCCGGCGACAGATCGGGACGACGATCAGAGGGTGCTCTGGACCCCGGCGAGCAGCTGACGAGCCATCACGATGCGCTGCACCTGGTTGGTGCCCTCGTAGATCTGAGTGATCTTGGCGTCGCGCATCATCCGCTCGACGGGGTAGTCGCGGGTGTAGCCGTAGCCGCCGAGCACCTGCACGGCGTTGACGGTGACCTCCATGGCGACGTCAGAGGCGAAGCACTTGGCGGCCGCACCGAAGAAGGTGAGGTCGGAGTCGCCGCGCTCGGAGCGGGCAGCGGCGGCGTAGGTGAGCTGGCGAGCAGCCTCGATCTTCATGCCCATCTCGGCGAGCATGAACTGAAGGCCCTGGAAGTCGGCGATGGGCTTGCCGAACTGCTGGCGCTCCTTGGCGTAGTCGAGCGCGTAGTCGAGGGCACCCTGCGCGATGCCGACGGCCTGGGCGGCGATGGTGACGCGGGTGTGGTCGAGGGTGCGCATGGCGTACTCGAAGCCCTTGCCCTCCTCGCCGATGAGGCGATCGGCGGGGATGCGCACGTTGTCGAGGTACACCTCGCGGGTGGGCGAACCCTTGATGCCGAGCTTCTTCTCCGGGGCGCCGAAGCTGACGCCGGCGTCGTCCCTCTCGACGACGAAGGCGGAGATGCCGCGCGAGCGGGCGTCGGGGTCGGTGCTGGCGAGCACGGTGTAGAACTGCGACTCCCCCGCGTTGCTGATCCAGCGCTTGGTGCCGTTGAGCACCCACTCGTCGCCCTCGCGGACGGCGCGGGTGCGCTGCGCTGCGGCATCCGAGCCGGCGTCGGGCTCGGAGAGGCAGTAGGAGAAGCCGCCCTCGCCGCGGGCGAGCGCACCGAGGTAGTGCTTCTTGAGCTCCTCGGAGCCGGCGAGCTGCACCGGAAGCGAGCCGAGCTTGTTGACGGCCGGGATGAGCGAGGCCGAGGCGTCGACGCGGGCGATCTCCTCGATCACGATCACGGTGGCCAGCGCGTCGGCACCGGCGCCGCCGAACTCCTCGGGCACGTGCGGGGCGTGGAAGTCGGCCTTGGTGAGGGCCAGCGCCGCCTCGTGGGGGAAGCGCGCCTCCTCGTCCACCTCGGCGGCGTGCGGGGCGATCTCGTTCTCCGCCAGGTCACGGATGGCCTCGCGGATCGCGCGGTGCTCCTCGGAGAGTTCGTAGATCGGGAAGTCGCTCATACCCTGAATACTAGGACGTCCTAGTAATAAAACCTAGGACGCCCTACTAATTCCGGACCCTCGCGGGCTGTGAGAAGTCAGACGGCGACGACCGGGAACAGGAGCGGCCGCGGGCCGGTTGAAGGGCCATGACGTCGGCCTCCCACGATCACCACGACCCCGCGGCGGTCGCCGCGCTCCTCGACGACACCACCACCTGGGCCGTCGTCGGCCTGTCGGGCAACCCCGACCGCACCGCGTACCGCATCGCCGCCCTCCTCCAGCAGCGCGGCAAGCGCATCGTCCCGGTGCATCCCTCCGCCCCGACGGTGCTGGGCGAGCAGGGCTACGCGACGCTGGCCGACATCCCCTTCGCCGTCGACGTGGTCGACGTCTTCCGGCGCTCCGAGGACGCCGGAGCCGTGGCCGACGAGGCGGTCGCGATCGGCGCGAGGGGCGTGTGGTTCCAGCTCGGCGTGATCGACGAGGACGCCTTCGAGCGCACCACCGCCGCCGGCCTGACGATGGTGATGGACACCTGCCCCGCTATCGAGTGGGGGCGTCGGGGCGAGTGAGTCGGGCCCGCGCCTGCAGCAGACGCCCGGGCAGGCCCACGACGCTCTCGAGCGGGCCGCGTCGTCCGCTCAGCGCGATCACCGCCCCCACCCCGAGGACGACGCCCAGGTGCACGCCGAGCACTCCCGGGACCTCAGCGGGCGGGACCTCGGGCGTGCGCATGAGCAGGTGGATCACATAGCAGGTGAGCGGCGCAGCGCCGGCCCCGGCGAGCAGCACGAGCAGCGGCCGGATCCGTCGCGGCCACAGGTGCGCGAGCGCCAGGCACAGGCCGATGACGGCCACCGACGTGCCGATGGTGTGGGCGAGGTCGAGCGGCGTGGCCGAGTGGGGTGACACGACGAGCAACCAGGCCCACGAGCCGCCGGTGGGCGTGCTGCCGAACTGGTTGTCAGCCAGGATGTCGAGCACGCTCGCCTCGCTCACCGGGCCCGCCGTGGGGATGATCGCCTCGCGCACCGAGGCCAGCGAGGTGGCCAGCCGCGAGATCGCGAAGGCCGTGATCGCCGCACCGGAGCCGATGGTCGCGAGCAGCAGCGGGGTGCGCAGGCCGCGGAGGTCCAGCCGCCCCAGTGCCAGCCCGACCAGCAGGTAGGCCAGCCAGGCCGCAGCCGGGTAGTAGCCGGTGAACAGCAGATCGGCGAGCAGCCGGCCGGGGCTCGCGAGATCGGCGAACATCGGATTCTCGTAGCTGCGCTCGGGCAGCAGCGGACGCACCACCTGCGAGAGCGCGGGGGCAGCGACCACCCACACGGCAGCGATCACCAGGAGCGGGCGCGCGGCAAGACCCAGGAACGGCAGCGCGAGGAGGAACAGCAGCGCGTAGGCCGGAAGGATCACCGCCAGCCCGGTGTCGAGGTCGCCGAGCGCCAGGCCGAGCGCACCGATCAGCACCGCGCGCGCGGCCAGGCCCAGCCGGGCCCGGCGGAGCTCGCCGGCGGCGAGCGGGCGTCGTCCACCGCTGACGAGGGCCATGCTGAGCCCGGCGAGCACCGCGAAGAGGGCGGACGCGCGACCGCTGGCGATCTGGTGCGCCAGGGTCACCTCGTCCGCGGCGTCGCGCGCGGCGATCACGTGGGTGGCGATCATGCCTACCAGCGCCAGCGTGCGGGCGAGGTCGATGCCGACCAGGCGCCCCGGCTTCTCGAGCCTCCCGAGCAGGCCCATCGATCCCTCAGCTCCGCGAGCGCATCGGCTCAGCGGGCCGCGGCGTCGCGGACGACCTGGCCCTTGGCGCGGGCGAGGTCGGCCAGCCCCTTCTCGAAGGCCACCAGCCGCTCGCGCAGCGGCGCGTCGGCCACCGCGAGGATGCGGGCGGCGAGGATGCCCGCATTGCGCGCGTTGCCGATCGCCACCGTGGCCACCGGGATGCCGGCCGGCATCTGCACGATCGAGAGCAGCGAGTCCATGCCGTCGAGGTACTTCAGCGGCACCGGCACTCCGATCACCGGCAGGGGCGTGACCGAGGCGAGCATGCCGGGCAGCGCGGCCGCTCCCCCGGCGCCGGCGATGAGGACGTCGAGCCCGCGCGTGTGCGCCTCGCGGCCGTAGTCGAGCATCTCCTGCGGCATCCGGTGGGCGGAGCGGACGTCGGCCTCCCACGGCACACCGAACTCGTCGAGCACCTCGGCCGCGGCCTGCATCGTCGGCCAGTCGGAGTCGGAGCCCATCACGATGCCCACGCGCGCTGTCATGCCCGCGAGCCTAGCCAGCGCGCTGCGACGGGCGGCTACTCGCTCTCGTTGCCGAGATCGCCGCGGAACCAGGCGGCCGCGTGGCGCGCACGCTCGAGCAGGTCGTCGAGATCGTCGCCGTAGACGTTGACGTGGCCGACCTTGCGCCCCGGGCGCAGGTCCTTGCCGTAGAGGTGCACCCGCAGGTGCGGGTCGCGGGCCAGCGCGTGGGGGTAGCCGTCGTAGAGCCGGCCGACCTCGCTGCCGTCGGCGAGCTCCTCGCCGCCGAGGATGTTGACCATCACCGACCACCGCGCCCGCGGGGCGGGCGAGCCGAGCGGGAGGTCGAGCACCGCGCGCAGGTGATTCTCGAACTGGCTGGTGACCGCGCCGTCCTGGGTCCAGTGGCCGGTGTTGTGCGGGCGCATCGCGAGCTCGTTGACGAGCACCTGCGGCGCGCCTGCGGCGTCGACGGTCTCGAAGAGCTCGACGGCGAGGATGCCCGTGACGCCGAGCTCGCCGGCCACCCGCAGGGCCAGCTGCTGGGCGGCGGTGGCCAGGTCGTGGTCCAGGTCGGGGGCGGGGGCGACGACCTCGCTGCACACGCCGTCGACCTGCAGCGTCGCGGCCACCGGGTAGGCCGCGGCCTGCCCGCTGGGCGAGCGGGCGACGATGGCGGAGAGCTCGCGGCGGAAGTCGACGAGCTCCTCGGCGAGCACGCGCACACCGGTGCGCTCGGCCGTGGCGAGCGGCTCCTCGGCGTCCTCGAGGGAGCGCACCACCCACACGCCCTTGCCGTCGTAGCCGCCGCGGCTGACCTTGAGCACACACGGCAGCCCGAATGCCTCGACGTCGGCCGCCGAGGCAACGACCGCCCAGCGGGGCTGGGGCGCGTCGAGGCGGGCCATCGCCTCGCGCATCACGATCTTGTCCTGCGCGTGCACCAGCGCCTCGGGACCCGGGTGGGCGATCACGCCGTCCGCGGCCAGCGCCCGCAGGTGCTCGGTGGGCACGTGCTCGTGGTCGAAGGTGACCACGGCGCACCCCTCGGTGGCCTCTCGCAGCGTCGCGAGATCGCGATAGTCGCCGACGATGTGGTCCGGCACGACCTGGGCGGCGGAGACGCCCACGGCCTCGGCGAGCAGGCGCAGCGGCACCCCGAGCTCGGCGGCCGGCGGCGCCATCATGCGGGCGAGCTGGCCGCCGCCGATGACGGCGATCCGCGGTGCGCGCTCGCCGTGCGCGGCGGCGGCCGCGGCGGGGCTCGCGGCGGGACTCGCAGGAGTGGCGGCGGTTTCGGGCGCGGGCGTCGTCACGGTGCAGACCCTACGCAACGCGGGGCCCGGGGCGTGCTCAGCGTCCGCTGCCGTGGGCCTGCTCCCGGCAGGCTCAGGCGGACCCGGTGAGGTCGGCCGGCACTGCGGTCTCGAAGCGCAGGCCCTCGCCGCGCACGGTGGTGATCAGCCGCGGATGCCGGCTGTCGTCGCCGAGCTTGCGGCGCAGCCAGCCGAGGTGCACGTCGATGGTCTTCGACGAGGTCCAGAAGGTGGCACCCCAGACCTCGCGCATGAGGTCGTTGCGCGACACGATCTCACCGGCGTGGCGGATGAGGATGTGGAGCAGCTCGAACTCCTTGCGCGACAGCACGATCTCGTCGGCTCCGCGCCAGACGCGACGGGACGAGGAGTCCACCCGCACGTCCTGAACCTGGATCACACGCTCAACGTAGGGATTCCCATCGACCGTCCGGAGCGGAATCCGAAGGTTTTTACCTGCGGGATTTTCACACCGGTCGCACGCGCCTCACGCGCGACGCACGGCGACCGGCTCCACCACACCGAACCCGCGCACCGGCCGGGGCGGCAGCGGCCGGGTCTCGACCTCGTCGGCCGGGAGCAGGTCGGCGGTGGCGCGGTCGACGATCACCCGGTTGCGGCGCGCGACCTGGGTGAGGCGCGCGGCGAGGTTCACCGGCGGCCCGAAGACGTCGCCCAGGCGCAGCACGACACCGCCGGTGGCCAGGCCCACGCGCACGTCGGGCATCCGGGGGTCGCGGCCGATGACGTTGATGATCCCCTCCGCGGTGGCCAGCGCGGCCATGGGGTCGTCGTTCACGTAGAGGACGGCGTCCCCGAGGCTCTTGATCATCCGCCCGCCGTCGCGGGCGATGACGTCGCCGCAGCGGGTCTCGAAGATGTCGACGAGCTCGCCGATGCGCTCACGGGTGACCTCGTTGGAGAGGGCTGTAAAGCCCACGATGTCGGCGAAACCCACGCTGAGATCGGTGGTGTGGGGGTCGGCGTCGACGGCACGGGTGGTCTCCATCCGCGCCACGGCGGCGGTGAGGTGGCGGCGCCAGGCGTAGACGAGCAGCTTCTCGAAGCGCGGGCTCAGGTGCTCCAGCGCCCACGCCGCCGCGTCCACGGCGAGATCCGCGCCCGGCGCGGGCTCAGGCCCCTCCTGGTGGGCGAGGTAGAGCTTCTCGACGTGGGGCACCAGCTCGCCGACCTCCCAGTCCGCCAGGCGCGCCATGGTGAGACCGACGCCGCGGGCCGCGTTCAGCACGAGGTCGAAATCGACCGATCCACTGTCGAGCAGGTCGGTCCACAGCCGCAGCGCCTCGGCGTCAGCCTCGGTGTAGGCCGGCGCGTCGCCCTGCTCGGGGAAGCCGAGCGTGCGCCACAGACGACGCGCGCGGTCGACGGGCAGGCCCGCCCGTTCGGCGACCTCCCGGGCGGTCAGCCCGCCGGGTGCGCCTCCGGAAGGGTTCGCAGGGGTCGCAGGGGGTGGGCCGGACGGGCCGGCGGGGTCACCGTCCGGCTGCTGCTGATCGGCGACGCCGTCGTCCACCGGCCTCAGACGCCCTCGCCGCGCCGCTCCCCGGGGGCACGGTGCAGCTCGTGGAGCAGCTCGTTGAGACGGCGCTGGGTCTCCTCGACGTGAGGGATGTCGTTGAGGCGGGCCGAGCCGTTGGGCGAGGCGTCGCCGATGAGCAGGCTGCCGCACCCGAAGGGGCGGTCGAGCAGGTTGATCTCGATCGCCACGTCGCTCACGCGGGCGAGCGGGATGTCGTGCCCGCGGCGGGTGATGATGCCGTAGCGAGTGATGATGCGGCGGTCGGTGAAGGCGTGCACCGAGGTGAGCCACACCAGCAGGGGACGCACGAAGAACCACAGCGCGCCGATGCCCACGAGCACCCAGACGATGAGGCTCAGCGTGCCCTGGAAGCCGTCGCCGTCGAGCTGCACCTGCGCGGCGATGCCCGCGGCGAGCAGGAGGATCAGCACGAACACGGGGCCGATGAGGGCCTTCGGGTGCTGCCGGGTGCTGATGATGAGGCGCTCGTCGGGGTTGAGCAGCTTCTTCGAGATGGCCACGGGGCGATCATGGCACTACCCGCGCCCGAGCGACGACCGATCCTGCGGATCCGGGACCGATCACCCGTTCGGCGCGGCCGATCAGCCAGCGGGCCGCACGTGGACGACGTCGCCCGCGCCGACGCGCTGAAGCCCCGTCGCCGTCTCGACGACGAGGCGCCCGTGCTCGTCGACATCGACGGCCCTTCCCTCGAGCCGACCGTCGCCCGGCAGCTCCACTCTCACCTCGCGGCCCAGCGTGGCGCACTGCTCGCGGTAGGACGACGCCAGCCGCTCGCCCGCCTGGGAGCCGCCCGCCTGCCAGGCGTCGTAGGCCTCGCGGACGGCGGCGACGCACTCGAGCAGCACCGAGGTGCGATCGGGAGGGGTGACGCCGGCGGGCGCACCGAGCAGGAGGCTGGTGGCCGTGGGCACGGGCAGCTCCTCGGCGGTGGTGGCGACGTTGATCCCGACGCCGACGATCGCGGCGGCGCCCGCCGGGGTGTCGACCCGCTCGACGAGGATGCCGGCCACCTTGAGGTCGCCGTGGAGCAGCACGTCGTTGGGCCACTTCACCCGGGCGGGCACCCCCAGGGTGGTGACCGCCTTGGCGACGGCGTGGCCCACGAGCAGGGGGATCCACGGCCAGCTGGCGGGCGCCACGGTGGGGCGCAGCACGAGCGAGAAGGTCACCGCGGCGCCGGGCGTCGTCGTCCACGAGCGGTCGAGGCGGCCACGACCGGCCACCTGGTGCTCGGCGACGACCACGAGCCCCTCCGGCGCGCCGGCGCGGGCACGCTCGGTGGCCACCTCGTTCGTCGAGGTCGCCTCGGCGAGCAGTTCGACGCTGAGCCCCGTGGCGTCGGCGAAGGCGGCCTCCAGACGCACGGCGTCGAGAGGTCCACGGGCTGGGTGCGGGGCGGCCTGGTCGGTCACGGGCACTACCCTGTCGCAGCAGACGCCCCGAGGAAACCCCGGGGAGGTCCATGAACGAGGAGGCCATGACGTGACCGCCCAGCCCGAGCCGACGGCGCCCGAGTACGACATCCACACCACGGCGGGCAAGCTCGCCGACCTGGACCGTCGCACCGACGAGGCCGTGCACGCCCCCGCCGCGAAGGCGCAGGAGAAGCAGCACGCGAAGGGTCGCAAGACGGCGCGCGAGCGCATCGAGCTGCTCTTCGACGAGGGCTCCTTCGTCGAGCTCGACGAGTTCGCCCGGCACCGCTCCACCGCCTTCGGGCTGGAGAAGAACCGCCCCTACGGCGACGGCGTCATCACGGGCTACGGCACCATCGACGGCCGCCAGGTGTGCGTGTTCTCGCAGGACTTCACCGTCTTCGGCGGCTCGCTGGGCGAGGTCTACGGCGAGAAGATCGTCAAGGTCATGGACCTCGCCATCAAGACCGGCTCGCCGATCATCGGCATCAACGAGGGCGCCGGCGCCCGCATCCAGGAGGGTGTCGTCTCGCTCGGTCTCTACGGCGAGATTTTCACCCGCAACGTGCACGCCTCCGGCGTGATCCCGCAGATCTCGATGATCATGGGCAACTGCGCCGGCGGCCACGTGTACTCCCCCGCGGTCACCGACTTCACGATCATGGTCGACAAGACCTCCGCCATGTTCATCACCGGCCCCGACGTCATCAAGACCGTCACCGGCGAGGACGTCTCGATGGAGGAGCTCGGCGGCGCGCGCACCCACAACACCAAGTCGGGCAACGCGCACTACATGGCCTCCGACGAGGACGACGCCCTCGAGTACGTCAAGGCGCTGCTGTCGTACCTGCCGCAGAACAACCTCGACGAGGCCCCGGCCTACGCCGAGGTGGCCGACCTCGAGCCGAACGACACCGATCTCGCACTCGACACGATCATCCCCGACAGCCCGAACCAGCCCTACGACATGCACGACGTCATCGAGTCGGTGCTCGACGACGCCGAGTTCCTCGAGGTGCAGGCGCTGTTCGCGCCCAACCTGATCGTCGGCTACGGCCGCGTCGAGGGCCGCCCCGTCGGTGTCGTGGCCAACCAGCCGATGCAGTTCGCCGGCACGCTCGACATCGACGCCTCCGAGAAGGCCGCGCGCTTCGTGCGCTTCTGCGACGCCTTCAACATCCCGGTGCTCACCTTCGTCGACGTGCCCGGCTTCCTGCCCGGCGTCGACCAGGAGCACACCGGCATCATCCGCCGCGGCGCGAAGCTGATCTACGCCTACGCCGAGGCCACCGTGCCGCTGGTCACGATCATCACCCGCAAGGCCTACGGCGGCGCGTACGACGTCATGGGCTCCAAGCACCTCGGCGCCGACATCAACCTCGCCTGGCCCACCGCGCAGATCGCCGTCATGGGCTCGCAGGGCGCGGCCAACATCATCCACCGCCGCACCCTGGCGCAGGTGGAGGCCGACGGCGGCGACGTCGAGGCCCGCCGGGCCGAGCTCATCGACGAGTACGAGACCACGCTGGCCAACCCCTACATCGCGGCCGAGCGCGGCTACATCGACGGCGTCATCAAGCCGCACCAGACCCGCGCCGAGGTGGTCAAGGCCCTGCGCCTGCTGCGCACCAAGCGCGAGACCCTGCCGCCCAAGAAGCACGGGAACATCCCGCTGTGAGCGGCGAGGAGAAGGTGGAGGCGGAGGGCACGTCGACTGAGCCTGCTCCGGCCGCTCCCGCCGCGCCGCTGCTGCGCATCATCACGCCGAACACCACGCCCGAGGAGGTCGCGGCCATCGTCGCCGTCCTCTCGGCGCTGGGTGGCGGTGCGCCCGAGCCGGAGGCACCGCGCAGCGTGTGGGCCGACCCGGCGCGCAAGCACCGCTACGTGCCGAGCCGAGGCCTCGCCGCCGGCCCCGGCGGCTGGCGCACCAGCGCCCTGCCGCGCTGAGGCGGCCACCAGCGCCGACATCCGCACGAGAGCCCGCACCGGAGTCCCCGGGGCGGGCTCTCGTCGTCCTCGTGCCGGGGGCTAGGTTCGCTGCCATGACGCGCCTCGTGGACGCCCGCACCGACCGCTTCGTCGAGGACCTCTGCGCCCTCGACCCGCTGACCGCCACCGCGATCGGCATGCCGGGTCGCGAGGGCGACCTGCCCGACCTCTCCCCCGCGGGCCTGGACGCCGTGGACGAGCTGCAGCGGCGCGCGCTCGCCGACGTCGCCGCCATCGAGCCCGTCGACGAGCGCGAGCAGGTGGCCAAGGAGGCTTTCCTCGAGCGCGTCGGTCTGGCCGTCGAGCGCGCCGACGCGCGCGTGGAGCGCAGCGAGGTCTCGGTGATCGCGAGCGCGGCCCACGGCGTCCGCGAGATCTTCGACCTGATGCCCACCGCCACCGCCGACGACTGGGACGCGATCGGCTCGCGCCTGGCCGCGGTGCCGGCGGCGCTCGCCGGCTACCGCACCACCCTGCTCGAGGAGGCCGCCGCCGGCCGGGTCTCGGCCCAGCGCCAGTACGTCGAGGTGGCCGAGCAGGTGCGCGGCTGGACCGGGCAGCGGGGAGCAGGCGGCGACTTCTTCGCCGGCGTCGTGGCCTCCGCGCCCGAGGGCCGGCGCCCGGCACTCGAGCGCGCCGCGGCGCAGGCGTCGGCGGCCTACGCCGAGTTCGGCCGCTTCGTCGAGACCGAGCTGGCGCCGCGCGGTCGCGAGCACGACGGCGTGGGCCGCGATGCCTACGCGCTGGCGTCGCGCTACTTCCTCGGCGCGAGTGTCGACCTCGAGGAGACCTACCGCTGGGGGTTCGAGGAGCTCAAGCGCATCGAGGACGACATGGCCGCCACCGCGCAGCGGATCGTGCCGGGCGGCTCGGTGGCCGACGCGGTCGCGGCCCTCGACGCCGACCCCGCCCGCGACTGCGGCAGCCGCGAGGCCTTCCAGGACTGGATACAGCAGCGCTCCGACGAGATCCTCGCCAGCTTCGACGGCGTCCACTTCGACATCGCCGAACCCATCCGCACCCTGCAGTGCCGCGTGGCCCCGACCAACGACGGCGGCGCCTGGTACACCCCGCCGTCGGACGACTTCAGCCGTCCCGGCCAGATGTGGTTCTCCTTCACCGACGACCACGAGCGCTTCTCCACCTGGCGCGAGACCACCACCGTGTTCCACGAGGGCGTCCCCGGCCACCACCTGCAGTGCGCGCAGGCCGTCCACCAGCGCGACCTGCTCAACCGCTGGCAGCGGCTGATGTGCTGGGTCAGCGGCCACGGCGAGGGCTGGGCGCTGTACGCCGAGCGGCTCATGGGCGACCTCGGCTACTTCGAGGACCCGGGGGATCGCCTCGGGTTCCTCGACATGCAGGGCTTCCGCGCCGCCCGCGTGGTCGTCGACATCGGGGTGCACCTCGGCCTCGAGGTGCCGGGCGACAACCCGTTCGGCTGGCGCCCGGGCGCGGTGTGGGACGCCGACCTCGTCTACGAGTTCATGCGCGCCCACTCCCGCATGGATGAGGGCTCCCTGCGCTTCGAGGTCAACCGCTACCTCGGCTGGCCGGGCCAGGCGCCGTCGTACAAGGTGGGCGAGCGGATCTGGCTCGAGGCCCGCGACGCCGCCCGGGCCCGCCACGGCGACGCCTTCGACCTCAAGGCCTTCCACACCGCCGCCCTCGACCTCGGCTCGCTCGGCCTCGACCCCCTCCAGGCGGCCCTCGCCCGCCTCTGACGCCGACGTGGCAAGCGTGGTGCGCCACGTGGCAGCGATGGTGCGTCGAGGTGGCACCGACGCGCGAACGACGGCCGCGAACCCGCTCAGTAGGGTGACGCCGTGGCCACGCTCGTGCTCGGTTCCGCGTCCCCCGCCCGCCTCGCCACCCTGCGCTCGGCGGGGCTCGATCCCACGGTGATCGTCTCGGGGGTCGACGAATCGCAGGTGAGCGCGCCGCCGGCGGAGCTCGCCCTGCGCCTGGCGCAGCTGAAGTGCGGGGCCGTGGCCGCACGCGACGACCTCCCCGCCGACGCCCTCGTGCTGGGCTGTGACTCGGTGCTCGAGCTCGACGGGGAGGCCCTCGGCAAGCCGGGCACCGCCGAGGAGGCCACCCGCCGCTGGCAGGCGATGCGCGGGCGCTCCGGCGTCCTGCACACCGGGCACTGCCTCACCGATGTCGCAGCGCGGCGCACCACGTCGTCCACGGGCTCGACGAGGGTGCACTTCGCCGACGTGGACGACGCCGAGATCGCCGCCTACGTGGCCACCGGTGAGCCGCTGCACGTGGCCGGCGCGTTCACCGTCGACAGTCGCGGAGGCGCCTTCGTGAGCGCCATCGAGGGCGACTTCCACAACGTCGTGGGTGTCAGCCTCCCCCTGCTGCGCCAGATGGTGCGCGAGCTCGGGCACCGCTGGACCGACCTCTGGAGCGACTGAACCGCACTCCCCCTCGGCGGGGGCGGCCACCGGGTTCTACGGGGTCACCGTCACTCGACGGGCAGGCCGAGGCCGCGGGCGATGAGCATGCGCTGGACCTCGGAGGTGCCCTCGCCGATCTCGAGGATCTTGGCGTCGCGGTAGAAGCGCGCCACGGGGTACTCCTCCATGAAGCCGTAGCCGCCGAAGACCTGGGTGGCGATGCGGGTGGCGGTGACGGCCGACTCGCTCGTGTAGAGCTTGGCGATGGAGGCGGCCTGCTTGAACTCCTTCATCGACGGGCCACCGCCGGCGAGCATGGCGTCCTTCATCGCGGCTGCGCGGTAGGTGAGCAGGCGCGAGGCGTGGAGCATGACCTCGAGGTCGGCGATCTGGAAGGCCACGCCCTGCTTGCGCCCGATCGGGCCGCCCATGGTCTGGCGGTCGAGGGAGTACTGCACGCACAGGTCGACGCAGGCCTGGATGAGGCCGACCGCGAGGGCGCCGATGGCCACGCGGCCGTCGTCCAGGGTGGAGAGGAACTGCGCGTAGCCGCGGCCGCGCTCGCCCAGGAGGTTCTGCTCGGGCACGCGGACGTCGGTGAGCGTGAGCGGGTGGGTGTCGGAGATGTGCCAGCCGAGCTTGTCGTAGCTCGGGCCCGCCTCGAAGCCGGGCGTGCCGGAGGGCACGATGATCGCGGAGATCTCGGGCTTGCCGGCCTCGCTGGTGCCGGTGCGCGCGGTGACCGTGACGACGCTGGTGATCGCCGAGCCGGAGTTGGTGATGAACTGCTTGCCGCCGTTGATCACCCACTCGCCGTCGACGAGCTCGGCCTTCGTGCGGGTGGCGCCGGCGTCCGAGCCGGCGCCGGGCTCGGTGAGACCGAAGCCGGCCAGACGACGACCCGCGACGAGGTCGGGCAGCCACTCCTTGCGCTGGGCGTCGGTGCCGAAGGTGAGGATCGGGTTGATGCCGAGGCTGACGCCCGCCTCGAGGGTGATGCCCATCGACTGGTCGACGCGACCGATCTCCTCGATGGCGATGCACAGCGAGGTGAAGGGGCCGTCGGCGGCGTCGATGCCGGCACCGCCGAACTCCTCGGGTGCGGTGAGGCCGAAGAGACCCAGCTCGCCCATCTGCTGCACGACGTCGGTCGGGAAGTGGTGGTCTCGGTCCCACTGGGCCACGTGCGGGGCGATGGTGGAGGCGGCGAAGTCCCGCACGGTGCGGCGGAACTCCTCGTGCTCGCGCGACAGCTCGAAGGTCATGGGCCCATCGTACGACGCATGGTTAGCGTTTGTTAACCACCTCGGAGCGCCGTCCCGACGAGGTCGCCGAGGTGCAGACCGGTCACCCCTGACCGGTCCTCGGATGCCGACGGCTCCTCGCTCGGGCCTACCCCTAGACTCCGGTCTCGGCGTACCACCGCCGCCGCCCGATGACCGCTCGACAGGAGTTCTGTTGTGTCCCAGTCCGTGCAGCCGCTGCGCAAGGTCCTGATCGCCAACCGCGGAGAGATCGCGGTCCGCGTCATCCGCGCCGCGAAGGACGCCGGCATCGAAAGCGTCGCCGTCTACGCCGAGCCCGACGCCAACGCGCTGTTCGTGCGCCTGGCCGACGAGGCCTACTCCCTGGGCGGCGCCACCCCGGCCGACTCCTACCTCTCGATCGAGAAGATCGTGGACGTCGCACTGAAGTCCGGCGCCGACTCGGTGCACCCCGGCTACGGCTTCCTCGCCGAGAACGCCCAGTTCGCCCAGGCCGTCATCGACGCCGGGCTGATCTGGATCGGCCCCTCGCCCGACGCCATCGACGCGCTCGGCGACAAGGCCAAGGCCAAGCAGATCGCGCTCACCGCCGGCGCTCCCCTGGCCCCCGGCCTCAAGGACCCCGTCAAGGACGCCGACGAGATCATCGCCTTCGCCAACGAGCACGGCCTGCCCGTGGCGATCAAGGCCGTCTTCGGCGGCGGCGGCCGCGGCCTCAAGGTCGCCCGCACGATCGAGGAGATCCCCGAGCTCTTCGAGTCCGCCACCCGCGAGGCCATCGGCGCCTTCGGCCGCGGCGAGTGCCTCGTCGAGAAGTTCCTCGACAAGCCGCGTCACGTCGAGACCCAGTGCCTGGCCGACAAGCACGGCAACGTCGTGGTCGTCTCCACCCGCGACTGCTCGCTGCAGCGTCGCCACCAGAAGCTCGTCGAGGAGGCCCCCGCGCCGTTCCTCAGCGACGACCAGATCGAGCGCCTCTACTCCTCCTCGAAGGCGATCCTCAAGGAGGCCGGCTACGTCGGCGCCGGCACCTGCGAGTTCCTCGTGGCCGCCGACGGCACCATCTCCTTCCTCGAGGTCAACACCCGCCTGCAGGTCGAGCACTGCGTCTCCGAGGAGGTCACCGGCCTCGACCTCGTGCGCGAGATGTTCCGCATCGCCGCGGGCGAGGAGCTCGGCTACGGCGACCCCGAGATCCGCGGCCACTCCATCGAGTACCGCATCAACGCTGAGGACGGCGGCAACAACTTCATGCCGGCCCCCGGCACCCTCACCGCGTGGAACCCGCCGCAGGGCCCGGGCGTGCGCGTCGACGGCGGCTACGAGAAGGGCGAGACCGTGCCCGGCGCGTTCGACTCGCTCGTGGCCAAGCTCATCGTCACCGGCGCCACCCGCACCCAGGCGATCGAGCGCTCGCGCCGCGCGCTGAGCGAGTTCGAGGTCGACGGCATGCCCACCGCCATCACCTTCCACGAGGTCATCACCCGCGACCCGGCCTGGGTCGGTGCGTCCAACCCCACGGGCGAGGGTTCCTTCGACGTCTACACGACCTGGATCGAGACCGACTTCGACAACCAGATCACCCCCTACGGCGGCGCCGCGGGCGAGGCCGAGGAGGCCGGCGAGAAGCAGACCGTGGTGGTCGAGGTCGGCGGCAAGCGCGTCGAGGTCGTCCTGCCCGCCGGGCTCGGCGGCATCGGCGCCGGCCCGGCCGCGGGCGGCGCCAAGAAGCCCAAGCGTGCCGCGGGCAAGAAGGCCGGCGCAGCCGCCTCGGGCGACTCGGTCACCAGCCCGATGCAGGGCACGGTCGTCAAGATCGCGGTCGAGGAGGGCCAGAGCGTGGCCGAGGGCGACGTGGTCGTCGTCATCGAGGCCATGAAGAGGGAGCAGCCCCTCCAGGCCCACAAGGCGGGCACCGTCACCGGCCTGAGCGCGGAGGTCGGCGCCACGGTCGGCAACGGCGAGGTCATCTGCGAGCTCAAGGACTGACGCCGACGACTCCCGTCGCGGCACCGGCCCGGCCGGCCGCCCGCGACACCGGTGAGGGCCCCGCATCCCACGGATGCGGGGCCCTCGCCGATTTCACCCGCGCACCGGGCGATTCGTCGGACGGGATCGTGCCGCCTCTGCGAGGGTGCTCGCCATGAACAGCTCCCTCTCGGACCACCCGACCCCCCACCCCTCCACCCCCACCCGTGGACGACGCCCGCGCGGCGTCGCCCTCACTGCCGCACTCGCCGGCCTCGCCGTCCCCGCGGCACTGTTCGTCGCCACAGCGGACGCCGACGCCCGCGACGACGCGACCGCTGCTCGCGCCTCCTCCGTGCGCGTCGGACCCGTCACCGTGGTGCGCGACGCCGGCCGCGACGTCGTCAAGGTGAGCATTCCGCTCGACGACGAGGACTTCCGACGTGGCGCGAAGGCGCCGCTGTGGCGATCCCTCGCTGCGCCCGCCTCCGACTCCTCGCAGTCCACGAGCGTCTCGCCCGATCCGTCCCAGCCCTCCGACCCGTCCTCCAGCGCGTCGTCCGACCCGACCTTGAGCACGACCGCGCCGACCGAGGCCACCGAGTCGCCGAGCCAGGCGCCCACGGCGGACCCCGAGGCGGAGTTCGCGCCCGACCCCACGGCGATCGTGCCTGACGTCCGCCGCACCGGCGTGCGCCTGACCCGCACGACGCTCGCCCTGCGGGTGCGCTTCGCGGCCCCGGTGTCGGGCGACAGCGTGGTCGTCATCGGGCAGGTGAAGACGCCGCGACGCACCTTCGACGTGGTCCGCTTCGGGTTCGGCGCCTTCAGCTTCTCCGAGCTGAGCGGCCGCAACGGTGAGATCGAGTGCCGCGGTTTCAGCGTCCGCTTCGTCGAGGGCCGTCGCGCCGCGGTGATCCGCATCCCCGCTCGCTGCATCGGTCGACCCGAGCGGGTGCGGGTCGGCGTCGGCGTCCTCACGAGCCGGACGGAGGGCACCGCCGACGCTCCGGTCGGAGTGACCTACGCCGACGACGCGTTCCTCACCGGGATCAAGCCCGAGCTCGCCTACTCGCCGCCGATCCGCCGGCGCTGACCCGGGCTCGCGCCCGAAGCAGCGCATCACCACGTCCCACGAGACCGTCGCTCCCCCGCCGGGAGCGGCGGCCTCGGGCGTGATGCGGCGAGCGGGTCCGCACCGGTCAAGGTGTTCACCGACGCATCGCGCGACGTGCACCGCGTCACCGAGAACGGCGATGTCTCCACGCCGGACCCGACCGTGCTGGTGCCCGACATCCGCCGCACCGCCGTGCGCCTGACCCGCTCCACCCTCGCCCTGCGCGTGCGCTTCGCCGCGCCGGTGTCGGGCTCCAGCGTCGCCGTCCTGGGCGGGGTGAAGACCCCCCGACGCTCCTTCGAGTTCTCGAGCGTGCGCGCCGGAGCGGTCAGCAGCACCGAGCTCACGCGCAGCAACGGCGACAAGGTCCGGTGCCGGGGCCTCAGCGTGCGCTTCGTCGAGGGGCGTCGCGTGGCCGTCGTCCGCGTGCCGGCCGCCTGCATCGGCAAGCCGAGCCGGGTGCGCGTCGGCTTCGGCGTCATCACCGACGTGCTCGACGAGACCTCCTTCGCCGACGACGCGTTCTCGCGCACCCTCGGCGACACCCTCGGGGTCTCCGGCCCGATCCGCCGCAGCTGAGTCCCTCGACGCCCGCCTCCGCAGCCCCCGTGCCCCCTCGGCGCGGGGGCTGCGGCGCACAGCGACGAGGTCGGACTCGGCGAGCGTCGGAGGCATCTGCGAGGGTGGTGCCCGTGAATCTCCTTCTCTCGGGACGCCCGAACTCAGCCCTGCCCGCCACGACCTCCACCCCCGGCCCCGGCCGCTCGCGCCGCGTCGGCCGCCTGCTCGCTGCGGCGCTCGCCCTCGGTGCCGCCGCGGTGCCGGCCGCGATCGTCGCCGCCCCCGCAGCCGAGGCCGCCACCGTGCGCGTCTACGGCGACGCCGCGCGCGACGTCGTCCAGGTGCCGCGCAGCGGCTCCAGCTCCTACATCCCGGTGCCGGCCGCCACGGTGCCCGACGTGCGTCGCACCGCCGTGACCCTCAGCGGATCGCTGCTCGAGATCCGGGTGCGCTTCGCCGCACCCGTGCCCACGAGCAACTTCGGTCTCACCGGCACGATCAAGACCCCCGCCCGCACCTACCTGTTCGAGCGGGTCGTGGCCGGCCAGCGCGGCTCCTACTTCCTCAGCAAGGGCCGCGACGGGCGCTCACGCTGCTCCGGCTTCAGCATCTCCTACGTCGACCGGCTCACCGTCGCCCGCGTCCGCGTGCCCGCGCGCTGCATCGGCCGCCCCTCCGCCGTGCGACTCACCCTCGGGGTGAGCAGCAACGTCTTCCAGCCCTCGGCCCGCGTGGACGACGCCTTCGCCCGCGGCTTCCGCGGTGACGCACTGGCCGTCTCACCGCGCATCCGCCGGGGCTGAGCCCCAGCGCACGAGAGCGGGGGCGCCGCGACGTCGAGACCGCACCGCGGGGCTCGTAGGCTCACCGGTGTGACCGACCTGCGCGATCCCGCCCAGCGCGTCAGCCCGCGGGCGCTGGCGATGTGGCACGTCGAGGTGGCGCTCGAGGCCGCCGCCACCGCCGCCGCCGCGATCGTGGCGGCGGCGGTGTGGGCCCCCGACGCGGTGCGCTGGTGGCTCGCCGGCGCCGCGGCCGCCGCCGCGGTCGTCGCCGCGGTCGTGGTGCCCCAGTGGCGCTACCGCGTGCACCGCTGGGAGGTCTCGGCCACGGCCGTGTACACCCAGCGCGGCTGGTGGGCGCGCGAGCGCCGCATCGCCCCGATGTCGCGGGTGCAGACCGTCGACTTCTCCCAGGGGCCGCTCGCTCGCCTGTTCGGACTCGCCACGCTCACCCTCACCACCGCCTCCGCCGCCGGCGCCCTGCAGATCGAGGGGCTCGACCAGCAGATCGCGGTCCGCCTGGCCGACGAGCTCACGCGGCGCGCCGAGGACGCCGGCGGGGACGCCACGTGAGTCCGGGGACGCCGGACGCGCCAGGGGTGCCGTCGATGCCGCCGCCGCCCCCGGCACCGTGGGCCTCGGAGCCGGCGGGCACCTGGCAGCGCCTCGACCCGCGCATGCTGCTCGTGCACCCGGTGCGGGAACTGGTGCGCTTCTGGCCGGCGCTGCTCGGCCTGCTCGTCGCCGGCGGCGCCTCCGGCACCGGCCCGTGGGGGCTCGTCGCGGTGGCGGTGCCGGTGACGCTCGGCGTCGTGCGCTACCTGACCACGACCTGGCGCATCACCGAGCAGCGCATCGAGGTGCGCCGAGGCCTGCTCCAGCGCCACACCCTGGCCGCCCGCCTCGAACGGGTGCGCACGGTCGACCTCACCGCCTCGCCGATCCACCGCGTCCTCGGCCTCGCGACCGTCGCCATCGGCACCGGCAGCGTGGTGGGCGACGACGACGAGCGGCTCGAGCTCGACGCCCTGCCGCGCGAGGTCGCGGCGGGCCTGCGGGTGCGCCTGCTCGAGCAACGCCTCGGCGCAGGGGCCGATGCTGTGGCGGGCACCGGTGACGCGACGGGCGCCGGAGGCTCCTCCGGCTCGACACAGCGCACGGTGCTCGCGCGCTTCGAGCCCCGCTGGCTCCTCTACGCCCCCTTCAGCGGCACGGCGCTGCTGGCCGTCGGCGCGGTCGCCGGTGGCGCGGGGCAGCTGGCGAGCGAGACCGGCCTGCCGCGCATCGTGGGCCTCGACGAGCGCGACCTCGGCCGCGTCGACCAGTTCTCGATCCTGCTCGTCGCCTCGCTGGCCGCCGGCGGGATCGCCCTGATCGGGCTCATCGCCCTGGGCTCCTACCTGGTGCTCAACGGCGGCTTCGTCCTCAGCCGCGAGGGTTCCGCCTGGCACGTTCGTCGAGGTCTCCTGACACGTCGCGAGACGAGCATCGACGTCGACCGGCTGGCCGGGGTCTCCCTCGGCGAACCGCTGCTGCTGCGCGTGGCCAGGGGCCGTCGCCTCGACGGCATCGTGACGGGTCTGGCCCGCGCGCCCGGTGTCGGTGCGGCCGCCCTCGTGCCCCCGGCTCCGGCCGCAACGGTCACGGGGGCGGCGGGCGTCGTCCTCGGCTCCGGCACACCCCTCGAGGCCGCCCTGCGCACCCACGGGCCGGCCGCTCGCCGACGCCGCTTCACCCGGGCCGCGGCCGGCGCCGCGGTGCCGGGCGCGCTGCTGGTGCTGGCTGTGCTCGGCGGCGCACCGGGCGTCGTCCTCGTGCTGCTCGTGCCGCTCGCCCTGGGCGCGCTCGCGCTGGCCGGCGACCGCTGGCGCGCGCTCGGCCACGCCCTCGTCCCCGATCCGCGCCGGCGCGGGGCGAGCCACCTCGTGGTGCGCTCGGGCTCGCTGACGCGTCGCCGCGAGGCGCTCGCCACCGACCACGTCATCGGGTGGACGACGCGCGCCACCTGGTTCCAGCGACGCCTCGGCCTCGTCCACCTCGCGGCCACCACCGCGGGCGGGCGCGGCCACGTCGACGCGCTCGACATCCCCGTCGGCGACGCCGTCGCCCTGGCACGAGCCGCCACGCCCGGTCTGCTGGAACCGTTCCTGGTCGGCACCTCGGCCCCGAGCGCCGCCGTCGCACTCGGCCCACCGGCCGCCCGGACGGCACCCCGGCACGCACCCGAACCCGCACCCGCGACGAAGGAGTCCACCGTGAGCGACAGCGACTACCGTCCCCGGCCCGACGGCCACCCCGATCCCGGCGAGGTCGTGTGGACGTGGGTGCCCTACGAGGACGACCCGCAGCAGGGCAAGGACCGCCCGGTGCTCGTGATCGGCACCGACACCACCGACGACGGGCGATCCGCGGTCCGGTGCCTGGTGATGACCAGCAAGGACCACGACCGCGACGCCGCCCAGGAGGAGCGGGCCGGCCGGCGGTGGATGGATGTCGGCACCGGCGGCTGGGACCGCCAGGGCCGCCCCAGCGAGGTGCGGCTCAACCGCCTTCTCGTCGTGCCCGTCGACGACGTGCGCCGCGAGGGCGCCGCCCTCGACCGCGACGTCTACGAGCGGGTGCTCGCCGCCCGGGCCGAGTTCGAGGGCTGAGCCCGACCCCGAGCCCGACCTCGAGCCCCAGCCCGAGCCGATCGCGGGCGCGGTCAGGGCATCAGGAAGGACGCCCGCCAGATCTTGCGGTGGCGCTCGGCGACGAGTCCCTGCTCGGCGAGGAAGGGCACGACCTTCTCCCCCATCCAGGCGATGGTCGCGCGGTAGTGCTCGTTGCCGAGCGCCACCCGGCGCGCCTCGGCGGGATCGAGACCGACCGCGGCGTAGGCGTCAGGGTGCACGAGCGAGCGCATCGTGCAGTAGCCGATGCGCGCGGTGATCGACTGGTGCCAGCGCAGCTCGGTGCGGCCCATCGGGCGCGCCGTGGCCTGGGCCAGCTCCTCGCGGGCGAACGTCACGTGGCGCGCCTCCTCGGTGACGTGGATGCGCGCCACCATCCGCGCGAGCGGCTGGACGCGCTCGTCGCGCGCGAGCTCACGCTGCCAGCGGTCGACCGGCTCCTCCCCGATGAGGATGCCGGCGTAGGCGCTGGGGCCGTACAGCGCGACCTGACCGAGGCGTCCGATGCGCTTCATGGCCGGTCGGGGCCCGTAGGCCGGCACCCCCATCGCGGCCACGGCGCGGCCGAACATCACCGCGTGCCGGGTCTCGTCGCCCACCTCGGTGAGCGCGAAGTGGGTGCGCGCGTCGCGCGGATCGCCGGCGTACACCTGGCGCAGCAGCAGCTGCATGAGCACGACCTCGAACCAGATGCCGACGCTCGCGATGCTGGCCAGCTCGTGGGCCGAGAGGGTGATGCGCTGCTCGGGGGTGAGCCGGTCCCACAGCGGCGTGCCGTAGAGCGACATCCGCTCCGGCTGCATCCACCACAGCCCGGGCACCGGCGGGGCGTCCCAGTCGATGTCGATGTCGGGGTCGTAGGACTGACGTGCTGCCGAGCGCAGCAGCCGCTCGGTCGCGCGCTCGCGGGCCGGTTCGGTGACGGTCATGGTCCCTCCCAGGACGATCGAAGTTAGGTATTACCTCCGGTAACGCATAACGCTACTCTGTGCCTCATGGCAGGAGTCAAGAGCGACGGGCGCACCACCCGCTGGGACCAGCACCGGGCCGAGAGACGAGCCGAGCTGGTGGCCGCCGCGGTGCGCGCCATCGACACCCTCGGCACCGAGGCGTCGGTGGCCGACATCGCGGCCGAGGCGGGGGTGAGCAAGCCCGTGCTCTACCGCTACTTCTCCGACAAGGACGAGCTGCACGCCGCGGTCGGCTCCTGGGCGGCCGACCTCCTGCTCCAGCGCATCGTCGAGGCGGTCACCGCACCGGCCGCGGCCCGTGATCGCGTCACCGCCGGCGTGGCCGCCTACGTCGACACCCTCGCCGAGCACCCCGCGGCCTTCCTCCTGCTCACCGCCCCGCGCACCGGTGGCGGCGACCCCCTCGCCGACGGCCGCACCCGCATCGCCGCCAAGTTCACCCGGATCCTCGGCGAGGTCCTGCGCGACCTGGGCGGCGACGCGGGCGCCGCGGAGCCGTGGGCGCACTCGCTGGTGGGCATGGGCGACGCCGTGGGCCGCTGGTGGCTCGAGCGCCGCACGCTCAGCCGGGGCGCTGCCGTGCGCTACCTCGCCGACCTCATCTGGCACGGCCTGGCGGGTGCGCTCGCCGAGCACGGCGTCGACCTCACCGCCTTCGGCGACGACTCCGTCGTCGTCCACCTGCTGCCCCGCGAGGAGGACACCCCGTGAGCGCCGAGCCCGTCGCGGTCACCCCCGGCACCAGCGAGCACGAGCCGGAGGAGAGCTACTCCGGCCCGGCGATCGTCGTCCACGAGGGCGGGGAGGTGGCGGTGCGCGTGGTGCTGCGCGGCCTCTTCCAGCCCCTCGACGGCCGCTTCCACTGGTACGGCCGCGTGGACGACGCGGGCGCGCTCACCGGTGCCGGCATCCGCAGCGGCGCCGAGGTCGTGCTGCGCACCCCCCACGGCGAGGCACCCGCGCGACTCAACGACCCTGACCCGTGGGGTCGCCTGCGCGTCGGAGCCCTGGGCGCTCCGCCGTTCTGACCCGCTCCGACCTCCTCCTGACGCCGCGCGCCCGCGCCGGCGAGCCCGCTCACGACCACTAGGTTGGTCGCCGACCCCGCGAGAGGCGGGGAGCGGCAGAACGAGGAGCACCGGGTGAGCAGCATCCCCCCGCAGCCGGCCGCACCGGTCGCATCCGCGGACGGCGCCGGCGCCGGTCACAGCCCGGTGCTGGCCGGCGTCATCACGGCCGTGGTGGGCTTCAGCAGCTCGTTCGTGGTGGTGCTCGCGGGCCTGGCCGCGGTGGGCGCCACCTCCGCGCAGGCGGCCTCGGGGCTCGCCACGCTCTGCGCCGCCCAGGCCTCCGGCATGCTCTGGCTGACGCTGCGCCACCGGATCCCGATCTCCCTGGCCTGGTCGACCCCGGGCGCCGCCCTGCTCGCCACCACCGGCGGGGTCGCCGGGGGCTGGTCCGCCGCGGTGGGCGCCTTCGTGGGCACCGGCGTGCTCATCGTGCTCACCGCCCTCGTGCCCCGGCTGGGCGATCTCGTCGCCGCGATCCCGGTGAGCCTCGCGCGAGCCATGCTGGCCGGCGTCCTGCTGCCGCTGTGCATCGCGCCGGTCACCGCGCTGGTCGACTCCCCCGCCGCAGTGGCGCCGGTGGTGCTCACCTGGCTGGTGCTGCTGCGCCCCGCACCGCGCTGGGCCGTGCCCGGCGCCCTCGCCGTGGCGCTGGCCACCGTGCTGCTGAGCTCCCACGTGCCCGCCGACGCCCTCGTCCCCACCCTGTCGTGGACGACGCCCGCCTGGTCGACCTCCGCGATGGTGGGCCTGGCCCTGCCGCTCTACGTGGTCACGATGGCCTCGCAGAACGTGCCGGGAGTCGCGGTGATGCGCGGGTTCGGCTTCAGCGTGCCCTGGCGCGAGACCCTCACCGTCACCGGGTTGGCCACGATCGCGGGCGCGCCTTCGGGTGGCCACGCCGTCAACCTCGCCGCGATCACCGCGGCGCTCTCGGCGGGCCCGACCGCGGCAGCCGACCGCGAGCGGCGCTGGATCGCCGCCGTCACCGCCGCCGGGGTCTACCTCGCCCTCGCCGTCGCCAGCAGCGGGCTGGCGGCCATGGTGGCCGCCGCACCCGACGGCCTCATGCAGGCCGCCGCCGGCCTGGCGCTGCTCGGCACCTTCGCCGCCTCGCTGGCCGACGCGCTGGCCGAGACCGCCGACCGGGAGGCGGTGGCAGCGACCCTCGTGGTCGCCGCCTCGGGAGTCACGGTGCTCGGCATCGGCGCCGCGTTCTGGGCGCTCGTGGCCGGGCTCGTCGTCCGCGCGGTGCTGCGGGCCGGGCGCCCGCGCCGCGCCGCCGCCTGAGGCGCGGCCCCTCCCGACCCGACGGGTCAGCCGCGTCGGAACATCGTCGAGCGCAGGCCGAACACGCTGCGGAAGCGGTCGGCGGTGAGCGTGGTGTCGGCGCTGGCGCCGTCGAGCACGACGCTCGTGGCCCGCCCGCCCTGCGCGGCGTCGTTGGTGACCCGGATATCGAGCAGGTCGCCGATCGCGGGGTAGGCGGCCTCGACCTTCGCGGCCGACAGCGAGACGCTCCAGGCTCGGTAGGGGTTGCCCGACCAGAGGTCCCACGGGTCGCGTCGCGCCACCAGGTAGGGCTGGGTGCCCGCGGTCGACCAACCGCCGTTGCTGGCGCTGAACTGCGAGAAGATCACCCGCCCGCCCGAGACCCGCACGACGCCCCTGGTGGCGGCCACCGCCTGGTCGGACGCCGGGTGCTCGGCGTCCACGCCCCGGTAGACCTGGCACAGCGAGGTGTCGCAGAGCTGGTAGGGCCGGGTGCCGGTGTAGTTGCGTCGCTCGTAGACGGCGTAGGTGCGCGCCGCCACCGCCTGGGCCCGCACGGCCTGGGGGTGCCAGAGGGCCGGCACCTCGGCCGGCACCACGCCGCGCAGGTAGTCCTCGAGCGCGACGATGTTGACGCTGCGTCGGCCCTCGGAGGTGACGACGGAGCGGAGCCGTCCGCGGTAGGTGGCGGTGCTGCCGCCCGGCAGGTAGAGCCGGATCGGGCCGGTCGCGAGGAACTCGGTCTGACCAGGCACGGTGCCGAGCGTCACCCAGCCCGAACGGCCCTTGAGGATCACCTGCAGGCGGGTGCTCGTGGTGCCCAGCGGCACCACCCGCCAGCGCACGGCGTTCGCGCGGTTCAGCGTGTAGAGGCGGTTGGTCTTCAGGCTGCGCAGCTTCAGACCGCTGCGCGGGCCGACGATGAGGTCGTTGTCGGTGTCCTTGGTGAGCAGCACCGCGAGGATGTCGCTCACCCGGGTGCTGGTGGTGCCCGGGTAGTAGAAGTCGAGGATCTGGTTGGCGGTGCGGCCGAGGTTGCGCGCGGCGTTCTGGGCGCCGTACTGCGACAGGCCGCGCCCGTGACCGAAGCCCGCACCGGTGATGGTGAAGGACGTCGGCCCCGCGGCGTGCGCGGGCGCGACCCCCGGCCCCACGGGCACGAGCACGGCGCCCGCTGCGGCGAGGGCAGCGGTGGCGAGGGCGGTGGCGAGGCGACGAGGCCTCCTGGCGAGCGGCAGGCTTTCCCGGATCCGGCGCATCGGCCGAGACTAACCCGGATCCGAGCGGCCCCACACCCCTCCGAACGGTCCGATCCCGAGGCTCGTGGACGACGTCCGCGAGCGGCCTCGCTGCAGGTCGCGGGCGGGGTGCGAACTAGGATTCGTGCCCATGAGCGAGACCGCAGAGCAGCACACCCCGGACACCCGTGCCGACGGCGGCGCGGTGGCCGTACCGGAGAAGCCTGCCCTCGAGGGTCTCGAGGCCAAGTGGGCCGAGCGGTGGAAGGCCGACGACACCTACGGCTTCGACCGCACCCAGCCGCGCGACAACGTCTACGCCATCGACACCCCGCCGCCCACGGTGAGCGGCAGCCTGCACGTGGGGCACGTGTTCTCCTACACCCACACCGACCTCATCGCCCGGTTCCAGCGCATGCAGGGCAAGTCGGTGTTCTACCCGATGGGTTGGGACGACAACGGCCTGCCCACCGAGCGCCGCGTGCAGAACTACTTCGGCGTGCGCTGCGACCCCTCGCTGCCGTTCGACCCCGACTTCACCCCGCCGCAGAAGCCGGACCCCAAGCGCCAGGTGCCCATCAGCCGCCCCAACTTCATCGCCCTGTGCGAGCAGCTGGTCGAGCAGGACGAGAAGGTCTTCGAGGACCTCTGGCGCACCCTCGGCCTCTCGGTCGACTGGAACACGACCTACACCACGATCGGTCAGCACGCGCAGACCGTGAGCCAGCGCGCCTTCCTGCGCAACCTGGCCCGCGGGGAGGCCTACCTGCAGGAGGCCCCCACCCTGTGGGACGTCACCTTCCAGACCGCGGTGGCGCAGGCCGAGCTCGAGGCGCGCGACTACGCCGGCGCCTACCACCGCGTCGCCTTCCACCGCCCCGACGGGCAGAAGGTGTTCATCGAGACCACCCGACCCGAGCTCATCCCCTCGGTCGTCGCCCTCATCGCCCACCCGGACGACGAGCGGTACCAGCCGCTCTTCGGCACCACGGTCACCTCACCGCTGTTCGGCGTCGAGGTCCCCGTGCTGGCCCACCCGGCCGCCGAGAAGGACAAGGGCGCGGGCATCGCGATGTGCTGCACCTTCGGTGACCTCACCGACGTCCAGTGGTGGCGCGAGCTGCAGCTGCCCGTGCGCACCGTCATCGGGCGCGACGGCCGCTTCACCCGCGAGCTGCCGGAGTGGCTCACCGGCGAGGCCGCAGCCGCAGCCTTCGAGCCCCTGCACGGCAAGACCGTGCACTCGGCGCGCGAGAGCGTCGTGGCGCAGCTCAAGGAGAGCGGCGACCTCGACGGCGAACCCCAGCCCACCCAGCGCATGGCGAACTTCTACGAGAAGGGCGACAAGCCCCTCGAGATCGTCTCCACCCGCCAGTGGTACATCCGCAACGGCGGCCGCGACGCCGGCGTGCGCGAGCAGATGATCGCCCGCGGCGGGGAGATCGAGTGGCTACCGCCGCACATGCGCCACCGCTACGACAACTGGGTCGGCGGCCTCAACGGCGACTGGCTGATCTCGCGCCAGCGCTTCTTCGGCATCCCCTTCCCGGTCTGGTACCCCCTCGACGCCGAGGGCGAGCCCGACTACGACCGCCTGCTCCTGCCCACCGAGGCCGAGCTGCCGATCGACCCCTCCACACAGGCGCCGGCCGGCTACACCGAGGAGCAGCGCGGCAAGCCCGGCGGCTTCATCGGCGACCCCGACGTCATGGACACCTGGGCCACCTCCTCGCTCACCCCGCACATCGCCGGCGGCTGGGAGTCCGACCCCGACCTGTGGTCGCGCGTCTTCCCGATGGACCTGTGCACCCACGCCCACGACATCATCCGCACCTGGCTGTTCGGTCGCGTCGTGCGCGCGCACTTCGAGAACGGCGCCGCGCCCTGGACCCACGCGATGATCTCGGGCTTCATCGTCGACCCCGACCGCAAGAAGATGTCGAAGTCCAAGGGCAACGTCGTCGTGCCCAACGAGATCCTCGACAAGTACGGCGCGGACGCCGTGCGCTGGCGCGCCGCGATCGCCCGCCCCGGGCTCGACTCCCCCTTCGACGAGACCCAGATGAAGGTCGGGCGCCGCCTGGCGATGAAGGTGCTCAACGCCTCCAAGTTCGTGCTCGGCAGCGTGGGCGCGGTCGACTTCGCGCCCTCGCGGGTCAGCCAGCCGGTCGACGTCGCGCTGCTCGGGCGGCTGGCGGGCGTCGTCCGCAGGGCGACGGAGGCGTTCGAGGCCTACGACTACACCACGGCGCTCGAGGTCAGCGAGAAGTTCTTCTGGGAGTTCTGCGACGACTACCTCGAGCTGGTCAAGGAGCGCGCCTACGCCGCCGAGGGCGACGCCGCCGACTCCGCCCGCTCCACCCTCGCCCTCGCCCTGCAGGTGCAGCTGCGCCTGCTCGCCCCCTTCCTCCCCTACGTCACCGAGGAGGTCTGGTCGTGGTGGCAGGAGGGCTCGGTGCACCGCGCGGCGTGGCCGGTCGTCAACGAGCTCGGCTCGGCGGCGGCGGCCGACGGCTCCGCGATCGACGCGGTCGCGGCTGCGCTGGGCGGTCTGCGCGGGGCCAAGTCCAAGGCCAAGGTCACCATGAAGACCCCGCTCGCGCGAGCCGAGGTGCGGGGGCCGGAGAAGGCCGTGCGTGCCGCCGAGTCGGCCGCCGCCGACCTGGTCGCGGCCGGCAAGATCACCGGCGACCTCGTGTTCACCGTCGTCGACGACGCCGCTGAGATCAGCGTGGACGCCGAGATCGCGCCCGCCGAGGACACCGCCGGCTGACGCGCAGCACCACCCGCTCGACTCAGGCCGGGACCGACGATCCCCTGTGAGGTTCGTCCGGTCCCGGCCTGACGCATTCCGAGGACGCGCGACCTCACTCACCTTTAGCCTTCCTTAGCGTGAGTGACACCTTCATCGAGGCTCCCGCCGAGCCCGCCGACAACAAGCTCCAGATCGTCGCTGCTCTGCTGCTGGGTCTGGCCGCCACCTTCACCGCCCTCTCGGCCTACAACGCCGCGCTCAAGGACGGTGAGGCCTTGCAGGGCTACACGAACTCGACGCGCACCCTGAACGACGCGAACGCCTTCTACGCCCAGGGCAACACCACCGCGGCGCAGGACCAGCAGCTGTTCGTGGCGTACGCGACGGCCACGCAGGAGGGCAACGCCGACCTCAGCGAGTACCTGACGACGCTCATGAGCGAGAACCTCCAGGCCGCGGTCGACTGGTGGCAGAACTCCGACGAGGCCATCACGCCCTTCGACACCGACGCCGAGGACAACCCCTACGCGATCGAGGACTTCGCCACCGCGGCCGGCCTCGAGGAGGACGCCAAGAAGTTCTACGCCGACGGCGCGGCGGCCGACGACAACGGCGACAAGTACGAGCTCTCGACCGTGCTCATGGCGCTGACGCTGTTCTTCGGCGGTATCTCCACGCTGTTCAGCCGCCGCAAGGTCGCGGTGAGCCTGCTGGCCCTGGGCACGGTCACCCTGGTGCTGGGCGGCATCCAGTTCGCCTCCGGCGTGGCGGACTTCAAGTTCCTGCCGCTCTGAGGCGCCCACCTGTCCCGCACGACGACGCCCCCTCCGCCGCTGGCGGAGGGGGCGTCGTCGTCTGTGCGTGAGCGTGAGCCGGGCGCGATCAGGCCGACTTCTTCTTCGGCTTCGTCTCGCGCAGCACCAGCTGCGGCGGCACGTCGTCGTTGACCGTCTCGGCCGTGACGACGACCTTCTCGACGTCGCCGCGGCTGGGCACGTCGTACATGACGTAGAGGAGCACTTCCTCGATGATCGCGCGCAGGCCGCGAGCACCGGTGCCCCGCTCGAGGGCCTTGTCGGCGATGGCGGCGATCGCCTCGTCGGTGAACTCCAGCTCGACGCCGTCGAGCTCGAAGAGCTTCTGGTACTGCTTGACCAGCGCGTTGCGGGGCTCGGTGAGGATCTGGACGAGCGCGGCCTGGTCGAGCGGGCTGACGCTGGCGATGAGCGGCAGGCGACCGATGAACTCGGGGATCAGGCCGAACTTCGCGAGGTCCTCGGGGCGCACGTGCTGCAGGAGGTCGTCGGCGTTGCGCTCGGCCTCGCCGCGCGGCGCGGCGGTGAAGCCGAGGGACTTCTTGCCCACCCGCTGCTCGATGATGTGCTCGAGGCCCGCGAAGGCACCACCCACCACGAAGAGGATGTTCGTGGTGTCGATCTGGATGAACTCCTGGTGCGGGTGCTTGCGACCGCCCTGGGGCGGCACCGAGGCGGTCGTGCCCTCGATGATCTTCAGCAGCGCCTGCTGGACGCCCTCGCCGGAGACGTCGCGCGTGATCGAGGGGTTCTCGGCCTTGCGGGCCACCTTGTCGATCTCGTCGATGTAGATGATGCCCGTCTCGGCCTTCTTGACGTCGTAGTCGGCGGCCTGGATGAGCTTGAGGAGGATGTTCTCGACGTCCTCGCCGACATAACCGGCCTCGGTGAGCGCGGTGGCGTCGGCGATCGCGAACGGCACGTTGAGCATGCGGGCCAGGGTCTGGGCCAGGTAGGTCTTGCCGCATCCGGTGGGACCGATGACGAGGATGTTGGACTTGGCGACCTCGACGACCTCGTCCTTGGTGTGCTTGCCGCGGTCGGCGCCGACACCGGGCTGGACGCCGGCCTGGACGCGCTTGTAGTGGTTGTAGACCGCGACGGCGAGGGACTTCTTCGCCTGCTCCTGGCCGATCACGTAGGAGTTGAGGAACTCGAAGATCTCCTTGGGCTTCGGCAGGTCGGCGAGCTCGACCTCCGTGCCCTCGGCGAGCTCCTCCTCGATGATCTCGTTGCACAGGTCGATGCACTCGTCGCAGATGTACACCCCCGGGCCTGCGATGAGCTTCTTGACCTGCTTCTGGCTCTTGCCGCAGAACGAGCACTTGAGCAGGTCGCCACCGTCACCGATGCGTGCCACGGATCCTCCTTGCGATGTGAACCCACCGACCGTACCCCGTGACCCGCTCGGTTGGGAGCGGGACACGGGGACGCGGGTTCGACGTCTCTACTTGGTACTTCGATGACCTATCGGCCGGGACGAGGCTCAGACGAGGGCCGGCGTCTTCAGGGACTGCAGGATCGAGTCGATCAGGCCGTACTCGATGGCCTCGGGCGCGGTGAGGATCTTGTCGCGCTCGATGTCGCGGCTGACCTCCTCGATCGGCTTGCCGGAGTGGTCGCTGATCATGCGCTCGAGCATCTCGCGCATGCGCAGGATCTCGTTGGCCTGGATCTCGATGTCGGAGGTCTGGCCGAAGGTGCCCTCGGTGTAGGGCTGGTGGATCAGGATGCGGCTGTTGGGCAGCGCCAGGCGCTTGCCCTTGGCGCCCGCGCCGAGCAGGATCGCGGCGGCCGAGGCGGCCTGGCCGATGCACACCGTCTGCACGTCGGGCTTGATGAACTGGATGGTGTCGTAGATCGCCGCGAGCGCGGTGATGGAGCCGCCGGGGCTGTTGATGTAGATGCTGATGTCCTGGTCGGGGTTCATCGACTGCAGGCACAGCAGCTGGGCGATGACGGCGTTGGCGACGTCGTCGGAGATCGGGGTGCCGAGGTAGATGATGCGGTCCTCGAACAGCTTGGCGTAGGGGTCGATGCGGCGGAACCCGTAGGAGGTCCGCTCCTCCCACTGCGGGATGTAGTAGTTCATGTTCAGTCCTTCTTGTGGGCCGGGCGGCCCTCGTCGGACGCCTCGCGGGCGCTGGTGATGACCTGGTCGACGAGGCCGTAGTCGAGGGCCTCCTTGGCGGTGAACCAGCGGTCGCGGTCGGCGTCCTCGGTGACCTGCTCGACGCTCTGGCCGGTGTGCTCGGAGATGAGCTCGAGCAGCACCTTCTTGATGTGCAGCGACTGCTGGGCCTGGATCTTGATGTCGGAGGCCGAGCCGCCCATGCCGGACGACGGCTGGTGCATCATGATGCGCGCGTGCGGCAGGGCGTAGCGCTTGCCCTTGGCGCCGGCGCAGAGGAGGAACTGGCCCATGGAGGCGGCCAGGCCCATGCCCACCGTGGCGACGTCGTTGGGGATGTAGTTCATGGTGTCGTAGATCGCCATGCCGGCGTCGACCGATCCGCCGGGGCTGTTGATGTGGAGGAAGATGTCGGCCTCGGGGTCCTCCGCCGAGAGCAGCAGCAGCTGCGCGCAGATCGCGTTGGCGTTCTGGTCGCGCACCTCCGAACCGAGGAACACGATCCGCTCGCGCAGCAAGCGACCGTAGATGTTGTCGTCGAGCAGGTTGAGCCCGCCGCCACCGTTCATCTCGTGCCCACCGGGGCCACCGCGAAGATTCTGAGTCACATTGCGACCCTAGCCGCCCGGCCCGACAGATCCACGCGATCCGGGCCCTGTTCGCCGACAGCAGACAGGGGGCGTCCGGCGCGACTCACAGGGCGTAGAGCAGGGCCGGCGGCCCGACGACGAGGACGAGCAGCGCCGCCGTGGCGAGGACGGGTCCGGCCGGGCGCCGGGCGAGGGCCAGGGCCAGGGAGGCGAGCACGAGACCGATCGCTCCCGGGATGCCGACGAGGATCGCGAAGAAGTAGCCGATGCCGTCCAGCGGGTCGTCCCCCGTCGAGGTGGCACTGCCGATGATGCCCAGCACTGCCAGGGCGACCTCCCCGATCGCGATCACGAGCGCGATCGCGGCCACTACCCGGGTCACGATCGCTCGGGTGCGCCCGGCGTCGTCCGAGGTCGGCTGGAGGGGTCGGGGGCCGGCGGGATCGATGGTCATGGCGTCAGTGTGACGCCTCGCGGCTCGCGGCTCGCGGCGGCGGAGGCCTGCGGGTCGCCGTGGCGCAGCGCTCAGGCCGTGAGCGCGAGGTAGGAGAACCAGACCACGAAGGCGAGCGGGGGGAAGCAGACCGCGGCACCCGAGATCGAGGCGGCGATCGCCGCCGGTCGACGGCTCCTCGCGACGAACGCCGGGACGGCTGCCACGACCGCGATCACACCGGGCAGACCGATCCACAGCGCAGCGCCGCGGTCGACGTCGCGCCAGGAGGGGTCCTGCACCTCGGAGAACAGCATCACCACGAAGAACGTGAGCCCCACGTAGGCCATCCCCAAGCCGGTCGACACGGCGGCGACGGTGATCGCGACGACTCCCGGACCGGCCGGGTGGTGCACCGGCTCGCGAGCGGCCGCGAAGTGCGGCAGGTCGGCGGGGTACGGCGTGTTCCACGGCCCACCAGCCGGGCCAGGCGGGCCGGGGGCGCCGGGGGCGCCGGGCGGGGGTGGCGGGAACCCGCCGTGGTCGCGACGCTCGTCGGGGTGCATGGCTGCACCTTCCCCCGCTACCCGTCGAGCCAACCGTCGAGCCAACCGTCGACCAGGGCGCCGAGCGATCAGCCCGCCCGCGACCGATCCACGGCGGGCCTGCTGCTCGGCTCGGCGAGCCAGCGCAGGAGCGGCTGGGCGACATCGGGGTGGTTGAGCAGGTCGAAGTGGCCCGCGCGCGGCACGTGGATGCGATCGGCGAGCGGGAAGAGCTCGCGCCCGCGGGGGTCGATGCCGAAGGCCGAGTCGGGCGTGACCAGCAGGTCGCCCAGCGTGCGGGCGACCGGGTGGCGGGGGTGGGCGGTGAGGCTGCCGGCCACGAGGCGGTAGCGCAGACCGGAGATCTCGGGCGGGACCTCCGCCAGGCCCAGCTGGAGGTCGCGGATGCCGATCGAGCGACGGTCGATGAAGGTGCCGAAGGCGCGCGACTCCGGCAGTCGACCCAGCGCGCGGGTGCCGCGGTCGGCGGTGCGCGCCAGCGGAGCACCCAGATGCGGGGTGCCGAGGGTGACGACGTCGCTGACGAGGTCGACCCACGAGCGGCGTCCCCCGAGCTCGGCGCGCACGGCGAGGGCGGTGCGGGCGATCAGCCCGCCCATCGAGTGACCGACGATGGCGAGACGCTCGACCGGCACCGGCCACTCGTCGACGATCCGCTGCAGGAGCGCGGCCAGGGCCACGCCGTTGGGCCGCACGCCGAGCCCGGTGTTGGCGCGCAGCAGCACCGGCGTCCACCCCGCCTCGGCCAGCTGCTCGGGGTAGGTCGTGCCGCGTTCGGCGCGCCCGCGCGCCCAGTGGCCCTCGTGCTCGCACAACCCGTGCAGCAGGACGACGACCTGCCCGCTCGCGTCGGGGAAGGCGCGGGTGAGTGCCGGCCGGGTGGGCTCGATGTCGCGCTCCCCCACCCGCACCGCCATGCGGATCGCCAGCGCCGGGCGCTCGCGTGCCAGCTCCTCGCCGATGAGGCCGTTGACGGCCGAGCTGAGGAAGCGCCCCGCAGGGTGCGACTCCAGGGCGGGCCCGCGCCCGCTCCGGGCCGCCTTGGCCAGGCCGCGGCTCGCCCCGCGCAGGCCGACGCCGAGCGCGCCGTACACGCCGCTCGCGATGCCGCGGTGCACCACCTCGGCCGGGCGCCCGGCGGGGCCGGTGCCGAGGCGCACCACGCCGTGCACGCGGCGCGAGATCGCGTCGTGGGTGTCGCGCGCGGTGGCGACCAGCAGGTCATCGGCGACGGCGGTGGCGAGCGCCAGGGCGTCGAGCACGGTGGGCGTGGTCTCGGAGGTCACCCGACGATGATAGACGATTCAGTGAACAGTCGTACACCGAAGGCGCTCGGGGTCGCCATGCACAGCGGCGCGCACGCGGGGGGGGGGGGCCGGTGGACGGTGAGCGGGTGGGGCGCGGGGGGGG
>NZ_CAXRAZ010000005.1:0-5495 GCF_964229035.1 Nocardioides sp. | reverse complement strand
GCTATTTCGATTGTGACGAGATCATCGACGCGACCGGCTATTTCGTCGCTCCGACCTTCATCGATGTGCATCTCCATATCGAATACACCAAGCTCGTTCCGGGCGAACTGGCCCGGCTGTCGGTGGGGCGCGGCGCTGCGTCGTCCTCGGGGAGCGGGGCGGCTCAGGAGGTGGGGAGCTCCACGGTGTAGATCTTCTCGGGGATCGGGTCGCCGCCGCCGATCACGCTGGCCGCCTGGCGCTTGTAGCGGAAGGTGTAGGAGTCCTGGCGGTTGTTGACCTGGAAGACGATCCACCCCTTCGACTCCTTGCCGGAGTCGGCCTCGACGAAGGGCGTGTAGCCGGCGGCCTTGACGTCGGCGTCGATCACGGTCGTGGGGCTGCCGACCACGTTGCCGGAGGCGTCGAGCAGCGCGAACGGTCCGCGGAAGCCACCGGTGTACTTCGTGCCGGCCTTGGCGTCGATCTCGACCAGCACCCACTCACCGCCGCCCTCGGCGATGGTGGTGTTCGAGGTGGCGGGGAAGTCGCGGACGAGCGCGGTGATCTTCGCGCTGTCGCCCAGGACGTCGTCGGTGAAGCCGCCGTTCACCGCGATCTTGGTCGGCCCGGCAGGCGCGCTGCTCGTTGATACGTCGGTGGAGGGCATCGTGTCGTCCGTGGAGGCCGAGGAGGCGGCCGACGAGGGCGTCGACTCGGTGGCCGCCTCCCCGTCGGAGTCGGAGCCTCCGCAGGCCGACAGGGTGAGCGCCGCGACGGCGGCGAGAGCGGCAAGGGGTGTACGGCTGGAGCGCATGAGCAGACCTCGGGGGTACAGGTGCGGGACCCGTACCCGCACGGAGAGCCCACCGTTTCAGATCGAGGCGCCCTCGGCCACATGGGGTCCACTTCCCGGCCGCGGGAGGGGCGGGGGAGTGCCGCCCCAGGCCGGGCACAGCGCCCGGTGGGCGCACCAGTCGCAGCCACGGCCCCGCCGCGGCTCGAAGACCCCGGCCTCGGTGGCCTCGCGGATCGCCGACCACACCGCCTGGACCTTGCGCTCGGCCGCGAGCAGCTCCTGCTCCTCCGGTGCGTAGCGCAGGACCTCGCTGTTGCCGAGGTACACCAGCTGCAGCAGCGCCGGCACCACGCCGTGGGTGCGCCACAGCACGTAGGCGTAGAACTTCAGCTGGAACAGCGCGGTGGCCTCGTAGGCCTCGCTCGGCGAGCGGGAGGTCTTGTAGTCGACCACGCGCAGGGCGCCGTCGGGAGCGCGGTCGACCCGGTCGACCACACCGCGCATCAGCAGCCCGGAATCGGTGAGGGTCTCGACGTACAGCTCGCGCTCGGCAGGCTCGAGGCGCCGGGGATCCTCCAGGACGAAGTAGCGGGCGAGGACCTCGCGGCACGAGGCCCACCACTCGTCGTCGTGCACCTCGGCCAGCGCGGGCTCGGCCGCGACCAGCTCGACCCAGGCCGGCTCGAGCAGGGCGTCGGCACGCTCGGGGGTGCGCTCACCGGCCGGCAGGTCGAAGAGCAGCTCGAGGACCCGGTGCACCAGCGTGCCGCGAGCCGCCGCGGGCGAGGCCGGCTCCGGCAGCCGATCGATCGAGCGCAGGCGGTAGAGCAGCGGACAGGTGAGGAAATCGCCGACCCGCGACGGCGAGAGGGCCGCGCGCACGCGTTCGCCGTCGACCCGTGTGCCGCGCCGCTCGCTGGGGTCTCGGGGGACGACGGCCTGGCTCACGCAGTGGAGGCTAGTCGCGACCGCCGACACATCCGATGCCCCGTAGGCTCATTGCATGTCGAGCTCCACGCCCACCCCGGCATCCCAGCGGCCTCCGCGGCCGCCGGCGCCCCGAGGGATGCTGCGCATCGGCAGCATCGCGGGCAGCGACGTGCTCGTGTCGTCGTCCTGGTTCGTGGTGGCGGCGCTGATCGCCTTCATCATGGCGCCGCGCGTCGAGCAGGTGGAGCCCGGACTCGGCGCTGCGAAGTATCTCGTCGGCTTCCTCTTCGCCGTCGCGCTCTACCTCGCGATCCTGCTGCACGAGGGATCGCACGCCGTCGTGGCCCGATCCTTCGGGTTCCGGGTCCGCTCGATCACCCTGCACTTCCTCGGCGGCGCCACCAGCATCGAGGGCGACGCGCGTCGTCCGCGGCAGGAGTTCTGGATCGCCGTCGTCGGGCCGCTGACCTCGCTGGCCGTGGGCGTGGCCGCACTCGCCGTGTGGTTCCTGCTGCCCGACGGCCTTCTGCGCCTGGTGGTCGAGGGTCTCGCCGGCGCCAACCTCATCATCGGCGTGCTCAACCTCGTCCCGGGCCTGCCCCTCGACGGCGGTCGCGTCCTCAAGTCGGCGGTGTGGGCGCTCACCGGGCGCATGCACACCGGCACGATCGTGGCCGCCTGGGGCGGGCGGATCACCGCGGGCGCCGTCCTCGCGGTGGCGTTGCTGGCGGCCACCCGCGGCGACGCCGTGGACGCCGTGGTGCTGGCGCTCGTGGCGGCCTTCCTCTGGGCGGGTGCCAACCACGCCCTCACGACCGCTCGGGTCGTGCGCACGCTCGGCGAGGTCGATGTGCGTCGCCTGGCGCGACCGGTCCTCGGCGTCCCCGAGGACACCCCGCTCGCCGAGGCGCTGCGCCGCGCGGGGGAGTACGGCGTCCACCACGTGGTGACCCTGCGCTCCGACGGCCGCCCGACGGGTGTCGTCGACGGCCGCGCCGCGAACGCGGTGCCCGAGGAGCGGCGCCCCTGGATGGCCACCTCGCAGGTCGCCCGCGCCCTCACGCCGGGGCTCTGCCTGCCGATCACCATCTCCGGTCCCGATCTCGTCGACGCGCTGCGAGCCACTCCCGCCAGCGAGTACGTCCTGCTCACCCCGGAGGGGGCCGTGCACGGCGTGCTGGCCAGCGACGACCTCGCCGCCGTGCTGCGCTCGGGCGCCCGGTAGATTGCGCCGGTGACCGAAGCGACCCCCGACGTCCCCCAGGAGGCCTGGTCCGGCGTGCACCGCGGACCCCTGCGAGCCGGGGAGTGGGTGCGGTTGGTCGACGGCAAAGGCCGCAAGCACAACTTCCCGCTCGAGCCGGGCAAGCGCTTCTTCTCCAACAAGGGCCACCTCGAGCACGACGAGATGATCGGCCGCGAGGAGGGCTTCACCGTCACGTCGTCGGCCGGCGGCGAGTACCTCGTCTTCCGCCCCCTCCTCAGCGAGTTCGTCGTGTCGATGCCACGCGGTGCCGCGGTCGTCTACCCGAAGGACTCCGCGCAGATCATCGCGATGGCCGACATCTTCCCCGGGGCGCACGTGGTCGAGGCCGGCGTCGGTTCCGGCGCGCTGACCTGCTCGCTGCTGCGAGCGGTCGGACCCTACGGCCGCGTGTCGTCCTTCGAGCGCCGCGAGGAGTTCGCGGACGTCGCCCGCCGCAACGTGCACCAGTTCTTCGATGGCCCCCACCCCGCCTGGAACCTGACCCTCGGCGACCTCGCCGAGGAGCTGCCCGCCACCGGCGAGCGGTGCGACCGCATCATCCTCGACATGCTGGCCCCGTGGGACTGCCTGGACGCCGCCGCCGACGCGCTGCTGCCCGGCGGCATCGTGTGCGCCTACGTCGCGACGACCACCCAGCTGTCGAAGTTCGTCGAGGCGGTCCGGGTGCACGGCGGCTTCACCGAGCCCGCGCCCTGGGAGTCGCTGGTCCGCGACTGGCACGTGGAGGGGCTCGCGGTGCGGCCCGGCCACAAGATGATCGGTCACACCGCGTTCCTGGTCACCGCGCGGCGCATGGCTCCGGGGCAGCGCGCCCCGCTGAAGAAGCGTCGTCCGGCCCCCGGGGCCTACGGTCCCGACTACGCGGGCCCCCGCCCCCCGGGCGTCCCGGAGACGCCTGCCGAGGACTGACCCCTCCACCACCGCCTCCTCGGACGACGCCGGGACGCCGTCCCTGAGGTGGCGCACGGCTGCAACCGAAACGTTGCACGGGCCCGGCTCCGAAGCCTGCCCCCGTGACCCCTGCCCGAGTAGGGTCGGGCCCAGGAGGTGTGCGATGAGCATGGGAGACAGCACGGGCGGCACGAGCCGCGAGGAGCTGCAGGACCAGGTGCGCTACCTGGAGGGAGAGGTCGCCGATCTTCGGCGCCGCCTGATCGAGCGCCCCGGGGCGGCACCGGGTTCGCTGGAGGTGCGTCTCGCCGACGCCCAGCGGTCGCTGGCGGCCGTCACCGCGCAGAACGACCGGCTCGCCAGCACGCTGCGCGAGGCCCGCGACCAGATCCTCAAGCTCAAGGAGGAGGTCGACCGGCTGGCGCAGCCGCCCGCCGGGTTCGGCACCTTCCTCGCCCGCAACGACGACGACACGGTGGACGTCTTCACCGGCGGTCGCAAATTGCGGGTCACCGTCAGCCCGGCGGTCGAGCTGGACGAGTTGCGCAAGGGCCAGGAGGTCATGCTCAACGAGGCCCTCAACGTCGTCGCCGCGATGGAGTTCGAGACCGTGGGCGAGGTCGTCTCCCTCAAGGAGGTGCTGGCCGACGGCGAGCGCGCGCTCGTGATCGCCAACGCCGACGAGGAGCGCATCGTCCGCCTGGCCGAGCCCCTGCGCGACCAGCCGCTGCGCGCCGGCGACTCGCTGCTCATCGACTCCCGCAGCGGCTACGTCTACGAGCGGGTGCCGAAGTCCGAGGTCGAGGAGCTCGTCCTCGAGGAGGTCCCCGACATCTCCTACGAGTCGATCGGCGGCCTCGGCGACCAGATCGAGCTGATCCAGGACGCCGTCGAGCTGCCGTACCTCTATCCCGAGCTGTTCGAGGAGCACGAGCTGAAGCCGCCCAAGGGCATCCTGCTCTACGGCCCTCCTGGCTGCGGCAAGACGCTCATCGCCAAGGCGGTGGCGAACTCGCTGGCCAAGAAGGTCGCGGCGAAGACCGGCGCCGAGGGAAAGTCCTACTTCCTCAACATCAAGGGCCCCGAGTTGCTCAACAAGTACGTCGGCGAGACCGAGCGGCACATCCGCCTCGTCTTCCAGCGTGCGCGCGAGAAGGCCAGCCAGGGCACGCCCGTCATCGTGTTCTTCGACGAGATGGACTCGCTGTTCCGCACCCGCGGCTCCGGTGTCTCCTCCGACGTCGAGAACACCATCGTGCCGCAGCTGCTCAGCGAGATCGACGGTGTCGAGACCCTCGAGAACGTGCTGGTCATCGGCGCCTCGAACCGCGAGGACATGATCGACCCCGCGATCCTGCGCCCGGGCCGCCTCGACGTGAAGATCAAGATCGAGCGCCCGGACGCCGAGTCGGCGCGCGACATCTTCAGCAAGTACCTCACCACCACGCTGCCGCTGCACGCCGAGGACGTCGCCGAGTTCGGCGGCGACCGCGGTGCCGCCGTCGCCGGGATGATCCGGGCCACGGTCGAGCGGATGTACAGCGAGACCGAGGAGAACCGCTTCCTCGAGGTCACCTACGCCAACGGCGACAAGGAGGTCCTGTACTTCAAGGACTTCAACTCCGGCGC
>NZ_CAXRAZ010000004.1:0-135045 GCF_964229035.1 Nocardioides sp. | reverse complement strand
CCTGGGCGCCGTCGCCCTGTCGGTCGGCTGCGCCCAGCGCGGGCTGGACATGACGGTCGCCTACAGCAAGGACCGGGTGCAGTTCGGCCGCCCGATCGGTTCCTTCCAGGCGCTCAAGCACCGGATGGCCGACATGCTGGTGCTGCTGGAGATGTCGCGCTCGGCCTCGTGGGCCGCGGCGTACGCCGTCGCCAGCGACGCGCCCGACGCGGCCCAGCTGGTGCACGCGGCGAAGTCCTACGTCGCCGAGGCGGTCGCCCAGGTCGCGGCCGAGACGGTCCAGATGCACGGTGGCATCGCCATCACCTGGGAGCACGACGCCCACCGGCTCTTCAAGCGCGCACACGCGCTCGGACACCTCGCCGGCGACGCACGCCGGCAGCGCGCCGCCGTGCTCGGCTGAGCGTTTCGGCTCGTTCGGCTCGCCCAGCTGGAACCGGTCGGGCCGAGCCGGGCTCAGCGCGAGGGCGCCGTGCAGCCCGTGCGCGACGCGGCCGCGCGCTCCGCGGGGAGCGGGCACGCCAGCACGCGGACGGTGGTCACTCGACTCGTGGCGCTCGCCGTGCGCACGCGGTAGGAGCGCACGCCGGGCAGCGTGGCGCGGGAGGCCAGCTCGAGCACCCCGTTGCGACCCACGCGGCTCAGGGCGAGCGTGCGCCAGGCGCCGCGCGAGGAGGTGCGGACCTCGACGCGCACGCGCTGCGACGGACGGGCGGTGACGGTGAGCACCAGGGGCTGGCCGCGACCGACCCGAGCCTCCCGGGCCCGGACGGCGAGCCCGGCCCGTGCCCGTGCCGACGGCTCAGCGGCCACCGCACGTCCGGCCCGCCGCGCGCTGCTGCCGATGCTCTCGATGAGCCCGAGGATCGCCGGTGGGAGCGGATGCGCCAGCAGCGTGGGCGTTCCGACGAGCGTGCGGCGCGAGGTCACCGCGAAGATGAAGCCGACCTGACCGTCGATGGTGCTGAGGAACCACGGACCACCCGACGCGCCGCCGTTGAGGGGGCAGGTCATCGAGGCGTCGGCGGTGCCTTCGTAGGACCGCGTCACTCCGGTGCAGCGCTGCACAGTCTCGCCGTCGTAGGGGCGCTCGGCCGGCCAGCCCCAGATCGACACGGCGTTCTGGCGCGGCGGGTGACCGAAGGCCAGCCCGTTGCCGCCGACCACGTCGACGAGGCGTCGTCCACCGACGGGGGCGACGCGGAGCAGGGCCTGGTCGAAGTCGAGGTTCTCGTTCTCCGTCCACTGCCGGAAGGTGAGCACCCGCGTCGCGGCCCACTCGCCGTCAGGGGCGCGACCCTCGGTGTAGCGGGGCACGAACAGGAAGCGCGAGTAGTACTCGCCCGGGCAGGTGCTGGTGCCGAGCAGACCGCAGGCGCGCGGGCCGCCGCCGTGCACGCAATGGGCGGCGGTGATGACGAGGTCGCGCGTGGAGCTGTTGACCGCCGACGCCGAGCACACCGCGTCGCCGTCGGGCGTGGTGAAGAAGAGCTTGCCGACGCTGCGGGGAGCGACCAGTGCTCCGGCGCGGGCGCGGCCGGTGGGAGCCGAGGTCGCGGTGGACTGCCGGCCCCCGGCGGGCGCAACCACCGTGCCGTCGGGGCCGAGGTCGAGCGGGGTCGCTGCGGCCTGCCGAGCCGGCGTCCAGTAGGCCGCGACGCCGGCGGCGTCGAGGGCGGTGCCCACGGCGTCCTCGACACCGGGCAGCGTCACGTCGCTGCGGGCGGCCCTGGCGGCGCCGGCGTCACGGGCGTCCGCGGGGGTCGTCGCTCCGGCGACCGCGCCGAGTGCCAGCAGCATCGCCGCCGCGACCGCCACGCACCGGGGCACCGGGCCCTCGCGCCGAGCCTCGAACCGTCCCTGCCACGCCGCGCTGCGCATCCTGTTCCCCTGACCGGCCGAATCCCCCTCGGCCACCCGGTCAACGCCCGAACCGGGACGAAGGTCACGGGTGGCGCGGCCCTCGGATCCGAGGACGCTCCCGCACCTCGGAGCGTCGCTTCAGCGCTCGTCGGTCGTGCGGTAGCGACCCTTGAAGTAGAGGAGGGGTTCGGTCGTCGCGGCGTCGTCGGCGTGCTGCTCCAGGTGCTCCACCCGACCGAGGACGACGAAGTGGTCGCCGCCCTCGTGGACGGCGTGGATCGTGCAGTCGAGGTGCGCCAGGGTGCCCGCGATGACGGGAGATCCGGTGACGGCGGCGGGCTCCCAGTCGAGACCGGCGAACTTGTCGATGCCCTTGGTGGCCATCTGCGCCGAGACGTGCTCCTGGTCGGCGGCGAGGATGTTGACGCAGAACCGACCCGAGCGCTGGATGAGCGGCCAGGCCCGCGACGTGCGGGCCGGGATGAAGGTGACCAGGGGCGGGTCGAGGGAGACGCTGGCGAAGGACTGGCAGGTCATGCCCACCGGCCCGTCGGGACTCATCGCCGTGATCACGGTGATGCCGGAGGCGAAGCAGCCGACGACGTCGCGGAAGCGACGCGCCGCCGCCTGCGCTCCGGGGTCGTCGTGGACGGCGACTTCGTCGCCGGGACGGATCTCGAAGTCGAGGTCGTCGAGCCGGGCGATCTGGTCGCCCAGGAAGTCGGCGATCAGGTCGGCCGAGGGCCAGGTCTCACGGGCGTCCGGGCTGATCCCCTCGGGGATGGCGGGCTGCTCGTACGGCTCAGGCACGCACACAACGCTAGTGGCTCGACCCAACGCCCCTGCAGTGCGGGCGTGGTCGGGGACGGCCGTAGCCGGCTCGCGTCGCGGCGCCCGCGGGAGGGGGCACCGCCCCGGCGGCACGAGCCACCGGGGCGGCCGGCCCGACACCCACACCGGCTGCTGCGAGGGCGATGCTCAGCACCAGACCACCACCTCGGAGCGCCGGACGGGTGGACCGACGCGGACGCCCGCCCGGCGTCCGCGCACGGTCCGGCGTGCCGGACCTGCTCGATGAGCACGGCGCGTTGGCTCCCTTGCCGCGCGTGCGTGCACGTGCTGGGCCCCTCCCGGTCCAGCATGCTCCACGCTAGGGGGGTTCACCGGAGCCCGGGAAGTCCCAGTCCGGATCTGAAATGTCCCCTTTGCATCACCCGACCGCGTCGACTCGGCTGGCCCGCTCGGACCATCGAGGTCGGGAAACCAGGCGGAGCGCCGGGCCGAGGATCGGGGTCAGCGGGTCGTGCGGTAGGCGCCGCGGTAGTACAGCAGCGGGTCGGTGTCGGCGGGGGCGCCAGGCCCGGCGTCGAGGGCGAGCACCCGGCCCACGACGATGAAGTGGTCACCGGCCTCGTGCACGGCCTCGATGCTGCAGTCGACGAAGGCGACCGTGCCCCCCAGCAGGGGCGAGCCGGTGACCGGCGCGGGGCGCCAGTCGAGGCCGGCGAACTTGTCGGCGCCGCGACTGGCCATCTGGTTCGAGACGTCGATCTGGTCGGCCGCGAGCACGTTGACGCAGAACCGGCCCGAGCGCTGGATGGCGGGCCAGGCGCGCGAGGTGCGCGCGGGCACGAAGAGCACCAGCGGCGGGTCGAGGGAGACGCTGGAGAACGACTGGCAGGTCAGGCCCACCGGCTCGCCGTTGCTGAGCGCGGTGACGACCGTGATGCCCGAGGCGAAGCGACCGATGACGTCGCGGAAGTGGCGCGCCGCGGCGACGGCCTGCGGATCGGCGGGGTCGAGACTCGACTCCTCCCCCGGGTGCAGCGCCGTGCCGCTCGGCCCCGGGTCGCGCAGGTCGAGGTCGTAGGCGAGCCAGGAGTCGACGAGCGCGGCGCTGGGCCACGTCTGGCGGGCGTCGGCGCTGATGCCCTCGGGCACGCCCACGCTCAGTGACCGCCGCTGAAGTCGTGCCCCCAGTAGGACACGGCGGTCGACTCCCGCGCGACCCAGCGGGCGTCGTCCACGGTGAGGCCGTCGGTGCCGAACTCGACGTCGAAGCCGCCGGGCGAGCGCACGTAGAAGGAGATCATCTCGTCGTTCATGTGCCGCCCGAGCGTCGCCGAGAGCGGCGCCCCGTGCTTGCGGACCCGCTCGAGCGCGCGGCCCACGTGGTCGAGCTCGTCGACCTCGAGCATCACGTGCACGCACTTGGCCGGGTTGGGCATCGGCAGGAACGCGAGCGAGTGGTGGCGCGGGTTCACGCCGAGGAAGCGCAGCCAGACCTTCGATCCGGGCTCCCTGCCCACGAACTCCCCCGGCATGCTCATCGAGTCGCGCAGCCGGAAGCCGAGCACCTCGGTGTAGAAGCGCAGCGCCTCCACGTCGTCCAGCACGGGGACGACGAGGTGGCCCAGCCCCTGGTCACCGGTGACGAAGCGTGCCCCGTAGGGCGTGACGACCGGGCGCGACTCGTAGGTGATGCCGTGGAAGATCTCGAAGACGTTGTCCCACGGGTCGCGGAAGCGCACGAGCTCCTGCACCCGCCGCTCGTCGAGCTCGGCGCGCGTACCCTCCTCGAACTCCACGCCGGCCTTCTGCAGGTGCTCGCGGGCCTCCTGCAGCGCACGGTGGTCGGCGACCTCCCACCCCGCGCACTCGAGGCCGTCGACCTCGGCGGGGACGACGACCAGCCGGGCCGAGACCTCGTCGATGCGCCAGTACTGGTGGCTCGGGTCGGGGCCGCGGCCCTCGGCGAGCCCGAGCACCTTGCCGGCGAAGGTGCGCCAGGCCTCGGGGTCGGTGCTCGCGACCCGCAGGTAGCCGAGGGAGCGGATGTCGATGGTCATGCCCGAGACTCCTGGTCGCCGAGTGGGTTCTGGGGGGCGGTGCGCTCGCGGTGCCGGCCGAGGAAGGCGACCGTGATCTCGCGGAACTCCTCCGCCGCCTCGAGCTGCGCCCAGTGGCCGCAGTTGGGGAACACGTGCAGCTGGGCGCGGTGGATCAGCTTGAGGGCGGCGAAGGCACCGTCGAGCGGGTTGACGCGGTCCTCGCGTCCCCAGGTGAGCAGGGTGGGCTTGCGCAGACGGTGGGCCTCGCGCCACAGCATGCCGTCCTCCGCGCTGGCCGGGTGGTAGAAGGACATGCCCATGGAGCGCATCGCCTCGCGCGCACCGGGTGCGGTGGCGTCGGCGAAACGCTGCTCGACCAGCTCGTCGGTGACCATCGACTGGTCGACCACCATCGTGGAGATGAAGGCCCGCAGCGCCTCGCGCGTGGGGTTGGCACCGAAGTCCATCAGCCGCTGCACGCCCTCGGTCGGGTCGGCGTGGAAGAGGTTGAGCGAGAGCCCGCCGGGGCCCATCAGCACGAGGCGCCCGACGCGCTCGGGGTAGGTCAGGGCCAGTCGCATGGCCGTGCCGCCGCCGAGGCTGTTGCCCAGCAGGTGCACCTTGTCGATGCCCAGCTCGTCGAGCAGGGCCACCACGAGGTCGGCGGAGAAGCGGTAGTAGTTGCCCACGACCTCGGGCTTGTCGGAGGAGCCGAAGCCGACCTGGTCGACGAGGATCGTGCGGTACTCGGCGGCGAAGCCCGCGAGCGCCGGGCCGAAGTTCGACCAGGCCGAGGCGCCGGGCCCGCCGCCGTGCAGCATCAGCAGCGGCAGTCGGTCGGCCCGCTCGGGCGCGCGGAGGTCGGCCTCGTAGTAGGTGAGCGAGGTCGGTCCGGCGTCCTCGGTGCTCACCACCACCGAGCGCGCCAGCGCCTCGCGGGTGAGCGCGGCGGTCTCGTGGTTCGCGGCGCCGACAGGGGCGTCGGTCTGGGTGCTCATGTCAGTACATCCCGGGGTCGATGGTGTGGCCGAACTGCTGGGCGCCGTACATCTGCAGGGCCCGCTCGGGGTCGTTGGCGGCGTGGACCCGACCCGCGTGGGCGTTGCGCCACTGCCGCTGCAGGTAGGTGCCGTCGGCGAGCGCGCGCCCGCCGGAGGCCTCGAAGAGGGTGTCGATCGCCTCGATCGCGCGCTCGGAGCCGAGCACCTGGTCGCGGCGCACGCGCAGGCGCACCTCGAGCGGGATCTGCTCCCCGCGCGCGACATGATCCTGCTCCTCGCGCAGGTTCGCGGTGAGCAGCGCCCACGCGGCGTCGATCTCGGACGACGCCCGCGCCAGGCGCACGGCGGCGAACGGGTCGAGCGAGGCGCGCTCGCCGAGGTAGGCGGCGCGGCGGCGGTTCTGCTGCATCTCGACGTGCTCGGCGTAGACGCCGCGCGCCATGCCGATGAGCGGCGCGGCGATCGTGGAGGTGAAGATCGAGTGGAACGGCAGGCGGTAGAGCTCGGCGGTGTTGACCTCCTGGCCGGGCCCCTTGCACTGACCGGTGTCGCCCATCGAGAGCGTGAAGGCGAGCGGCACGAACACCTCGTCGACGACGATGTCGTTGGAGCCGGTGCCGCGCAGCCCGACGACGTTCCACACGTCGACGATCTCGTACTGCTCGCGCGGCAGCAGGAAGGTGCGGAAGTCGACGACGGCGCCCTCGGCGTCCTGCACCAGCGCGCCGAGCAGGGCCCAGCCGCAGTGGTCGGCGCCCGAGGAGAAGCTCCAGCGCCCGCTCAGCACGAACCCGCCGTCGACCACGCGGGCCCGACCCGTGGGGGCGTAGGACGACGACAACCGAGTGGCGTCGTCCTCGCCCCACACGGCCTGCTGAGCCTCGTCGGAGAACAGCGCGACCTGCCACGGGTGGACGCCGACCACGCTGGCGACCCAGCCCGTGGAGCCGTCGGCGGAGGCGATGTCGCGCACTGCGGTGTAGAAGTCGATCGGGTCGGCCTCGTAGCCGCCGTAGCGGCGCGGCTGGAGGAGGCGGAAGAAGCCGGTGTCGGCCAGCTCCTTGACCGAGGCGTCCGGCAGCACCCGCAGGCGGTCACCCTCCTCGGCCCGCTCGCGGAAGACCGGGAGCAGCTCGCGCACACGCTCGAGCACCGCAGCGGCGCCGCCGGTGGCGGCCGGCGCCGCCTGTGCCTCGTGATCCATGGGTGCTCCTCGGGGGTCGTTCCCTGAATACTAGAACACGTTCTAGTTTTGCGGAAGTCGAGGCTCAAGCCCCGGCCGGAACACCCGCGGCGTCGCGGGCGCGCAGCTGCAGGGCGATCTCGACGAGCTGGTCCTCCTGGCCGCCGATGAGCTTGCGTCGACCGGCCTCGAGGAGGATCTCGGCACCGGAGACGCCGAAGCGCTCGGCCGCGTTGCCGGCGTGCTTGAGGAAGGAGGAGTAGACGCCGGCGTAGCCCATCATCAGCGTCATCCGGTCGAGGCGGCACTCCTCGGGCATGGCCGGGCGGATCACGTCCTCGGCGGCGTCGACCACCTGCAGGAAGTCGACGCCGGTGCGCCAGCCGAGCTTGTCGCACACGCCGATGAACGCCTCGAGCGGCGTGTTGCCCGCGCCGGCACCGAAGCGCCGCACCGAGCCGTCGATCTGCGTAGCGCCGGCGCGCGCGGCGATGACGGTGTTGGCGACACCGAGGCCGAGGTTCTCGTGGCCGTGGAAGCCGACGTCGGCCTGGTGGCCGATCTCGGCCACGACCGCAGCCACGCGGTCGGCGGTCTGCTCCATCACCAGCGCACCCGCGGAGTCGACCACGTAGACGCACTGGCAGCCGGCGTCCACCATGATCCGGGCCTGCTTCGCCAGCACCTCGGGGGCCTGGGTGTGGCTCATCATCAAGAAGCCCACCGTCTCGAGGCCGAGCTCGCGGGCCAGGCCGAAGTGCTGGATGGACACGTCGGCCTCGGTGCAGTGGGTGGCGATGCGACAGATCTGCCCGCCGTTGTCCTGGGCGGCTCGGATGTCGTCCTTCGTGCCGACGCCGGGGAGCATGAGGAAGGCGATCTTCGCGCGCCTCGCCGTCTGTGCGGCGATGCGGATGAGCTCCTGCTCGGGCGTGCGGGAGAAGCCGTAGTTGAAGCTGCTGCCGCCGAGGCCGTCGCCGTGGGTCACCTCGATCACCGGGATGCCGGAGGCGTCGAGGGCGCGCACGATGTCCTCGACCTCCTGCGCGGTGAACTGGTGGCGCTTGTGGTGCGAGCCGTCGCGCAGGCAGGTGTCGGTCAGGCGCAGGTCGAGATCGCCGAACGGCTCGGTGCCGTGGGTTCCGGACCAGGTGCGGGCGAGGGTGTCGAGGTCGGTCACGGCTCAGGACTCCTGGCTGGCGGGGGCGGCACTCGTCGCCACGGGGGCGTCGAGCAGGTGGCTGGCGATGCTGTCGCCGACGCGGGCCGCGGCGGCGGTCATGATGTCGAGGTTGCCGGAGTAGGGCGGCAGGTAGTCGCCGGCGCCCTCGACCTCGACGAAGATCGACACGCGCCGGTGACCGCCGGTGAGCTCCGAGGGCCCGTCGAACTGCGGCTCCTGCAGCAGGCGGTAACCGGGCACGTACTGCTGCACGGCCTCCTCCATGGCGTGCACCGAGGCGGTGATGGCGTCGGTGTCGGCGTCCGGGTCGACGGCGCAGAAGATGGTGTCGCGCATGATCATCGGCGGCTCGGCCGGGTTGAGGATGATGATCGCCTTGCCGCGCGCGGCGCCGCCGATGGACTCGACGCCGGCTGCCGTCGTCCGCGTGAACTCATCGATGTTGGCGCGGGTGCCGGGCCCGGCGCTCACGCTCGCGACCGAGGCGACGATCTCGGCGTAGGCCACTGGGGTCACCCGCGAGACGGCGTTGACCATCGGGATCGTGGCCTGGCCGCCGCAGGTGATCATGTTGACGTTGAGCGCATCGACGTGGGCGAGGCCGTTGACCGGCGGGATCACCGCCGGCCCCACCGCCGCGGGTGTGAGGTCGATGGCGCGGATGCCCGCCTCGGCGTAGTGCGGGGCGTAGGCGCGGTGCACGTAGGCCGAGGTCGCCTCGAACAGCAGGTCGGGCAGCTCCTCCTGGGCGAGCAGCCAGTCGGCTCCCTCGTGGCTGACGGCGAGGCCGTGGTCGGCGGCGATGCGCAGCCCCTCGCTGGCGGGGTCGACACCGATCATCCAGCGCGGTTCGACGACGTCGCTGCGCAGCAGCTTGAAGAGCAGGTCGGTGCCGATGTTGCCGGGGCCGACGATGGCGGCGGTGAGCTTGCGGGGGGTCGGGGACGTCATGCGGTTCCTCGCTCAGGCTTCGAAGGTGACGGAGAGCGGGGCGAACCCGCTGATGGACGCCGTGACCCGGCTGCCCGGGTCGAAGGGCACGAAGGGGCCGAGCGCCCCGGACAGCACGAGGTGGCCGGCCCGCAGCGGGTCGCCGAAGCGCGCGGCCTGCACAGCCAGCCAGCGCAGCGCCTCGAGCGGGTCGCCGAGGCACGCCACCCCCTTGCCCGACGAGCGCTCCTCGCCGTCGATGGTCAGCGACATCTCGACGTCACGGGGCTCGAGGTCGCTCAGCGCGACACCGTGCTCGCCGACGACGAAGAGGCCGCTGGAGGCGTTGTCGGCCACGGTGTCGGTGAAGCCGATGTCCCAGCCGGCGATGCGCGAGTCGACGATCTCCAGCGACGGGAGGGCGACGTCCACGGCGGCTCGCACCCGCTCGAGGGTGATCTGCTCCTCCGGCAGGTCGAGGTCCTCGCCGAGGCGGAAGGCGACCTCGGCCTCGACGCGGGGCTGCACCAGCGTGGCCATGCCCACCGGCCCTCCACCGGGGCGCGCGGCGGCGCTGACGTCCATGTCGTCGAGCAGGTAGCCGAAGTCGGGCTGGTCGACCCCCAGCTGGCGCTGCACCGCCTCGGAGGTCGCCCCGATCTTGCGGCCCACGACACGCGCTCCGTCGGCGATGCGGGCCTGCACGAGCCCCTGCTGCACGGCGTAGGCGGCGGGCAGGTCGTCGGTGCCGATGAGGTCGCGCACGGGGGCGCACGGCACGCGGGTGCGCTGAGCCGCGGCGAGGCGGTCGACTGCGGCACGCACGTCGTCGGAAGAGGTCACCTCGGCATACTAGAACCTGTTACAGTTTTTCGCATGAAGGACACGTACGACGTGGTCGTGGTCGGCGCCGGCGGTGCCGGGATGTCCGCGGCGCTCGCCGCCGCCCACCGCGGGCTCGACACCCTGCTCGTCGAGAAGAGCGCCTACTTCGGCGGCTCCACCGCGCGCTCCGGCGGTGGCGTGTGGATCCCCGGCAACTACGCGCTGCGCGCCGCCGGCCAGGTGGACGACGGCGACGCCGAGGCCGCGCGCCGCTACCTCGACTCGATCGTGGGCGAGGTGGTGCCCAAGGTGCGCCGCGACACCTACCTGGCCCGCGGCCCCGAGGTGCTCGACTTCCTGCGCGAGACCACTCCCCTGCGCTTCAGCTGGGTGCCCGAGTACGCCGACTACCTGCCGGAGAGCCCCGGCGGCCGCGCCCGCGGACGCAGCGTCGAGCCGGTGCCGATGGACGCGCGCTTCCTCGGCCGCGAGCTCGAGCGGCTGCACCCGCCGTACACGAAGGCACCGGCCAACCTCATCGTCACCCAGGCCGACTTCCGCAAGATCAGCCTGGGGCTGCGCACCGTGCGCGGGCCCATCACGATGGCGAAGGTGCTCGTGAAGCGCCTCGTCGCCATCGCGCTCGGGCGGCGCATGGTGGCGATGGGCAACGCGATCGCGGTGTCGATGCGCAAGGGCCTGGCCGACGCCGGCGTACCGGTGGAGTACGAGACCGCGCTCGAGGAGCTGCTCGTCGAGGACGGCCGCGTGGTCGGCGTCGTCGTGGAGCGCAGCGGCGAGCGGCACGAGGTGCGGGCCCGGCGGGGCGTCGTCCTCGGGTCGGGCGGGTTCGAGCACAGCCAGGAGCTGCGCGAGAAGTTCCTGCCCCAGCCCACCTCGACCGACTGGTCCACGGCGGCTCCCTCCAACACGGGCGCCGGCCTGCTCGCCGGCACCGCGGCGGGCGCGGCCACCGACCTCCTGGACGACGCGTGGTGGGGCCCCACGATCCCGCTCCCGGGTCGCGCGTGGTTCTGCCTGGCCGAGCGCAACCTGCCCGGCTCGATCATCGTGAACTCGGCCGGTCGCCGGTTCATGAACGAGGCGCTGCCCTACGTCGAGGCCACGCACGCCATCTACGAGGGCGAGGCCACCGGCGTGAGCCACGTGCCCGCGTGGATGGTCTTCGACCAGACGTACCGCAACCGCTACCTCTTCGCGGGCGTGCCGGGCCGCCAGCCCTTCCCGGGCCGCTGGTACAAGGAGGGCGTCGTGGTGCGCGCGGACTCCCTCGCCGAGCTCGCGAAGAAGGTGGGCGTTCCCGCCGAGGCGCTCGGCGCCACGGTCGAGCGCTTCAACGGCTTCGCGCGCAGCGGTGTCGACGAGGACTTCGGTCGCGGCGAGTCCGCCTACGACAAGTACTACTCCGACCCCACGGTGAAGCCGAACTGCTCGCTCGCGCCGATCGAGAAGGGCCCCTTCTACGCGGTCAAGATCGTGCCCGGCGACCTCGGCACGAAGGGCGGCCTGGTCACCGACGAGCGGGCGCGGGTGCTGCGCGAGGACGGCTCGGTGATCCCGGGGCTGTACGCCGCCGGCAACGCGTCGTCGGCCGTGATGGGCCGCACCTACCCCGGTCCGGGCGGCACGATCGGCCCGGCGATCGTGTTCGGCTACCTCGCCGCCGAGGACCTCGCGGCGCGCGTCGAGTCCCCCACCGCCTGAAGGAGCCTCCCGTGCCCATCGACCCCGACGTCGCCATCGGCGCCGACCTCGGCGCCCGCACGTTCTCCTGGACCTCCTCCGACGTGCTGCTCTACCACCTCGGCATCGGCGCGGGCTCCCGCGACGGCGACCACCTCTCCCCCGCGGCCCTGCGCTACACCCTGGACGACGAGCACCTCCAGGTGCTGCCGTCGTTCGCCGTGGTCGCGCCCACCTTCCACGAGACCGACCCGCCGCCGCTCGACCTGCCCGGCTGCGACATCGACCTCGCGCAGGTCGTGCACGGGTCGCAGTCGATCAGCCTGAGCGGGCCGGTGCCGACCGCCGGCACCGCCACCGTGCGCACGCGCATCACCGACGTGTGGGACAAGGGCCGGGCCGCGGTCATCTGGCAGGAGGGCGTGGCCACCGAGGGCGGCGCGGCGGACGGCGGCCCCGGCCGCGAGCTGTGGCGGGTGCGCTCCTCGATCTTCGTCCGCGGCGAGGGAGGGTGGGGCGGCGAGCGCGGCTCCTCCACGGCGGTCACGGTGCCGGAGCGCGGGGCCGACTACGCGTCGTCCTACCGGGTGACGCCGCAGCAGGCGCTGCTCTACCGCCTCTGCGGCGACCGCAACCCGCTGCACGCCGATCCGTCCTTCGCTCGCGCCGCCGGATTCGACTCGCCCATCCTGCACGGCCTGTGCTCCTACGGGATCGTGCTGCGCGAGCTGGCCGACGGTCTGCTCGGCGGCGACGCCACCGCGATCGGCGGCTTCACCGCCCGCTTCGCCGGCATCGTCCTGCCCGGGGAGACGATCGCGGTCGAGGGGTGGCACCACGACGGAGCGACGGGCAAGGAGATCGTCGCCCGTGCCAGCGTCATCGACGGCCCGCGGTCCGGCTCGCCCGTGCTGGCCGACTGCCGCGTGACGCTCGCCTGACCCCGATCGGACGCCGCTCAGGCGCCGCGCGAGGCCTGCGCGAGTCCGGCACCGATGCGCCCGAGCAGCTGCTGCAGCTCGGCGATCTCCGAGGGCTCGAGCCCCAGGGTCTCGGCGAGGCGGCAGTGCACGAGACCGAAGCGGGCGTGCACGTCACGCCCCTGCTCGGTGAGCCGCACCAGGACCGCGCGCTGGTCGTCACGGTCGCGCTCGCGCACCAGGAGCCCGCGCGCCTCCATCCGCCCGAGGAGCGGCGAGAGCGTGGCGTGATCGAGGTGCAGCTGGGCGGCGACGTCCTTGATGAGCACCGCGTCGACGCCGCCGAGCACCACGAGCACGAGGTACTGCGGATAGGTGATGTCGAACTCGGCCAGCAGCGGCCGGTAGGCGGACGTGAGCGCCCGCGAGGTGGCGTAGAGGTCGAAGCAGAGCAGGTCGTCCAGCGTGGGCGGCGCGGGCAGGTCGCGGGCGGAGGGCCGGTTGGCGCCGGTGGGCCGGGGTACGGCGGGGACTCGATCGCTCACCTTGAGGAATATAACTCGTGGGCGATTATCTTGTGCCCTATATAAGTTGGAGTGACCGACCACCCGGGGGATCCCCCGGGTCGACGAAAGGAAGCGACATGCCCACTCGCACCGCACGCACCGCCTGGAACGGCACCCTCGAGGAGGGCTCCGGCCAGGTCGAGCTCACCAGCTCCGGCGTCGGCACCTACGACGTCTCGTTCCCGAAGCGCGCCGCCGACGAGGCCGGCGGCACCACCTCGCCCGAGGAGCTCATCGCCGCGGCCCACTCGGCCTGCTACGCCATGCAGTTCTCCGCGATCATCGCCGAGAAGGGCGGCACGCCCCAGGCCCTCGACGTCTCCGCCGACGTCTCGCTCGGCCCGGACTCCGCCGGCGGCTTCAAGCTCACCGGCATCAAGCTCACCGTGCGCGGCGAGGTGGAGGGTCTCGACGAGGCCGGCTTCACCGCCGCCGCCGAGGAGGCCAAGGCCTCCTGCCCCGTGAGCAAGGCCCTCACCGGTGTCGAGATCACCCTCGACGCCGCGCTCGAGGCCTGATCCACGCACCGGGTCCCACGGATCCGACACCGCTCCGGCCCGGCCCCCGTCGTCCACGGGGACCGGGCCGGCGGCGTCTCAGGAGCCGGATCCGTCGCCGGCCGGCTCGACGAGCACGACGGGGTCGCCGACGCGCACCGTGCCGCCGGCCAGCACCCGGAACACGGTGCCCGCGCGGCGCCGCAGGGCCTCCTGGGCGCCGCGGCCCAGGGTGTCGTCGAGCAGCTTGCAGGGCGCGGCCACCCGCACGACCTCGAGCAGCACGTCGTCGCCGATGCGCACGTGCACGCCGGGGGTGCGCGGCACCTCGCCCGAGGCGATGGTGATGTTGCGTCGGGTCAGGTCGCTGGCCACCTCGGCGCCGAACGCCGCAGCGGCCTCGTCGAGCGACGTGCGGCTCTGCACCGTGACGTGACGGTGCCGGCTGCCGTGGTAGCGGTCGCCGACGATGCCGGCACCCGCCTCGACCTCGATCTCCTCGCGCCCCTGCATCGGCAGGCGCCGGCCCTTGGCGACGTGCAGCGCCGCCACGTCACCGAGGACGACGGGCCCGTCGGCCTCGCGCGCGCTCATCCGTCGGCGCCGGCCGAACGAGCCTCCTCGGCCCGCTGGCGCAGCGCGGCGACCATCGCGTCGGGATCGTCGGCGGAGTAGACGGCCGAGCCGGCCACGAAGACGTCGGCGCCGGCCTCGGCGCAGCGCCCGATCGTGTCCAGGGAGACCCCGCCGTCGACCTGGAGCCAGGTCTCGACGCCGTGCTTGTCCATGAGCGCCCGCGCGCGGCGGATCTTCGGCAGGCACAGGTCGAGGAACTTCTGGCCGCCGAAGCCGGGCTCCACGGTCATGATCAGCACCATGTCGAGCTCCGGCAGCAGGTCCTCGTAGGGCTCGATGGGCGTGGCGGGCTTGAGCGCCATCGAGGCACGGGCGCCGGCGGCGCGGATCTCGCGCGCCAGTCGCACGGGCGCCTTGGCGGCCTCGACGTGGAAGGTCACCGACCCGCAGCCGGCCTCCACGTAGGCGGGGGCGTTGCGGTCGGCGTCCTCGATCATGAGGTGGGCGTCCAGGGGCACCGGGCTGACGCGGGCCAGCGCCTCGACCATCGTGGGTCCGAAGGTCAGGTTGGGCACGAAGTGGTTGTCCATCACGTCGACGTGCACCCAGTCGGCGCCGGGGATCCGGGCGACCTCCTCGCCCAGCCGGGCGAAGTCGGAGTTGAGGATCGACGGGGTGATCTGCAGGTGGCCCACGAGCGCTGATCCTAGTGATCGGTGGACGACGCCCGGCCGACCCCTCCGGTCCGGCGCCGCGCGGCCGATCGGTGGGGCAGGACCGATGACGTTCCACCGAGGAGGTGCACCATGACCGCTCAGCCCGAGCACCAGCCCGCGAACCGCCCCGCCGACCTGCCCGTCGCGCTCGCGAGCACACTGACCACCCCCACGGGCCTTCCCGATCCGCGCCTGCTCGCCGCCCGCCTGGCCGACCGGTGGGACCGCGAGGCCGACGTCGAGGACTCCCGCGGCAACGGCTTCGCAGCGGTCATCCTCCACGCCCACGCGCAGGAGCTGCGCGCCGCGATGGCGATGCCGCTCAGCGCCTGAGCTCGCTCGGCATCAGGCGCGGGCGTTCAGTCGAGCAGGTCGCGCACCGCGCGGATGCCCGCCTCGACCTCGACGAAGGAGGTCGAGAGCGGCGACAGGCCGATGCGCAGCGCGTCGGGCTCGCGGAAGTCGGGGATGACGTCGCGGCGCCACAGCGCAGCGGTGACCTCGCGCATGCGCGGGTGGCCGATGGTGATGTGGCCGCCACGCTCGGCCGACGGGCGCGGCGAGCGCAGCTCGACCTCGGGCAGCACGTCGTCCACGAGGGCGATGGCGTGCTCGGTGAGCGCCACGGACTGGGCGCGCACCGCGGCCATGCCGACGGACTCGATGAGCCCGACCATGTCCTCGAGCGCGAGCATGCCGAGCACCGGAGGGGTGCCGCTGATGAGGCGCCGGATGCCGGGGGCCGGCTCGTAGGAGGGGCCCATGCGGAAGGGCTCGGCAGCGCCCATCCAGCCCTGGATCGGCTGCTCGAAGGCTCCGGAGTCGAGGTGGCGCGCGGCGACGTAGCCGAACGCGGGCGCGCCCGGCCCGCCGTTGAGGTACTTGTAGGTGCAGCCCACGGCGAGGTCGACGCCCCACGCGTCGAGCTCGAGCGGCACCGAGCCGGTGGAGTGCGAGAGGTCGAGCAGCAGCCACCCGCCGGCGGCGTGGGTGAGCTCGGCGAGCGCGGGTCCGTCGGCCAGGAAGCCCGACTTGTAGGCCACGTGGCTCACCAGCACCAGCGCGGTCTGCTCCCCCAGCACCGGAGCGAGCAGTTCGGGGGTGACGCCGCGGGTGTGGTCGGGGGTGATCCAGACGACGTCGAGCCCGCACTCGCGCGCGACGCCCTCGACGATGTAGCGATCGGTCGGGAAGTTGTCGGTGTCGACGACGATCTCGCGCCGCTCGGGGTGGGCGGCGACCGCGGCGCGCACCATCTTGTAGAGCAGCACGGTGGTCGAGTCCCCCACGGCCGTCTGGCCGGGGGCTGCGCCGAGCAGGGCCGCGCCGATGCGGTCGCCGAGCGTGCGCGGCAGGTCGAACCAGCGCTCGTCCCAGCCGCGGATGAGGCGCCCGCCCCACTCCTCGGCGACGAAGGTGCCGAGCCGCTCGGCCGTGCTGCGCAGCGGACGGCCGAGGGAGTTGCCGTCGAGGTACACCAGATCGGTCTCGGAACCGATGAAGAGGTCGCGGTGGGCGGCCAGCGGGTCGGTGGCATCCAGCTGGGCGGAGTCCGCTCGGGCGGGGATCGACGTCGTCACCGCTCGAACCTACTCCCCCGCCTCGTCGCTTCGAAGGGTCCCGGGGTCGGTCCCGGGACGCTCGTCGAGGTCGCCGTCGTCGCGCTCGTCGCGGTCGCCGTCGTCGCGCTCGTCGCGGTTGGCCCACTCCACGAGGGGCACGAGGTCGAAGACGTGGTCGTCGATGTCGGCGTGCAGGTCGCCGAGCTCGGCGAAGCGGGCGGGCACCGTGCGGATGGTGAGGTCGCGCGGATCGGCCTCGGCCACCTCGTCCCAGCGCAGCGGCGTCGAGACCCGCGCGTCGGGCAGACCGCGCACCGAGTAGGCGGCGGCGATCGTGTGGTCGCGGGCGTTCTGGTTGTAGTCGACGAACACCGCCGCCGGGTCGCGGTCCTTGCGCCACCACGCCGTGGTGACGAGGTCCGGGGCGCGGCGCTCGACCTCGCGGGCGAAGGCGAGCGCCGCCCGCCGCACGCCCTGGTGGTCGAGCTCGGGGCGCACGCGCACGTAGACGTGCAGGCCCTTGCTGCCGCTGGTCTTCGGGAAGCCGACGGCTCCGAGGTCGTCGAGCACCTCGTGGACGACGCCCGCCACCTGCTGCACCGTGGCGTAGTCGCACTCGGGGCCGGGGTCGAGGTCGATGCGCCACTCGTCGGGCTGCTCGGTCGCGCCGCGACGGCTGTTCCAGGGGTGGAACTCGACGGTGGACATCTGCACGGCCCAGATCACCGACGCCAGCTCGGTGACGCACAGCTCGTCGGCGGTGCGCTTCCAGCGGGGGAAGAACAGCGGCACCGTCTCCACCCACGGCGGCGCCCCCGCCGGAAGACGCTTCTGGTGCACCTTCTCGCCCTCGATGCCGGTCGGGAAGCGGTGCAGCATGCACGGGCGCTCCCACAGCGCGGTGACGATGCCGGCGCCGACGCTCAGGTAGTACTCGGCGAGATCCAGCTTCGTGGCCCCGATCTGGGGGAAGTACACGCGGTCGGGGTTGCTGAGCCGCACCACGCGACCCTCCACCTCGAGCTCGATCGCCGGCGACGCCATGGCTCGAACATAGCGGCGACCGCCCCCCGGCTCAGGCGACGCGACCGAGAGCGACCGCGGCGAGCAGCAGGCAGGCCAGGGTCTCGCCGTCGGTGATCTCCCCGCGCCGCACCATCGCCAGCACCTCGGTGAAGGGCACCCGGTGCACGCCCACGATGCCGTCGTCCAGCAGCTGCTCGCCGCCCACGTGGGTGAGGCCGCGGGCGAGGAACACCGTCTCAGGGGCGTCGGCCACCCCGATGAGGGCGTACATGCTCCCGATCCCCTCCCAGGACGACGCGGCCAACCCGGTCTCCTCCCGCAGCTCGCGCTGCGCGGCCACGAGCGGGTCCTCGCCGTCGGTGGCACCCGCAGGGACCTCCAGCGATCGCGGCTCGGCGACGGTGTAGCGGTCGACCTCCACGAGCACGACCTCGTCGGCGTCGGTGAGCGCCACGACGAACACGGCCGGGTGCTGCATCTGCACAACGCCGTAGAACCCGTCGGACCCGTCGGGACGGACCACGAGGTCCTCGCGCACCCGGATCCAGGGGTTCTCGTAGGCGACGCGCGTCGACGTGCGGCGCCAGGCGCCGGTGCGGTGCTCCTCCACCTGCAGCAGCCTAGGGGGACGCAGGGGCGACGACAGCGTGCCGCCTGCGCCCCATCGCATCTAGCGTCGGGGCCATGTCACGCCGAAGCCGCTCGGGGCGTCACAGTGATGTGCCCGCCACCCACGACAGCGAGTTCACCGACTTCGTCGGCGCCACCGGTGCCCAACTCCTCCGGGCCGCGCTGCTGCTCACCGGTGACCACCACCTGGCCGAGGACCTCGTCCAGACCACCTACGCCAAGGTCTTCCTGCACTGGCGCAAGGTCAGCCGCGCGGACGTGCCGCTCGCCTACGCCCGCACCACCCTGCTCAACACCTTCCTGTCCGAACGACGCCTGCGGCGCGCCGGCGAGCGACCCGCACGCTCCGACGACGTCGCGTCGGGCGCGGGTGATCTCGCCATCGACCGCTCCGGAGCCGGAGGGCTGGGCGGGCGTCCGCCGGACGATCCGGCGGTGGTCGGCACCCGCGTCGACCTCCTGGAGGCCCTGGCTGCGCTGCCACCGCTCGATCGCGCCGTCGTCGTCCTGCGCTACTGGGAGGACCGCAGCGTCGCCGAGACGGCGCAGGTCCTCGATCTCGCCGAGACGGTCGTGCGGACCCGCGCCCACCGCGCGCTCGCTCGACTGCGCCCACTGCTCGCCACCACCGAGCAGACCGACGACCCCGCGTCGCCCACCGCTCCCGCGGCGACGCTGCCTGAAAGGACCCGCCCGTGAGTGAGCTCTCCTCCCCTCGACGCCCGGAGCGTCCGGACGACGTCGAGACGTCGGAATCCCTGGCCGCGCTGGAGGCGGTCGTGGCTCCGGCCCTGCGTCGCCACCTCGACGAGGAGGTGGTCGACGTCGGCCGTCTCGCCGCCGTCTCGGTGCGTCGCGGACGCCGTCTGCGCACTCGGCGCCGTCTGCTGGGCGCCGCCACCACAGCAGCGGTCGTCGGCGCGATCGCAACGGTGACCCTCAGCACCGTGGGCACCTCGGGAGGCCCGACTCGGGGCATCGATCCAGCCAGCGACCCCTCGTCCAGCCCGCCGGCGGCACCCAGCGCCGCTGCGACGGATGGCGGCCAGGACGCTCCCGTCCCGGTGGTGCCGGCTACGCCGACCCTCGAGTTCCCGGTCGGCCTGCAGCTGCCCGGATGGACCTGCGAGCCGTTCCCGGCCGACGAGAAGATGGCCTGCACCTCGGCTGAGGGCGGCAACCTCTCCATCGTCGTCCGCCCCGGCGATCTGTACGACGACTACACGGGCGGCGGGCGGGCCGAGCTCGGCATGCTCGTCTCACGTCTGCACGGCAACTTCTTCGTCACCGTGCAGGGCGAATGGGGTTCCTCGAGTGCGACGGAGGTCGGCGCGGCTCTGCGCTTCGCCGCGCGGTGGGCTCCCCCGCAGGACCGCGACGGCCGGCCCACGCCGTGATCCCGGGGGCGAGCCCGATCGGGATCCACTCCTCTCAGCGCCGGCGCAGCAGCGCCAGGAACATCGCGTCGGTGCCGTGCCGGTGCGGCCACAGCTGCACCGTGCCCGGCAGCGGCCCCTCGGCACGATCGGGCACCGTGGCGCCCGCCGACCGCAGCGCCGGCGCGGCGTCCTCGAGGACGACGTCGGGGCGCGCCTCGAGCACGGGAGCGACGATGCCGGAGGTCTCGGAGAGCACCGGCGAGCACGTGGCGTAGAGGACGACGCCGCCGGGGCGCACCACCCGCAGCGCCTCGGCGAGCAGGCGCCGCTGGAGGTCGACGAGCTCGCCGAGGTCGCCCGGCGAGCGGCGCCAGCGTGCCTCGGGGCGGCGGCGCAGGGCGCCCAGCCCGGTGCAGGGTGCGTCGAGCAGCACGCGGTCGACGGAGCCGTCGGCGAACGGGGCGCGGGTGGCGTCGGTCTGCACCGCGGCGAGCAGCCCGGCGCCGGCCGAACGCGCCACCAGGGCCGCGCGGTGGTGGTGCAGCTCGGTGCCGACCAGCCCTGCTCCGCGCCCCGCGGCCAGTGCGGCCAGCAGCGCCGCCTTGCCGCCGGGGCCCGCGCATAGGTCGATCCAGCGCTCGTCGCGCCCCTCCACGTCGGCTCCGGCGAGGGCGAGCGCCACGAGCTGCGAGCCCTCGTCCTGCACGCCCGCGCGGCCCTCGGCCACGGCGGTGATCGCTGCAGGATCGCCGCCACCGAGCTCGACGCCGAACGGTGACAGCGAGGTACGTCGTCCGGGGAGCTCTGCAGGATCGGCGAGGCCGGGGCGCGCGACCAGCGTGACCCGCGGCGGCTCGTTGTCGGCCGCCAGGAGCGCCTCGAGCTCGTCGGCCGCCTCACCGAGGGCCGTGGCCAGCTCGTCGACGACCCAGCGCGGGTGGCTCTCGGCGATCGCGAGACGCCCGTGGAGGTCGTCGGGCCGCGCCGGGGCGACCCGGTCGATCCACGTGGCGAGGTCGTGCTCGGCCACGCGGCGCAGCACCGCGTTGGCGAATCCCCCGGCGCCGGCGCCCTTGCGCTGGCGGGCGAGGTCGACGGTGGTGCTGATGGCGGCGTGGCTGGGCACCCGCATCGCGAGCAGCTGGTGCGCACCGAGTCGGAGGCAGTCGAGCACCACCGACTCCACCTTGCGCAGCGGCCGGTCGAGGCAGGCCTCGATGATGGCGTCGTAGGTGGCGCGTCGGCGGATCGTCCCGCTCGCGAGCTCGGTGACGAACGCGGCGTCGCGGCCGCTCAGCCCGGCCTCGGCGAGCACCGCCGGCAGCACCAGGTTGGTGTAGCCGCCCTCGACACGCACCGCGCGCAGCACCGAGAGGGCCGCCGATCGCGCCGGATCGATCGTGCGGCGCTGGCCGTTACGGCCCGATGGCGCGGGCCGCCGCGGCCCCTGGGAACGCGACGGGGCTCCGCGACCGCTCACTCGAAGCTCGCGTCGGCGGGCGGCCGCACACCGCGCGCCCAGTCGGCCGCCGCCATCTGCTTCTTGCCGAAGGCCTTGATCTCGCCGAGGCGCACCGGCTCGGTGGCGGTGCCCACGAGCACGTGGTTCTTGCCCACCTCGATCGCACCGGGGGCGAGCGGCGGGGCGTCGGCCGCGCGCTCAGGCGCGCCGGGGGCCAGTGGCACGACAGGGCCGAGCTTCACGCGCTCGCCGTCGAGCGTCGTCCACGCACCGGGGCCGGGGGTGCAGGCGCGGATGCGGCGATCGACGGCCACGGCCGGCTCGGTCCAGTCGACGCGGGCGTCGTCCACGCTGATCTTGGGGGCGATGCTGACGCCCTCGCTCGGCTGCTCGCGCGCGTCGAGGGAGCCGTCGGCGATGCCGTCGAGGGTGGCGACCAGCAGACCGGAGCCGTGCTCGGCGAGGCGGCCGAGCAGGTCGCCCGCGGTGTCGGTGGGGCGGATGCGCTCGGTCATCACCCCGAAGGTCGGGCCGGCGTCGAGGGCCTCGACGATGCGGAACGTGGTGGCTCCGGTGATCTCGTCGCCCGCCCACACCGCGTGCTGCACCGGCGCGGCACCGCGCCAGGCGGGCAGCACCGAGAAGTGCAGGTTGACCCAGCCGTGCTGCGGGATGTCGAGCGCGCTGCGCGGGATCAGCGCCCCGTAGGCGACCACCGGGCAGCAGTCGGGCGCGAGCGCGCGCAGCTGCTCCTGGAACTCGGGGTCGCGCGGGTGCGCGGGCTTGAACACCGGCAGGCCGAGCTCCTCGGCGCGCTGGGCGACCGGGCTCGGCGTCAGCCGGCGCCCGCGTCCCGACGGAGCGTCCGGGCGGGTCACGACGCCGACGAGATCGTGGGCCGACGCGGCGATCGCGTCGAGGGCCGGGACGGCGACCTCGGGCGTGCCGGCGAAGACCACGCGCAGGCCGCTCACCGGCCGAACCCTCCGGTGGCGTGCGGCGAGATGCGCACGGTGGGCCGCTCGAGGCCGAACCACTCGGACTCGCGGATCTCCTTCATCGCCGCCTTGCGGGCCGCCTCGTCGAGGCGGTCGATGAACAGGATGCCGTCGAGGTGGTCGGTCTCGTGCTGGATGGCCCGGGCGAGCAGGTCGGAGCCGTGGATCGTGACGGGCTCGCCGTGCATGTCGAAGCCGCGGGCGATCACCGACAGGGCGCGCAGGCAGTCGTAGGTGAGCTCCGGCAGCGACAGGCAGCCCTCGGCGCCGTCCTGGGTGTCGTCGGAGAGCTCCAGCGAGGGGTTGACGAGGTGGCCGACCTCGCCGTGCACGTTGTAGGTGAACACGCGCAGGCCCACGCCGATCTGCGGCGCGGCGAGCCCGGCACCGGGCGCCTCCAGCATGGTGTCGGTGAGGTCGGTGACGAGCTGGCGCAGCTCGGCGTCGAAGTGCTCGACCTCCTGGGCGGGGCGCCGCAGCACGGGATCGCCGAAGAGACGGATGGGTCGGATGGCCACCGATCCATCCTAGTGAGGCGGCGGCCCGGCTCGCCCATCCGCGGCGCCGACGGCCGCCTCACACCTCGGGCGGATCGAGCTGCACCCGCACGGCCTCGAGCTTGCGCGCCGAGCGCACCCGCTGGGTCTCGAGCAGCGCCTGAGCCAGGCGTGCGCCCTGGGCCCGCGGCACCCGCAGCACCAGGCGCTCCTCGTCGCCGTCGCCCACGGGCACCGGGCCGAGCTGTTCGGCGCCGTCGGGCAGGTCGAGCAGGGCGCGGACGTCGTCCACGGCGCCGGGGGTGCCGACGACCGTGGCCCAGCGCGCGGCGGGAGGAAGATGGGCGGCGCGGCGCTCCTCGGCCTCGCGGGCGGCGTAGCCGCCGGGGTCCCACCGCACGAGCGCCTGCAGGGCCGGCTCCGCGGGATCGCCCACCGCGAGGGCCCGACCGCCCGGGCGCACCAGCCCGACGGCGTTGGACCAGCGCCGCACGGCCTCCTCCCCCGCCCGCAGGCTGTCGCGCCCCAGGGCCCACCACGTGTCGAGCAGGACGACGACGGCGTACCCGCCACGGGCCACGGGCTCGGCTCCCGGCGTGGCCACCACGATGCGGGGGGCGTCGTCGACCTCCGCGCGCACGTGGTCGCCGCTGGAGGTGACCACCGGGACCGGCGCGAAGGTGCGACCGAGCTCGTCGGCGGTGCGGGCGTCGCCGAGGACGGGCGCGCGCAGCCCCACACCACCGCACTCCTGGCACGACCAGGCCGGCGCGGGGGTGGCGCACCAGCGACAGCTGGGCGGTTCAGTGGGCGAGGTGAGCCGCAGCGGCCCGGAGCAGGCCGTGCAACGCGCCGGGGTACGGCACCGGTCGCAGGCCAGCCGCACGGCGTAGCCGGCGCGCGGGGTCTGCACGAGCACCGGGCCGCGCTCGAGGCCCCAGCGCACGGCATCGTGGGCCTCGCTCGGGATGCGTGCGGCGGCGCCGTGCGGGTCGCGCGCGATCGCGTGGTCGGACGCACCGGTGACACCGACGCGCACCCGCTCACGCAGCTGCTCGCGCGGCAGCACGATCTCGTGCGCCCAGCCCGTGCGCAGCAGCTGGTCGGCCTCCACCGATCGGGCGAAGCCGCCGACCAGCGCCGCCGCGCCCTCGAGCTCGGAGCGTAGGAGCAGCACGTCGCGCACGTGCGGGTAGGGCGCGCGCGGCTCGGCATGCAGGTCGTCGCCGTCGTCCCAGACGACGACGAGGCCGAGGTCGCGGACCGGCGCGAAGGCCGCCGACCGGGTGCCGACGACGATGCGCCGTGCCCCGCGGCTGACCGCCAGGAAGTCGCGGTAGCGGGCCGCGGGCCCGGGCTCGGCGCTGAGCGTGACGTGGTGGCCCGGGCCGAGCAGCGCGTCGAGGGCGGCATCGACCCGGGCGACGTCGCGGTGGTCGGGCAGGCAGATGACGCTGCCCCGCCCGGCAGCGAGCGCCGAGGCCGCGGCCTGCGCCAGCAGCAGCGGCCAGGGCTCGCCCGGCGCGGCGGACCACACGCCGCGCGGGCTGCCGCCGGCCCGCAGGTGCGCGAGGAAGGCCGCGGCCGCCGGGTAGGACGACCAGGCGGCGTCGGCGGCCGGATCGATCGACGAGGCTGCCGGCGCCGGAGCGGCGGGCGGTGTCGGCTCCTTCTCGACCCCGGCGTGCCGCGGTGGCACGGCGAGGCGACGCAGGTCGGCCGACGCACCGGCGTACCGCTGGGCCACACGCTGGCACAGCTCGGCCACGGCGGGGGTGAGGACGGGCTCGGCGCTGACGACGCGCCGCAGGGGCGTGAGGGCGCCCGGATGCGCGGAGGCCGCCGCCCGCGCGACGACGTAGCCGTCGACGTCCTGCCCGCCGAAGCGGACCTTGACCCGGGCCCCGGGCACCGCGCTCGCGGCCATGCCCGCGGGGACGGCGTAGTCGAACTCCCGGTCGAGGTGCACGAGGGGGACCTCGATCACGACGCGCGCCACGGGATCGACCTCGGCGACCTCGGCCTGCGCGGCCTTGCGCGCGCGGGTGGCCGCGGCTTTGGCGCGCCCCTCGGCCACCCGGTCGCGCACGAGCCCGGGCAGCTCCAGGGCGGGCTCGTCGGGACTCATGGCGGCATTCCTACCAGGGGCCTCCGATGCATCCCTCGCGCGGAGGGCGACGGCCGGGAAGCACGTCGTCCCGGCCCCCTCGCGGGGACCGGGACGACGGATGCGAACGGTGGCGGATCAGATGCCCGCAGCGGCCTTCAGCGCCTCGGCGCGGTCGGTCTTCTCCCAGGTGAACTCGGGCAGCTCGCGGCCGAAGTGACCGTAGGCGGCCGTCTTGGCGTAGATCGGACGACGCAGGTCGAGGTCGCGCAGGATCGCAGCCGGACGCAGGTCGAAGACCTCGAGCACGGCCTCCTGGATCTTCTCGTCCGGCACGACGCCGGTGCCGAAGGTCTCCACGAAGACGCCGACGGGCTTGGCCACGCCGATGGCGTAGGCGACCTGGACCTCGGCGCGACGGGCGAGGCCCGCGGCGACGATGTTCTTGGCGACCCAGCGCATGGCGTAGGCGGCCGAGCGGTCGACCTTCGACGGGTCCTTGCCCGAGAACGCGCCGCCACCGTGGCGGGCCATGCCGCCATAGGTGTCGACGATGATCTTGCGGCCGGTGAGGCCGGCGTCGCCCATCGGGCCACCGACGACGAAGCGGCCGGTGGGGTTGATGAAGAGGTTGTAGCCCTCGGAGGGCACCGAGCCCTTGAACTGCTCGAGCACGGGCTCGATCACCTGGGCGGTGATGTCCTTGGCCAGGGTGTCCTGGTCGACGTCCTCGGAGTGCTGGGTCGACAGCACGACGGTGTCGATGCGCAGCGGGCGGTCGTCCTCGTCGTACTCGATGGTGACCTGGGTCTTGCCGTCGGGACGCAGGTAGGGCAGCGTGCCGTCCTTGCGCACCGCGGTCAGCTTCTCGGCGAGCGTCTGCGCGATCTTGATCGGCAGCGGGAACAGCTCGGGGGTGTCGTCGCAGGCGTAGCCGAACATCAGGCCCTGGTCGCCGGCGCCCTGCTTGTCGAGCTCGTCGCCCGAGGACTCGACGCGGCCCTCGAAGGCGGTGTCGACGCCCTGGGCGATGTCGGCCGACTGCGCGCCGATGGCGACCTGCACGCCGCAGGAGTTGCCGTCGAAGCCCTTGTCGGAGGAGTCGTAGCCGATCTCGAGGATCTTCTTGCGCACCAGCTGGGCGACGGGGGCGTAGGCGTCGGTGGTGACCTCGCCGGCCACGACGACCAGGCCGGTGGTCAGCAGCGTCTCGACGGCGACGCGGCTCTTGGGGTCGTGCTCGAGGAGGTAGTCGAGCACGGTGTCGCTGATCTGGTCGGCGATCTTGTCCGGGTGACCCTCGGTCACCGACTCCGACGTGAACAGACGTCCGGTCATGGGCGTGGAGCTCCTGGTTCTCTCATCGGTGCGGCGCGAACGCCGCGCTGGGGGGCGGGAGGGCCCGATGAAGTATCGGCCCGGACGGCGTCGGCCCGGCGCGCGGGTCCCACCATACGGGTGACGACAGGGTCGTCGAGCCCATCTCATCGCACTCAACGCCGCCGGGGCTCCGGCGTCACGCGGTGCGAGCGATCACCTGCCGCAGCGCAAGGTGACCGGGGCCGGCTCAGGGAGCCGGGGAGGCGAGCAGGGCAGTCACCCGATCCCAGATGACGTGCGCCAGCGCGCCCTTGCTGCCGCGCGGGACCGGGCTGGTCGTGCCGTCGGCGCCGAGCAGCACCGCCTCGTTGTCGGCGCTGCCGAAGACCGCTCCCCCGCTCACGTCGTTGACGACGAGCAGGTCGCAGCCCTTGCGGGCCAGCTTGGCGCGCGCGAGGTCGAGCACGCTGCCCGTGGCGTCGCCCGTCTCGGCGGCGAAACCGACGATCACCTGGCCCGGCCGGGCGCGTTGCGCGCTGATCTCGGCGAGGATGTCGGGGTTCTGCTCGAGGGTGATCGTGGGCGCGGAGCCGTCGGCGGACTTCTTGATCTTGGTGTCCGACTCGGCGGTGGGCCGGAAGTCGGCGGGCGCCGCAGCCATCACCACGGCGTCCGCGGCACCGGCTGCGTCGACGATCGCCGCCCGCAGCTCGGCGGTGGTCTCCACGTGGACGACGCCCACGCCCGCCGGATCGGGCAGGTCGGTGTTGGCGGCCACGAGCGTGACCCGGGCGCCCCGGGCGGCCGCCGCGCGGGCCAGGGCGTAACCCTGGCGACCGGAGGAGCGGTTGCCCAGGAAGCGCACGGGGTCGAGGCGTTCGCGCGTGCCGCCCGCCGAGACCACGACGTGGCGCCCCGCGAGGTCGAGCAGCTCGCCCGCCGCGGCCCCGGCGCTGCTGCGCGCCAGGACGTCGCGCGCCAGCTCGAAGATCTCGACCGGGTCGGGCAGTCGGCCGCGCCCGGTGTCGGCGCCGGTGAGGCGACCCTCCGCCGGCTCGACCACGACGACGCCGCGCGAGCGGAGCGTCGCGACGTTGGCGGTGGTGGCGGCGTGCTCCCACATCTCGGTGTGCATCGCGGGAGCGAGCACCACCGGGCAGCGCGCGGTGAGCAGCGTGTTGGTCAGCAGGTCGTCGGCGAGCCCGTGGGCGGCCTTGGCCAGGAGGTCGGCGGTGGCCGGGGCCACCACCACGAGGTCGGCCTGCTGGCCGAGGCGCACGTGCGGCACCTCGTGCACAGCGTTCCACACGTCGGCGGCGACCGGCTTGCCCGACAGCGCCGCCCACGTGGGCGCGCCGACGAACTCCAGCGCGGCCGCGGTGGGGACGACCGTGACGTCGTGGCCGGACTCGGTGAAGCGCCGCAGGAGCTCGCACGCCTTGTAGGCGGCGATCCCGCCGGCCACCCCGACGACGACGCGAGGACGACGCTCGTCCACCCGATCGCCTGCTGCTGCGTCCGACCGGACCTCTGCGGTCACTCGGTCTCGGTGGCGGGAGCCTCGGCGGCGGCCTCGGCGGCGAGCTCGGCGGGGTCGATGTCCTCGCAGGTGAGGAGGTCGCCGTTGATCTCGCGCAGGGCGATCGAGAGCGGCTTCTCCTGCACGTGGGTGTCGACGAGCGGGCCGACGTACTCGAGCAGGCCCTCACCGAGCTGGGAGTAGTAGGCGTTGATCTGGCGGGCCCGCTTGGCGCTGTAGAGGACCAGCTTGTACTTGCTGTCGGTCTTCGTCAGCAGGTCGTCGATCGGGGGGTTGGTGACACCCTCGGCGGCGATGTTGGGGGCAGACACAGGTCAGGCCTCACTGTTCGTGGGATCGAAGTCGTGCGGGGAGGCCTCGCCGTCAGGCGGGCCAACCATCAAGGCTACCAACTCGGCCACCGCTTGAGGTACTTCGCGGTTGACGATGGTGACGTCGAACTCCGACTCGGCGGCCAGCTCGCGCCGGGCGGTGTCGAGGCGACGCTCGCGCTCCTCCTCGGTCTCGGTGCCGCGACCCACCAGGCGTCGGACGAGTTCCTCCCACGACGGCGGCTTGAGGAAGACGAACACCGCCTCGGGCATGGTCTCGCGCACCTGCCGAGCGCCCTGGAGGTCGATCTCGAGCAAGGCCGGGCGGTCGTCGTCCACCGCCTGCTGAACAGGCCCACGCGGCGTGCCGTAGCGGTGGACGCCGTGCACCACGGCCCACTCGAGCATCTGACCCTGCTCGACGAGACGGTCGAACTCCTCGACGGAGACGAAGTGGTAGTGCACGCCGTCGACCTCGCCGGGGCGCGGCGGCCGCGTCGTGGCCGAGACCGACAGGTAGACCTCGGGGTGCTGCTCGCGGATGCCCGCGGCGACGGTGCCCTTGCCGACGGCGGTCGGTCCGGCGAGAACGAAGAGCCGGCCGGGCACTACTCGGCGTCCGGCGCGAACTCGCGCTGGAGGGCGGCGACCTGCTTGGCGCCGAGCCCGCGGACGCGCCGCGACTCGGCGATGCCGAGGCGCTCCATGGTCTGACGTGCGCGCACCTTGCCGAAACCGGGCAGGGCCTGGAGGAGGTCGAGCACCTTCATCTTGCCGACGACCTCGTTGGTCTGCCCCTGGGCCAGGACGTCGCTGATGGAGGCTCCCGAGTTCTTCAGCCGGTTCTTCACCTCCGCCCGCTCGCGACGGGCGGCGGCCGCCTTCTCGAGCGCAGCCTGGCGCTGTTCGGGAGTGAGCGGGGGCAGAGCCACGGGGAGATCCTTCGTGATCGGACCGGCAAGGCGGGGGCGCGGTCAATGTAGCCAGAGACGACAGGAGGGGCAACGCGAGGTGGCCGCGGAGCGGCTCAGAGGCTGAGCGGCGTCTTGCACACGTCGCGCGCCTGCTGCTGCACCCCGGCGAGGGCGAGCGCGGTCTCCTGGTCGCCCAGGCGCACCGCGGCCGCCTGGATCGCCTGGCGCTGGGCGGCGGTCAGCCCCGAGGGCGGCTTCGCGGGGTCGTAGGACGACGGCTCGACGTCGGCCTCGCGCAGTGCGTCGCGCAGCTCGACGATGCGGGAGGTGACCACCTGCCATTCGTCGCGGATGTCGCGCGGCGCGTCGGCGCGGAGCTTCTCGAACGACGGCAGGGCGCGCAGCAACCCTGTCGTGGGGCCGGCGGCGAGCGCCGCGCCGAGGGCGTCGCGCTGCTCGCGCACCTGGTCGCAGTAGGCCGCGTAGGGGTCGTCGTCACCGCGCAGGGCGAGCGCGGCGAACGCTCCACCCACCACGAGGACGACGACCACCGCCGTCGCGACCAGACGGCGGGTGATCGCGGCCCCCCTCACCCGAGCCCCTCGGGCGAGGCCAGGGCGCGCAGCTCGTCGTTCGCCTGCTGCACGGCAGCGGTCATGGCGGCGGCGTCGGGGCCGCGGCGGAGGATCGCCCGCGAGGAGCTGGCGAGCACCGACGGTGCGGCGGCGCCGAAGATGCGCTGCAGATCGGCCACGGTGCCGCCCTGCTCGCCGTAGCCGGGCGCCAGCAGGGGGCCTCCGATCGCGAGCTCCAGACCGGCCGGGTCGACCGTGGCGCCGACGACGGCGCCGAAGGAGCCGAGCACGCCGGGATCGCTGCGGTCGGCGCGTCCGTCGGCGTTGAGTCGCGCGAGGTGGTCGAGCACCGTCTGCGCCACTTCGGCTCCCCCGAACACCGTGGTCGTCACGGCGCGCTGGAACTCCGGGCCCTCGGGATTGGAGGTGGCCGCCAGCACGAAGAGCCCGGCGCCGTAGGCACGGGCGGTCTCGACGAAGGGCGTGAGCGATCCGAAGCCGAGGTAGGGGCTCACGGTGATCGCGTCGGCCGCCAGCGGCGAGCGGGGCGCGAGGTAGGCGTCGGCGTAGGCCTGCGAGGTCGAGCCGATATCGCCGCGCTTGACGTCGAGGAGCACCAGGGCGCCGGCCGCCCGCGCGTCGGCGATGACGCGCTCGAGCACCGCCACACCGCGGCTGCCGTGGCGCTCGAAGAAGGCCGCCTGCGGCTTGACCACGCTGCAGTGGGGGGCGATCGCCTCGACCGCCCGCCGCGAGAAGCTCTCCAGGCCCGCGATGTCGTCCTCGAGCCCCCAGGCCTCGAGCAGCGAGGCGTGCGGGTCGATCCCGGCGCACAGGCGTCCGCGCTCGGCCATGGCGGCTGCCAGCCGCTGCCCGAAAGGGGCCGCGGGCATGAGATCGGTGCTCGGCCCGTTGGTCGACTCGGGGTTCACAGGTGCACACTCCGCAGGGCCTCGGGGCCGAGGTCGGCCAGGGTCGGGTAGCCGTCGACCGCCATCACGAGGTCCGCCTCGGCCAGCAGGCTCCGCACGAGGTGGACGCCGCCGGCGACGCCGCCCAGCGCGAGCGCGTAGGCGTAGGGGCGACCGATCGCCACGGCGTCAGCGCCCAGGGCGATCGCCTTGACGACGTCGGCGCCGGTGCGCACCCCGGAGTCGAAGATCACCGGGGCGCGGCCGTCGACGGCCGCGGCCACCTCGGGCAGCCAGGTCAGCGCCGCTCCCCCGCCGTTGGCCTGCCGGCCTCCGTGGTTGGAGCAGTAGATGCCGTCGACGCCCCCGTCGAGCGCCCGGCGGGCGTCGTCGGGGTGGCACACGCCCTTGACGATCAGTGGCAGGTCGGTGAGCGAGCGCAGCCAGGGCAGGTCTTCCCACGTGACCGGGTGCCCGAAGGTGCCCACCCAGGTCATCACGACCGTGCCGGGATCGGGATCGGGGCCGGTCATCTGCTGGAAGACCGGGTCGGAGGTGTAGTTGGCGAGCACCTTGCCGCGCAGCTGCGGGAAGTTGCCGGAGGCCAGGTCGCGCGGACGCCACCCCGGCACCCAGGTGTCGAGGGTGACCACGATCGCCTCGTACCCGGCCCGCTCGGCGCGCTGCACGAGCGAGGCCGCGAGGTCGCGGTTCTTCGGCGTGTAGAGCTGGAACCACTTCGAGGCCTCGGGCGCGGCCGCGGCGACGTCCTCGAGCGGGTCGCTCATCAGCGTCGAGCCGATGTAGGGAACCCCGGTGGCCGCGGCCACCTCCGCGGCGTGGATGTCGCCGTGCTGGTCGGGCGTGCACAGGCCCACCACGCCGACCGGGGCGAGCAGGAGCGGCGAGTCGTAACGGCGTCCGAAGAGCTCGACCGAGAGGTCGCGCTCGGCGCTCGCGCGGAACATCCGCGGGACGAGCGCGTGGCGCTCGAAGGCGGCGACGTTGGCCCGCTGGGTGGACTCGTCGCCGGCTCCCCCGGCCACGTAGGTCTGCAGCTCGGGCGGCAGCGCGGCCAGCGCCCGCTGCTCCAGGTCGGCCGCGTCGAAGGGATGGGCGGGCAGCACGCCGCCGAGGGCGCCGAGGGAGAGCTCGATCTGGTAGTCGCCGAAGGCCATGCAGGGGATCCCGTCTCGTCAGGCTGGGAGGCTCAGAGCTGCTGAGCCACGCGGCGCGGCCACGCGGGCCCACCGTAGATCAGGCCGCTGTAGACCTGGACGAGGTCGGCCCCGGCCTCCACCCGCTCCCGGGCGTCGTCGGGGGTGTCGATGCCGCCGACGCCGATGAGGGTGAGCTCGTCGCCCACCCGGGCCCGCAGCAGCCGCACGACCTCGGTGGCCCGCTCGCGCAGCGGGGCTCCGGAGAGGCCACCGGCGCCGCACCCCTCCACCGTGGACGACGGCGAGCGCAGGCCGTCGCGGGCGATGGTCGTGTTGGTGGCGATGATGCCGGCCAGGCCGAGGTCGAGCGCCATGTCGGCCACGGCCAGCACGTCGTCGTCGGCGAGGTCGGGGGCGATCTTGACCAGCAGCGGCACCGGGCCGCCGGGGCGGTCGGGGGCCGCGGCGTCCGCGACGCGCCGCACGTGGGCGAGCAGGGGCGCCAGGCGCTCCACCGCCTGCAGGTTGCGCAGGCCGGGGGTGTTGGGCGAGCTCACGTTGACGACCAGGTAGTCGGCGAGCGGGGCCAGCAGCTTGGCCGAGACCTCGTAGTCGGCCTCGACGGCAGCCTGGTCGTCGTCCGGGACGACCTTGGACTTGCCGATGTTGATGCCGAGCACCATCGCGCCCGGGCGGTGCCGGCGGGCGGCGAGACGCTCGGCCACCGCCACCGCGCCGTCGTTGTTGAAGCCCCTGCGGTTGACGATCGCGCGGTCGGCCGGGAGCCGGAACAGCCGCGGCTGCGGGTTGCCGGGCTGGGCCAGCGCGGTGACCGTGCCGATCTCGACGTGGCCGAAGCCGAAGGCGGGCATGCGGTCCCACACCTGGGCGGTCTTGTCGAAGCCGGCCGCGAGGCCGAGGCGGTTGGGGAAGCGCAGACCCATCGCGACCACCGGCGTGCCGGCGAGGCGGGCGGTGCGGGTGAGCACCGGTCCGCCCCGCTGGAGCGCCTGGTAGGTCAGGTGGTGGGCCTGCTCGGCGTCCATGCGCACCAGGACCTGCTCGAAGAGCCGGTCGTAGACGCGGGGACCCCTCAACGTGCGCTCCTGGAGGCGGCGTCGGCGTTCCACTCCTGCAGCGAGCGCACGCCGATCGCGCCGGCCCGGATCGCCGCGATGCCCTGCACCGCTGCCGCGAGACCCTGCACCGTGGTGATGCACGGGGTGCCGGTGAGCACCGCGGCGGAGCGGATCTCGTAGCCGTCGACGCGCGAGTCGCCGCCACCGGTGGCGCCGTGCGGGGTGTTGACGATGAGGTCGATCTCGCCGTCGAGGATCATCTGCACGGTCGTCTTCTCGCCGGCGGGACCCTCACCCTCGAAGTGCTTGCGCACGATCGTGGCGCTGATGCCGTTGCGGCGCAGCACCTCGGCGGTGCCCTGGGTGGCGAGGATCTCGAAGCCGTAGTCGGCCAGCACGCGTGCCGGGAAGACCATGGTGCGCTTGTCGCGGTTGGCGATCGAGATGAACACCTTGCCCTCGGTGGGCAGCGAGCCGTAGGCGGCGGCCTGCGACTTGCTGAACGCGGTGCCGAAGTCGGCGTCGAAGCCCATGACCTCGCCGGTCGACTTCATCTCCGGGCCGAGCACGGTGTCGACGAAGTTGCCCTCCTTGGTGCGGAAGCGGTTGAACGGCAGCACCGCCTCCGTCACCGCGATCGGGGCGTCGGCGGGCAGCGTGCCTCCGTCGCCCTGCGCGGGCAGCGCTCCGGCCGCGCGCAGCTCGGCGATGCTCTCGCCGAGCATCACGCGGGCGGCGGCCTTGGCCAGCTGGGTGCCGGTGGCCTTGGAGACGAACGGCACCGTGCGCGAGGCGCGCGGGTTGGCCTCCAACACGTAGAGGACGTCGGAACCCAGCGCGAACTGGATGTTGATGAGGCCGCGCACCCCCACGCCCTTGGCGATCGCCTCGGTGGCGGTGCGGATGCGGGTGATCTCGGCGGCACCGAGGGTGATCGGCGGCAGCGCGCAGGACGAGTCGCCCGAGTGGATGCCGGCCTCCTCGATGTGCTCCATCACGCCGCCGAGGAAGAGTTCCGTGCCGTCGTAGAGCGCGTCGACGTCGATCTCGACGGCGTCGTCGATGAAGCGGTCGACCAGCACGGGGCGGTCGGGGCTGATCTCGGTGGCGGCCTCGATGTAGGAGCGCAGGGCGTCGTCGCTGTAGACGATCTGCATGCCGCGCCCGCCGAGCACGTAGGAGGGACGCACGAGCACGGGGTAGCCGATCTCGTGGGCGATGGCCTGGGCGTCGTCGTAGGAGACGGCCGTGCCGTGCTTGGGCGCCACCAGGCCGGCCTCGGCAAGCACCCGGCCGAAGGCACCGCGCTCCTCGGCGAGGTCGATCGCCTCGGGGCTGGTGCCCACGATCGGCACGCCGGCGTCCTGCAGGCCCTGGGCAAGCCCCAGCGGCGTCTGGCCGCCGAGCGTGGCGATGACGCCGGCGATCGGACCGGCGGCGCTCTCGGCCTCGTAGATCTCGAGCACGTCCTCGAGGGTGAGCGGCTCGAAGTACAGCCGGTCGGAGGTGTCGTAGTCGGTGGAGACGGTCTCAGGGTTGCAGTTGACCATGATCGTCTCGTAGCCGGCCTCGGCCAGTGCGAGCGAGGCGTGCACGCAGGAGTAGTCGAACTCGATGCCCTGACCGATGCGGTTGGGGCCCGAGCCGAGGATGATCACGGCCTCCTTGCCCTCCGCGCGCGGCTGCACCTCGGTCTCCTCGTCGTAGGAGGAGTAGTAGTACGGCGTCGCGGCGGCGAACTCCGCGGCGCAGGTGTCGACGGTCTTGTAGACCGGACGCACACCGGCGTCGCGGCGGGCGGCGCGCACCTCGGCCTCGGTGATGCCGCGGATGCCGGCGACCTGTGCGTCGGAGAAGCCGTGGCGCTTCGCACGACCCAGCACCGCGGCGTCCAGCTGCTCGGCAGCAGCGACCTGGCGCGCGACCTCGTCGATGAGGAAGAGCTGGTCGACGAACCACGGGTCGATGCGGGTGGCCTCGAAGACCTGCTCCTGGGTGGCTCCGGCACGGATCGCCTGCATCACCTTCTGCACGCGGCCGTCGTGGGCCACGCGGGCGGCCTCGAGCAGCGCGTCGACGTCGCCCAGGGGCCCGGTCCAGTGGAACGGCGCGGCCTTGTTCTCCAGCGAGCGCAGCGCCTTGTTGAAGGCCTCGGTGAAGTTGCGCCCGATCGCCATCGCCTCGCCGACCGACTTCATGTGCGTGGTGAGCGTCGGGTCGGCCGTGGGGAACTTCTCGAACGCGAAGCGCGGCACCTTGACCACCACGTAGTCGAGCGTGGGCTCGAAGGAGGCCGGGGTCTCGCGGGTGATGTCGTTGGGGATCTCGTCGAGGGTGTAGCCCACGGCGACCTTCGCGGCGATCTTCGCGATCGGGAAACCGGTGGCCTTCGAGGCCAGGGCCGAGGAGCGCGAGACGCGGGGGTTCATCTCGATCACGATGACGCGGCCGTCGGCGGGGTTGACGGCGTACTGGATGTTGCAGCCGCCCGTGTCGACGCCGACCTCGCGGATGATGACGATCGCGAGATCGCGCAGGTGCTGGTACTCGCGATCGGTCAGCGTCATGGCCGGCGCCACGGTGATCGAGTCGCCGGTGTGCACGCCCATGGGGTCGAAGTTCTCGATCGAGCAGATGATCACCACGTTGTCGGCGCGGTCGCGCATCACCTCCAGCTCGTACTCCTTCCACCCGATGATCGACTCCTCGATCAGCACCTCGGTGGTGGGGCTGGCCGCGAGGCCGGCGCCGGCGATGCGGTGGAGGTCGTCGACGTCGTCGGCGATGCCCGAGCCCAGGCCGCCCATGGTGAACGACGGGCGGACGACGACCGGGTAGCCGAGCTGCTCGACGGCGGCCTCGACGTCGTCCATCGAGTGGCACACGACGCTGCGGGCGACCTCGCCGCCGACCTTGTGCACGATGGCGTTGAAGAGCTCGCGGTTCTCGCCGCGGTGGATGGCCTCGAAGCTGGCGCCGATCATCTCCACGCCGTACTTCTCCAGCACGCCGCTCTCGTGGGCGGCGATGGCGGCGTTGAGCGCGGTCTGGCCGCCCAGGGTCGGGAGGATCGCGTCGGGGCGCTCCTTGGCGATCACCTTCTCGACGAAGTCAGGGGTGATCGGCTCGACGTAGGTGGCGTCGGCGAACTCCGGGTCGGTCATGATCGTGGCCGGGTTGGAGTTGATGAGGATGACCCGCAGGCCCTCCTCCTTGAGCACCCGGCACGCCTGGGTGCCGGAGTAGTCGAACTCGCAGGCCTGGCCGATGACGATCGGCCCGGAGCCGATGACCAGGACCGACGTGATGTCGTCGCGCTTCGGCATCAGTTGCCTTCCAGGAGGGTGACGAAACGGTCGAAGAGGTAGGCGGCGTCGTGCGGACCGGCCGCGGCCTCGGGGTGGTACTGCACCGAGAAGGCCTTGAGGGCGCCGTCGGCCCCGCGCAGCTCGAGCCCCTCGACGACGTCGTCGTTGAGGCACACGTGGCTCACGCTCGCCGCACCGAAAGGCGTCTCGGTGGCGGTGTCGCGGGGCGCGTCGACGGCGAAGCCGTGGTTGTGCGCGGTGACCTCGACCTTGCGGGTGGTCAGGTCCATCACCGGCTGGTTGATGCCGCGGTGGCCGTACTTGAGCTTGTAGGTGTCGAAGCCGAGGGCGCGGCCGAAGAGCTGGTTGCCGAAGCAGATGCCGAAGTAGGGCAGGTCGCGCCCGAGCGCCTCGCGCAGCAGCTCGACCTGGCCGGTGGTGGCGGCGGGGTCGCCGGGGCCGTTGGAGAAGAACAGGCCGTCGGGCCCGCCCTCGCCGATCGCCAGCACGTCGTCGATCGAGGACGTCGCGGGCAGCACGTGCACCTCGATGCCGCGCTCGGCCATGCGGTGCGGCGTCATGTCCTTGATGCCGAGGTCGAGGGCGGCCACGGTGAAGCGCTTCTCCCCCACCGCGGGCACCACGTACGCCTCGTCGACCGACACCGCCTCCGAGAGGTTCGCGCCGCTCATCTGGGCGCTCGCGCGCACCTTCTCGAGGAGCACGTCGGCGTCGGTGTCGATCGTGGAGATGCCCACCCGCATCGCCCCGGCCTCGCGCAGGTGGCGGGTGAGCGCGCGGGTGTCGACGCCCGAGATGCCGACGACGCCCTGGGCGCGCAGCTCGTCCTCCAGGGTGCGCTGCGAGCGCCAGTTGCTCGGCACGCGCGCAGGGTCGCGGACGACGTAGCCGGCCACCCAGATGCGACGCGACTCGGGGTCCTCGTCGTTCATGCCGGTGTTGCCGATGTGCGGCGCCGTCATCACCACCACCTGGCGGTGGTAGGAGGGGTCGGTGAGCGTCTCCTGGTAGCCGGTCATGCCGGTGTTGAAGACCGCCTCGCCGAAGGTCTCGCCCTCGGCTCCGTAGGACTCCCCGTGGAAGGCACGACCGTCCTCGAGGACGAGCAGGGCCGGGATGGGATTCATGCGAGGGCTCCTTCCAGCACCGTGGGCTCGCCGCGCAGGAGCGTGGCGATCACCCGTCCGGTGAGCGTGCGGTCGTGCCAGGGGTTGTTGCGGCTCAGCGAGACGCTGGCCGCGCGGTCGACCCGCACGGTGGCGGCGGGGTCGACGAGCGTGAGGTTGGCGGGCTCGCCCGCGGAGATCGGGCGCCCCTGCGGCAGGTCCACGCCGGCGTCGAGGCCGGCGATGGCGGCCGGGGCGTGGCTCATCCGCTGCGCGACCCCGGCCCAGTCGAGCAGACCCGACTCGACCATCACGGTGGTGACCACCGGCAGCGCCGTCTCGAGGCCGAGCATGCCGAAGGCGGCATCGACGAAGGCGTGCTCCTTGTCGTGGCGCGCGTGGGGCGCGTGGTCGGTGGCGACGGCGTCGATCGTGCCGTCGGCCAGGGCCTCGCGCAGGGCGACGACGTCCTCGTCGGGGCGCAGCGGCGGGTTGACCTTGAAGGTGGGGTCGTAGCCGGCGAGGAGGTCGGTGGTGAGCAGCAGGTGGTGGGGCGTGACCTCGGCGGTCACGGCGATGCCCTGCGCCTTGGCCCAGCGGATCACCTCCACGCTGCCGGCGGTCGACACGTGGGCGACGTGCACGCGGCTGCCCGTGTGGCGCGCGAGCATCACGTCGCGGGCCACGATCACCTCCTCGGCCACCCCGGGCCAGCCCGGCAGGCCGAGGCGACCCGACAGCTCCCCCTCGTGGCAGCACGCGGTGGGCCCGGCGAGGGCGGGGTCCTGGCTGTGCTGGCTGACCACGCCGCCGAACGCCTTCACGTACTCCAGCGCGCGGCGCATGATGCGCGGGTCGTGCACGCAGCGGCCGTCGTCGCTGAAGACGCGCACCCGGGCCCGCGAGCGGGCCATCAGGCCGAGCTCGGCGAGCTCCTCGCCGGCGAGACCCTTGGTGACCGCGCCCACCGGGTGGACGTCGACCAGGCCGGCCGCGCGGCCGAGGTCGAGCACCCGCTCGGCGGCCTCGGCGGTGTCGGTGACCGGGCTGGTGTTGGCCATCGCGAGCACCGCGGTGAAGCCGCCCACCGCTGCGGCGCGCGAGCCGGTGAGCACCGTCTCGGCGTCCTCGCGGCCGGGCTCGCGCAGGTGCGTGTGAAGGTCGACGAGGCCGGGCAGCAGGCGCAGGCCGTCGGCGTCCAGCGTGCGGTCGGCCTTGGCCCCTCCGAGCGACCCGATCTCGCGGATCGTGCCCTCGGCGACGAGGACGTCGGCGCGGGTGTCGTCGGGCAGCGTCGCGCCCTTGATCAGCGTGCTGCTCATGCGCTCGCTCCGTTCTTCTCGGTGACCGCGTCGGGTTCGCCCGCGAGCAGGTCGTAGAGCACCGCCATCCGCACCGCGACGCCGGCCGAGACCTGGTCGAGCACGGCGGAGTCGACGGCGTCGGCGGCGTCGGCCGAGATCTCGAGACCGCGGTTCATCGGGCCCGGGTGCAGGATCGGCGTGCCGGGGCGCAGCAGCTCGAGGCGCGGGCGGGTGAGGCCGTAGCCGACGGTGTACTCGCGTGCGGTGGGGAAGAAGCCGCCGCTCATGCGCTCGCGCTGCACCCGCAGCATCATCACCGCGTCGGCCGTGGGCAGCACGGCGTCGAGGTCGTAGGACGTCGCGAAGCCATCGGCCTGCGCCCAGGCGGCGACTCCCGAGGGCATCAGCGTCGGCGGCGCGACGGCGGTGACCTCGGCGCCGAGCTTGCGCAGGCTCTTGACGTTGCTGCGGAAGACCCGGCTGTGGGTCAGGTCGCCCACGATCACGACGTGGCGGCCGGCGAGGTCCCCGAGTCGGCGGGTGAGGGTGTAGCCGTCGAGCAGCGCCTGGGTCGGGTGCTCGTGGGTGCCGTCGCCGGCGTTGATCACCGGCACGTCGATCCACCGGCTGATCTGCTCCGCGGCCCCGCTCGCCGCGTGCCGCACGACGAGGCCGTCGATCCCCATGGCGGTCACGGTGAGCACCGTGTCGCGCAGGGACTCCCCCTTGCTGGCGCTGCTGCCCTTCGCCGAGAGGTTGATGACGTCGGCGGAGAGCCACTTGCCGGCGATCTCGAAGCTCGACCGGGTGCGGGTGGAGTCCTCGAAGAAGAGGTTGATCACGGTGCGACCGCGCAGGGCGGGCAGCTTCTTGACCTCGCGGCGCTGCACGTCGTGCATCTCGGCCGCGGTGGCGAAGATCCGCGCGATGTCGTCGGCGCTGACGTCGTCGATGCTCAGCAGGTGGCGCATCAGGAACCCGCCTCCGCCGACTCGGGATGGGCGGCGGCATCGACGATGCGCACCTCGTCCTCGCCGTCGGTCTCGACCAGGCGCAGGCTCACCCGCTCGCTGCGCGCGGTGGGCAGGTTCTTGCCCACGTGGTCGGCGCGGATCGGCAGCTCGCGGTGACCGCGGTCGACCAGCACCGCGAGCCGCACGGCCGCCGGGCGCCCCAGGTCGTTCAGTGCGTCGAGGGCGGCGCGGATGGTGCGGCCGGAGTACAGGACGTCGTCCACGAGGACGACGGTCTTGGCATCGATGCCGCTGGCCGGGAGCTCCGTGCGGTGCGGCGCCCGGGTGGGCTGGCTGCGCAGGTCGTCGCGGTACATCGTCACGTCGAGCGACCCGGTGGCCACGGCGGTGCCCTCGACACGCTCGATGTTGGCGGCGATGCGCTGGGCGAGGGGGACGCCGCGGGTCTGCAGCCCCAGCAGCAGGAGGTCGTCGGCACCGCGGTTGCGCTCGAGGATCTCGTGGGCGATGCGGACCAGGGCCCGGGAGATGTCGCCGGCGTCGAGGACGACGCGTCCAGCGGGTGGGTGCGCAGGGGTGACCATCCGCGCGGCCTCCTTCTCCGCCTCACGGGACGGTTCGTTAAAGGATGTCCGAACAGGCACCACCCTAGCCGCTGGGCACCGGCGATGGCACGCCGGGCGACCGGCGTGGACAGGCCGGTGCCGGGCGCAGCGTCGCGCGGCACCTCCGGCGCAGCGGTCGCGGTCGTTCCTCCCTCAGGCCGGCCCACCGGTGACGACGGATGCGCTCGCGCCGGCTCGCTCGACGAGGTCCCGGACCTTGCGGGCACTCTCCTCGCTCACCTGGTCCACCACCGTGACGGGCGCGCTCCGCATCAGCGTCCGAGCCTCGTCGAGCGACATCCCGGTCGACTGCCGGAGCGCCGCGATGACGTGGAGCGAGCGGGCATCGGGACCCGGCGCCTGCAGCTCGACGCCGAACGAACCCGGCTCGGTGAGCTCCGCGGCGATCGTCGGCTGCGGCTTCATCCCGGTCCCGACGTAGTGCGCCCAACGATCCCAGTCCGTCGCGAAGAGGATCGCGAAGAACATGAGCCCGCCCAGTCCGATGAGCACGGCACTACCGGACCACGTGAGCACCGCCCCCAGCGCCAGCACACCGATCCGCGGGAGAGCGCGCCCGACAGCCGAACTGATCCGGCGTACTCGTCGCTGCGTGGTCATCGCCTCGCGCTCCCTCCGCATGCGTGGTGAGCGCAGAGCATGCCAGCCGCGCCGAGCGGTGTCACCGACGCCCGGCCGAAGGATGCCTCAGAGCGCCGACGCCATCGCCGCACAGGCCCGCAGCCACGACCGGCGCGTGGCGGACGACAGCTGCCCGTACGGCACCACGGACCCGGCCACGAGCGCAGGGTCGTAGGGCACCCGGTAGACGCCGCGGGTGCGCTGCTCGTACACCGACACCAGATCACGGGCCAGGCCCTCGTCGACCTTCGGGCTCGGGTCGGACAGCACGGTGATCGTCTTGTACTTCAGGTTCTGGTAGCCGGCGTCCTGCAGGGCGTCGAGCATCCAGAGCCCGGAGTAGCCGGTGTCCTCACGCACGGTGCTGGTGACCACCAGCAGGTCGGCGGCCTCGGCCGAGGCCAGCCAGTTCTCGGCCCGCAGGTTGTTGCCGGTGTCGACGAGGATGATCCGGTAGAAGCGCTCGAGCAGCGCGTGCACCTCCTTGAAGTCCTGCGCGTGGATCACCCCGGTGACGTCGGGGCGCTCGTCGGAGGCCAGCACGTCGAAGTGGGCGTCACCCTGCGAGCGCACGAAGGCTCCGAGGTCGCCGATGCGGGCCTGGTAGACGTCGGAGAAGCGCCCGAGGTCCTCGAGCAGCTCGCGCGTGGTGTTGCGGTGGGCGCCGCGAGCGCCGCGGATGCCGAGGGTCCCCCGGGTCTCGTTGTTGTCCCACGCCACCACGCCGCCGCCGCGCACGGTGCCGAAGGTGTAGCCGGCGGCGAGCACCCCGGTGGTCTTGGCGGCACCGCCCTTCGGGTTCACGAAGGCGATGGTGCGCGGGCCGTCGAAGTCCTTCTGCACCGCCGCGCGGTCGCTCTCGTAGGCCCGCTCGGCCGCGCCCATGGTGGGCTTGACGAGGCCGCCGCTCCACCGCCGCACGCGTCCTCGCCAGCCCCAGGTGGCTGGGCCGAGCTGCTGCTCGCCGTCGCGCCGGTCGAGGAAGTCCGTGGCGCTCATGAAGCGGCGGGGCTCGACGCGCTCCCCCGGCGGCGGGGACGGCGGGGGCGCGGCCGGCGGCGCGGACGGCGGGGGTCCGATCGTGGGCGGTGCGGACGGCGGAGGCCCGATCGGCGGCGGAGCAGTCGGCGGCGGACCGGTGGGCCGCGCACCGATCGGGTCGGTGAGCGGGTCGGCGTCCGCACCGTTGCGCGAGGCCTCGAGCTGGCGGCGGGCGAAGTCCTCCAGCTCCCCCGGGGTGTAGAGACGGTCCGAGGTGCTGTCGCGCCCGTCGGGCGCGGAGGGGTGCTGGCTCACAGGTGACCTCCCGAGTCGGTGTGCGAGCGCCCGGGTGCTCCGGGCTCCCCGCCCGTGTGCCCGGGGCGTGCTCCCGACAAACCCGGCAGGGCTCGCCTCCGCGGCGCGTCAGCCGATGTCGCCCAGGGCCGTCTCGATGGCGCGGTGGAAGGTGGGATAGGCGAAGTGCTGGGTGCGCAGGGTGGCGATGGGCACGCGCGCGTGGATGGCCGTGACGAGCATGCCGAGGATCTCGCCGCCCGATGGCCCGACCGTGGTCGCGCCGACCAGGACGCCGGCGTCGAGGTCGGCCACGAGCTTGATCACGCCCTCGTTGCCGGCCTTGTGCAGCCAGCCGCGGCTCGACTCGGGCAGCTTCGCGACACCCACGCCGACGGTGAGCCCGGCCTCGCGGGCCTGCTTCTCGGTCTGCCCCACCGAGCCGACCTCCGGATCGGTGAAGGTGGCCCGCGAGACGGCGTGGTAGGTGGCCCAGGGGCCGTCCTGCCCGGTGAGGTCGCGGATCGCGACGTCGGCCTGGTACATCGACATGTGGGTGAAGGCGCCCTTGCCGGTGATGTCGCCGATCGCCCACAGGCCGTCGGCGCCCACGACGCGGAGGTGGTCGTCGACGTCGAGCGAGCGTGCGGTCTCGTCCACGCCGACGGTGTCGAGCCCGATGCCGCGCAGGTTCGGACGACGCCCCGCCGCGACGAGCAGCCGCTCGGCGCCCAGCGTGCTGCCGTCGGCCAGGGTGAGGGTGAAGGCCGACCCGTCGTGGGCCACCTTCTCGATGCCGACGCCGGCGCGCACCGTGATGCCGTCGGCCTCGAAGGCGGCCGCCACGACCTCGCTGGCCTCGGGCTCCTCGGGGCCGAGGATGCGCGGACCCGCCTCGACGACGGTGACCTCGACGCCGAAGCGAGCGAAGGCCTGCGCCATCTCGGCTCCGATGGGGCCGCCGCCCATGACCACGAGGCTGGCGGGCAGCTCGCGCACGGCCACGATGTCGCGGTTGGTCCAGAACGGGGTGTCGGCGAGCCCGTCAACCGGCGGCACGGCGGGCTCGGTGCCGGTGTTGAGGACGACGCCCCGCCGCGCCCGCACGGTGCGCTCCCCGTCCTCGGTGTCGACGACGACCGTGCGTGCGCCGTCGAGGCGACCGGTGCCGCGCAGGAAGGTGACGCCGGCGTCCTCGACCCGCTTGACGGCCACGGCGTCGTCCCAGTCGTCGGTGGCCTCGTCGCGGATGCGGTCGGCCACGACCGTCCAGTCGGGCTGCACGCTGGCCGTGCCGGCGAGCCCCTCGACCCGACGCGCCTCGGCGAGGGTATGCGCGGCGCGGATCATCATCTTCGTCGGGATGCACCCGAAGTAGGGGCACTCGCCGCCGACGAGGCGCCGGTCGACTCCGACGACGCTGAGACCCTCGCCCGCCAGGGTGCTGGCCAGGTGCTCGCCGCCCGGACCGAGCCCGACGACGATCACGTCGACCTCGAGGTCACCCCCCTGGTCGCCGTCGACGGAACCGGATGCGGGGGTGCCCTCAGCGCTCATGCGACCACCCTGACACAGGGCCGGGCGCCGCCGCGCGGATCAGCTGGCGGCGGAGCCGCGCACCTCACCCAGGCCGTCGGCCTCGACGCGACGCTGGATCGCGCCCAGCACGCCGTTGACGAACGTGGGCGAGGAGTCGGTGGAGAGCTCGCGCACGAGACCGGTGGCCTCGGTGACCGCGACGGCCGGCGGCACGTCGTCGGCCCAGAGCAGCTCCCAGACGCCGATGCGCAGCACGTTGCGGTCGACCGCGGGCATCCGGGCGAGGGTCCAGTCGGTCGACTGGGCGGTGAGCACCTCGTCGATGCGCTCGACGTGCTCGCTGACCCCCCGCACGATCACAGCCGTGTAGGGGTTGGCGAGCTCCTCGCCGTCGGCGATCACGCGCTCGAGGGCCTCGACGCCGCTCTCGCCGCGCAGGTCGGCGGCGTAGAGGACGTCGCGCGCGCGCTTGCGCGCCTTGGTGCGGGCACCCACGAAGCGACTCAGCCCTTCACGCGGGAGAGGTAGGAGCCGCCGTCGCGGGTGTCGACCTTGATCTTCTCGCCCTGCTCGATGAACAGCGGCACCTGGATCTCGGCGCCGGTCTCGAGGGTGGCGGGCTTGGTGCGGCCGGTGGCGGAGTCGCCGACGACGCCGGGCTCGGTGTAGCTGACGACGAGCTCGACCGAGGCGGGCATCTCGATGAAGAGCACGCGACCCTCGTTGGTGGCCACGATGACCTCCTGGTTCTCCAGGAGGAAGCCGGCCGCAGTGCCCACGATCGCGGGGTCGACCTCGATCTGGTCGTAGTCCTGGACGTCCATGAACACGAAGTTCGAGCCGTCGTTGTAGAGGTACTGGAACGAGCGGCGGTCGACCGTGGCGGTCTCGACCTTGGTGCCGGCGTTGAAGGTCTTGTCGACGTTCTTGCCCGACTCGACGTGGCGCAGCTTGGTGCGCACGAACGCGGGGCCCTTGCCCGGCTTCACGTGCTGGAACTCGACGACCTGCCAGAGCTGGCCGCCCTCCAGCTTCAGCACCATGCCGTTCTTCAGGTCGTTCGTGGTTGCCATGCGTCAGCCTTCTTCGTGCTTGGTCGTGGGTGGACCCCGTGAGCACGGGGCGGGATGCGTCGGGGCCGGAACCGGGCCGGGGGCCGCGGCCGGCGGGCGCGGGGCGCAACGGCCCCGGCCGACGACGGAGTCTAGTGCGCCGACTGCGCGGCGATGAATTCGAGTGCCCGCCGGTAGCCGTCGAGTCCCTCCCCCTCGATGACCAGGGCGGCGTGCGGGGTCACGACCGAGGTGTGGCGGAACTCCTCGGGCCGCTTCGACGGGGCGCTGATGTGCACCTCCACCAGGGGCGCCTCGAGCTGGGCGCAGGCGTCGAACAGGGCGTAGGAGTAGTGGGTCCACGCGGCCGCGTTGAGCACCACGGGGACGGCGCGGTCGGCCGCCTCGTTGAGCAGGTCGAGCAGCACGCCCTCGTGGTTGGTCTGCTCCACCCGCACGGCGAGGCCGAGATCGCGACCCCAATCGCGCGCGAGGTCCGCGAGCTCGGCGAAGGTGGTGGTGCCGTAGATCTCGGGCTGGCGTCGTCCGAGGCGCCCGAGGTTGGGGCCGTTGAGCACCCAGACCTCGCGCTGGTCCGCCGCGGGCCCGAGGCTCACGCCGTGCCCCCGATGGCCGCGTACGCCTCGCGCAGGGCCTCCTCGGGCGGGCCGGCGAGCACCGTCGGCTGCGCGAGGTCGCTGAGCACGAGGAAGCGCAGCTGGTTGCCGCGCGCCTTCTTGTCGACGCGCATGGTGGCGAGCAGGGTGTCGAAGTCGGCGTCGGCGTAGGTGGTCGGCAGGCCGACCCGCTGCAGCACCGCGCGGTGGCGCTCGACCACCTCACGCGACAGACCGCCCGTGCGGGCAGCCAGCTCGGCCACGTAGACGCAGCCGATCGCCACGGCCTCACCGTGGCGGATGCCGTAGTCGCTGGCCTTCTCGATGGCGTGGGCCAGGGTGTGGCCGTAGTTGAGCACCTCGCGCCCGGGATGCCCTCCGGAGCCGCCGGTCTCCTTGAGGTCGCCGGCCACGACCTCGGCCTTCACGCGCACCGCGCGCTCCACCAGCTCGCGCAGCACCGGCGAGTCGGCGTCCAGCGAGGCGGGGTCGTGGGTCTCGACCAGGTCGAGGATGGCGGGGTCGGCGATGAAGCCGCACTTGACGACCTCACCCAGCCCCGCCACGAGCTCCTCGCGCGGCAGGGTGCGCAGCAGCGAGAGGTCGCACAGCACGCCGGCGGGCTCGTGGAAGGAACCCACGAGGTTCTTGCCGGCGGGGGTGTTGATGCCCGTCTTGCCGCCCACGGCGGCGTCCACCATGGCGAGCAGCGTGGTCGGCACGTGGACGACGGCCACCCCGCGCAGCCAGGTGGCCGCCACGAAGCCGCCGAGGTCGGTGGTCGCGCCGCCGCCGAGGGTGACCACGGCGTCCGAGCGGGTGAAGCCCTCCTCGCCGAGCCCCTCCCAGCAGGCCGCGGCGACCTCCCAGTTCTTCGACTCCTCGCCGTCGGGCACCTGGAGCACGACGACGTCGAGGCCCTCGAGCTCGTCGGCGAGCGGTTCGAGCACGTGCTCCAGCGCCTCGGGGCTGATGATCGCGACGCGCTGCACCCCGGCGGGCAGCAGAGCGCGCAGGCGATCGAGCACCCCGTGGCCGACGACCACGTCGTAGGGCTGCGCGGTCGCGACGCGGATGGTGGTCGGCTCTGCGTGGGCCTCGTGCTGGGTGCTCATCGCTCTCCCCCGGTGACGGCGGTCAGGACCTCGGCGGCCACCTCGGCCGGTGTGCGGTCGTCGGTGTCGACGACGACGCGCGCGACGCCCTCGTAGACGGGGGCGCGCTCGTCGAGCAGCTGCTTGACGCGGGCGCGCACGTTGCCGAGCAGGAGTGGGCGGCCGGTGCCGAGGCCGACCCGCTTGACCGCGTCGGTGAGCCCGACGCGCAGGAACACCACGAGGTGGGGGGCGAGATCGGCCTGGGTGGCCGGATCGAGCACGGCCCCGCCGCCCAGCGACAGCACGCCGCGGTGCTCGGCGAGCGCCGCCTCCACGGTGGCCCGCTCGAGCCGACGGAAGTGGGCCTCGCCCTCCTCGACGAACAGGTCGGAGACCGTGCGCCCTGCGGCCTCCTCGACGAGCACGTCGGTGTCGGCGAACGCGACGCCCAGCTGCTCGGCGACGAGGCGTCCGACGGTCGTCTTGCCCGCACCCATCGGGCCGACGAGCACGACGCGGGGCCCGACGGCCGGCGCGGGGATCACGGTCGGGTCACCGGTAGCGCAGGGCGTCGAGATAGCTGGTGACGTTGCGGCGGGTCTCGCCCACCGAGTCGCCGCCGAACTTCTCGAGCACGGCGTCGGCCAGCACCAGCGCCACCATCGCCTCGGCGACGATGCCGGAGGCCGGCACCGCGCACACGTCGGAGCGCTGGTGGTGGGCCACGGTCTGCTCGCCCGTGGCGACGTCGACGGTGCGCAGCGCCCGCGGGACGGTGGCGATGGGCTTCATCGCGGCGCGCACGCGCAGCACCTCGCCGGTGGTCATGCCGCCCTCCGTGCCCCCGGAGCGGTGGGAGGTGCGGCGCAACCGGCCGTCCTCGGTGACGATCTCGTCGTGGGCCAGCGAGCCCGGGGTCGCGGCCAGCTCGAAGCCGTCGCCGACCTCCACGCCCTTGATCGCCTGGATCCCCATGAGCGCACCGGCCAGGCGGGCGTCGAGGCGACGGTCCCAGTGCACGTGCGAGCCGAGGCCCGGCGGCAGCCCGTGGACGACGACCTCCACGACGCCGCCGAGGGTGTCGCCGTCCTTGTGGGCGGCGTCGATGCGCTCGACCATCAGCTTCGAGCCGTCGGCGTCGAGGCAGCGCACGGGGTCGGCGTCGAGTCGCTCGAGGTCGGCGAAGGTCGGCAGCTCGTCGGAGGGGGTGCGCACACCGCCGATCTCGACGACGTGGCTGACGATGCGCGCGCCGGTGGCCTGCTCGAGGAAGTTGCTGGCCACGCGGCCGAGCGCCACGCGGGCGGCCGTCTCACGGGCCGAAGCGCGCTCGAGGATCGGGCGGGCGTCGTCGAAGTCGTACTTCTGCATGCCCGCGAGGTCGGCGTGGCCGGGTCGCGGACGGGTGAGCGGGGCGTTGCGGGCCTGTCCGGCGAGCACCTCGGGGTCGACCGGGTCGGCCGCCATCACGGTCTCCCACTTCGGCCACTCGGTGTTGCCCACCTCGACGGCCACCGGGCCGCCCTGCGTGCGGCCGTGGCGCACGCCGCCGATGACGGTGACGGCGTCGGCCTCGAACTTCATGCGGGCGCCGCGGCCGTAGCCGAGGCGTCGGCGCGCGAGCGCGTCGGCGAGATCGTCGGTCGTGACCTCCACGTGGGCCGGCAGGCCCTCCAGGATCGCGACCAGGGACGGGCCGTGGGACTCCCCCGCGGTCAACCAGCGCAACATGGCGCCATTCTCCCACGCGCCCACGCCGCGACCGGCACGTGTCCGGGTCAGCCCGACGCGCCGAGCAGCGCCGCCGCACCCGGCGCGAGGACGACGGCCGCCCACGCCCCGAGCACGAGGAACGGCCCGAAGGGCTGGCGTCGCCGGATCACGCCGCCGCGTCGGCGCAGCGGCACGTGGGAGATGCCGAGCAGCACGGCGGCGAGGACCACCGACAGCGCGAGCACACCGAGCCCCAGGGGGCCCAGCGCCAGACCGAGGAGCGCACCCAGGCGCACGTCGCCGAAAGCCATCGAGCGGGGGCTCACGAACCAGATCAAGCCGTAGTAGAGCCCGAGCGCCGCCGCCCCGACGGCTGCGGCGAGCAGCACCCGCGGCTCACGCAGGGCCGCAGCGGCGACCACCTCCACCGCGAGCACTGCGAGGGCACCACGGGCGACGAGCCAGGTGGGCAGGAACCAGGTGACCTGGTCGATGACGGCGAGCGCGACGGCGAACGGCAGGAGTGCCAGCGACCAGACCAGTGCCCAGTCGAGGCCCAGAGCCGCACCGAGGGCGGCACCGGCGAGGCCGCCGACCGCCGCGCAGCGGGCCACCAGGCCGGGGCGTGCGCCCAGGACCGCGAACGGCACGTGGTCGGGGAAGTCGTCGGGGTCCTCGTCGGGATCGGGGACCGGGTCGGGGCAGCCCGCGACGAGTCGCGGTGCCAGCGCTCCCCCACCCGCGCCGAGCAGCGCGGCGCCGAGCGCGGCCGCGGCGGTGAGCAGGGCGTCGTCCACGCTCAGGCCCCGGCGCGGCGGGCGAGCTCGGCCTCGCCGGCGGCCCGCAGTGCGGCCACCAGGCGCAGATCCTGCTCGGGATCGGCGGCGACCTCGGCGAACGCGTGCTGCTGCAGCACACCCTGGTGCACCAGCAGGTCGAGACCCGAGACGACCACCTGACCGCGGGCGGCGGCGGCCGCGGCGAGCGGGGTGGGCCAGGGGTCGTAGACGACCTCGAACACCACCGCCGCCGAGGCCGCGGACCGCACGACGTCGGGCGTCTGGGCGGCGGCCGGGACGGTGGAGACGACCACCTCGCCGATCGTCTCGTCGCCGAGCAGGCCCACCTCCACCTCGAGGTGCGCGTGCGCGCGCAGCGCCGCTGCCGTGTCGTCGGCACGTGCGACCTCGCGCACTAGCAGCCGCACCCGTCGGGCACCCAGCCTCGCCAGCGCCAGCGCCGTGGACGACGCCGTCGCCCCCCCGCCCAGGATCGTCACCGCGTGGACGTCGCCCGCGTAGCGCTCGCGCACCGCCGCCACCGCACCGGGAAGGTCGGTGTTGTCGGCCGACCAGCCGTGCCCGCCGGGCAGCCGGACCAGAGTGTTGGCTCCCCCCGCGATCCGCGCGGTGTCGGTGACCTCGGCCGCCAGCGCCATCGCCTCGCGCTTCAGCGGTGCGGTGACCGAGAGCCCGCGCCACTGCGGCCCGAGCTGCGCGACGTGCTCGGCGAGACCGCCCGCCTCCACCCGCGTGGCGTCGTAGCTGGCGACGACGCCGAGCTCGGAGAAGCCAGCCCGGTGCAGGGCCGGTGAGAGCGAGTGGGCGATGGGGTCGCCCACCACGCCGCAGCGGATCTCAGCAGGCATCGCTCTTGCGGCAGAAGGCCTTCGCCCTCTCGGCGTTGCGCAGGTGCTGCTGGTAGTCGTCGGTGAAGAGCGTGGTGCCCTTCTCGAAGTCGGGCACGAAGTAGAGCCACGGTCCGTCGGCCGGGTTGAGCGCGGCCTCGATGGTCTCCTTGCCGGGCGAGCCGATCGGCCCCGGCGGCAGGCCCGTGTAGCGGTAGGTGTTGTAGCGCGACTCGCTGTCGCGCTCGGCGGCCGTCGTCCACACGTCGCCCTTGCGCTTGCTGACGTACGACACCGTCGAGTCGAGCTGCAGCGCCATGCCGTCGTCCAGGCGGTTGTAGAGCACGCGCGCGACCTTCGGGTAGTCCTCGCCGCGGTTGGCCTCGTACTCCAGGATGCTGGCCACGGTGATGATCTCGTGCGGCGTGAGGCCGAGGCGCTTGGCCTTGGCGGCGATGTCGAGGTCGGCCTCGGCCTTCTCGGTCTGCTCCACCATCTGGCGCAGGAGGCTCTCGGGGGTGGTGGCGTCGGTGATCTGGTAGGTGGCCGGGAAGAGGTAGCCCTCGGGGTTGCCCTGCGCCTCCGCGGGCAGCCCGATCGACTCCGGCTTCTCGAGCAGCGCGGTGATCTGCCGCTCCGGGAACCCGGTGGCCTTCTCGATGGCCGCCACGACCTGGCCCACCCGGGCACCCTCGGGCACCGTCACGGTGCGCCCGGAGCCGGCGTTGGCCGGGTCGGCGAGCAGCTCGACGGCGTCGGTGGCCGCCATCTGCGTGCGCATCTCGTAGGTCGCGGCCTGGATGCGGGAGGAGTCGGCGTTGCCGCGGGCGGCGTCGATGAAGGCGTCGGCGGAGGCCACGACGTCGAGGCTCTCCAGCTCCTCGCCCATGGAGGCGATGCTCTGACCGGGATCGATGGTCACCGACACCGACCCGCTGCCGGGGCCCGGGTAGTCCTCGGGCCCGGCGAGGGCGTCGCGGATGTCGCTCACCGCGCCGCGGGCGAACCACGCGAGCACGCCGACGAGCAGGACGCCGATGAGCAGCACGGGCAGGCAGCCGGAGCGACGCTTGCGACCGCGTCGGCTCCCGCCGGAACGGTCGGCGCGGCGTCCGGGACTGCTGGGCCGCTGCTCGACGTAGGTGTCGGGGGCCTGGCCCGAGGGGGCGGAAGGGGTCGGCCGGTCGTCGCCGCCTCCGGGCAGGACGGACTCAGTCATGGGACTCCTCGGGCTCGATCGACGAAGGGCTCGGGGGTTCGGGCGGGAGCTCCGGCGCTCCCGAGACGCCGACCTCCGCCTCCACCGTAGCCGCAGCAGCCGTGACGACCGTCTCACCGGGCGGCGCGCCGCTGCCCCGTTCGGTGTCGAGGGCCTGCTGGAGGATCACCACCGCGGCGACCTGGTCGACCACGGCCCGCTGGCTCGCGCCGCGGCGCTGACCGCGCAGCATCTCGTGGGCGGTGACCGTGGTCAGCCGTTCGTCGACCAGCCGCACCGGCACCGGCGCGACGCGCTCGGCCAGGCGGGCCGCGAACTCGCGCGACTTGGCCGCGGCTGGCCCCTCACCGCCGGCGAGCGACCGCGGCAGCCCGACGACGACCTCGATCGCCTCGGCCTCGCGCACGATGCGCGCCAGTCGGCGCAGGTCGCCCTGGCCGCGGCGCACGGTCTCGACGGGAGTCGCCAGCATCCCCGAGGGGTCGCTGCGAGCCACCCCGATGCGGGCGTCGCCGGGATCGATCCCGATCCGCACGCCGCGACGCACGCGTCAGGCCCCGGCCACCGCGGCCGTGACGGCGGCCAGCGCCTCGTCGATGCGCGAGGAGTCGGTGCCGCCGCCCTGGGCGACGTCGGCCTTGCCACCGCCCTTGCCGCCCACGAACGGCGCGACGGTGCGCACGAGGTCACCCGCCGCGAGACCGCGGTCCACGGCGGCCTCGTTGAGCGCCGCGACAACGGCGACCTTGCCCTCGCTCGTGCCCACCACGACCACGACGCCCGGCACGTCGACACCGAGGCGCCCGCGCACGTCGAGGGCGAGGGTGCGCACGTCGCCGGCGCCCGCGCCGTCCACGCGGTGGGCGACCAGGCGCACACCGCCGACGTCCTGGGCCCCGGCGGCGAGGTCACCGCCGGCGGCGAGCAGCTGCGCCACGCGGATGCGCTCGATCTCCTTCTCGGTCTGCTTGAGCCGGTCGAGCAGGTCGCCGACGCGGCCGACGAGGTCGTCGGGCTGCGCCTTCAGCAGGGTGGAGAGCTGACCGACCACGTCGCGCTCGCGGGCGAGGTAGCCGAAGCCCTCGACGCCCGTGAGCGCCTCGATGCGGCGGTTGCCCGAGCCGACGCTCGACTCGCCGGTGACGACGATCGTGCCGACCTGGCTGGAGTGGTCGACGTGCGTGCCGCCGCAGAGCTCGCGCGACCAGGGGCCGCCGATCTCGACCACGCGCACCTTGGAGTCGTCGTAGGTCTCGCCGAAGAGCGCGAGGGCGCCCCAGTCGCGCGCCTGGCCGAGCGTCATGTACTGCCAGCCGACGGGCAGGTCGGCGCGCAGGGCGTTGTTGGCGACGAGCTCGACCTGGCGCACCTGGTCGGGGTCGAGGGCGTTGAGCCAGCCGAAGTCGAGGCGCAGGTAGCCCGGGCGGTTGTAGGAGCCCGACTGCAGGGCGGTGGGGCCGAGGACGTCGCGCAGCGCCGCGTGGATGATGTGCGTGCCCGAGTGCGCCTGGCGGGCACCGATGCGCCACTCGGGGTCGACCTGCGCGTGCAGGCCGGCGGCGTCGGCGGGCAGCTCGCCCTCCAGCACCCGCACCTGGTGGACGACGAGTCCGCGCACCGGGCGCTGCACGTCGAGCACCTCGAGCCGGCCGCCGTCGAACTCGATGACGCCGGCGTCGGCCACCTGGCCGCCGGACTCGGCGTAGAACGGCGTGCGGTCGAGCACGACCTCGCCGACCTCGCCCTCCCCGAGCGCCGGCACGGCCGCGCCCTCCTTGAGGAGCGCGAGGGTGCGCGACTCGGTGGTGAGGGTCTCGTAGGCGAGCCACTCGGTGGGGCCGTGGGCGTCGAGGATGCCGCGGTAGACGCCGGTGTCGGCGTGCTGGCCCTTCTTCGCCCGGGCGTCGGCCTTGGCGCGCTCGCGCTGCTCGGTCATCAGCTGGCGGAAGCCGGTCTCGTCGACGCTCAGCCCGGCCTCGGCGGCCATCTCGAGGGTGAGGTCGATCGGGAAGCCGTAGGTGTCGTGCAGCGCGAACGCGCGCTCGCCCGGGATCGTGGAGCCCCCGCCGGAGCGGACCTCGCCGGCGGCGAGGTCGAAGATCTGGGTGCCGGCCTGCAGCGTCTTGCGGAAGGCCTCCTCCTCGGCGTTCGCCACTTGGGCGATGCGGTCGAAGTCGGTGATGAGCTCGGGGTAGCTCTCGCCCATGCGGTCGCGCGAGATCGGCAGCAGCTCGGGCAGGGCGGGGTCCTCGTAGCCCAGCAGGCGCACGTTGCGCACCGCGCGGCGTAGCAGCCGGCGCAGCACGTAGCCGCGGCCCTCGTTGCCCGGGGTCACGCCGTCGCCGATGAGCATCAGCGAGCTGCGCACGTGGTCGGCGATGACGCGGAAGCGGACGTCGCTGACGGGGTCGGCGCCGTAGCGCTTGCCCGTGAGGGCCTCCGCACGCTCGATGACCGGGAACACCACGTCGGTCTCGTACATGTTGTTCTTGCCCTGGAGCAGGTAGGCGACGCGCTCGAGACCCATGCCGGTGTCGATGTTCCTGCTCGGCAGGGGCCCGGCGATGTCGAAGTCGTCCTTGGCCCGGACGGCGCTGAGCTCCTCCTGCATGAACACGAGGTTCCAGATCTCCAGGAAGCGGTCCTCGTCGGCCTCGGGGCCGCCGTCGGGGCCGAACTGCGGGCCGCGGTCGATGTAGATCTCGCTGCAGGGCCCGCCGGGGCCGGGCACGCCCATGTTCCAGTAGTTGTCCTTGAGGCCGCGCGGCTGGATGCGCGACTCCGGGATGCCGGCGATCTCGCGCCAGGCGGCGCGCGCCTCGTCGTCCTCGGGGAGCACGGTGACCCAGATGCGCTCGGGGTCGAAGCCGAAGCCGCCGGATGCCTGGTCGCCCGTGATGAGCTCCCAGGCGAACTGGATCGCCCCCTCCTTGAAGTAGTCGCCGAAGGAGAAGTTGCCGTTCATCTGGAAGAACGTGCCGTGGCGGGTGGTCTTGCCGACCTCCTCGATGTCGAGGGTGCGCACGCACTTCTGCACGCTCGTGGCCCGCGCGAACGGCGGGGTCTCCTGGCCCAGGAAGTAGGGCTTGAAGGGCACCATGCCGGCGTTGACGAACAGCAGGTTGGGGTCGTCGAGCAGCAGGGACGCCGACGGCACGACCGTGTGACCGCGAGCCTCGAAGTGCGCGAGGAACCGGCTGCGAATCTCGGCGCTGCTGAGGTAGGTGTCGGTGGGCTCGCTCGCCATCGTCAGTGGCCTTCCTGGTGGGAGGTGGGGGCGGGGCGTCCCGCCGTGGTCGTGCGTCCCTCGAGGGCCGCGGGGCCGATGTCGCCGCGGGCGGCGTCCTGCATCGAGCGGTACTGCTCGCGCAGGCGCACCTCGGCCTCGGCCTGGCCCTGGGCGACCTCCTCGGCGAGGAGCCGGGCGCCGAGCACCACGGCGCCGAGACGGTCGCGCATGCCGTCGGGTGTGAACGCCTCCGCCAGGCGTCGCACCCGCACCACGCCGTAGACACCGGCCGCGGCGCCGGCGGCGAACCACACGCCGGCCTTCACGAGGCGGCCTCCGTGCGGGCCTGCACGCGCGGGTTCTCGCGGGCGGCGAGCTCGCGCCGGGCCTCGCGGACGGCGACCTTGCGGGCCTTGCGCGAGCGCTTGACCTCGCGCTTCATCTCGAAGCGGATGCGGTGGCGCACCTCGGGCGCGAGCGCGCGACGCAGTCCCGCGGCGAGCGCTGCGGTGCGGATGACCGACTCGCGCAGCACGATGTCGGCGAAGAGCGGAGCGGGGACGATCGCCGCGGGTGTGCGCGGCCCCCGCTCGGGAGCCAGGTCGGTGATGAGGTACTCGCGCTCGTCGACCACCGCCACCGGCACCGGGCGGGCCGCGGAGTCGTCGATGCGGCGCTGGAGACGACCGACCTCGGCGCGCAGCGCGTCGGCGTCCTCGAGGGCGGCCGCGACCAGGTGGTCGGACTGCTCGCGCGCCTCGCGCAGCCGCACGCGGGTGCGCACCAGGACGACGAGCAGCGCGCCGACCCCGAGCAGGATCGCCGCTGCCAGCCACACGGGGACGGCGATCGCGGTGGTCACGGGAGACAACCCTATCGGTCCCCGCTGCCGCGGCCCGCACCGCGGATGATGCCGCGGATACGCTCCCACCGCTGCTTGACCCCGGCCTCGGCACCGAGCTCGGTGGGCCGGTAGTAGCGGGCATCGGCGACCACGTCAGGGGCGTACTGCTGCTCGGCCACCCCGAACGGCGCGTCGTGGCTGTAGACGTAGCCCTGGCCGTGGCCCAGCCGCTCGGCGCCCGGGTAGTGGGCGTCGCGCAGGTGCGGCGGCACCGTGCCGATGCGCCCCGCGCGCACGTCGGAGATCGCCGCTCCGATGGCGGTGGTGACCGCGTTCGACTTCGGGGCCACCGCGAGGGCGATCGTGGCGTGGGCGAGGGTGAGCTTGGCCTCGGGCATGCCGATCAGCTGCACGGTCTGCGCCGCGGCCACCGCCAGCGGCAGGGCCGCGGGGTCGGCGAGCCCGATGTCCTCGCTCGCCAGGATCATCAGCCTGCGCGCCACGAAGCGCGGGTCCTCCCCGGCCTCGAGCATCCGCGCCAGGTAGTGCAGCGCGGCATCGGCGTCGGAGCCGCGCACCGACTTGATGAACGCGCTGACGACGTCGTAGTGCTGGTCGCCGTCGCGGTCGTAGCGCACCGCCGCCTGGTCGGCCGCCGTCTCCGCGGTGGCGAGGTCGATCACCGAGCTGCCCTGCGCCCGTGCGGCGCCGGCCGCGGCCTCCAGATAGGTAAGGGAGCGACGCGCGTCGCCACCGGCGAGCCGCACGAGGTGGGCGCGGGCGTCGTCCTCGAGGTCGAACTCGGCGCCGAGGCCCCGCTCGTCGGCGACCGCGTGGTCGAGCACCGCGGCGATGTCGGCGTCGGTGAGCGGCTGCAGCCGCAGCAGCAGGCTGCGCGAGAGCAGCGGCGAGACCACGCTGAACGAGGGGTTCTCGGTGGTGGCGGCCACCAGCGAGACCCATCGGTTCTCGACGCCCGGCAGCAGAGCGTCCTGCTGGGCCTTGCTGAAGCGGTGGACCTCGTCGACGAAGAGCACCGTCTCGTTGCCGGTGGCCACGAGCTCGCGGCGGGCCGCGTCGATGGCCGCGCGCACCTCCTTGACGCCGGCCGACACCGCCGACACCTCGACGAACCGGCGACCGGTCTGGCGGCTGACGATCGAGGCGATCGTGGTCTTGCCCGTGCCGGGCGGACCCCAGAGCAGGATCGACAGCGAGCGACCGCCGTCGACGAGCTGGCGCAGTGGCGACCCCGGAGCGCGCAGGTGCTCCTGACCGACGAGCTCGTCGAGGTCGCGCGGGCGCATCCGCACCGCCAGCGGGGCGGAGGCGTGGACGGCGTCGCTCAGCGACCCCGGGCCGCCGGCACGCGCGGTGCCGGCGGGACCCGGGGTGTCGAAGAGCTGCGGTTCGTCGTCCACGGGGGCGACTGTAGGCGCCGGCCCCGACGGGCCGGTCAGGCCCGCCCGATCGACTTCGAGTCGAGGTCGAACCAGGTGTCGGCGTAGCCCGGCTGCTCCACCAGGTCGGTGGTCGGGCTGGCCCCGGCGTCGGGCTGGCCCTCGCGGTCGACGCCGAGGAGACCCGAGGTGAAGGGCTCGCGCGGCGCCTCGCCCAGGCGGCCCGGGAAGTGGCAGGCGACCTTGTGCTTGCGTCCGATCTGCACGAGCGGCGGCTCGTGGCGCGCGCAGATCTCCTGCGCGATCGGGCAGCGGGTGCGGAAGCGGCACCCCGAGGGCGGGTCGATCGGGCTCGGGACGTCGCCCTGCAGCCGGATGCGCTCACGGCGACCGCCGGTGGCGGCCTGGCGCACGTCGGGCACAGCCGAGAGCAGCGCCTGGGTGTAGGGATGGTGCGCGTTGGTGTAGATCGAGTCGCGGTCGCCGATCTCGACGATCTTGCCGAGGTACATCACCGCGACCTCGGGGCAGAAGTGGCGCACGATCGCCAGGTCGTGGGCGATGAACAGGAACGCCACGTTGAACTCGCGCTGGATGTCCTGGAGCAGGTTGATGACCTGCGCCTGGATCGAGACGTCGAGGGCCGAGACCGGCTCGTCGGCCACCAGCAGCTTCGGCTGCAGGGTCAGCGCGCGGGCGATGCCGATGCGCTGACGCTGACCGCCGGAGAACTCGTGCGGGTAGCGGTTGTAGTGCTCGGGGTTGAGCCCCACGATCTCGAGGAGCTCCTGGACGCGGCTGAGCACCTTGTCCTTCGGCACGATCTTGTGGATCTCCAGCGGCGCACCCACGATCGAACCCACGGTCTGGCGGGGGTTCAGCGAGGTGTAGGGGTCCTGGAAGATCATCTGGATCTCGCGACGCAGCGGCTTGAGGTCGCGCGCGCTCGCCTTGGCGATGTCATCGCCCTCGAAGCGGATGGCGCCCGCCGTCGGCTCGTAGAGGCGCGTGATGAGGCGACCGGTGGTCGACTTGCCGCAACCCGACTCCCCCACCAGACCGAGCGAGGACCCCTCGGTCACCTGGAAGGAGACGCCGTCGACGGCCTGCACGTGCCCCACCGTGCGGCGGATCAGCCCCGGCGCCTTCACCGGGAAGTGCATGCGCAGCTGCTCGACCTCGAGCAGCACCTTGGCGTCGGTCGAGGCGCGGTGGGCCGGGCCGCCGGCCTGCTCGCTGCTGGTGGCGCTCATGGACGTCGCGTCCTCCGGACTCTCGTGGGTGGGTGTCGTGTCGTCGAGCGTCACCGGTCGTCCTCCGCGCGCTCCGGGGCGAGGTCGGGTGCGATCTCGGGCAGCACCTCGGTGGCGTAGATGGTGTCGGAGTCGGCGAGGTGGCAGCGCTTGAGGTGGCCGGCGCCGCGGTTGCCCGGCACCAGCTCGGGCAGCGTGGTGCGGCACAGGTCGCCGGGCACCTTGTCGCGGTGCGCGCAGCGGGGGTGGAAGGAGCATCCGCTCGGCGGGTTGAGCAGGCTCGGCGGGCTGCCGGGGATCGGCATCAGGCGGGCATCGGTGTCGCCGGTGACGTCGGGGACGCTCGAGAGCAGGCCCCACGTGTAGGGCATCTCCGGGTGCGTGAGCACCTCCTGGCACGGGCCGTGCTCGACCGCGCGACCGGCGTACATCACCAGCACGTCGTCGGCCATCTCGGCTACGACACCGAGGTCGTGGGTGATGATCACGATGGCCGAGTTGAACTCACGCTGGAGGTCCTGCAAGAGGTCGAGGATCTGCGCCTGGACGGTCACGTCCAGCGCGGTCGTGGGCTCGTCGGCGATGAGCAGGCTGGGGTCGTTGATCAGGCCCATCGCGATCATCGCGCGCTGGCGCATGCCGCCCGAGAACTGATGCGGGTAGTCGTCCACGCGCCGGTCGGGGGTGGGGATGCCGACACGGTCGAGCATCTCGATGGCGCGGGTGCGCGCGGCCTTCTTCGACACGTCGTGGTGCACCCGGTACGCCTCGGCGATCTGGTTGCCCACGGTGTAGTAGGGGTGCATCGCCGAGAGCGGGTCCTGGAAGATCATCGCCACGTCGCGACCGCGGCGGCGGCGCATCTCGTCGACGCTGAGCTGCAGCAGGTTCGTGTCGCCGAGCATGATCTCGCCGGACAGCTGCGCGGAGGTGCCGTGGTGCAGGCCCATGATCGCCATGCTCGAGACCGACTTGCCCGAGCCGGACTCACCGACGATGCCGAGCGTGCGCCCGGCCTGGAGGTCGAAGCTGAGACCGTTGACGGCCTTCACGACGCCGTCGGCGGTCGGGAAGTGCACCATCAGGTCGCGCACCGACAGCAGCGGGGCGGCCGTGGGCGCGCCGGCAGAGGTGAGGGAGGTGGTCGTCATCTGGAGGTCCTCTCAGTCCAGCCGGACGCGCGGGTCGATGACGGCGTACAGCAGGTCGACCACGATGTTGGCCAGGATGACGAAGGCCGCGAGCAGCAGGACGATGCCCACCAGCGTCGGCAGGTCGTAGTCGGAGTTGGCCAGCACGGCGAGCTTGCCGAGACCGGGGTAGTTGAACACCTGCTCGGTGATGATCGCGCCGCCGAGCAGGCCGGCGAGGTCGAGGCCCGCCATGGTGACGATGGGCGTCAGCGCAGCGCGCAGCGCGTGCTTGAACGTCACCGTGCGTTCGGAGAGCCCCTTGGCGCGGGCGGTGCGCACGTAGTCCTCACCGAAGGACTCGATCACGTAGGAGCGCGTCATCCGCACGTAGGCGGCCATGAAGAAGATGGCGAGCGTCACGGCGGGCAGCAGCAGGCCGGTGAGCCAGCCGCCCAGTCCGCCGTCGGCGATGGTCTGGTACTTCGGAATCGGCACCCAGCCCCAGTCGATGGCCACGAACTTGTAGAGCAGCAGGCCGACGAAGAAGGTGGGCAGCGCGTAGCCGACCAGCGAGAGGCCCACGAGGCCGCGGTCGATGAAGGTGCCCTTGCGGAGGGCGGCGATGACGCCGAAGAGGATGCCGCCGATCATCCAGATCACGAAGGCCGCGATGGCCAGCGAGAAGGAGACGGGCAGGGTGTCCTTGATCAGGTTGACGACCGTGTCACCGCGGCGGGTGGAGTAGCCCAGGCAGGGCGCCGGGCAGTCCGAGACGAGCTGCGGCGCGCTCTCGCGCAGGGCGGGGTCGTCGGGGAACTGGCGACCCGCGACGACGCCCTTGGCGAACTTGCCCCACTGGGTGACGAAGCTGTCGTCGTAGCCGAGGGCCCGGTTGACCTGCTCGATCTGGGCCGGCGTGCAGTTCTTGCCGCAGGCGAACCGGCCGACGTCGACCGGGGAGGCGAAGAACAGCGCGAAGGTGATGAAGCTCATCACGATCAGCATGACCACACCGGTGAAGAGCCGGCGGATGGTGTAGGCGAGCACAGGTGGGACCTCGGAAGACGTCTGGGAGTGGCCGGATCACGGCCGGGTGGGCACCCCGGACCGGGGGCCGCCGCAGGTGCGACGGCCCCCGACCGGGTGGTAGTTCAGCGCAGGTGCGCGAACGTCACTTCTGGACGCCGACCACGGCGAGGTCGGCGTAGCCGTTGACCGCGACGTTGTTGACGTAACCGGTGACCTTGCCGCCGTGCACGAAGTTGAAGATCGTGATCTCCAGCGGGATGTAGGCGACGTCCTCGCCCAGCTTCGCGTCGACCGCGGCCCACTTGTCGGCAGCAGCGTCGAGGTCGGACTCGGCGTAGGCGTCGTCGATCATCTTGTCGACCTCGGCTCCACCGGCGTACTGACCGTAGTCGTTGCCGTTGGAGGACTTGGTGAGGTTGATCCGGCTGTCGAAGAGCGGCGGGATCACGGTGCCGACCGACGGCCAGTCCGCGCCCCATCCGCCCCAGGTGACGTCGAAGGTCGCGCCGGGCTTCTGGATGATCGAGTAGTAGGTGTCGACCTGCGGGTCGAGCTCGGTCTGGAAGCCCGCGGCGTCCCAGCTCTCCTTCAGCGCGGAGGCCTGGTTGTCCGACGTCGGCGAGCCGCCGTTGTAGGTGAACTTGATCTTCACCGGCTTCGGGGCCGAGCACTTGGCCAGCGCGGCCTTGGCACCGTCGATGTCACCGGCGGCCGGGAGGTCCTTGAAGGCCGGGTTCGGCTGGTAGCCGGGGACGCCGGGGTTCACGATCGAGTCGGCCGGCTTGTAGAACTGGTCGCCACCGCCCGCCTTGATCCAGGCCTCACGGTTGGTCGCCAGCTTCAGCGCCTCACGGCAGTTGGCGTCGCTGAAGACCTTCGACTTGAAGTTCGGCACGACGTAGTCGACGTAGGGCGACTCGACCTGGGTGTAGCGGTCGCCGGCCTCGTCCTTGCGGCCGAAGAGGGCCGGCGGGATGCGACGCTCGGTGACGGCGTACTGGGCGTCGCCCGAGTCGTTGAGCAGCTGCTCGTAGATCGTCTCGTCGGTGTCGCCCTCGCGGAAGTCCCACGTGTCGGGGTAGGCCTTGCGGATCGGGTCCGTGCTGGCGTCCCAGTTCTCGTTGCGCACGAACTTGCCGCCGGTGCCCTCCTTCCAGTCGCCCTCGAGCTTGTAGGGGCCGTTGGAGATGACCTTGAAGTTGTTCGCGTCGCCCTTGTCGAGGTCGGCGCGGTACGGGTCGAGGTAGCGCAGCGAGGCGATCGACTGCGGGAAGTCCGGCCACGCCTTCTTCATCTTGTAGGTGATCGTCTGCCCGTCGCAGCTGACCGCCTGGTCGAAGAGGTCCTGGCCGACCTTGGTGTAGGGACCCTTGTACTTCGGGGTGCCGTCGGTGTCGGTGGGGATATCGAAGTACGTGAAGACGTAGTTCGCCGGGCCGCCGATGATGACGTCGGTGGCGAAGTTGCGCGACGCGCCGTAGGCGAAGTCCTCGCAGGTGATGGCCTTGCCATCCTCCCACTTGACGTCGTCGCGGACGGTGAACTTCCAGGTCTTGCCGCCGTCGGGCGTGGTGCCGGTGTCGGTGGCGAGGTCGGCGACGGGGGTCGTGCCCTCCTTCGGGTCGTTCGAGGCCGGGTAGGCCACGAGACCGCGGTAGAAGAGGCGGCCCGAGTTGTTCAGGTCGCGACCGATGTACATGCGCTGGGGGTCCCAGTGCTCGACGTTGCGCTTGCCGATGAAGAAGACGGCGTCGCCGCCCTTCTCCGCCTTGGCACCGCTGCCGCTGTCACCGCTGCCGCCACCGCCGCAGGCGGCCAGCGCGCCGGCGAGCGCGGTGACCATCACCGCAGCCAGGGGCTTCCTACTGAAGGCCATCCAAGTGTCTCCTTTTCGATGAGTGACGCCCCTGGGGGCGTCGCGGTCCTCGACAGCCCGGAATGTCGCCGTGGACCGGATCGTGGGGTGTCTCGCTGCGTCGGCGCGGCTCGACACGGGTGGGTGGGGTCAGCGGTTCGACTTCGGGTCGAGGGCGTCGCGGGCGCCGTCGCCGACGAGGTTGAACATCACGACGATCACGACCAGCAGGAAGCCGGGGAGGAAGAAGTACATCGGGTCGGCGCTCGTGTAGTCCTTCGACTCCTGGAGGATGTTGCCGATCGTCGGGGTCGGCGGCTTGATGCCGACGCCGAGGAAGTTGAACGCCGCCTCGGCGGAGATGTAGGCGGGCAGCAGCAGCGTGGTGTAGACGAGCACCGGCGCCCACACGTTCGGCAGGACCTCCTTGAAGTACAGGCGGCGACGCGAGGCCCCGAGCAGCTTGGCCGCCTCGATGAACTCGCGCTGGCGGATCGAGAGCACCTGGCCGCGCACGACGCGCGCCACCGGCGGCCAGCCGAAGACGGCGAGGATCACGATCACGTAGAAGCCGTTGGCGAGGTCGCGCTCCCCCAGGAAGCCCAGGCCCGGCACCGACGAGATGTCGTCGCGGATGAGCAGCACGGTGGGGCCGGCGAGGGCCAGCAGCATCATCGTCTGCGGGAACGAGAGCGTGAGGTCGATGAAGCGACCCACGGTGGCGTCGATGAAGCCGCCCGAGAATCCGCTCACGATGCCGAGGACCACGCCGATGAGGACCGTGATGATGGTGGCGCTCACGGCGATCCCGAGCGACCAGGTGAGCGCGAGCATCAGGCGCGAGAGCAGGTCGCGGCCGACCGCGGGCGTGACGCCGAGCGGGTGGTCCCAGCTGATGCCGCCGAAGGCGCCGGCGGGCGCGATGCCGTCGTCGGCGAGCAGGTCCTGGTTCTGGCCGTTGGGGTCGAGCACCCCGAACTTGACCAGGAACGGCGCTGCGATCGCGGCGATGATGACGACGGCCGAGAAGACCAGCGCGATCATCGAGAGCCTGTCGGCCTTGAACCGGGCCAGTGCCAGCTGCGTCGGCGAACGTCCGGCGACGGTCTTGTTGCCGTCGGAGACCTCCACCTCCGCGGCCACCGAGTCAGCGACCTCGATCTCGGGTCCCGGGAGCGTCATCTTCACCTCTTGCCTGGGCGTTCACGGTCGCGTCACGGGGTATTCGCCCCGAGGCGCCGTCGGTGACACTAGGACGACGCGCAGCGCCAAAGCGATAGCGGCGCGGTAACGGTTTGGTCTCGACACCCCGGTAAGGCGTCCGGCAGGCGGGGGCGTGCGCCGCATTTTCCTCGGCCGTTACCCGCCCGTGACCGATGTCCTTGCGCAGTGGCAGGCAGGACGACGCACGTGCACACCGCCGAACGCCCGCCCCGCAGCAGCGGGACGGGCGTTCCGGCGGCGTGACGGGCCGGGCTCAGCTCGAGGCGGGCGCGGCGTCGTCCTCGGGCTTGGGGGCGGGCGCGTCGACGCCGGCCTCCTTGCGCTGCTCCGGGGTGATCGCGGCCGGTGCGGCGGTGAGGGGGTCGAAGCCCCCGCCGGTCTTCGGGAAGGCGATGACGTCGCGGATCGAGTCGGTGCCCGCGAGCAGCGCGGTCACGCGGTCCCAGCCGAAGGCGATGCCGCCGTGGGGCGGTGCGCCGTACTTGAAGGCGTTCAGCAGGAAGCCGAACTTCTCCTCGGCCTCGGCCTCGGTGATGCCCATGATCTCGAAGACGCGCTTCTGGACGTCCTCGCGGTGGATACGGATCGACCCGCCGCCGATCTCGTTGCCGTTGCAGACGATGTCGTAGGCCCAGGCGAGCGCCTCTCCGGGTGCGGAGTCGAAGTTCTCGAGGTCCTGCGGGCTGGTGAAGGCGTGGTGCACCGCCGTCCATGCACCGGCGCCGACGGCGACGTCACCGGCGGCCGTGGCCTCGTCGGCCGGCTCGAAGAGCGGGGCGTCGACGACCCACAGGAAGCTCCAGGCGTTCTCGTCGAGCAGACCGGTGCGGCGTCCGATCTCGAGGCGGGCGGCGCCGAGCAGGGCGCGGCTCGAGCGCGCCGCGCCGGCACCGAAGAAGATGCAGTCGCCGGGCTTCGCGCCGACGTGCGCGGCCAGGCCGGCCTTCTCCTCGTCGGTGATGTTCTTGGCCACCGGGCCGGTGAGCTCGCCGTCGTCCTGCACGAGCACGTAGGCCAGGCCCTTGGCGCCGCGCTGCTTGGCCCACTCCTGCCAGGCGTCGAGCTGCTTGCGCGGCTGCGAGGCGCCGCCGGGCATCACAACCGCGCCCACGTAGGGCGCCTGGAAGACCCGGAAGGGGGTGTCCTTGAAGTACTCGGTGCACTCGACGAGCTCGAGGTCCATGCGCAGGTCGGGCTTGTCGGAGCCGTAGCGGGCCATCGCCTCCGCGTAGGTCATGCGCGGCAGCGGCAGCGGGACGTCGTAGCCGATGAGCTTCCACAGCGCGACGACGATCTCCTCGCCGAGCGCGATCACGTCGTCCTGCTCGACGAAGCTCATCTCGATGTCGAGCTGGGTGAACTCGGGCTGGCGGTCGGCGCGGAAGTCCTCGTCGCGGTAGCAGCGCGCGATCTGGTAGTAGCGCTCGAGGCCGCCGACCATGAGCAGCTGCTTGAACAGCTGCGGGCTCTGCGGCAGGGCGTACCAGTTGCCGGGCGAGAGGCGGGCCGGCACGAGGAAGTCGCGGGCGCCCTCGGGAGTGGAACGCGTGAGGGTGGGCGTCTCGACCTCGACGAAGTCGTGGGCGGCGAGCACGTCGCGGGCCGCCTTGTTGACCTTGCTGCGCAAGCGGATGGCGTTGCCGGGCGCGCTGCGGCGCAGGTCGAGGTAGCGGTGGCGCAGGCGCACCTCCTCCCCCACCTCGACGTGGTCGCTGATCGGGAACGGCAGCGGAGCCGCGGCGCTGAGCACCTCGACCTCGCTCGCCACGACCTCGATGCCACCCGTGGGCAGGTTGGGGTTCTCGTTGCCCTCCAGGCGCGCGGCGACCTCACCGGTGACCTTGAGGCAGTACTCCGAGCGGAGGCTGTGGGCCACGGCCTCGTCGCGGACGACGACCTGGACGACGCCGCTGGCCTCGCGCAGGTCGATGAAGGCGACGCCGCCGTGATCGCGCCGATTGGCCACCCACCCGGCGAGGGTGACGGTCTGGCCGACGTGCTCGGCGCGCAGGGCGCCGGCGTCATGGGTGCGGATCACGAGGAGGGCCTTTCGGTGGAGGTGGTGGTGGTCGCGACGATCACCCGCGGCGCGAGGTCGTCGCTCGGAGGCTGCCAGGTGTCGGGGTCGGCCGCCACCTGCTCGCCGGAGCGGATGTCCTTGACCTCGTGCCGCGGCGGCTGGCCGACGGTGCGGGTGGTGAACCAGACGTAGGGGATGCCGCGGCGCTCGGCGTGACGGATCTGCTTGCCGAACTTGGCTGCCGTCGGCGCGACCTCGCAGGCGATGCCGCGGGCGCGCAGCGCGGTGGCGGTGGCGTCGGCCTCGGCCCGGTCTCCCTCGGCCGCCAGCGCCACGAGGACGACGCTCGGCACCGAGCGGTCGGCGACCAGCGCGCCGCGCTGCAGCAGCGGCACGAGCACGCGGCTGACGCCGAGCGAGATGCCGACGCCGGGGTACGTCGTCCGGCCGTCGGAGGCGAGGGCGTCGTAGCGGCCCCCGGAGCAGATCGAACCCAGCGACTCGTAGCCGTCGAGCCGGGTCTCGAACACGGTGCCGGTGTAGTAGTCGAGACCGCGCGCGATCGACAGGTCGGCCTCGACCCGCACCGACGCGGTGGCGAGCGTCGAGCAGGAGCGCACGAGGGTGGCCAGCTCGTCGAGGCCCTCCTCGAGCAGCGGGTGGGCGACGCCGAGGGCACGCACCTGCTCCACGAAGGAGTCGTCGCTGGAGCGGATCGTGGCGAGCGCGAGGCACCGGTCGGCCTGCTCGGCGGTGAGGCCGGCGTCGTCCACGAGGAGGCCGCGGACGGTGGCGGCGTCGAGCTTGTCGAGCTTGTCGACCAGCCGCATGGTCTCGTCGATCGCGTCGGAGGACAGACCGAGGCCGCCGTAGAAACCCTGGATGAGCTTGCGGTTGTTGACCTGCAGGCGGAAGCCGGGGAGGAAGTCGAGACCGGCGAGGGCCTCGAGCATCACCCGCGCCACCTCGACGTCGTGGTGGAAGGGGAGGACGTCGCGCCCGACGATGTCGATGTCGGCCTGGGTGAACTCGCGGAAGCGGCCCTCCTGCGGGCGCTCCCCGCGCCACACCTTCTGCACCTGGTAGCGGCGGAAGGGGAACTCGAGGCGTCCGGCGTTCTCGAGCACGTAGCGCGCGAAGGGCACCGTGAGGTCGAAGTGCAGACCGATGCCGGAGTCCTTGCCGCCGTCCTCCTCCTGGAGCCGGCGCAGGACGTAGACCTCCTTGGAGGTATCGCCCTTGCGGAGCAGCTGCTCGAGGGGCTCGACGGCTCGCGTCTCGACACCAGCGAAGCCGTGCAGCTCGAAGGTGCGGGTGAGGCGTGCGATCACCTGCTGCTCGACGTAGCGCTGAGCGGGCAGCAGCTCGGGGAAGCCGCTGAGCGGCGCGATGCGTGCCATCACAGCCCCCGGGTCACGCGGTCGGCGGTGCCGGAGTCGAGGAGGTCCTGCAGGAACGGGTTGGTGGCGCGCTCGCGACCGATCGAGGTCTGCTCGCCGTGGCCCGGCAGGACGACGATGTCGTCAGCGAGCGGCAGCACCTTGGTGGCCAGGGACCGCAGCATCGTGGGGTGGTCGCCCCCTGGAAGGTCGGTGCGGCCGATCGAGCCGGCGAAGAGCAGGTCGCCCGAGAACATCACCTCGGAGATGTCCGGGCCGCCCTCGGCGGGGGCCTGCCAGGGGGTGCGGAAGGTGACCGATCCGGCGGTGTGGCCGGGCGTGTGGTCGACGACGAAGGTCAGACCGGCGAGCTCGAGGCTCGCGCCGTCGGCCAGCTCCGCGACGTCGTCGGGCTCGGTGAACGTGTAGTCGCCGCCGAGCAGCATGCTCGCGCTCTCGCGGGAGATGCCGGCCATCGGATCGGCCAGGAGGTGGCGGTCGCCGGGGTGGATCCAGGCGGTGGCGTCGTAGGTGCCCGCCACCGGCGTCACCGACCACATGTGGTCGATGTGGCCGTGGGTGAGCAGCACCGCGACCGGCTTGAGGCGGTGCTCGCGCACGACGTCGGCGACGCCGGAGGCGGCGTCCTTGCCGGGGTCGATCACCACGCACTCGGCCCCGGGGCCGGTGGCCGCGACGTAGCAGTTGGTCCCCCAGGGACCTGCGGGGAAAGCGGCGATCAGCACCGCGACAGACTATCGGCAGCATCCCGCGCACCGCCCAGTCGGGCGTGGCCGACGGACCGTGGCAGGAGCGAGGTAGCGCGCGTTCGTGGCGGCCTCGAGGACCGCGAGGACCCTGCCTCTACCATTGGTTTCCGTGACTACCTCCGACTGGGGCCGCGTCGGCGACGACGGCACCGTCTATGTGAAGACAGCCGACGGCGAGCGTGCGGTCGGGCAGATGCCCGATGCCAGCGCGGAGGAGGCGCTGGCGTTCTACACCAAGCGCTTCGACAACCTCGCCCTCGAGGTCGACCTGCTCTACAAGCGGGTCCAGAGCGGTGTGCTGTCACCGGAGGAGGCCGCCTCGTCGGTCAAGCTCGTGCGCGACCAGCTGGTCGACGTCAACGCCGTGGGCGACCTCGCCTCGCTCACCCGCCGCCTCGACGAGCTCGGCCCCGTCATCGCCACGCAGCGCGAGGCCCGCAAGCTCGCCCGCGCCGCCCGCAGCGCCGAGGCGCGCGAGAAGAAGGAGGCGCTGGCCGACGAGGCCGAGCGCATCGCCGCCGGCCGCGACTGGCGCAACGGCGCCAACCGGCTCCGCGAGCTCCTGGAGGAGTGGAAGCAGCTCCCCCGCATCGACAAGGCCGCCGACGACGCGCTGTGGAAGCGCTTCTCCTCGGCCCGATCCGCCTACACCAAGGCCCGCAAGGCGCACTTCGCCGAGCAGGACGAGCGCCGTGAGAGCGCACGGGTGATCAAGGAACGTCTCGTGGCCGAGGCCGAGTCGCTGTCGTCGTCCACCGACTGGGGGGCCACGGCCGGCCGCTACCGCGACCTCATGCGCGACTGGAAGGCCGCCGGGCCCGCTCCCCGCACCGTCGACGACGCGCTCTGGCAGCGCTTCCGCGGCGCGCAGGACGTCTTCTTCGGAGCGCGCGACGCCGCCAACGCAGCGCTCGACACCGAGTTCGCCGCCAACGCCGAGGTCAAGGAGAAGCTGATCGTCGAGGCCGAGGCGATCCTCGGCCCGCTCGCCGAGAACGGCGACGTCGCCGCCGCCAAGGCCGCCTTCCGCCTCGTCGCCGACAAGTGGGACGAGGCCGGCAAGGTCCCCCGCGACCGCATCCGCGATCTCGAGGGCCGCATGCGCGCCGTCGAGCAGGCGATCCGCAAGGCCGAGGACGACCAGTGGCGTCGCTCCGACCCGGAGAAGTCCGCCCGCGCCGACGACATGATCTCCAAGCTCGAGGCCGCCATCACCGAGGCCGAGGCCAAACTGGAGGCCGCCCGTGCGCGCGGTGACGAGAAGAAGGTCCGCGACCTGGAGGAGAACCTCGAGGGCCGCCGCTCCTTCCTCGAGATGGCCCGCCGCGCCTCCGCCGACTTCTCCAGCTGAGGCTCGCGCGGAGTGCAGGAATCGCCGGTCGACCGGCGGTTCCTGCACTTGGCGCACGTTGCAACACGTGCCAAGTGACAGGAACGCGTGCCAAGTGACGGTCAAGAGGCTGCGGCAGACGGTCGCGCGCCGCTGTCGATGAACGCGCGGATCCGGGCGGCCAGCCGCACGGGGTCACCGAGGTCCGCCCAGGTGATCCGCATGCAACGCCATCCGGTGAGTTCGCGGACCATGTCCTCACGAGCCTTCTCACGCAGGACGGCGTCCGCCGGCGTCTCGCCCGGCCGAAGATGAGCGGTGTACTTGGCTCGCCCGTCGAACTCGAACCAGACGCCGAGCTCGGGAATCGCGAAGTCGAGCAGAGCGAGGAAGCCCGCCCCATCGGAAACCTCGAACTGCGGTATCGGGCGCGGGAGCGACTGGGAGTAGAACACGTACGAGAGCCGGCTCTCTCCGACGGAGGCGATGCGGCCGTCGGCCAAGCCCAGCAGAACATGGACCCGCAGCGTCCCTGGCCATCGCTCCATGTCGTCATTCGCACGGGCGCTGAGCTGCTCCAGCGTTGTCTGGCCCGCGTGCAGGAAGTGGTTGACGACCGTGAGAGCGGCCTCGGTCGACGACACCGTGGCGCACTCGAGCGCAGCGCGCGTCGGCGTGGTGGCAAGGACGCCGTGGACATCGGTGACGTCCGTGTCGAGGAGGATCCCTCGATGCTGCCGGACGCCGCGCTCGCGTCGTCCACTGCGCGCGTCGGGTCGTGTCACATGCACCTCGGAGAGATCGTGGCCGAAGAGGGGCGCCCCGAGGAAGGGGAGCGCTGACACATGGCTGAGCACCGTGTCGGCGTTGGCCTGACGTTGAACGGCCCGCGCGCGGATGGCGTACTTCTCGTCGGCCGTCATGTCGCGCCACGCGCCTGCATCGACGTAGGCGCCACGACGCGGTCGTGCCAGGTGGCCCGACTTCAGCGCTCGAGCGATGGCACGGTCGTCGTAGCCAGCCTCGATGAGTTCGCGCCGTAGCGCTATGGCGAGTAGCCGAGGGTCGTCCGAGCGGATCTGCATAGAACTCGGGATTCCCGGTGAGGGCAACCTCGAATCGCCGAGACCGTGGCCTGTGGAAAGCCATCACGTCGCGAAGGACTAAGCCCTCGGCGATGGCGCCACCTGGCACGCGTTTCTTGCACTTGGCACGCGTTGCAACACGTGCCAAGTGCAGGAACCGCCGGTCGACCGGCGATTCCTGCGCCCCGCCGTCAGTGCGTGACGCGGTAGGCGTCGAAGACGCCGGGCACGCTGCGCACCGCCTTGAGCACAGTGTCGAGGTGCTTCGCGTCGGCCATCTCGAACGAGAACCGCGACTTCGCCACGCGATCGCGGGTGGTGGTGAGGTTGGCCGACAGGATGTTCACGTGGGCGTCCGAGAGCACCATGGTGATGTCGGAGAGCAGGCGTGAACGGTCCAGCGCCTCGACCTGGATGTTGACCAGGAAGGTCGACTGCCCGGTGGGCGCCCACTCGACGTCCACGAGCTTCTCGGGCTGGGCGAGCAGGCTCTCGGCGTTGGTGCAGTCGCGCCGGTGCACGGACACTCCCCCACCCTTGGTCACGAATCCGAGGACGGCGTCCGGCGGCACGGGCGTGCAGCACTTGGCGAGCTTCACCCACACGTCGGGGGCACCGGTGACGACGACGCCGGCGTCGCCGCCGGGGGTCGGGCGCCCACCGCGGCGCGGGCGACCGGTGATCGTGACGGCCTCGGCGAGGTCCTCCTGCGCCCCCTGGTCGCCGCCGTGCAGCTCGATGACCTTGCGGACCACCGACTGCGCGCCCAGGTTGCCCTCGCCGACCGCCGCGTAGAGGGCGGAGACGTCGGCGAGGCGGAAGGCGGTGGCCACGATCGTGAGCGAGTCGTGGCTGAGCAGGCGCTTGAGGGGCAGGCCCTCCTTGCGCATCAGCTTGGCGATCTCGTCCTTGCCGCGCTCGATGGCCTCCTCGCGCCGCTCCTTCGTGAACCACTGACGGATCTTGGAGCGCGCGCGCTGGGACTTGACGAAGTTCAGCCAGTCGCGCGAGGGACCTGCCCCCTCGGCCTTCGAGGTGAACACCTCGATGACGTCGCCGTTCTCGAGAGTCGACTCCAGAGGCACGAGGCGACCGTTCACGCGGGCGCCGATGGTGCGGTTGCCGACCTCGGTGTGCACGGCGTAGGCGAAGTCGACGGGTGTGGAGCCGGACGGCAGCGCGATGACGTCGCCGCGCGGAGTGAAGACGTAGGTCTCGGTCTGGTTGATCTCGAAGCGCAGCGACTCGAGGAACTCGCCCGGGTCCTCGACCTCGCTCTGCCAGTCGAGCAGCTGGCGGACCCAGGTCATGTCGTCGAGGTCGCCGCGCCGTTCGGTGTCGTTGCCGGTGCGCCCGTCCTCCTTGTACTTCCAGTGGGCGGCGACGCCGTACTCCGCGCGACGGTGCATGCCGAAGGTGCGGATCTGCATCTCCACCGGCTTGCCCTGGGGGCCGATGACGGTGGTGTGCAGCGACTGGTACATGTTGAACTTCGGCATCGCGACGTAGTCCTTGAACCGGCCGAGCACGGGGTTCCATCGCGAGTGCAGCACTCCGAGGACGCCGTAGCAGTCGCGGTCCTCCTCGACGAGGATGCGGATGCCGACGAGGTCGTAGATGTCGGAGAAGTCGCGGCCGCCGACGATCATCTTCTGGTAGATCGAGTAGTAGTGCTTCGGCCGCCCGGTCACCGTGGCGCGGATCTTGGCCTCGCGCAGGTCCTTCTCGACCTGGCTGATCACCTCGGCCAGGAAGGAGTCGCGCGACGGCGCCCGCTCGGCCACCAGCCGCACGATCTCGTCGTAGATCTTGGGGTGGAGGGTGGCGAAGGCCAGATCCTCGAGCTCCCACTTGATCGTGTTCATGCCCAGGCGGTGGGCCAGCGGCGCGTAGATGTCGAGTGTCTCGCGGGCGATGCGCTCCTGGCTGCGCTGCGGCACGAAGCGCAGGGTGCGCATGTTGTGCAGCCGGTCGGCGAGCTTGATGACGAGCACCCGGATGTCGCGCGACATCGCGACGATCATCTTGCGGATCGTCTCGGCCTTGGCGTTGTCGCCGTAGACGACCTTGTCGAGCTTCGTGACGCCGTCGACGAGCTGGGCCACCTCGTCGCCGAAGTCGCGGCGACACTCCTCCAGCGTGTACGGGGTGTCCTCGACCGTGTCGTGCAGGAGCGCGGCGACCAAGGTGGCCTCGGTCATGCCGATGCCCGCGAGGATCGTGGTGACGGCCAGCGGGTGGGTGATGTAGAGGTCGCCGCTCTTGCGCTTCTGCTCGCCGTGCAGACGCTCGGCGGTGAGGTAGGCGCGCTCGAGCAGCGCGAGGTCGGCCTTGGGGTGGCTGGCACGCACGGAGCGGAACAGCGGCTCCAGCACCGGGTTCGCCGGCTGGCTGCGCGACCCGACGCGGGCGAGACGAGCGCGCATGCTGCGGCCGGTGTTGCGGTCTCCCCCGGTGGACGACGCATCGCCCGCTGCCGGCGCGGCTCCGCGCGCCCCCGGCGCCTGGACGACGGCGGGTTCAGGCGCAGCCGCCACGCGTGGTCCGCCTGGGGTGCTGCTCCGCTCCTCCGTCACACCACCAGTCTAGTGCGCGACCTGACCGCCGGTTCGCGCCCTCTCGACGCACCATCCGCGCCCTCTCGACGCACCATCCTCGCCCTCTCGGCGGAGAGGGAGGTGGGGGTCAGAGGACCTGGAGGGAGGTGAGAGGGAGGTCGCCGATCGTGGCGCGACCGGGAAGGAAGGAGAGCTCCATCAGCACCGCGAGGCCGATCGGCTCGGCGCCGCAGCGGCGGACGAGCTCGGCGGTGGCGGCGGCCGTGCCGCCGGTGGCGAGCACGTCGTCGATCAGGAGCACCCGGTCACCCGGGGCCAGGGCGTCGCGGTGCAGCTCGAGCTCGGCCTCGCCGTACTCGAGTGCGTAGGCCACGTTGTGCACCTCGTGCGGCAGCTTGCCGGCCTTGCGCACCGGCACGAAGCCGACGCCCAGCGCCAGCGCCACGGGGGCGGCGAGGATGAAGCCGCGCGCCTCCATGCCGAGCACCTTGTCGACCGCCGGCGCACCCGAGGCGTCGCGGCCGGCCGAGGCGAGCGCCTCGACCACGGCCGCGAAACCGGCGTGGTCGGCCAGCAGCGGGGTGATGTCCTTGAACACCACTCCCGGCTCGGGGAAGTCGGGGATGTCGCGGACCAGCCGGCCCAGCGCGTCCGCCGCCTCAGCGAGCACGGAGTCGGCGTCCACCTACTTCTTGCCCCGCTTCGAGCGCGCCTGGCGCACCGGCTGGCTGCGGCCGTTGCCGCGGTCCGCCGTCGGGCGGGTGGCGGTGGGAGCGGTGCGACCGCGACCCATCGCACCGGCCGAGGGGCGGGTGACGGGGCCGGCCGCGCCGAGCGGCTCGTCGTCGTCCTCGCGCAGCTCGTAGGGGATCTCCTCGTCGCCGTCGAGCACCGCGGCGCCGCGACGGGTCGGTGCGGCCTCCTCGACTCCGCTCGGCACCGAGGCGTAGCGGTCGGCGAGGGCACGCTGCTTGGCCTTGGCGCGCTTGGCCTGCAGCTGGACGTCGGACTCCTGCATCTTCAGCTGCACGAGCACACGCGGGGCGAGCATCACCGAGGAGTACACGCCCACACCCATGCCGACGAACTGCGCGAGCGCGAGGTCCTGCAGCGAGCTGGCGCCGAGCTGGGTGCTGCTGACCAGCAGGATCGCGCCGATGGGCAGCAGCGCCACGATGGCGGTGTTGATCGAGCGCACCAGGGTCTGGTTGACCGCGAGGTTCGCCGCGTCGGCGTAGCTCTGGGTGTTCTTGCGCAGCTGGGTGGTGTTCTCCTTGATCTTGTCGAACACCACGACCGTGTCGTAGAGCGAGAAGCCGAGGATCGCGAGCAGACCGGTGACGGCCGCCGGCGTCACCTGGAAGCCAGACAGGGCGTAGACGCCGACGGTGAGCATCACGTCGTGGATCAGCGCGATGAGCGCGGCCACCGACATGCGCCACTCGCGGAAGTAGGCCCAGATGAAGAGCACGACGAGCACGAGGAAGATGAGGACGCCGATGATCGCCCGCTTGGCGATCTCCTGCCCCCAGCTCGGGCCGATGTCGGTGATCGAGATGTCGCCGGCCTGGACCTGGGCGAACTCGCCCTGGATCACGTCCTGGATCTGCTGGCGCTCACCCTGGGTGAGGTTCTCCACGACGACCGTGAGGTTGCGGTTGCCCTCAGTGGTGACCGTCGGGCTGCTGGCGTTCTCGATGTTCGCCTCGCGGATCGTGGCGCCGAGCTTGTCGGCGTTGTCCTGCGTGGCATTGCCGGCGCCGACGCTCACGTTCAGCGAGGTGCCGCCCACGAACTCCACGCCCATGTTGAGCGGCCTGACGAAGAGCATCAGCACCGCGAGACCGACCAGCACGCCGGAGACGAGGTACCACCGCAGCGGGTGGCCGACGAAATCGATCGACTTGCGACCCTGGTAGAGATCGTTGCCGAGCCGCGACATCTTGCCCATCAGGCCTTACCTCCGGCGGTCACGGGGCGCGCGGCGGGTGCGTCCATGCCGAGCGTCTCCTTGCTGAGGCCCGACAAGCGGTGCCCCGAGTTGAAGAACTTGAACTGGGCCAGCCACGACACGGCGGGCTTGGTGAACCAGAAGAGCACAGCGAGGTCGATGAGCGTCGTGAGTCCGAGCGCGAAGCCGAAGCCCTTCACCGCGCCGGTGGCGAAGATGTAGAGCACGGCGGCGGAGAGCAGCTGAACCGTGTTGGCCGCGACGCGGGTGACGCGGGCTCGCGCCCAGCCGGTCTCGACGGCGACCCGCATCGACTTGCCCTCGCGCATCTCATCGCGGATGCGCTCGAAGAAGATGATGAAGGAGTCGGCCGTGACACCGACGGCGATGATGAGGCCCGCGATGCCGGGCAACGTGAGCGTGAAGCCGGCGGTCTCGCTGAGCAGCAGCACCAGCGCGTAGGTGATCGCAGCTGCCACGAACAGCGAGCTGACCACGACCATGCCGAGGCCGCGGTAGTAGAGCAGGCAGGCGATCATCACCGCGAGCAGGCCGATCGCACCGGCGGCGAGGCCCGCCTGCAACTGGTTGCCGGCGAGCGAGGGGCCGATCTCCTCGACCGAGGTGTTCTTGTCGTCGAACTTGATGGGCAGGGCACCGAACTTGAGGCTGTTGGCCAGGTCGATCGCCTGCGTCTCGCTGAAGTCGCCGGTGATGCTCGACCGACCGTCGGTGATGGTCGCCGTGAAGCGCGGGTAGGAGATCACCACGCCGTCGAGCACGATGGCGAACTGGCGATCGGAGCCGGAGAACGCTCGGGAGACCGTCTCGAAGTCGGTGGCCGCGCCGGGAGTTCCCCGGGGAGAGGCCTTCGCCTTGCTGTCGCCCATGTCGATCGTCACCTGCCAGCCGACGCCCTGGTCGTTGGGACGAGCCGAGGCTCCGTCCAGCTCGGTGCCCTCGATGATCGCGCGGCTCATGAGGAACTTGTAGGCCGAGTTCTGCCGGTCGGGGGTCGAGCAGGCGACCAACGGCTTGTTGGGGTTGTCATCGATCGCGGCGGGCTGACCGTCGGCGGCGTTGAGCAGCTCGCCCGTCGGGCTGCAGGTGTACTTGGCGAACTCCGCGACCGACTCGGCATCGGGCGCGGCCGACCACGTGATCGCCTCATCGGCGCTGAAGTAGTTCGAGGACGACGGTCCCTCCGCCGGAGCGGAGCTGCTCGACGACGGCGACGCGGTGTCGGACGCTGCCCCGGACGGGTCGCTCGAGCTCGCCGACGCCGCACCGGAGGGCGTGGCGGCCGGGGTCGGCGCGGGCGCCGTCCCGGTCTGGGAGAGGTCGAGACCCGGCCGGTTCAATCCACCGGGGGCGGCACCGCCCGGCGCGACCCCACCGGGCAGCGCGCCGCCGGGGGCCTGCTGCGCGCAGGGTCCGGGGGCGACGTCGGAGCACGCGACGAGCCGGAAGCGCAGCTGGGCGGTCCGCTTGACCGTCTCCTCGAGCTGGTCGCGATCGGTCTTGTCGCCGGGAACCTCGACGATGATGTTCCTGTTGCCCTGCGTGGTGACGGCCGCCTCGGCGATACCGGAGCCGTTGACACGCTGGTCGATGATGCGGCGGGCCTCCTCGAGGTTCTCCGAGGACGGCGAGTCGGCTGCGGTCAAGATGATGCGGGTGCCGCCCTGCAGATCGAGGCCGAGGGTGGGCTTCCAGCTGCCGGCGAGGCCGACCAGGCCGAAGAGCACGCCGATGCCCAGGAAGAAGACGACGAGGTTGCGTCCCGGGCGGGGACGTCGGGCTGCCATGTCAGCGCTCCTCGGAAGGATCGTGGGTGGGTTCGGGGCCGCGGTCGTCGGCCTTCGCGAACGGGTCGGTGGTGCCGTCGGCACCGGGCTCGTCGAGCGCGTCGTCGCGGCGGATCGATGACACCGCTCCGCGCACCACGCTGATGACGACGCCGGGGGCGATCTCGAGGCGCAGGAAGTCGCCGTCTGCCTCGACGATGGTGCCGAGCACGCCGGAGGTGAGCATCACGTCGTCACCGACGGCGAGAGCGGCTTGGAGGGCCTGGACCTCCTTCTGCCGACGGGCCGCAGGGCGGATGATCAGAAGCCAGAACACCACCGCGATCGCAGCGATGAACAGCCAGGAAGTGAGACCTTCCACCGACAAACCCCTCAACACGTCCGGTCCGCGGCGCAGGACTGCGCCGACCGAGCGGCAAGTCTAATCACGGCCGTCGCCAAGGCTGGCAACGGCGGTGGCCGCTGCGAGGGGTAACGAACCGGCGCGGCGCGGAGTTCGCCTCAGGCCTGGTCGAAAAGCGTCGGGGGTGCGGGGTCGACCGCCGTCTCCTGCGCAGGCGGGGCGCTGAGGCCGAGGTGGGCCCACGCGGCTGGGGTGGCGACGCGGCCGCGCGGGGTGCGCGCGAGGAAGCCGTTGCGCACCAGGAAGGGCTCGGCGACCTCCTCGACGGTCTCGCGCTCCTCCCCCACCGCGACGGCGAGCGTCGAGACGCCCACGGGGCCGCCGCCGAAGCGCCGGCACAGGACGTCGAGCACGGCCCGGTCGAGACGGTCGAGGCCGAGGCCGTCGACCTCGTAGAGGTCGAGCGCGGCCTGCGCGACCCCGCGCGTGACCAGGCCGTCGGCGCGCACCTGGGCGTAGTCGCGCACGCGGCGCAGGAGCCGGTTGGCGATGCGCGGCGTGCCTCGGGAGCGGCCCGCGATCTCGGCGGATCCCTCGGGCGTGAGCTCGACACCGAGCAGGCCGGCAGAGCGGTGCACGATGCGGTCGAGCTCCTCGGGCTCGTAGAACTCGAGGTGCGCGGTGAAGCCGAAGCGGTCGCGCAGCGGGCCGGGCAGCAGGCCGGCGCGGGTGGTGGCGCCGACGAGGGTGAAGGGCGGGATCTCGAGCGGGATGGCGGTGGCTCCCGGCCCCTTGCCGATGACGACGTCGACCCGGAAGTCCTCCATGGCCAGGTAGAGCATCTCCTCGGCCGGGCGCGACATCCGGTGGATCTCGTCGACGAAGAGCACCTCGCCCTCGTTGAGCCCCGACAAGATGGCGGCCAGATCGCCGGCGTGGGTGATCGCAGGGCCCGAGGTGAGCCGCAGCGGTGCGGTCATCTCGTGGGCGATGATCATGGCCAGCGTGGTCTTGCCGAGTCCCGGCGGTCCGCTCAGCAGCACGTGGTCGGGTGTGCGCCCGCGCTGACGCGCCGCTTCGAGCACGAGACCGAGCTGGTCGCGCACTCGCGCCTGCCCGACGACCTCGTCGAGGCTGCGCGGGCGCAGAGCCGCCTCGACGGCCCGCTCGTCGCCGTCGGCCTCCGCCGCTGTGAGCGAGCGCAGGTGGGCCTCCTCGGCGGCGGTGAGCTCGCCGAGCTCGTCCTCGTGGAAGGGCACGCCCGATCCTCTCAGGCCTTCGACAGCGAGCGGAGCGCCGCACGCAGCAGCGCACCGACATCGGGGCTGGCGCCCGCCTGGTCGGCGACGGCGTCGAGCGCCTTCTCGGCATCGCGGGTGTTGTACCCGAGTCCGACGAGGCCCTGGTGAACCTGGTCGCGCCACGCGGCGGCCGGTGTCGGTGCGCCGGGCAGGGCCGTACCGGTGGGGGCGCCGATGCGGTCCTTGAGCTCGAGAATGATGCGTTGCGCGCCCTTCTGCCCGATGCCGGGCACCTTGGTGAGCGTCTTGACGTCGTCGGAGGCGATCGCGGTGCGCACGCCGTCGGGCGAGAGGACGGCGACGATCGCCTGGGCGAGCTTCGGGCCGACGCCGGAGGCGGTCTGCACGAGCTCGAAGAGCACCTTCTCGTCCTCGTCGGCGAAGCCGTAGAGGGTGAGGGAGTCCTCGCGCACGATCATCGAGGTCGGCAGCGTGGCAGTGTGGCCGGGGCGCAGCGTGGCCAGCGTGGCCGGGGTGCACATGAGCTCGAGACCCACTCCCCCGACCTCGACGACGGCGCTGGACAGGCTGACGGCGGCCACCTGGCCGCGGACGAAGGCGATCATCGGGCTCCTCCGGGAGTGCGGTCGGGAGTGCGGTCGGGAGTGCGGTCGGGGGTACGGGCGGGCGCGCGGGACGGCGTGCGACGTGAGGCGGCCGCGAGGGCGGCGTCGATCCGCGCCTGGCTGCCGCCGCGCCAGATGTGGGTGATCGCGAGCGCCAGGGCGTCGGCGGCGTCCGCGGGCTTCGGCGGGGCGTCGAGCCGCAGGATGCGGGTGACCATGGCGCCCACCTGGGCCTTGTCGGCGCGACCGTTGCCCGACACCGCGGCCTTGACCTCGCTCGGCGTGTGCAGGGCCACCGGCAGCCCGCGACGGGCCGCGCACACCATGGCGATCCCGGCCGCCTGGGCGGTGCCCATGATCGTGGAGACGTCGGAGCGGGCGAAGATCCGCTCGATCGCCACGGCGTCGGGGCGGTGCTCGTCGATCCACGCGTCGACGCCGCGCTCGATCGTGACGAGACGCTCCGGCACCGCGAGGTGGGAAGAGGTGCGCACGACACCGACGTCGACGAGGCTCACCGGGCGACCGAGGGAGCCCTCGACCACGCCGAGGCCGCACCGGGTCAAGCCCGGGTCGATGCCCAACACCCGCACAGCACGCCTCCGCTCATCGAACACCTGTTCGGAGGAACCGTATCCCGCGCGCACCGCCCAGCCGTCGGCGACACGCGCGGGCCGCGCCGACTCAGGCGTCGATGGCCTCGAGGACCTCGTCCGGGATGTCGGCGTTGACGAAGACGTTCTGCACGTCGTCGCAGTCGTCGACCGCGTCGACGAGGCGGAAGACCTTGCCGGCGGCCTCGGGGTCGGCGACGGGGATGTCGAGGGAGGCGACGAACTGCACCTCGGCGGAGTCATAGTCGATGCCGGCCTCCTGCAGCGCGGTGCGCACCGCGACCACGTCGGTGGCCTCGGACTGCACCTCGAAGCTCTCCCCGAGGTCCTTGACCTCCTCGGCACCGGCGTCGAGCGTGGCCTCGAGGACGTCGTCCTCGGCGATCTCGCGCCCCTCCTGCTGCTTCGGGACGACGACCACGCCCTTGCGGTCGAAGAGTCGCGAGACCGAGCCGGGGTCGGCCATGGTGCCGCCGTTGCGGGTGACCGCGGTGCGCACCTCCATGGCGGCACGGTTGCGGTTGTCGGTGAGGCACTCCACCAGCAGCGCGACGCCCTGGGGGCCGTAGACCTCGTACATGATGGTCTCGTAGTCGACGCCGCCGCCCTCGAGGCCGCCGCCGCGCTTGACCGCGGAGTCGATGTTCTTGTTGGGCACCGACTGCTTCTTGGCCTTCTGGATGGCGTCGAAGAGGGTGGGGTTGCCGGCAGGGTCGGGGCCGCCCATCTTGGCGGCGATCTCGATGTTCTTGATCAGCTTCGCGAAGAGCTTGCCCCGCTTGGCGTCGATCGCGGCCTTCTTGTGCTTCGTGGTCGCCCACTTGGAGTGGCCGGACATGAGGACTCCTTACCCTGCGTCTGCTTACCCTGCGCTGCGTCAGCGCTCGAGTCTAGTGGCCCACCAGATCGAGGAAGATCCGGTGCACCCGTCCGTCGCCGTCGACCTCGGGATGGAAGGACGTCGCGAGCAGGTGGCCCTGCCGTACGGCCACGGGGTGCCCCTCGGCGGCGGCGAGCACCTCGACCTCCGGGCCGGTCTCCTCCACCCAGGGCGCGCGGATGAACACCGCGTGCACGGGCTCGTCGAGACCGACGAAGTCGAGGTGCGCCTCGAAGGAGTCGACCTGGCGACCGAAGGCGTTGCGGCGCACGGTGACGTCGAGACCGCCGATCGTCTCCTGGTCGGCCGTCCCGCCCTCGATGCGGTCGGCGAGCAGGATCATGCCGGCGCAGGTGCCGAAGGTCGGCATGCCGCCGCGCACCCGCTCGCGGAGCGGGTCGAGCAGCTCGAAGGCGCGGGCGAGCTTGACCATCGTCGTCGACTCCCCACCCGGCAGCACGAGGCCGTCGCACCTCGCCAGCTCGGCGGGACGCCGCACCGCGAACGCCTCGACCCCCAGCGCCTCGAGGGTGTGCAGGTGTTCGCGAACGTCGCCCTGCAGGGCGAAGACTCCGATGGCGGGCACGCGGCGAGGCTAGCGGGCGGCCTCCAGCGCCCGCTCCGGGGCGTGGACGACGGACGCCGGGGCCGGGCTGGCCGACGGGATCGAGGTCGCGGCGGGGAGGCGGCGAGCGGCGCGGTGAGCGCGGCGTCGACCGCGGGCGGCGAGCGCGCGTCGTCCGCGCTGGCGGGCGAGCGCGATGAGGCCGGGCAGCAGGCAGCTGGCGGCGACGAGCATCCAGACCCACCAGGCGACCGCCTGGCGCACCTGCAGGGGCACCCGGCCTCCGGAGTCGCCGACGAGGCGCACGGTGCCCACCTCCCCCGCGTGGACGACGGTCGATCGGCCCGGCGCGAACGCCCCGGGATCGGTGGGGTCGGGGGCGCCGACGCGCACCGGCAGCAGACCGGTGCCGACGAAGGAGACCTCCGAGCCGCCCGGCACGTCGCGCTGCCCGATCCGTTCGACGCCCACGAGCGGGCGGTGGACCACGACGGCCGTCGCCGCGACACCGGCCGCCAGCACCAGGGCCGCCGCACGGCGCCGCCGCAGCGGCAGCAGCCGGGTGAGGGCCAGCGTGAGCAGGCCCCCCGGGATCAGCACGGGCGCGCACACCACGAGCCAACCGACGCCGCGCCAGGTCATCCGCACCTCGCCGACGATGTCCTCGGGGGCGACGACCCACGGGTCGGGCGAGGTCAGGTCACCCCGGGTGCGCAGCCCGGCGGCGGTGCGCTCGACGACGCGGTGGGTGTAGACGCCCTCGCGACTCCCCGGGGCGCGGAAGGTGATGACGTCCCCGGGCTCGAGGCGGTCGTAGTCGCTCGGTACGACCCACAGCAGCGAGCCGACCGGGGCCGCGGTGCCCATCGAGGGCGAGTCGACGTGCAGCCAGCGCCCACCGTGCACCCACCACATCGCGAGCGCCACGAGCGTGATCACCGCAGCCTCCAGCACCAGCCTGCGCAGCCGCTGTGCGCGCCGAGGCGTCGACGCGGTCGGACCGTTCATCCCAGCACCACCCCCGCGGGCCAGTCGAAGCGCAGCGCCCAGCTGCTGCCGGTGAGCTGGAGCCGGTGGGCCAGCACCACCACGAGCTCGAGGCCGGTGACGTCGGTGTCGTAGCCCGAGGCGATGCGGGCGTACCCGGTGCTCAGCGTCTGCGACGAACCGCTGCCCGATGCCGCCGCCGGCGTCACCGGTCGCCATCCGACGCCGGCGAGCTGGTCGAGCGGGGTCAGCGCGAAGGCCGCGGTGCCGCCGAGGGTCCAGCTCAACCGCACCTGCGAGCAGGCGAGCCCGTTGCCCCCCAGGTAGGGCAGCGTGCCGGTGTAGGTGGACGTCACCGCGTCGCCGAGCATCCACAGATGCTGGGCACCGGCGAGCAGCGAGCTGTACGAGGACGCCGACGAGGAGGCCGCGAGGGCCGCGACGCTGGCCGCCGAGAGCGTGGTGAGGATGCGGAAGACACCGGAGATCCGACCGGTGAAGTAGGCGACGGGGCTGCCGCTGAGACCGTTGGTGTCGGTCCACCCGACGTGCCACCAGGAGTCGCTGCTCGTGCCGACGAGCAGCACGCCGTCGTTCTGCACGTCGGCGACCGCGCCGTCGACGTACAGCACCATGTCGGTCGTGAGCGACTTGCGCGCCACGGTGAGCGTCACCTGGTGCCACGCTCCGTCGCGGTAGTCGCGACCGCTGGGCGAGGCCAGGGAGAAGATGACGGGGATGACCAGGATCGGCGCACCGTCGAGACGCGCGCGGACGCGACCGTTCGGGTCGAGGAAGATCGAGGGGTTGGCGCCGAGGGTGGTCGTGTCCACCGGACTCGCGTTGAGCGAGAGCAGTCCCCCGCCGCTCGACCCCGCGGCCGCGCGGAACCACAGGCCGATCGAGTAGGACGCCCCGGCCACGATGCCCGTGGTCGTCGGGACGACGTCGGTGGCGTACTGCGTGCTGCCGTCGAAGGCCGCGGCGACCGTGCCACCCCAGGGTCCGGTGACGTTGCGGGTCACGCGGTTGCGGGGCAGCAGCGGGTCCGAGGGCGTGGTGCTGTTGGCGAAGCGGGCCGGCGCGCAGGAGACCACCTGGCCCTGCTGGGTGTAGCCGACTCCCCCGCCGGTGCTGTTGGTGAAGGTGTCGGCCACGCTCTGCGTGCTCCCCGAGGAGGCGGCGGTCGTCAGCAGCGAGCCGGTGCAGGAGGCGTCGGCCGGTCCGGACCCCGAGCAGGTGCCGCCCGGCCACGAGTGGCTGGCGACGAGCCGGGAGGTCGCGGCGGAGTTCGCGGCGTCGACGACGCCGGCCGTCGTCCACGCGGCTCGGGTGCCGGTGGCGGTCAGCAGCGGCAGGACCGCCCCGATGCCGGCCAACGCGAGGAGCACGCGGCGGCCCACGACCTCACACCCCGAGCGTCCAGGTGAGCGGCTGGCTCACGGTGATGTTCTGGCTGGCGATCACGGCACCCGCGCTGAGGGCCACGGTGAAGCGGCAGGTCCACTGCGCGGCGGCGTTGAGCTCGGACCCGGTGGCGGTGTGGGTGCGCGTTGCGGTGGGCGGAGCGGCGGCCGCGTAGGCGAGGTCGCTCCAGGCGGTGCCGGCGCTGTAGGTGGCCCCCGGCGAGCACGACACGGCGACGGTGAGCTCGCCTGCGGTGCACAGGTTGGTGGCCGCGGGGGTGCCGCTGCCGGCGACCGGGCTCTGCGTGCACGTGCCGGGTGCGAGGGCGAAGGTGCTGCCGTTGGCCGATCCGATGTTGGTGAAGGTCACGTCGACGGTGCGGGAGGCACCCGGCAGCAGGGTCGTGGTCGTGCCGCCGTACTTGTTGATGGTCGTGCACGTGGCGGTGTTGCTGGTCTGGTCGCTCGAGCGGCAGGTGGTGGAGCCGTCGGTCTCGGCGAGGATCACCGCCTTGGCGGTGGCCACGGTGTTCGTGTCGTTGCCGATGATCGCCGACGTCCAAGCACCGAGCGTGCCCGAGACCCCGAGCACGAGGACGACGGCCGCCACCGCGCCGGCGACGAGCAGACCACCGGCGCCGGACTCGCGCTCCGCGGCATGGCGCGGCCCACGCGGCACGTCGTCGCCGTGCGCGAGGCGCGCACGCCCCGACGGCGCGGCGTGCCGTCCTCGGGGCGCGGTTCGTGTGCTCACGAAGGGCCGATCGGTCGCCGTTGTGGGGACCTGAGCCCTCGGGCCGCTGTTCCTCATCGCGACGGCGGCCGCCCCCGGGAGGGGACGGCCGCCGTCGTGTGGTTCAGCGCTCGCGTGAGCGGCGGTTCACCAACCGCGCTCGGCGAGCCGGTGCGGCTGCGGGATCTCGTCGACGTTGATGCCGACCATCGCCTCGCCGAGACCGCGCGAGACCTTGGCGATCACGTCGGGGTCGTCGTGGAAGGTGGTGGCCTTCACGATCGCCTCGGCCCGCTGCGCCGGGTTGCCCGACTTGAAGATGCCCGAGCCGACGAAGACGCCGTCGGCACCCAGCTGCATCATCATCGCGGCGTCGGCCGGGGTCGCGATGCCGCCCGCGGTGAAGAGGACGACGGGCAGCTTGCCGGTGCGGGCGACCTCGGCGACGAGCTCGTAGGGCGCCTGCAGCTCCTTGGCCGCCACGTACACCTCGTCCTCGGCGAGCGAGGAGAGGCGACGGATCTCCTTGCGGATGGTGCGCATGTGGCCCACCGCGTTCGAGACGTCGCCGGTGCCGGCCTCGCCCTTGGAGCGGATCATCGCCGCGCCCTCGGTGATGCGCCGCAGCGCCTCACCCAGGTTGGTGGCACCGCACACGAACGGGACGGTGAACTCCCACTTGTCGATGTGGTTCTCGTAGTCGGCCGGGGTCAGCACCTCGGACTCGTCGATGTAGTCGACGCCGAGGGACTGCAGGACCTTGGCCTCGGTGAAGTGGCCGATGCGGGCCTTGGCCATCACCGGGATCGAGACGGCCTCGATGATGCCGTCGATCATGTCGGGGTCGCTCATGCGCGACACGCCGCCCTGCGCGCGGATGTCGGCCGGCACGCGCTCGAGGGCCATGACGGCCACGGCGCCGGCGTCCTCGGCGATCTTCGCCTGCTCGGGGGTGACGACGTCCATGATCACGCCGCCCTTGAGCATCTCCGCCATGCCGCGCTTGACGCGGGTGGTGCCCTGCTCCTGCTGCTCGCTCATACCCAGAATGGTAGAGCGTCGGCACCAGCGATCAGGCCGCAGGCCCCGGCGCCGGACTGCCTCCCGCGCCGGCCTCGGCGTCGAGGGCCAGCGCCTGGCGCCGCACCTTCAGCACCCGGAAGATCACGGTGTAGGTGCTGGCGAAGGCGAGCACCCAGAGCGTGAGGTACATCAGGAAGTAGAAGTCGAACAGGTCGGCGAGGCCGGTCATCACGAGGATCGCCACGAGCCGGTCGGCCCGCTCGGCGATGCCGCCCTTGGCGTCCATCCCGAGGGACTCCGCGCGGGCGCGTGCGTAGGAGGTGACCGAGCCCATGACCAGGCACCACAGCGTCACGTACAGGTAGACCCTGCTGTCGCCGGGGCCGGCGAAGTAGAGCACGAGACCGCCGAAGATGGCGCCGTCGCCGATGCGGTCGAGGGTGGAGTCCCAGAAGGCTCCGAACGCCGACACGCGTCCGGTCTCGCGGGCCATCCGGCCGTCGATGAGATCGCTGAAGACGAAGGCCGTGATCACCAGCACGCCGACGAGCAGCTCGCCGCGCGGGAAGAACGCCAAGGCACCGACGCTCACCCCGAGGGTGCCGACGAAGGTGACGGCGTCAGGGCTGATGCCGAGACGGATGAAGAGCTGGACGAACGGTCGCAGGACCACGCCCGCCCAGAACTCCTTGAAGCGATCCAACACGGGGCGAGAACCTATCCCACCCCGGGGACGGCGGCCCGCTGCGCCTCGTCCCACGCCTCGACGAGCAGGTCGCGGGTGTCCTCCAGCAGCTGGGGCAGCGTCTTGGTGCCCGCCACCACGGTCATGAAGTTCGCATCGCCCGACCAGCGCGGCACCACGTGCTGGTGCAGGTGCCCCGAGAGCGATCCGCCGGCCGGCCCACCCAGGTTGAGGCCCACGTTGAAGGCGTGCGGCTGCGAGATCGCCCGCAGGGCGCGCAGCGCCTCCTGGGTGAGGCTCATCAGCTCGGCGCTCTCCTCGGGCGTCAGCGCGTCCAGGTCGGCGACGTGGCGGTACGGCAGCACCATGAGGTGCCCGGAGTTGTAGGGGTAGAGGTTGAGCACCGCGTAGGCGGCACTCCCCCGCCGCACGACCAGGGCGTCGTCGGCGGACGTCGCCGGGTCGGCGGTGATCCGGCAGAACGGGCACTCCGGCAGGTCGGGGTCGCGCTCGGGGGCGGCCTCACCGCCGGTGACGTACGACATCCGGTGCGGCGTCCACAACCGCTCGAGCGCGTCCGGACGACGGGGGGTGCTCACGCGGTCTCCTCCAGGTCGAGTGCCTCGGGGGCGGGCGTGCCCAGGGCGACGAGCACCTCGGTGAGGGGCAGGCGGGGCAGGTCGAGCCCGCGCCGGCGCGCCATGCCGTCGACCTGGCTCCACGTCGACGCTGCCAGCACGCTCGCCAGCACCTGGGCGGAGGGCTCGCGCACCTCGCGCTCGAGCCAGCGGCGCACGGCGGCGAACACCGCGCCGAGCAGGCCGAAGATCCAGGGGTCCATCACGGCGCGGTCGTCGTCCTCGAGCTGGACGCCGATCGCCCGCAGCACGCCGGTCATGAGCGACTCGATGCTCGCCGCCAGTTGGGCGATGGCCTCGCCGAGAGGGCTGGCCCCCCACCCCGCAGGGTCGCGGTCGACGAAGCGGTAGAGCGTGGGGTGCTCGACGGCCCAGGTGACGAAGGCGTCGATGAGGCGGTGGATGATCTCCTCGGGCGTGCCGTCGGGTGCCAGACCCGGCACGAGGCGGGTCGCGATCTCCTCGCAGATGTGCTGCTGCACGGCGCGGTCGAGATCCGCCCGGTCGCCGAAGTGCCGGTAGATCACGGTGCGGCTGACGCCGGCGGCCTCGGCGACCGCCTGCAGCTGCAGCTCCTCGCCCGGGGCCTGGCGCTCGATGACGTCGACCGCAGCCATCACGATCGCGAGGCGTCGCCCCTGGTTGTGCGCGCGCCAGCGCACGCGACGGCCGTCGGCGACCGCGCCGGCGGAGGCTGCAGGGGGAGCGGCGGGGGTCATGGCGTCCACCCTCTCATCCCTCGCGGGCTCATCGCCGGGGCTCACTTGAAGCGGTGGAAGTAGCGACCCAGGTCGGCCGCGATGCCCGGGCAGGTGAGGTTGCGGTCGCGCTGCTGCTCGACCCACTGCCCCATGACGGCCCGCCCGCCCTGGATCGACCAGTCGTCGCCGCAGCGGCGGCGCGCCTCCTCGCGGGAGGTCTGCCCGGCCGCGCGCCACTCCGGCACCCCGCCGAGTCGCAGGCCCCCGACGACCCGCCGGTAGAGCGCGGGCGTCGAGTAGACGCCGATGTCGAAGCCGGCGTCCACGTAGCCGCGGGCGACGCCCTCGATCACGGCGGCGTTGGCCCGCAGGTCGCTCGACCACTCGAACAGCGGCACCGGCTCGATGTCGATCCAAACGATGGGGCTCACCAGGCCCACCCGGCCCATGGTCGCGATGTTGAAGCGGGCCTGCTGGTAGCCCACGTTGCGCAGCCGGTCGAGGCGATCGGTGGCGTCGTAGGGACCGTCGCCGCCGAACTCCTCCAGCTGCGCGGCACTCGGGAAGCTCGACACCGAGTAGGCGGCCACCAGCACCTGGTTGGTCTTCGCCCACTGCACCTGGTCGGCCAGGCACGGGTTGGGGGTGAAGCCGGGGCCGTTGGTGAGTCCGAGGACGACGTACTCGGCGTCGGGCAGCGGGTAGGGCAGACCCTTGCCCTGCTTCTGCGGGATGCCGGTGCCGACGGGGCACTGCGGCCAGCTCATGTCGCCCCCGAGCACCTCGCCGTCGCGGGGTGCGATGTCGGAGGTCGGCCCGCCGCTCGCGCGGGCGAGGTCCTCGGCGGCCTTCGCCAGGTCGCTGGCTCCGGCGCCGGGGTCGCCGGCGTCGCCACCCGGTCGGGCACCGGCGCTGGTGGGCGCGCTGCTCGCCGCACCCGAGGACGGCGGCCGCGCGGGCGGCTGCGCCGACCCGCCGTCGTCGTCGCTCGCGGAGCAGCCGGCCAGCCCGCCCGCGACGGTGAGCAGGGCGAGGCTCGCCAGGACGACGCGGCGCGGCCGCGTTCGCCCCGGACCCCGTCGCACCGCACCCACGACTCAGACCTGCTCGCGCGCCTCGACGGCGGCCACGACGCGCTCGATCGCCTCGGCGATCGGGACGCCGTTGTCCTGGCGGCCGTCGCGGTAGCGGAAGCTGACGGCGCCCGCCTCGACGTCCTCACCGCCGGCGATCAGCATGAACGGGACCTTCTGCAACTGCGCGTTGCGGATCTTCTTCTGCATGCGGTCGTCGGAGTCGTCGACCTCGATGCGGATGCCCCGCGTGCGCAGCTGGCGGGCGACGTCGTGGAGGTAGTCGCTGAAGGCGTCGGCCACCGGGATCGCCTGCACCTGCACGGGGGCCAGCCACGGAGGGAAGGCGCCCGCGTAGTGCTCGACGAGCACGCCGAGGAAGCGCTCGATGGAGCCGAACTTGGCCGAGTGGATCATCACCGGCTGCTGCTTGGTGCCGTCGGAGGAGGTGTACTCCAGCCCGAAGCGGGCGGGCTGGTTGAAGTCGTACTGCACCGTGCCCATCTGCCAGGTGCGACCGATGGCGTCCTTGGCCTGCACCGAGATCTTCGGCCCGTAGAAGGCGGCACCGCCCGGGTCGGGCACGAGCTCGAGCCCGGTGTCGGCGGCGACGTCCTCGAGGACCTTGGTGGCCACGGCCCAGTCGTCGTCGGAGCCGACGAACTTGTCCTTCTTGGCGTCGTCGCGGGTGGAGAGCTCGAGGTAGAAGTCGTCGAGCCCGAAGTCGCGCAGGACGCTAAGCATGAAGTTCAGCAGGTGCTTGACCTCGGCCGGCGCCTGCTCGGGGGTGCAGTAGGAGTGCGAGTCGTCCTGCGCGAAGCCGCGCACGCGGGTCAGGCCGTGGATGACGCCGGACTTCTCGTAACGGTAGACGCTGCCGAACTCGAACAGCCGCAGCGGCAGCTCGCGGTAGGAGCGCCCGCGGCTGCTGAAGATGAGGTTGTGCATTGGGCAGTTCATCGCCTTCAGCTGGTAGTTCGCGCCCTCGAACTCCATCGGCGGGAACATGGTGTCGGCGTAGTAGGGCAGGTGGCCGGACGTGTGGAACAGGCCGTCCTTGGTGATGTGCGGGGTGCCGACGTAGGAGAAGCCCTCCTCGATGTGGCGGCGGCGGACGTAGTCCTCCATCTCCCGCTTGATCACACCGCCCTTCGGGTGGAAGACCGGCAGGCCGGAGCCGATCTCGTCGGGGAAGCTGAACAGGTCGAGCTCGCGCCCCAGCTTGCGGTGGTCGCGGCGCTCGGCCTCCTCGATGCGGTGGAGGTGCTCGTCGAGGGCCTCCTTGGTGGGCCAGGCGGTGCCGTAGACGCGCTGCAGCTGCTTGTTCTTCTCGTCACCGCGCCAGTAGGCGGCCGCCGAGCGCATCAGTTTGAAGGCCGGGATGCGCTTGGTGGTCGGCAGGTGCGGGCCGCGGCAGAGGTCCTTCCAGGCCACCTCGCCCTTGCGGTTGACGTTGTCGTAGATCGTCAGCTCGCCGGCACCGACCTCGGCCGATGCACCCTCAGCGGCGTCGGCCGCCGAGCCCTTGAGGCCGATCAGCTCGACCTTGTAGGGCTCCTCGGCGAGCTCGACGAGCGCGTCGGCGTCGGTGGTGACGCGGCGCTCGAAGCGCTGGTTCTCCTTGATGATCTTGCGCATCGCCGTCTCGAGCTTGACGAGATCCTCGGGCACGAACGGCGTGGGCACGTCGAAGTCGTAGTAGAAGCCGTCGGTGATCGGGGGCCCGATGCCGAGCTTGGCCTCGGGGAAGAGCTGCTGCACGGCCTGGGCGAGCACGTGCGCGGTCGAGTGGCGCAGGATGTCGAGACCGTCGGGGCTGTCGATCGCCACGGCCTCGACGTCGTCGCCGTCGGCGAGCTCGTAGGAGAGGTCCTTCAGCGCGCCGCCGACGCGGGCGGCCACGACGTCGGCGTCGTCGCGGAACAGCTCCCAGGCCTTGGTCCCGGTGGTGACCGTCGTCTCCTGACGCGCCTCGGCGGAGGTGACGACGACCTTGATCTCGGACACGGGATGCTCCCTCGGCACAGCGGCGTACGACGTGGACGACGACCGGCCGGTCGCCGCGGCGATCGTACCGAGGCCGCGACCCGAAACTCGAAGGGATGCGGTGAACCGCGCCGAAGTGGTTACCGCCTCTGCATGGCCAAGAACCCGACCCTCCACTACACGACTCCCGGTCTCGAGCCTGCCGACGCCCAGCGCGTCGTCCAGCTGCTGCAGGACCGCCTCTTCGCCGCCAACGACCTGCACCTGACGCTCAAGCACGTGCACTGGAACGTCGTCGGCCCCCACTTCATCGCCGTCCACGAGATGATCGACCCGCAGGTCGAGACCGTGCGCGGCTTCGCCGACGACCTCGCCGAGCGCATCGCCACCCTGGGCGGCTCGCCGCAGGGCACCCCGGGCTCGCTCGTCGAGAACCGCAGCTGGGACGACTACTCGATCGGCCGCGCCGGCACCCAGGAGCACCTCGGTGCGCTCGACGTCGTCTACCAGGGCGTGATCACCTCCTACCGCGAGGGCATCAAGGAGCTCGACGAGCTCGACCTGGTCACCCAGGACATGTTCATCGCGCAGACCGAGCAGCTCGAGCTGTTCCACTGGTTCGTGCGCGCCCACCTCGAGGACAAGGGCGGCAATCTCGCCACCGCCGAGGCCTCCAGCGAGCAGGAGGCGGCCAAGGCCGCCAGCTGATCGACGGCGACCCGATCATCTGATCGGTCACGAGAGGCTCCCCGCCACTGGCGGGGAGCCTTTCGTGCGCTCGGACCGGTGCGCGAAGGCGGTCACATCCGCTGGAGCAGCAGCTCCAGCGGGCGCGGCAGCCGGTCGAGCGGCACGGCCTCGCTCAGCAGCGCCGCGTAGCGCGCCTTGTGGCCCGAGCGCCCGGCGATGAACCGGCGCATCTGCTCGGCCTGCGGCAGGCGGCTCAGTGCCGGCTGTGCCTGGAGCCGTCGGAAGGAGGCCGACGCCCGCTGCTCCTCCAGCACCTCCAGGACGCCGCGCTCCCCCACCGCCGCGATCAGCTCGGCCTCGAGGTCGGGCTCGCAGGCGAAGAACCCGAGCTGCTCCAGCCGCCCCCGGTCGTGCACGGCGCCCAACCCCGCCTGCTCGATCGCGCGGGCGAAGAAGTGCTCCTCGGCCTCGTCGTAGAGCCCGCACACGCCCAGCCCGCGCCGTCCCGCGAGCGCGGCGCGCAGGAAGCGACCGATCGTCGCCGCGCCACCCAGCTCGACGACCTCGACGCCCTCGGCCGCCAGGTCGCGGCCGAGCCGCCGCGCCAGCGTGTGGACGGCGATCCGGTCGCTCGCGCCCTCGACGGCGACGAGGCGGCGGTGCGCGGGGTCCACACGCTCCATCGTGCCGCCCGGGAGAAGCGAACAGCCCCCGCCAGCCTGGTGGCCGCCGGGGGCTGTGCTCGCGGTGGGCGATACTGGGTTCGAACCAGTGACCTCTTCGGTGTGAACGAAGCGCGCTACCACTGCGCCAATCGCCCGCGTGCGGGCCGTGAAGCACCGCGGTCGGAGACTCTAACGCATCGTCGCCCACCGTTCACATCGGGGCCGCACGCCCCTGCCTCAGCGCAGGTGGTGCACCTCCTGCAGGCCGAACACCGGCGTCGCCATGCCTGCGTGGCGCGCAGTGAGCTGCAGCGCGAGGTAGAGCGAGTAGTGGCGCGACTGGTGCAGGTTGCCGCCGTGGAACCACAGGTTCGGCTGCTGGGTGGGCTTCCACATGTTGCGCTGCTCGCCCTCCCAGGGGCCGGGATCCTTCGTCGTGTCGGAGCCGAGCCCCCACACCTTGCCGACGCGGTCGGCGACCTCCTGGCTGATCAGGTCGGCGGCCCACCCGTTCATCGATCCGTAGCCCGTGGCATAGACGACGAGGTCGGCGGGCAGCGTCGTGCCGTCGGCGAGCACGACGGCGTCCTCGGTGAGGTGGTCGACCTGCCCGCGAGCGAGCTTCACCTCGCCGTCGGCCACGAGCTCGGCGGCACCGACGTCGATGTAGTAGCCGGATCCGCGGCGCAGGTACTTCATGAACAGGCCCGACCCGTCGTCGCCCCAGTCGAGGTCGAATCCGGCCGCCTCGAGACGGGCGTAGAAGTCGGCGTCGCGCTCGCGCATGCGCTCGTAGAGCGGGATCTGGAACTCGTGCATGATCCGGTACGGCAGGGAGGCGAACACCAGGTCGGCCTTCTCGGTGCTCATGCCGGCCGCGAGAGCGCGCTCGGAGTACAGGTCGCCGAGGCCGATCTCCATGAGCGAGTCGCTCTTGACGATGTGGGTCGAGGAGCGCTGCACCATCGTCACGTCGGCACCGGTCTCCCACAGGGCTCCGCAGATGTCGAAGGCGGAGTTGTTGCTGCCGATCACCACCACCCGCTTGCCGGCGTAGGCGTCGGGCCCGGGGTGCTGCGAGGAGTGGTGCTGCTCCCCCGCGAAGACGTCCTGACCGGGGATCACCGGCACGTTGGGCTTGCCCGACATCCCGGTGGCGAGCACCAGGTGCGTGGGGCGCAGCACCAGCGGTCGGCCCTCGCGCTCGATCTCGACGCGCCACTCGCCGGCGGCCTCGTCGAAGCTCGCCGACGTGGCGACCGTGCTCGACCAGTACGGCACCTCCATCACGCGCGTGTAGAACTCCAGCCAGTCACCGACCTTGTCCTTCGGCGCGAACACCGGCCAGTTGTCGGGGAACTTCAGGTAGGGCAGGTGGTCGTACCAGACCGGGTCGTGCAGGCACAGCGACTTGTAGCGGTTGCGCCACTGGTCACCGGGCCGCGCGTGCTTGTCGATCACCAGCGACGGGACGCCGAGCTGGCGCAGCCTCGCCCCGAGCGCGATGCCGCCCTGCCCCCCGCCGATCACGAGCACGTAGGGCTGGGTCTCCGTGCCGAGTGCGGCCTCCTCCGCGGCGCGTCGCTCGGCCCAGGTCACGCGCTCACGGTTCGCCCCGTGCTCGGCCCCCATCGGACGACGGGTGCCGCGTGGCTCCTCGCGCCCGCTCAGCTCGAAGAGGGTGGTGAGGAAGGTCCAGGCCACCTCGCGCCCGGTGGCGTCGTCGACGACGAGGCGCACGAGCCCACGCCCGCGCCCGACGGCGGTGGCGAACTCGAACCACGCCGTGCGCACGCCGTCCTCGGACGACGAGGGCTCGCTGAGGCGTAGGTCGGTGGGATCGACGCGGTCGAGGGTCGCGCTCAGCAGCTCCACGACGCCGGGGCGGTCCTCGACGGTGGTGATGTTCCACGAGAAGGCCACGAGGTCGCGCCAGAAGCAGGTGGTGGCGAAGTGGGCGGTGGCGGCCCCCACGTCCCGGGCGGCGAAGGCGGCCTGCAGGGAGTCGAGCCACGTCTGGGCGGGATCGGACGTGGGATCGGTGGCGGGATCGGTGGCGGCCACGGGCCGCTCGTCGAGCTGGGTCATGCGCCCAGCACAGCCCCGACGACGCATCGGGCGGAAGCGTTGCAGCGCGTTGCATGTGGCCCCGGTCACATCCGCCTGCGTACCGTGGAGCATGGCCTCGACCGACCTCGCCTCGCGTGCCCGCGATCTCGCCCGCCTGCATGACGCCGTGCTGTCGGGGTCGGCGTCCCCGGCCCAGGTGCGCCCGGTGGTGGCCCGATCGTGGACGCGGATGCTCGACCTCGGTCTCGACCCGCAGGCCCGGGCGTTGAGCGATCCGCTCCCCCCGGTGGAGCTCGAGCGCCGGCGCCGCGAGTCGCGCCTGGCGCTCGTGATCGACGAGATCCGCGAGCTGCTCCTCAGCGCCGCCGACGCCTCCAACTACCTCGTCGTGGTCGCCGACGCCGACGGCGTCGTGCTGTGGCGCAGCGGTTCGCCGCGGGTGCGCCGCCAGGCTGACGGGCTCGGATTCGCCGACGGCGCGCTCTGGACCGAGGAGGCGGTCGGCACCAATGCGATCGGCACCGCGCTCACCGAGGGCGCGCCGGTGCAGCTGTTCGCCGCCGAGCACTACGAGTACGCCCAGCTCCCCTGGTACTGCACGGCCTCCCCCATCCACGACCCCGTGGACGGCGCCCTGCTCGGCGTCGTCGACGTGAGCGGACCGGCACTCACGCTCCACCCGGCCATCCAGGCCCTCGTCACCGCCTCGGTGCGCCTGGCCGAAGCCCGGCTGCGCCACCACCACGATGTCGGGCTGGAGCGCCTCCGCGTCTCCGCCGGGCCGCTCCTGACCGGTGGCGGTGGCCCTCTGCTCGTCGTCGACGACCACGGCTGGGTCGCCGCGACGCGCGGCATCGTGGCCACCGAGCGGGTCGAGGCGCCGCGGGCCGACCGCCCCCTCGCGGTGCCGGGCCTCGGCCTGTGTCGGCCCGAGCGGTTGCGCGGCGGGTGGCTGATCCGCCCGTCGTCCTCGGTGTCGGGTCGGCCCGCGCTGAGCGCCGTGCTCGACCTCACCACCCGGCCGGCGACCCTCGAGGTCGTGGACGACGACGCCGGCTGGCGCACGACCCTCTCCCCGCGCCACGCCAGCCTCGTGCGCCTCATCGCGGCGGCCGGGCCGACAGGTGCCTCCGTGGCGGACCTCAGCCGCGCGATCTACGGCGACCCCGACCATGCGGTGAGTATCCGCGCGGAGGTCTCCCGGCTGCGCCGTCTCCTCGGCGCCCTGCTCGCCACCGCCCCCTATCGCCTCGCCGACGGCGTCACCCTGCACGTCGTAGACGACGCCCACCCCGGCCCCTGAGGACGCCGCGAGAGGCCCGCCGACGCGCTGACCGACCCCCGGTTTTGGCACGCCCCAGGGGATCGGCTAATGTTCTCAACCGCGCCGCAGAGCGGTCCGAAAGGGCCAGGAAAGCGGTGTGATGCGGACGTAGCTCAGTTGGTAGAGCGCAACCTTGCCAAGGTTGAGGTCGCGAGTTCGAGCCTCGTCGTCCGCTCGGAGAGGTCAGACCCACTGGCTGACCAGGTCAGTAGGTCGGGCCTTCGCGGTGGGTTGGCCGAGAGGCGAGGCAACGGACTGCAAATCCGTGTACACGGGTTCAAATCCCGTACCCACCTCCACATCACAACTCCACACGGGCGATTGGCGCAGCGGTAGCGCGCTTCCTTGACACGGAAGAGGTCACTGGTTCAAACCCAGTATCGCCCACCAGCACAGAAATGGCCCCTGACCTGCGGAAACGCAGAGTCCGGGGCCGTTTGCTTTACTCCCCCGTGGGTCCAATGTGGACAAACGGGACCGAGGCGCAACGGTCCTGACTCTCAATCCGAGAGGCCGAACCAATGGACACCAACAGCAACACCACCGCGCTCAACTGCCCGCCCCTCTGCCTGTTCGTCGACGAGCCCCACCGGCACGACGTGGACATTGACGGCGAGGGTCGCGTGCTCGTCGACCACTCGATCGACTTCGGACCCCACGTCTGGGCCAGCATGCGAGTCGACGTGCGCGACGACGACAGGATCATGTCGACGATGGTCGGTATCAGCGACGTGGACAGCGCAGAGAGCGACCTGCCCTACAACCCCGAAGCGCTGCGGAAGTTCGCTGCTGCCGTGATGGACGCGGCGGACTGGTTGGAGGCTCGGCAGGCCTGAGCAGAGCTGAGCCCGAGGGGCCCGACGCGAGCGCATTGCGCGGGGCCGCGTTGCGCGTGCCCCGCGCCCGCCTGCCCACAGGCTCCGAGTTGGGCCCCTTAGGGCGCGCGCGCTGCAACATCGCGCCATGTCACGGGACGTCATGGCGCGCACTGGCACTTGGTGGCACTTGGTGGCACTTGGTGGTACGTGTTGGCACACTGTGATACGTTTCTACGCATCAGCGCCCCACCAAGGCTAGAGTCCCGGACACTGGACGGAACTTCCTGAAATCGGTGGGGCCAATGACTTTTTCGGGTGCGATCGAGCCTGGGCAACACGGCAAGCGCGCGCTCTCCTACTCGGACCAAGTTTCACTATTGCAGTCACGTGGCTTGGCGGTCGGCCTGCCGGACCGCGCAGCAGAGTACTTGCGCGTAGAGAACTACTACCACTTCTCTGGCTACGCTCGACAGTTTCAGCGTGATCCCAGAAATGGCGACAACGCCTTTGAGTCGGGCTGCACCTTCGCTGACATCGTTGCCGCAATGCGAGAGGACGATCGGCTCAAGTCCTGGATTCTCCCGGGCCTGCTTATAGCCGAGCGGGCCATTCGACATAGCGTTGCTCATCATCTCGCCATGGCTCATGGCGACGCGGCCTTTTACCTACAGCCGACCTTCTATTCGGCAGCCACTAAGCAGGGCGACGATATCTGTGACGCTATCGAGTCTCGCCTGCGCCGATCCAAGCATCGGGGCGTACGTCGCTATATGCAGGGCCAGGATTGCACCTCCGTACCGATTTGGGTGGCGGTCCAAGAACTGACATACGGGAACGTTGCGAAACTGGTAACACATGCCGCGAACCGAGATCCGATCAACCAGACTGCGGAAACATTTGGATTCAAGCGAAACCAATTCCCAAGCATCGTCGCATCCTTCGCATATCTGCGAAACAGTTGCGCCCACCACGCTCAACTGTGGCATCGGCATAACACCTCAGTGAGTCCGCTCGTCATCAAGAACTCAGACAAGCGCCATCATCCCCGATGGGGCAATCACAGTCTCTACCCCACGCTTTTGGCGCTAGAGTCGATTCTGCGGCAAATCGAATTGGATCCAAGCGGACCGGGGCGGGCTCGTCTTGGCGAGGCGCTCAGCTATCTCGCGCGAAATGGCCCAAATCAGCCGGGATTCCTAGATCCCAGTCCACGATAGTGCTTGATATCGCCAACGGCGGGCAACCCCGAGAGAGGGTGCCCGCCGTTGTTGTCTCCGCTGAGGGCCGGTTCGGTGGAGACGTGCGCGGCCCCGACTCGCCCGCAACTAGCGGGCCGGGGCCACTTCCGCACCTGAGGCCGATCGCTCCGCCCACAAACCAAAACGGGGCGATCGTCCCTTGCGCTCACCGGTTGAGTAGGCCGGGAGCGGGTGCGGCGTCAGGGGGTCAGGAAGCGCCGCCCACGAACGCCTTCACGGCGCTGGGGTCGGTGAGCTTCCCGTCGAGGCGGTGCAGCGCACGGAACGACGACATGTCGTTGCCGAAACGGAACTGGTCCGAACGCTCGAACCGCAGGCTCTTGGTCTGACGCACCCACACGCGCGAGAAGTCGCCGTAGAGCACCGACTTGGCACCGAGCCCGATCGCCGGGGCGGCCTCGTCGAGGTACACCGGGCGACCGAGCAGGGAGCCCACAGCCTGCGGGTCGTCAGGCAGCGCGTCAGCCTGGAACAGGTAGTCGCCGGTACCGGACGCCTTGAGCTTGCGAACAGCGCCCAGGGTGACCGAACGCATGATCCACGCGGCGTTGCGCTGATACGGCGAGGCGAGCGAGTGCTGAAGGTCGATCAGGTTGTCAGCGGTGAAACCACCCGTGACACCCGTTCCGCCCGTGACACCCGTGGTCGCGACGCTCACGATGCCCTGCGGCTGGCCGGTGTTGTTGCCGGTGAGCAGGTGGGCACCGAACGCCGTACCGATCGCCTCGCCAGCCTGCGCGGCCAGGAAGCTGGGCACGTCGAACGACGTGTCGCTGAGCATCTCGTAGGTGACGTCGATCAGGACGCCGTACTTGAACGCGCGCAGGGTGATCGCGTCGAGGCTGGGGTCGTTCTCGGGGATGGCGGCACCCTCGGCCACGATCGCCGCCGTGCCGCCCGAGAGCGAGCGGGGCACCTTGTAGTCCTCACCGGTCTCGGTGGTCACCAGACGCGCACCAGCAGCGAGCACCGCTGAGGACGCCACCAGCGAGCGCACCAGCTCGTTGGAGTAGGTGGTCGGCAGCCCGTGGCCGCTGGTCGTGGTCAGGTCGCGCGCCTCGCGCCCGTTGGGCAGGTCGCGCAGGTTCAGCTCGAGCGGACGGGGGTCGTTCTCGGAGATACGACGACGCAGCTCGTTGGCGATGTCGGCGTTCTCGGCGTTCAACGAGACGTTGGCGCTCAGGCGGGCGAAGAGGCGGCGGGCAGGCTCAGCGGCGGCGTTGCGGTCCTCCAGGTCCTGAAGCTCGGCGATGCGCTGGTCGACCTCGTCGATCTGGGCCTTGGTGTCGTCGAAGCGGCGCTTCTCGCCGCCGGACAGGTCGCGACCGAACTTCTCAGCCGTGCTCACGATCTGGTCGGCGTCAGCAACGAGCGCACGACGGCGCTCCTTGAGCTTATTGATCATGTCGATACTCATGGGAATACGTCTCCTTGGTGGACGCGAGAATGAACGCGCGGGATTCAGATACCGCGCAGGGTTCAGAGGATGGGGCCGGCAAATCCATGCCGTTCCGCGTCAACTCAGGGCGTCCGCCGTCAGCGAGGCACATTCATCCGTACCAATCGCGACACTTTCCGTCGACACCTCAGTATATCGCGGACGGCGTCGTAATTCATGCGCCGTCGTCGCCCTGGTCGCTGTCCTGATCGGCGTCCGGTTCGTCGTCGAGGATCAGCCCGCCCGTCGCTTCGGGATCAGCGAGACGGGCGATCAGATCGCGCTCGTGCTTATCCACGTCGAACGTCAGGCAAGCCAGAGCGTTGTAGACGGCGGCGAGCTTGTGATCACCCTCGGTCGCCAATGCGTCGCGCGACCTCGTGAGAGCAATTCCGAGGTTGCGCCGGCCCTTGCCGAAGTCGGCGAGAGCGTCGATGAGATACGTCGTGTCGAGCGCGTGTAATGCGCCGTCGTGGTCGGTGTTCGTCATGGTTGCGGGTTCCTTTTTCAAGAGAGAGAGAAAGTTCGGGCAGGAGTTACGTGGCCTGCGCCACCTGAATTAATGGGTTGTTGGCGAGGCCCTGCCCCCTAGATCCGGGACGGGTCGAATGGCTCGTCAGGAGTGGCGAGGGCGCGGGCGATCGGGTCGAAGTCGTCGGGCGAGCTGATCGAGATTGCGTCCATCAGCCGCGCCAGCTCGGCGGCAGTCTGAGCAGCCGACGCCGCGCCCTGGTCGAGACGTCGCGCGAGCGATCGGGCGGCAGCAGCTCGCACCCGATCGGGCGGCAGCAGCTCGCGCCCGTCGAGCACGTCGACCACAGCGGCCTCAACAGGACCGACGTCGTCGCGTCCGGCGTCGAGGTAGTCGAGCACAAGCGAGCGCAGCAACGTGGAGGGAGTCGAGCCCTTCTCTGCTGCGATTGCGCGGAACCGCTCAGCAGCAGCGAGGGGAACAGCGGCGCTGAGGGTCGAGGTCGAGTCACGGTCGGGCATCGGTCGCCCTTTCTTGGGATTGGAGTTGGAGGGATCGGGGGCGTGGATGTGCGGTGGCGATGCCAGGAGTCGCCACGAGCACCCCAGAAAGATGTGGGGTACTCATTCAGCGAGTGCCCTTGTCGAGTTGCTCGCGCAGGTCGCGAATCTCGGCGGCTTGCAGGGTCAACAGGTGCTTGGTTTCGCGGACGAACCGTTGGTGTTGTGCGCGTAGTCGAGCGAGGGCGATCGCCTCGCGAGTGACGCAGTCGCATGGCCGCGTCATGCTGCGGTCCCCTCGTCGGGTCCGGCGTTGTCGTCGGTACCGGTGGATAGATAGAAGAGAGGGCCACCGCTCAGGGTGTCCGCATCAGCACGGACACTTGGGGGTGAAGTGTCCACGTCTGACACGGACACTTGAGGGTCAGGTGTCCGCTCCAGCACGGACACTTGGGAGCAGCGGGCGCACTCGCAGCCGTCGCGGTGTGCCTGCGCCGACCGGACCCGATGGGCCTTGCGGCACCGGTACTCGGCACCCTTGCCACCCTGCACGTCGTCAGTCGGCACGACGAGACACAGAGCGTCGGAACCGGGCATCAGGTAGCCCCAGTGAACGCACCGCTTGATCGCCTCGGACACGCGACGCCGATCAGGCACGACACCAGCCGTCGACACCAGCACCTCGGCCAGCTCGCCCGGATCGAACGGCGCATGACCACCGACACGACGACGACCCAGCGCAGCGAAGTAGACGCGCAGCGGTAGCGGGTGCTGAGGGTTGATCGCCTTCTCCAGCCACCCGCCGTTGCGGTGGGCAGAGAACTCGCGCACGCCCCCGTCGTCGTAGCCGAAGTCGATCTTCGGATCAGTCCGACTCATGCGGCACCCCCGAACCGACCCACCTCGGCAGCCATGCGGAACGCACGCGCCCGGTCGTCGAGGGACTGCCAGCGGGCACGCAACTGCTCCTCGCTCGCCTGCCCGGTGAAGTCGCCGGCCCTCGGCTTGGCCCACTCGAAACGATCCGCACGCTCGCGAAGCTGACGGGCATTCACAGCGGCGATGGCATCGGCCAGCACCCGCGCAGCGAAGTGCGCGGCGTACTCGTCGAGGGCGTCGAAGTCATCGTCCATCAGCGCACCTCCGCCCACTCGTCGAGCACCACGAGGAAGCCACGAGACTCGGCGAACGCGATCAGGTCCGACGTGCGCCACGGGCCGATCACCCACCCGCGCGGGTTCCGGTTCCACAGCGGCGGCCTGCCATTCCGCAGATCCGTGATGAGGTCGCGTGCACCCCACCCGCTCACCGTGCTCAGCGACGGGTTCACCGACGTGATCGTGATGCGCCCGCTCACTCGTCCTCACCGCCCACCACGAGCGCCGCAGAGCCAGGAACGGGCACGAGCTGGCACAGGACGATGTCGAAGCGCCTACCGGCCTTCTGGGCACGCTCAGCGGCCTTCACGGCGTTGTGCAGCGACAAAAACACACGACGGCGTGCGGTCGCCCCGTCGTCGTCGAGGGTGAGCACCACGAACGCAGGCGCGACAGCACGCGAGTCGTCGGCCTTCACGACGACACCGGCCATTCGTGACGCTTGACCGGGCGAGGCTTGCGAGCACCGGGCGCACGCCGCATGAGGCGGTCGAGCACGTCGAGGTCGCTCACCCGGTCCTTCGCGGCGAGCGCGTCGAGGGCGTGGCGAACGTCGGCACCGCTCGGGTTGATCCCGGCAGCCTTGGCGACGGTGATGATCCGTGCTGCCATCTGGCGCTTGGTCTCGGCCTTGGTGCGGGTGCCGGTGATCCCGTTCGGCGCAGGCGTCGAGCCCGCTGAGGTATTCACGATTCCCCGCTCGTGGCCGAGGGAACGGGGCGCAGCAGATTGTCGAGGTCGTCAGCTGCGATGCGGATCAGCCGTGATCCGCTGATCCTCCGCGCAGGGAGTACGCCGCGCGCGATGTAGTTGCGGATGGTCCGATCGGTGACGCCGAGATACTCGGCGGCTGCCTGCTGGTCGAGCCAGCGGCGGGCGATGGCGCGTTGGGCCATGTGTGCTCCAAGGGGTCACATAGTGACCGCACCTTTGAGCACGGGAATCCGGTAGGGACAGGAACTATCGTACATGAACCACTAGGCGGGTAGCGGTCGTCACGAATTCACGGCAATGGCGAGACATCCACGAAGGGAAGCCCTTCATTCCGAGCGCCCTCTAGATAGGCGTTCCAATCCCTTCGACGGACGCGATGGGTGAGGTTGCAACTTGGGCAACTGGTCTCGATTGAGCCGGGACCTTCATTCACCGATCCGACCGCACGCCCCTCGGCAGAAACAACGGGCCGAACATTCTGAGCAGTAGCAACGATGTGCGACCTTCCCCCACGGGGTCCGGGGTCATCTGGCATGCCACACCACGCCCAGGCAAAGCGGCCCACTCCATTGCCCGAATCGAAGTAGGCGCCGATAAGGGTGATCTTGTGGGGAATGGCACGAGAACCACGACACACGATCGGTAGCCAATCGCGCTGCGCGTCGAAAGTAGGCACGGCGATCAGCCAGTCAGGGACGTCGTTCACAGTGAACCCCCGGCCATCTCGGACAGCCTGCGGGCAATCTCCTGATCGCGCTCGGCAGCGGCGTGCTGGTAACGCAATGCGGCGGCAGGGGTCGAGTGCCCGAGTCGTCCCATGAGCTCGGCGAGCGTCGCGCCCGTCTGAGCGGCGAGCACGGCGCCGGTGTGCCGAAGGTCGTGGAAGCGCAGATCATCGCGCCCAGCGGCCTGCCGTGCGGCGTACCAGCCCCATCCCGCACGCTTCACGGTGCCGTCCTTCGCCAGCACGGCAGCACGTCCATAGAACGTCGAGGGCGCCAGGTGCTCGCCGCTCGCAGTGGCGAACAACAGCCCATCCCTGCCCGGTGCGGTGTGCTCCAACAGGTGAGCTCGCACGAGCGGCAGAAGGTGAGGCGGGATCGCCACGTCACGGATACCTGCGTCGCTCTTGGGCGCCTTGGTGACGACGCCTTCCGAGGATCGGACGACGCCGCGCCGGACATGGAGCACGCCGTTCTTGGAGTCCACGTCCTTGCGTCGAAGCTCGGCCAGCTCGCCGAACCGCAGAGCGCACCATGCGGCCAGCAGCACCATCAGGCGGTGCCGCTCGGGCATGTTCTCGGCGATCGTCGTCAGCTCGTCGAGGCTGGCAGGCTTGACCTTCTTCGCGCGGGTCGTCGAGCCACCTCCGCGCACCTTGGCAGGGTTGGCGGTCTTGATCAGGCCGCGATCGACGGCGGTGCCGAGGATCGTCCGCAGGAGCGAGTAGGCGTGTGCCTGCGTCGTGGGGCGCCCGACCGCGCACAGCTCGTACCAGTGGTCGACTTGCTCGGGCGTGATGGAGGTCAGCGGCATATCCGCGAATGTCGGCAGGATGTGGTCGTCGAGCAACGCCCGGTAGTGGTCTCGGGTGCGGACGGCGAGCGGGCGTCCCTTGACCTTCCGGCCAGCGAGCCAGGCATCGGAGTAGGGGCCGAATGTGACGTCGGCGGCCTTCTGCTTCGCCATCTGCTGCCGAGGCGGCACCCACCCCATCGGGTCGGCCTCGATGCGCTGCATCTCCTCGAGGAGATACCTTCCGGCGGCCTTCTTGTCGTCGAACAACCAGGGGCCCTTGTGGCGCTGGCCGTCCGGTCCCGTGAACCGCACTCGGTAGCGCCCGGACGGCAGCTTCTCGACGGTCCCGGTCTTGGGTCGGCCCTTGGCTGGTCGTGCCATCGCGCGGCGCCTCTCGTGGATTCAACGTGGACAGAACGCAGCCTAGTTGATTCCGTGGACTTCCGGCGGATGCCACGTTACTGTTCTGCGTAAGCGCAGGTCAGGAACGTATCTTGCAGGTCAGACCCAGTAACGCCGGGTCGCCAACGTACTGGTTCAAACCCAGTATCGCCCACCGATCATGAGGCCCCTCCTCCGCGGTGACGCGGAGGAGGGGCCTCATTGAATTTCCAGCAGGGCTGATCGGCGGTTGATCGTCCTCTCGTCGTCAGGCCGAAGGAACGGCCCCTCCGTCGATCACGAGCTCTCCCGCTCCTGGCCCGCTCACGAGGCCAGGACGATGTCGAGACGGGCGATGAGGTCGGCGGCGAGCAGGAAGCGGTAGTCGAGGTCCGCCGTCCCGCCCGGGAAGTCGCCCGCAAGGTGGTGACCGACGACCCAGGCACCACCGTCGCGACGCACCCCCGTGACCTCGGTGGTGAAGGCGAACTCCGTGCCCGCCGTGGCGATGAATCGGCGCAGGCTCTCCTTGCCGCTGTGCGCCTCACCGACATCCGAGATGACGGCGTCGGGCGTCAGGAGCCGCAGGGCGGTGTCGGCGTCGTGCGCCCGATGCGCCTGCAGGAAGGCGTGGACGACGGGGGGCAGGTCGCCCTCGCCTCGCGTGTCGTTGTCGTGCGGGTCGTTGGCGTCGGTGCTCGTGTGTTCCAGGTTCATGTGTTCCAGCCTGGGCACTCGCGCCGCGCGAGGGTCAAGGACTGGTGTCTCCCCCGGGGGGAGAGTCCACCATGGACCCATGTTGGCGATCGGCGAGTTCTCGCGCCTCACGCACCTCAGCATCCGCACGCTGCGGCGCTACCACGAGGGAGGACTCCTCGAGCCGGAACTGGTCGACGCCTCCAGCGGCTACCGCTACTACTCGGCCGACCAGATCCCCGTCGCCCAGGTGATCCACCGCCTGCGCGAGCTCGACGTGCCCCTCGCCGACGTCCGACGCATCCTCGGAACCTCCGACCCCGATGCCCGAGCCGCGCTGGTGGCCGCGCACCTATCCCGCCTCGAGGCCGAGCTCGCCCGCACCCGACACGCGGTCACCTCGCTGCGGCGCCTGCTGACGCCGGAGCCAGCACCGCTGCACGTCGAGCTGCGAGCCGAGCCGGAGACGATGGTCGCCGCCGTCGCGGACGACGTCAGCACCGGCGACGTCGCCGCCTGGTTCGCCGGCGCGATGTCCGAGCTCGACGCCGTCCTCGGCCCGAGCGCCGAGCACGGACCGGCCGGCGGCCTCTACGACAACAGCCTCTTCGAGCACGGGCGCGGACGCCTCCTGCTCTACCGGCCCTCCGCCGCGCCACCGCAGCGCGGCCGCGTCCACCCGGTCCACCTGCCCGCGGTCGAGCTCGCCGTCACCACGCACCACGGCGACCACGACGACGCCGACGTCACCTACGGCCAGCTCGGCGCCTGGGTGGTAGCCAACGCCCTCACTGTGGCCGGGCCGGTGCGCGAGCGCTACCTGGTGGGGCCGCGTGACACCGACGACGTCGCCGCCTGGCGCACCGAGATCGGGTGGCCGGTGTTCCGGGTGGCCTCGGAGGCGCCGCACCCGTGATGCGTGAATTTCTCGCCTCGCGGTTTCGGTGACAACTGTCACGGGTAGAGGGCTGGCAGCGGGGCGTCTGACGTGGGAGCAGACGACGCACCGCTTCTCGGAGGCAGGGCCCCACCCCGGCCTCCGGCCCCGCCCATCCATCGGATCGGGCGGGGCCGCCTCCTCCGCGACACGGCGGCCGTCAAGCATTCAATTTCAATGCTTTACCAACACCGCTAACCTCCGCGAGCGGACTCCCCCGTTCGCACCGGGCTGATCACGGGCGCCCGGCCGTCGGGGGCCGACCTCCCCCTCGCAACCGGCCCCACACGGGCGCGAGGTGCGTCGCCACGGGCGGGCGGCGCCGGAGGGCCGGAAACGGTCCGCGGCAGGGATCCCGAGATCCTGCTCTCGGTCCCCCAGACCGGCCGATCTGTCGCGGCCGGGTCCCTGCCCCACGGGAGCGATCCCCCAACAGACCGGAATCCCCCAGCAAGCACAGCGCCCCGTCCCGCAGGATGCGGGACGGGGCGGTGTCGGCCGGCGCGTGTGGGGAGCGTCGGCCGAGATGGTTAGGAACCGCTGTCGACGCTAGTGGTCGTCGTCACGCGACGAGGGCTAATCGCTGCATCCTTGACCGTCGAGAAGGTAAAACTTCCGCGCGACGGGCGATGCACCGACACCGACGGGACGACGTCCCCGCCATGGTGCTCCGGACGAGCCCCTCACCCGTAGGCCGAGCCCGTGTTGGGCGAGGACTTGATCGGGCGCAGGTTGCCAGCGGGGAGCCACTCGGTGACGATGCGGCCGTCGCGATCGGCGTAGCTGACCAGGCCGCGCCAGCCGTCGTCGTCGCAGCGCCACTCGATGAGCAGGCCGGGCAGCTCGACCGGCACGAAGGCCGGGCGCACCCAGACATGCCGAACGCCCACCATGGAGACAGGTTAGAACATATGTTCGAATCCGTCCCAGGGTGGGCGCCCTCGACATCAGCGGCTCAGGCCGTCGGCTCCTGCGGAGCATCGGCGGCCGCACGGTTGCTCGGCGCGGGGGTCGCGGGGGCCGTGTACTGCTGGTACGGCGCCGGCGCCGACTGACGGCGCAGGCCGACGACCACGGCACCTGCCGCAGCGGCCACCAGGCCGAGCAGCAGGACCTTGCGGCCGCGGCGCTTCTTCTTCGGCAGGCGCTGGGCGAGCGCCTCGGGGAGGCGGTCGACCACGTCGTCCGGGATGCGCTCGGCGAGAGCCTCACCCAGCACCGAGCCGCGGGCGGCCGCCTTCGCGCGGCCACGCTCGAGCGCGGGGCCGGCGTTGTCGGCGATCGCGGAGCCGAGCTGGCTGCCGCGGGCCACGGCGGTCTCGCGGCCGTGCTCGAGTGCGGGCCCCGCCTTCTCGGCGATGGTGTGAGCGGCCGACTCGATGCGCGGCGCCACGGCCTCGCGGACGTCGTCGGCGAAGTCGAGCAGGCCGTCCTTGACGTGAGCGGTGCGCGAGCGGGTCATGATGCGTCTCCTCGGGTCGGGGTCATGGCCCCGTTGTACCCGCTCGCGCGCACCCCACCCGGTACGGCCGGCAGCGGTTCACCCGGCTCGGTAGTGCTCCTGGGCACACTCGTTGCACTTCACCCGTTCGGCCTCCTGGGCGGGCGCACCGCCCAGGTGCCAGCGGGTCTGCTCCGTCCGGCGGGCGCAGCGGGGGCACCAGTCGTGGCGCACCCAGGGCCCGTAGTCCATCCCCATGCGAGAAGCCTGCACCCTCGCTCCCCCGTTGTCGCCGATCGAGGCGAGTCGACCTCGGCGCACCCAGCACTTCTGCCCGGTCGTCGGGCGCCGCGCTGGTCCCGTCGGACCATCGGGTCCCGATCGGCGCCGAACAGTCCCGGGCCGTCAGTCCTCGTCGACCGCGAAGTCCTCGTTGTGCGTCCCCGGCCGCGGCGCCCACGGCAGCTCCTTCGAGGCTCGGACGACGACCAGCCGGTCACCGCGCGCCAGCAGGGTGACGACCGGGTCGAAGTAGCGGTAGACCCGCTCGTCGCGCACCACGGCGATGACCTGGTCGGGCAGCGACTGCGGCGGCCGACCGACCTCGTTGACAAGCAGCTCACGCTCGGCCACCTCGAGGCCCTCGCCGTAGGTGAGGAGGTCCTCCATCACGGTGCCGAGGGTCGGCGACAGGGTCGAGAGTCCGAGCAGTCGGCCGACCGCGTCGGAGGAGGTGATGACAGAGTCGGCACCGGACTGACGCATCAGCGGGGCGTTCTCCTGCTCGTTGACCGCCGCGACGATCCACGCGTCGGGGTTGAGCTGGCGCACCGTGAGCGCGGCGAGCACGTTGGAGTCGTCGCGCCCCGTGGTGATGATGACCTGGTCGGCGTCGGCCACGTTGGCGCGCTGCAGCACCCCGCGACGGGTGGCATCGCCCGTGACGACGGCCAGCTGGTCGGCGTGGGCGTCGGCCAGCGCCACCGGGCTGGGGTCGACCACCACGAACTTCTCGCGGTCGAGGCCGTTGCCCACGAGCGTCTCGACGGCGCTGCGACCCTTGGTGCCGTATCCGATCACCACGACGTGGTGGTCCATCTGCTTCCTCCAACGGGAGATCCGGATGAGCTCGCGGCCGCGCTGGGCGAGCACCTCGAGGGTGGTGCCGATCAGCAGCACCAGGAACGCCACGCGTGCCGGCGTGATGACGAACGCGTTGATCACGCGGGCGTTGTCGCTGACCGGCGCGATGTCGCCGTAGCCGGTCGTGCTCAGCGTGACGGTCGTGTAGTAGATCGCGTCGATCAAGGAGATCGACCCGAACGGATCGGTCGGGGTCGCATCGCCGGCGTCGCGGTAGCCCTCGCGGTCGAAGTACACCAGCATGACCGTGCCGATCATGATGCTCAACGCCATCAGGATGCGGCGGGTCAGCTGCCACCACGGCGAGCGCAGCCGCTCGGGCAGCTCGACCTGGCCCAGCGACGGGCTGCGCGGCAGGTCCTCGGACTCCTCGGGCACGGCGGCGAATCTAGCCCACGCGCTCCTGGCCCGCGCCCACCGGACGGCGGAGCAGGCGTGCCATGAGCTCGCGCCGCGCCCGCTGGGTGGTCTCCTGCGGGAACACCTCGTCGAAGGCGGCGTTCACGCCGGCTCCGATCAGCACCGCCAGCGCGAGCAGGTAGAGCCACACGAGGATCGCGATCGGCGCGGCCAGCGGGCCGTAGACCGAGTGGGAGTCCTGAGCGGTGACGGTGAGCACCCAGCGCAGCAGGTAGGAGCCGAGGATCCAGGTGACGAGCGAGAACGTGGCGCCCGGCAGGTTGAAGCGCCAGCGCGTGCGCACCGGCACCGACACGTGGTAGAGCGTGGCCAGGAAGCACACGCACAGAGCCACGACGAGCGGCCAGTAGAAGGCCATCAGGAACTCGGCGCGGTTGGGCAGCCACGAGCGCACCAGGCGCGGGCCCGCCACCATCAGCGGCAGCGTGAGCGCACCGGTGATGACCGCGAGGATGTACAGCACGAACGACAGGGCGCGGGTGCGCAGGATCCCGCGGTGCCCGCCGAGGCCGTGCATGATCGTGATGGTGTCGACGAAGACGTTGAGCGCGCGCGAGCCCGACCACAGCGCCAGCACGAAGCCCAGCGAGATCACGTCGAAGCGGCCACCGGCCAGCACGTCGTCCACGGTGGGGGCGATGACGGTGTCGACGGCGTCGGCGGTGAGGAAGCTGGCGAAGAGGTCGATGATCGCCCGACGCACCTCCTCGACCTGCGCGGCGGTGAAGTACTGCGTCACGTAGCCGACCCCACCGGCGAGGGCGAAGATGAGCGGCGGCACCGACACCACCGCGAAGAACGCCCCCTCGGCCGCCAGACCCGTGACCCGGTAGCGCAGGCACGAGGCCACCGTCGTGACAATCAGCCGCCACAGCAGGTGGACGACGTGGCGCACCCGCTGCGCGAACCGCACCCGCCGCCCCGGTCGCCCGGTCGGCTCTGCTGGCTCGCTGTGGTCGAGGGGTCGCCGGACGCCGCGCACGCGTCGTCCGACCAGCTCATCGACCATGCGTTCCACCGTAAGGCGTGGCGGCCGTGCGCTCCGCGCCCACGCGCCCGGGATGTGGCGGACATCGCACACATCCCGGGCGCTGCCGACTCAGCGGGCGCCGGTCGCCTCACCGACCGCAGGCACTGCCGCCGGAGCGTCGTGCTCATCGTGGTCGTCGACCATCGTGGCCTCGTCGAAGGGGTCCTTGCCGGCCAGCACACGATCGAGTCGCTCGCGGTCGAGACTGTGGGTCCAGTGGCCGATGAGCACGGTGCCCACCGCGTTGCCGGCGAAGTTCGTCAGCGCGCGGGCCTCGGACATGAAGCGGTCGATGCCGATGATCAGGCCGACACCGTCGACGAGCTCGGGGCGGTGCGACTGCAGGCCGCCGGCCAGCACGGCCAGGCCCGAGCCCGTGACGCCGGCGGCGCCCTTGGCGGCGATCATCATGAAGAGCAGCAGCGAGACCTGCTCGCCGATCGACAGCGGTGCGCCGACGGCCTCGGCGATGAAGATCGACGCCATCGTCAGGTAGATCGCGGTGCCGTCGAGGTTGAACGAGTAGCCCGTCGGCACGACGACGCCCACCGTCGTCCGCTCGACGCCGGCGTGCTCGAGCTTGGCGATCACCCGCGGCAGCGCCGACTCCGAGGACGACGTGGCGAGGATGAGCAGGAACTCGCGGCCGAGGTAGCGCAGCAGCGCGAAGATGTTGATGCCGGTGGCGGCCTTGAGCACCACGCCGAGCACGACGAAGACGAACAGCGCGCAGGTGATGTAGAAGCCGATCATCAGCACGGCGAGGCTGCGCAGCGCGTCGACGCCGCCCTGGCCGGTGACGGCGGCCATCGCACCGAAGGCCCCGACGGGCGCCACCCACATCACCATCGCGAGCAGGCGGAAGACCAGCCGCTGCAGGTGGCCGACCACCGTGAGCACCGGTGCGCCGGCGGCGCCCATGCGCTGCAGGGCGAACCCGACGAGGAGGGCGACGAACAGGGTCTGCAGCACGCTGCCGCTCGTGAAGGCGCTGAACAGCGAGGTCGGGATGATCCCGAGCAGGAACGCGGTGGTGTCGGCGTGCCCCTCGGCCGCCTTCTCCTGCGCGGTCGCCGCGGCGGCCTGGGTGATCTGCAGTCCGTCGCCCGGGTGGAGCAGGTTGCCCACCACCATGCCGATGCTGAGGGCCACCGTCGACATCACGAGGAAGTAGACGAGCGCCAGTCCACCGACACGACCGACCTTCGCGGCACTGGCCACGGAGCCGACGCCCAGCACGATCGTGCAGAAGATGATGGGCTGGATCATCATCTTGATGAGGTTCACGAAGCCCTCGCCGAGCGGCTTCAGCTCGGTCGCGAAGCCGGGGAACAGCAGGCCGGTCGCGATGCCGAGCAGCACCGCCACGATGACAGCCAGGTAGAGGTAGTGCGTCGCGCGGGTGCTCGAGCGGCGGGGCCCGGGACCCTGTGCCGCGACGGCACCGGACGATGGGGTGGGAGTGGTGGACATGGTGCTCCTCGTGCTGCGGCGCCCCGCGGGGCGGCGGGCGGTCGCGGAGTGCGACCCGGTCCCACCCTGCGTCGCGACGTGACGACCGTCACCGTTGTGTTCGTAGTGTTCGCGGGGCGGGTGAGGCCGGTGGGTGAGAATGACCGGATGCCGCCCGTCGTCCACCGCCCGCAGCCGTGGCCGGCCCTGCGGCGCTGGGCCGCCGAGGCGCCGGTAGCGCGGCAGGTCATAATGCTCCAGGTCGGCGTGGTGGTGGCGCTCGTGGCGATCGCGATCGTGCTCGCGGGCCTCGACGCGCGCCGCGACGCCCGCGACCAGGCCACGGCGCGCGCCCTCGTCGTCGCGCGCGCGGTGGCCGACTCCCCCACCGTGCGCGAGGCGGTGGCCACCCCCGACCCGAGTCCGCGCCTGCAGCCCTACGCCGAGCAGGTGCGACGCGACACCGGCACCGACTTCGTCGTGGTGATGGGCCTCGACCGGGTGCGGTTCACCCACCCCACCCCCGCCCGCATCGGCCAGCGCTTCGTGGGCGACGTGGGCGCCGCACCCCGCGGCGGCGTCCTCACCCAGGAGTACACCGGCACACTCGGGCCGTCCGTCCGCGCGGTCGTGCCCGTGCGCGGCGAGGACGCCGAGCAACCGCCGGTGGCGCTCGTCGCCGTCGGCATCGCCGTGCGCGACATCGACGCGCAGCTGCGCCGCGACGTGCTCACCGTGCTGGGCTTCGCCGCCGGCGTGCTCGGGCTCGGGCTGCTCGGCACCGCGGCGATCGGACGACGCCTGCGCCGCGCCACGCACGGGCTCGGCGAGCGCGAGCTGACGCGGATGTACGAGTACTACTCCGCGGTGCTGCACTCGGTGCGCGAGGGCCTGCTGCTGCTCGACGGCGACGGGCGGGTGCAGCTGGTCAACGACGAGGCGCGCCGCCTGCTCGACCTGCCCGACCGCGTGGTCGGGCGCGCGATCGGCGAGCTCGGCCTCGCCCCCGCCCTCGTGGACGCCGTGCGCGGCGCCACCGCGGAGAGCGACGAGATCTTCCTCTCGGGCGACCGCGTGCTCGTGGTCTCCTCGGCCCCGGCACGGTGGGACGGGCGCGACGTCGGCGCCGTCGTGACGCTGCGCGATCGCACCGAGCTGCAGGAGGTGAGCGGCGAGCTGGAGGTGGTGCGCCGACTCTCCGAGTCGCTGCGCGCACAGAACCACGAGTCGGCCAACCGCCTGCACACCGTGGTGTCGCTGGTCGAGCTCGGACGCCACGAGCAGGCGGTCGAGTTCGCCACCGCCGAGCTCGAGGTCGCGCAAGGACTGACCGACGCGGTGGTCGGCGCCGTCGAGGAGCCGGTGGTCGCCGCCCTGCTGCTCGGCAAGTCGGCCGAGGCGGCCGAGCAGGGCATCCGGCTGCGCGTCGAGGGTGCGCTGGAGTCCTCACCGCTCCCCCCGCGCGAGCTCGTCACCGTGCTCGGCAACCTCGTGGACAACGCCTTCGAGGCGCTCGGCGAGGAGCCCGGGCGGCGCGAGGTGCTCGTGCGGCTCGGTGATGGGTCGGACGAGACCAGCGCCTCCGGCCGGACGCTGCTCACGGTCGACGACTCCGGTCCCGGCCTCGACGACGACGCCGCCCGCCACGCCTTCGAGCGCGGGTGGACGACGAAGGCCGCTCCCGGCTCCGGCCGCGGGCTCGGCCTGGCGCTGGTCGCCCAGACGGCCCGGCGCCACGGTGGTGAGGTGCGCGTGGCGGGCTCTCCGCTCGGGGGCGCCTCCCTGAGCGTCGTCCTCCCGCACGCCCAGGAGGAGGGGCCGTGACGGTGCGGGTGCTGGTGGTCGAGGATGAGGAGCTGGCCGCCGAGGCGCACGCCTCCTACGTGGCGCGCGTGCCGGGCTTCGCGCTCGCCGGCGTCGCGCGCTCGGCGCGCGAGGCCACCCGGGCCGTCGAGGCAGCGCGCGAGAAGGGGGCCCCGGTCGACCTGCTGCTGCTCGACATGAACCTGCCCGACGGCCACGGGCTCGCGCTGGTGGCCGGCCTGCGGGCGGCCGGGCACCACTGCGACGTCATCGCCGTCACCGCGGCGCGCGACGCGGCCGTCGTCCGCCAGGCCGTGGTGCAGGGGGTGGTGCTGTACCTGCTCAAGCCGTTCACGTTCGCGGCCTTCCGCAGCCGCCTCGAGCAGTACGCCGAGTACCGCGCCCGCCTGGCCACGGCGCCCGTCGAGATCGCCCAGGACGACGTGGACGAGCTGCTCGGCACCCTGCGGGCCGCCGGGGAGGGGCCGCTGCCGAAGGGCATGAGCGCCGAGACCATGCGCGCTGTGCGGCAGGCGCTGCGCGCCGCCGCCGACGGACTCTCGGCGAGCGCCGCCGCCGAGGCGGTGGGCACCTCGCGGGTCACCGCACGTCGCTACCTCGAGCACCTCAGCGACCAGGGGCTGGCCGCCCGCGGTGCCCGTTACGGCAGCGCGGGCGGTCGCCCGGAGGTCGTCTACACCTGGCGCTGAGATCCCGGGGGGTCAGGACAGGTCGAGGCCGGGGTACAGCGGGTGCTTGTCGAGCAGCTCGGCCGACCCGGCGCGCACCTTGTCGGCCACGCCCTCGCCCAGCACGTAGGACGCCTTCGAGGCGGTGCCGGCCTTGGTGGTGCCGGGCTCGGTGTTCTCGAGGGTGTGCACGATGAGGTCGGCGACGGTGTCGAACTCGTCGGCTCCGAAGCCGCGGGTGGTGAGCGCCGGGGTGCCGATGCGGATGCCGGAGGTGTACCAGGCGCCGTTGGGGTCGGCGGGCACCGAGTTGCGGTTGGTGACGATGCCGGCGTCGAGCAGCGCGGACTCGGCCTGGCGGCCGGTGAGGCCGAACGAGGTGACGTCGATGAGCACGAGGTGGTTGTCCGTGCCGTCGGTGACGAGCTTGGCGCCGCGACGATGCAGGCCCTCGGCGAGGGTTTGGGCGTTGTCGGCCACCTGCTGCGCGTACGACTGGAAGGCGGTGGTGCGCGCCTCGGCGAAGGCCACCGCCTTGGCGGCCATGACGTGCGACATGGGGCCACCGAGCACCATCGGGCAACCGCGGTCGACCGAGGGGGCGTACTCGCCGGTGGCCAGCACGAGACCGCCGCGCGGTCCGCGCAGCGACTTGTGGGTGGTGGAGGTGACGATGTCGGCGAACGCGACGGGGTCCTCGTCGCCGGTGAACACCTTGCCGGCCACCAGGCCCGCGAAGTGGGCCATGTCGACCATGAGGGTGGCGCCGACCTCGTCGGCGATCTCGCGCATCTTCGCGAAGTTCACGCGACGCGGGTAGGCGGAGTAGCCGGCCACGAGCACGAGCGGCTTGAACTCCTTGGCCTTGGCGCGCAGCGCGTCGTAGTCGAGCAGGCCGGTCTCGGGGTTGGTGCCGTACTGCTGCTGGTGGAACATCTTGCCGCTGATGTTCGGGCGGAAGCCGTGGGTGAGGTGACCGCCGGCGTCGAGGCTCATGCCGAGCAGGCGCTGGTTGCCGAGCTCCTTGCGCAGCGCCTCCCAGTCGGCCTCGGTGAGGTCGTTGACGTTCTTGGCCTCGGCCTTCTCCAGCCACGGCCCCTCGACGCGGTGGGCCAGGATCGACCAGAAGGCGACGAGGTTGGCGTCGATGCCGGAGTGGGGCTGCACGTAGGCGTACTCGGCACCGAAGAGCTCGCGGGCGTGCTCGGCGGCGAGCGACTCGACCGTGTCGACGTTCTGGCAGCCCGCGTAGAAGCGGTGACCGACCGTGCCCTCGGCGTACTTGTCGCTGAACCAGGTGCCCATGGTGAGCAGCACCGCGGGCGAGGCGTAGTTCTCGCTCGCGATCAGCTTCAGCGAGCTGCGCTGGTCGGCCAGCTCGGCACGGGTGGCGTCGGCGATGCGCGGCTCCACCGAGGCGATGACCTCGAGCGCCTGCCGGTAGACGCTGCTGACGAGATCGCCCTGGGGGCTCGGGAGGGAGTGCTCGCTCATGACGCACAGCGTAGTCGGGAGCACCGACCCACCGAGGCAGGTCGCAGGGATCGCCCGTGCCGCTCACCGCGACAGGCCCCGCCTGGTGTGACATGTGTCGCAGCCGGGTTGCACCGCAGGCGGGCTGAGCGTCACCTAGAGTTCACATCGCGAGACTCGTGTCCGGACTGTGGGATCCGCAGTTGGTGGGGGCTCGTCCGAGGACTGAGACTCATTGACATGGTCTCCGCTGACACCCATGCGCACCTCGTGGTTCGACGCCACGTGGACCTCGGGCGCACCCGCAGCATGCTGTGTCGCCCCCACTGAGGCGACCCACCGCACCGCTCACCCCGACGTCCACGACCGAACGACGCGCCCCGCGCCCCAGCGCTCCAGCGAAGGAACCAGCACCCGCATGACCGACCTGCGCTACCAGGCCAGCCCCGCCCAGCACACCGAGATCCCGCGCCCGAAGCGCGCCGAGGGTCAGTGGGCGCTCGGGTACACCGAGCCGCTGAACAAGAACGAGCAGTCGAAGAAGGACGACGACCCGCTCAACGTGCGCGACCGGATCCTCTACACCTACTCCAAGCGCGGTTTCGACTCCATCGACCCCGCCGACCTGCGCGGCCGCTTCCGCTGGATGGGCCTCTACACCCAGCGCAAGCCCGGCATCGACGGCGGCCGCACCGGCTCGATGGAGGAGGAGGAGCTCGACGACCGCTACTTCATGCTCCGCGTGCGCTCGGACGGCAAGCTGCTCTCGGCCGACGCCGTGCGCGCCCTGGGCGAGGTCGGCGTGGACTACGCCCGCGACACCGCCGACGTGACCGACCGCGAGAACATCCAGTACCACTGGATCCGCATCGAGGACGTGCCCGCGATCTGGGAGCGGCTCGAGACGGTCGGCCTGCACTCCCTCGAGGCGTGCGGCGACTCGCCCCGTCCCTTCCTGGGCTCGCCGGTGGCCGGCGTGGCCAAGGACGAGATCATCGACGGCACCCCCGCGCTGGTCGAGATCGAGCGTCGCTACCTGAACAACAAGGAGTTCTCGAACTTCCCGCGCAAGTTCAAGACGGCGCTGACCGGTCACCCGAGCCTCGACGTCTCCCCCGAGACCAACGACGTCGCCTTCGTCGGCACCGTGCACCCCGAGCACGGCCCCGGCTTCGACGTCTGGGTAGGCGGCGGCCTTTCGACCAACCCGATGCTCGCCCAGAAGATGGGCGTCTGGATCCCCCTCGAGGACGTCCCGGACGTGTGGTCCGGCGTGGCCTCGATCTTCCGCGACTACGGCTACCGGCGGCTGCGCTCGCGTGCCCGCCTGAAGTTCCTCGTCGCCGACTGGGGCATCGCCAAGTTCCGCGAGGTGCTCGAGAAGGAGTACCTCGGCCGCGAGCTGGTCACGCTCACCTCCCCCGAGGCGCCCGTCGGCCACCGCGACCACATCGGCGTCCACGAGCAGAAGGACGGCCGCTTCTACATCGGCGTCGCGCCCACCGCCGGCCGCGTGTCGGGCTCGATGCTCGTCGCGCTCGCCGACGCGATCGAGGAGTTCGGCGTGGACGGCGCCCGCCTGACGCCGTACCAGAAGATCGTGCTCATCGGCGTGGACGGCGACCGCGTCGACGCCCTGCTCGACCGACTCGACGAGATCGGACTGAGCGGGCGCCCGTCGAACTGGCGGCGCAACACGATGGCCTGCACCGGCATCGAGTTCTGCAAGCTCGCGATCGTCGACACCAAGAACCGCGCCCGCGACCTCATCGGCGAGCTGGAGAAGCGCTTCCCCGAGCTCGACGTGCCGATCACGGTCAACATCAACGGCTGCCCGAACGCCTGCGCGCGCACCCAGATCGCCGACTTCGGCCTCAAGGGCCAGCTCGTCACCGACGAGGCCGGCAACCAGGTGGAGGGCTTCCAGGTGCACCTCGGCGGTGCCACCGGCCTGCGTGCCAACTTCGGTCGCAAGCTGCGTGCCCACAAGGTCACCAGCGCCGGCCTGGACGACTACATCACCACGGTCGTGTCGAACTACCTCGTCGACCGCACCGAGGGTGAGGCCTTCGACAGCTGGGTGCACCGCGCCGACGAGGAGCTGCTGCGCGGCGACAAGGCGCTCGAGGCACGTCGATGAGCGAGGAGTCGGCCTCGGCGCGGGCAGTGCCCTACCACTGCCCGTACTGCGCCGAGACCGACCTGTGGCCCCACGAGCCGAGCGGCTGGGAATGCCGAGGGTGCCAGCGAGCCTTCCAGGTTCAGCTGATCGCCTACCGCGCCGGCTCGTCCACCGCACCGTCAACCACGAAGGAGGTGCCGAAGTGACCGCCCCCGCCACCGAGAGCGCGCGCAACTTCCGCGGCACCCACACCGAGGGCCGCTCCCCCGAGGAGCTGCGCGAGATCGTCTCCCACTGGGGGGCCGAGCTCGAGCTCGCGCCCGCCGAGGTCATCATCGAATGGGCTGCCGCCACGTTCGGCGAGCGCTTCTGCGTCACCTCGTCGATGGGCGACGCGGTGCTATCGCACCTGGCCGCCAAGGTCGTGCCCGGCATCGACGTCGTCTTCCTCGACACCGGCTACCACTTCATCGAGACCATCGGCACCCGCGACGCCGTCGCGGCGACCATGGACGTCAACCTGATCTCGATCACGCCGGTGCAGAGCGTCGCCGAGCAGGACGCCGAGTACGGCCCGGAGCTCTACAAGCGCGACCCCGACCTGTGCTGCGCCATGCGCAAGGTCAAGCCCCTGAACGAGTCGCTCGCGGGCTACGACGCCTGGGCCACCGGCCTGCGACGCGCCGAGACCCACAACCGCGTCATCGCTCCGGTGATCGGGTGGGACGCGCGCAAGCAGAAGGTCAAGGTCTCGCCGATGGCGCGCTGGAGCGACGAGCAGGTCGAGGCCTACATCGCCGAGAACGGCGTGCTCGTCAACCCGCTCGTCTACGACGGCTACCCCTCGATCGGGTGCGCACCCTGCACCCGACGCGTCGCGCCCGGAGAGGACCCCCGATCGGGTCGCTGGGCCGGCACCAACAAGACCGAGTGCGGCATCCACTCCTGATCCGCACCCGATCGCGACGATCGCGGCCTCGATGGGGAGTAGCCGCGATCACCACCCTCCAGGACACCACCAGGGAGAGCACCACCGCACCACCAGCACCGGAGAAGCACCCACCTCAGCACGGATGACAGGGAGGCACATGATGACCGCACCGGCCCTCATCGCCCTTGCCCACGGCAGCCGCGACCCGCGCGCCGCCGCCACCGTCACCGCGCTCGTCGACGCGACGAAGACGTTGCGTCCCGACCTGCGCATCGAGAAGGCGTTCCTGGACGCCACCCGACCCGGCTTCCAGACCGTGGTCGACCGCCTCGTGAAGGCGGGCTACGACGAGATCGTCGTCGTACCCCTGCTGCTCACCGAGGCCCACCACGCGCAGGTGGACGTACCGGCCGTCGTCGCGGAGGCGCTCACCCGCCACCCGGGGCTGCGCATCGGTGCCACGGACGTGCTCGGGCTCGAACCGCGCTTCCTCGAGGTGCTCGACGAGCGGATGCGCGAGGCGCTGCGCTCGGCGCGGGTGCGCGAGCTCGACGCGCTCGTGCTGGCCGCTGCCGGCTCGAGCGACCACCTGGCCAACCAGGCCGTCGCCCGCCTGGCGCGCCTGTGGGGCACCCACCACCGCCTGCCCGTGACGGCCGCCTACGCCACGAGCGCTCCGCCCGCCACCGGGGAGGCCGTGCGTGCCTTCCGCGCCGAGGGTCGTCGCCACATCGCGGTCGCCTCGCTGTTCCTGGCACCGGGCGCACTCGTCGACCGCGCCACCGAGCTCGCGCTCGAGGCCGGCGCCATCGCGGTCTCCGAGCCGCTGGGAGCCCACCCCGAGGTCGCCCGCACGATCCTCGCCCGCTACGCCGTGGGCGCGGTCGAGCTCGTCCCGGTCTGAGGCCGCCGCCCGACGACCGTCCCGACCGCTCCGGCGGCGGCGCTCAGCCCACCAGCGTCGAGAGCAGGTGGGCGAGCGTCGCCTCCGGGTCGCGGGTCAACCCGCCGTGCACGGGGCTCGGCTGAATGACGGTGCTGCGCGGCGCCTTGACGAGGCCGAAGCGGGTGCCGGCGTCCTCGCGCACCTCGCGCGTGCCGTAGGCGGTGGCGCGTACGCCCGCGCCGTAGCCGCCCTGCGCGCGCCCCGAGCAGAGCCTGTCGACGTGGTCGAGGGCGGTCAGCACGGCGGCGGGGTCGACCCCGCGGTGCACCGCGCGCAGGCGCTGCTCGTCGATCGAGGTGCGCGCCTGCAGGAAGTCGAGCTCGGGGCAGTGCAGCACGACGCCGACGTTGAGGAACTCCTCGCGCTCGACCCGCGGCACCCAGCGGAGCACGACGTACTGGTAGGCGTGCCAGGGCGCGCTCATCCCTCGCCCCCGGTGGGCAGCCAGGGGCGCACGCCGTCGACGCCGTCGCGCCGGGCGGCGAGGAAGCGCCGGTAGCGCTCGCGCAGGTCGGCTGGCGTGTCGGCCTCCGGCACCGGTTCGAGCCAGGTGTCGGGAACGGCGGCGAGGACGCCGGCCAGCGCGTCGTCGTCGAGGCGGGCGGCCAGCTCGTCGTCCTGCTCGCGAGCGGCCTCAGCGGCCTCGCGCAGCACGTGCTCGCTGGTGTCGTAGGGCTGGGCCGCGAAGCGGGCGGGGTCGCCGGGGCGGCCGGGCCACGAGTGGTGGAAGTAGAGCGACGCGCCGTGGTCGATGGCCTGCAGGGTGCCGCCCCACAGCAGCAGGTTGGGGTTGCGCCAGCTGCGGTCGACGTTGGCGGTGAAGGCGTCGAGCCACAGGATGCGGCCGGCGAGGCTGCGGTGCGCTGCCCGGTCGGCGCCGGGCTGGGGGTCGTAGCCGAAGGAGCCGGGGAGGAAGTCGATGCCGAGGTTCGCTCCGGGGCTTGCGTCGATGAGGTCCTGCACCTCCTCGTCGGCCTCGTAGCGCGCGATCCGAGGGTCGACGTCGAGCACCACCTGGTCGGGGGTGGGCACCTCCAGCAGGCGCGCCAGTCCGGCCACGATCACCTCGGCCACCAGCACCCGCGGGCCCTGGCCCGCGCCGCGGAACTTGCAGACGTAGGTGCCGAGGTCGTCGCCCTCCACGAGCCCGGGCAGGCTGCCACCTTCGCGCAGCGGCGTCACGTAGCGGACGACGCGCACCTCGGGCAGGCCCGCGGGAGAACTCACGAGGAGGGCTCGTCGGTGAGCCGGCGGCGCTGCTCCTCGACGTCGAAGTCGGCCGCCGGCCACTGCGGGTCGAGGTGGCGCAGCGCGTCGTCGAGCAGGGTGGCGATGGCGAGGTTGCGGTACCACTTGCGATCAGCGGGGACGACGTGCCACGGCGCGACCGCGGTGGAGGTGCGCTCGATGGCGATCTCGTAGGCCTCCTGGTAGGCGGGCCAGAGCTGACGCTCGTCGATGTCGCCGGGGTTGAACTTCCAGTGCTTGGTGGGGTCGTCCAGCCGGGCGAGCAGCCGTTCCTTCTGCTCCTCGCGCGAGATGTGCAGGAAGCACTTGATGATCACGGTGCCCTCGGCGGCGAGCTCGGCCTCCCACGCGTTGATGGCCTCGTAGCGTCGTTCGATCTCCTCGGGAGGGGCCAGCGCGCGCACGCGGGCGATGAGGACGTCCTCGTAGTGCGAGCGGTCGAAGACACCCACCATCCCGACCTCGGGCAGCGCGCGGGTGATGCGCCAGAGGAAGTCGTGCGCGAGCTCCTCACGCGTGGGGGCCTTGAACGAGGTGATCCGCACGCCCTGCGGGTCGAGCAGGCCCACGGTGGAGCGCAGGGTGCCCCCCTTGCCCGAGGTGTCCATGCCCTGCAGCACGAGCAGCACGTTGCGCCGACCACCCGAGCGACCCTCGGCGAAGAGGCGCTCCTGGAGGTCGGCGAGCGGCTCGGCGAGCTCGGCGAGGGCCCGCTCGCCGGCCGCCTTGTCGCCGTCGAAGCCCGGCGTGCCGGTGGTGTCGAGCGCCGCGAGGTCGATCGGCCCGCCCGCGTGGCGCAGCAGCGCGCCGCGCTCGGAGACGGCGAACGCGGCCCGACCCTCGGGGGCGGGGGTCGGCATCAGTGCGCCTGCCCGCCGCGACGGTCGACCAGCGGCGGGGTGGAGGACCACGGGAAGTCGATCCAGTCGGAGGTGCGACGCCAGACGTACTCGGGACGGATGACCGTCCACGGCTTCTCGTAGATCACGGCGGTGCGGGCCTCGGCGACGTGGTCGGCGAAGAAGTCGCGCACCACCTCGAGGGTCTTGCCGGTGTCGGCGACGTCGTCGGCGATGAGCACCTTCATGCCGGTGAGGTCGATGGCCGCCGGCGTGGGGGGCAGCATCATCGGGACGTCGAGACGCTGGTCGACACCGGTGTAGAACTCCACGTTGACCGCGGAGAGGTTCTTCACGTCGAGCGCGTAGCCCAGACCCATCGCCAGGCCGAGCCCGCCGCGGGCGATGGCGAGCACGATGTCGGGCTCGAAGCCGTCGTCGACGACCTGCTGGGCCAGGTCGCGCACGGCGGTGCCGAAGAGGTCGTAGGTGAGGATCTCGCGCTGCGGGGCGGCCTCGGCCGGCTCAGTCGTGGTCACCGGCCCATTCTGCACCGGCGCGCGCATCGAGCTCCTCGGCCCCCTCGACCCGTGCGGCTTCGAGCTCCTCGCGCACCACGGCGTAGGCCAGACCCGCGCCGTAGCCCTTGCGGGCCAGCATGCCGACGAGGCGGCGGGTCGCGACCGTGGCCTCCAGCCCGCGCATCGAACGGAGCTTGCGCTGCACGAGGGCGCGGGCCGTGGCCCGCTCGTCGTCAGGCTCGACCTCCGCCAGCACCTCGCGCACGGTGTCGTCGTCGACGCCCTTGCGGCGCAGCTCGACCGCCAGTGCCGGGCGGGCGAGGCCGCGTGATCGCTGACGGCTCTCGACCCAGGAGCGGGCGAACGCCTCGTCGTCGACGAGCCCGACCTCCTCGAAGCGGTCGAGCAGCCGCTCGGCGATCTCCTCGGGGACCCGGCGCCGCGCCAGTCGCTGCTCGAGCTCGTGTCGGGTGCGGGCGGTCATGCTCAGCTGGTCGAGCAGGATGGTGCGCGCGACCGTCTCGGGGTCGGCGTCCTCGTTCCACCCCTGCTCCTGCTCGCCGTCGACCGGCGGCTCGGCGGAGCGGTCGTAGGGGTGGCGTGCCCCGAAGGAGCCCATGATCCCTCCCATGTCGTGACGGTCACCGGCAGCGCCGCACCTGCTGAACCACCGGGGGGTCGAACGCGCGGGTGCGTCGTTCCGCGCCGAAGGCGCGTCGAGGGAGAGGGGGTAGCGAAGCGCCCCCGAGCCCTCGACCGAACGACGCCCCCGCGCCATCCAACTCAGAAGCTGTCGACGCCGATGGGCTCGTCGGACAGGTCGGACTCGGCGTCGACCTGCGGGGTGACGCCCAGCTTCTCGAGGATCTTCTTCTCGAGCTCGTTGGCGAGGTCGGGGTTGTCCTTCAAGAAGTTGCGGGCGTTCTCCTTGCCCTGGCCGAGCTGGTCGCCCTCGTAGGTGTACCAGGCACCGGCCTTGCGGATGAGGCCCGCCTCGACGCCGACGTCGATCAGGCCGCCCTCGCGCGAGATGCCCTTGCCGTACATGATGTCGAACTCGGCCTGCTTGAAGGGCGGGGCGACCTTGTTCTTGACGACCTTGACCCGGGTGCGGTTGCCGACCATGTCGGTGCCGTCCTTGAGGGTCTCGATGCGGCGCACGTCGAGGCGCACGGAGGAGTAGAACTTCAGCGCGCGACCACCGGTGGTGGTCTCGGGCGAGCCGAACATGACGCCGATCTTCTCGCGCAGCTGGTTGATGAAGATGGCGGTGGTCTTGGACTGGTTGAGCGCACCGGTCATCTTGCGCAGCGCCTGGCTCATGAGGCGGGCCTGGAGACCGACGTGGCTGTCACCCATCTCGCCCTCGATCTCGGCGCGGGGCACGAGCGCGGCCACGGAGTCGATGACGATGAGGTCGAGGGCGCCGGAGCGGATCAGCATGTCGGCGATCTCGAGGGCCTGCTCACCGGAGTCGGGCTGGGACACCAGCAGGGCGTCGGTGTCGACGCCGAGGGCCTTGGCGTAGTCGGGGTCGAGCGCGTGCTCGGCGTCGATGAAGGCCACGATGCCGCCGGCGGCCTGGGCGCTGGCGACCGCGTGGAGCGCCACGGTGGTCTTACCGCTGGACTCGGGGCCGTAGATCTCCACCACGCGACCGCGGGGCAGACCGCCGAGGCCGAGGGCGACGTCGAGGGCGATCGAGCCCGTGGGGATGACTTCGAGGGGAGCGCGGGAGTCGTCGCCCAGACGCATCACCGAACCCTTGCCGTACTGCTTCTCGATGGTGAGCAGCGCCGCGTCGAGCGCCTTGGAACGATCGTCTCCAGCCATGGTGATGTCCTGTCGTGTCGTGGTGGGCCAGGTACGTCGGCGACGCTACGCAGGGGGTCCGACACAACCTGGTCAGTCGTGTCGCCGCTGTGGAGAGACCCCGGGGAACGTCGTACCTGTGGACGGGGATCGCTCCCCGCTGTGACGGCGAATCTACCCGAACACCTGTTCGACGGGCTCCTTCGGCGACGGCGTGTCGCGCGCGATCGCCGCTGCGGCGGCAGCGGCCGAGGCGAGGACCCCGACGACGAGCGCGAGACAGGTCAGCGCCAGGGTCGGGTAGCCGGCCACCTGCACGACCAGCCCGGCCAGCGCGCCGCCGCCGGCACCGGCCACACCCATCGCGAGGTCGGACATGCCCTGCACATCCGGGCGCGCGTCGAGCGGGGCGTGCTCGGCCACGAGGGTCGAGGAGGCGACCATGCCGAGCGACCAGCCCAGGCCCAGCAGGAACAGCCCGGCCGACACCTGCCACGAGGCGCCCTCGGGCGAGGAGGCGCACAGCAGCAGCGCCGCCAGGAGCGTGGCGCCGCCCGCGGCCAGCACGCGCGGGCGCCCCCAGCGGTCGGCCGCCCACCCGACGAGGGGCGCGAAGGCGAACATGCCGAGCACGTGCACGCTGATCACCAGCCCGATCACCTCGAGCCCCGCGCCGCCGTGCTCCATGTGCAGCGGCGTCATCACCATCACCGCGACCATCGTCGCGTGCGCCAGGGCGAGCCCCGCTATCGCGCTCACCAGCACCGGGCGCTCGCGCAGGGCGGCGCGGGCGCGCCGCCAGGACGCACCGCTCCCCCGCTCGGGCTCCTTGAACTGCGGGCCGTCGCACGCCTCGCCGCGACGCTGGCGGGCCAGCAGGAGCGGGTCGGGCCGCAGGAGCACCCCGACGACGACGGCCGCGAGGCCGAGCCCCCAGCGAGCCGATGACGAACGGTCCGGTGAGCCGCGGCACGCCGAGGAGGTCGGCGAGGTCACCGGAGAGCCCGGTGAGGTTCGGCCCGGCGACGGCGCCGATCGTGGTGGCCCAGACGACGAGCGAGAGGGCCCGGCCGCGGGCGTCGTCCTCGGCGAGGTCGGTGGCGGCGTAGCGGGCGGCGCTGTTGGCCGAGGTGCCCGCGCCCAGGAGCACGGCGCCGAGCAGGAGCAGCGGGAGGGAGCCGACGGCACCGGCCACGACCGCGAGCGCCGCGCCGCCGGCGGCGGTGAGGTAGCCGGCGAGGAGGCCGACGCGTCGTCCACGCCGGGCCATGAGCGGGGCCAGCAGGAAGGAGATGACGGCTGCGCCCAGCACCTGCGCGGTTTGCGCGAGACCGGCCAGGGCCGTGGAGCCCGACAGGTCGCGGGCCAGGAGCGAGGCGGTGGCGATGCCGATCGTGATGCCCACGGCCCCCACGGCCTGGGTGAGCACGAGGGTGCGCACGGTGCGACGCTGCGTGGCGCCGGCACCGCGGGTGGGGTCGAGGTCGACGAGGTTGACGGGGCCGCTCACCCCTCAGCGCTCGCTGGCCGGCAGCTCCAGCATCTGCCACACCGCGCGCCAGACCTGCTTGGGCTCGACCCCGGCGTCGAGGGCCTGTTGAGGCGTGCGGCCGTCGAGGGAGGACAGCACGATCTGCGAGGCCCACACCCGGGCGTAGCCGTCGCCGAGGTGGTGCTCCATCCGAGACCAGAACTCCGTGTGCCGCACCGCCCCATCATCGCGCGACGTCCCAGCGGTGGTGCACCAGGTCGTGCAGGTGGTAGCGCCCGAGGGACTCGACGGTGAACCGGCTCCCGTTGCTCCGCCGGCCGGGACGCGCCCAGGCCCCGCCCGCAACGGAGCGGTACAGGTCGGCGGCCTCCGCGGCAGCCTCGGCAAGCTCGCGCCTCACCACCGCGGCATCCGCGAGGTCGTAGCGCTCCTCCAGGGCCGTGGCGTCCTGGTCCCAGTTCGCGAAGACTGGGTTGTCGTCGCCGAGCATCAGCCGCACCCGCCCCGCCATCACCCGGTGGACGTCGCGCACGTGGCAGGCGTACTCCAGCGGCGACCACACCCCCGGTGCCGGACGACGCCCGGCGACGGGGTCGGCGAGCACCTCCGCCCACCGGGCGGCGTCGTCCTCGATCGCCGCGGCGTAGGTCGACGCCGGCACGGCTGCTGGGTCGAACCCGCAGTCGGCGCAGGGTCGCTCGAGGACCCAGGTCCAGTCCTTGGTGTCGGCGGGCGGTGCCTCGGGGAGATCCATGCTCCGATCATCGATTGGCAGGAATAGCGGTGACAATCGATATCCTGCCAACCGTCGCCGAACCGCTGCCGACCTGCCGCCGATCTGCTGCCGATTCAGGCGCGCCGCGCCCGCAGACGCTCGACGAAGCGCATCCGGCGCGCCGACATGCGCGACCACACCGCCTGCTGGAAGGCGAGCGTGAGCCAGCCCGCCACCGCCATGCCGCCCATGTTGACCGCGAGCTGGAGCACGCTGCCGAGGATCTCGTCGGGCAGCCAGAACGCCAGCCCCAGCGCGACGTTGCCGGCCGCCGGGATCGTGGTGACGGAGATGAAGACCCCCGAGAGGCCGCCGACCTTGGCCGAGGTGAGCGAGAGCGCACCGGCCGCGGCGGCGATGAGCGCGACGATGAAGGACCACTTGTCGGGGGTGTAGATGAACGCCGTGGCCGGTCGTGGCGCGGTGACCTGGTCGACGACGATCCAGCCCAGGGCGCGCCCGACGAGCGCGAAGAGCGTGGCCACCGCGATCGCGACGACGAACCCGACCAGCAGGGAGCGGGCCGCGAAGTAGAACAGCGAGGGGCGCCGTCGCACCAGCGCGAGCCCCAGGGCGGCGATCGGGATGAACTCCGGGCCCAGCACCATCGCGCCGATCACGAGGATCTGGGAGTCCAGCACGATGGCGATCGAGGCGATGAGCGTGGCCAGGCTCATGAAGGTGAGGTAGGTCCAGTTGAGCTCGGACTCCTCGTAGGCGCGCTGGGTGACGTCGGCCCAGACCACGGCGTCGGCCGACGAGCCGGGCGTCACCCGCTCGGAGTCGAAGCCGGCCTGCGAGAGCCACGCCGGCACCGGCCCCAGGTGGATCGATCCCTCGCGCTGGACGCCGATCGCGCGCAGCGTGTCGAGCACCTCGTTGACCGCCTCGCGCGGCAGGTCGGCCTCGATGAGGTCGCCGGCCGGATCGACGACGGCGCCGGGCAGGTGGGTCAGGCAGGTGACCGCCGGGTCGTGGCGCAGGAGGTCCAGCACGGCCGGCACCATCGCCTCGGGGGTGAAGATCCGCAGGTGTTGCACCGGGTCATCCTGCCCGTCCGGCCGCCTGCGGTCAGGCGACCCGCCGTCCGCGCTGCCAGGTCGCGGCCACCAGCGGCACCCCGGGACGGTAGGCGAGGTGGCGGTGCGAGGGTGCGTCGAGGACGACGAGGTCGGCGCGTCGTCCCGGAGCGAGGACGCCGACGTCGTGGCGGTCGAGCGCCGCCGCGCCGCCCGCGGTGGCCGCCCACAGCGCCTCGGCCGGCGTGAGACCCATCTCGCGCACGGCGAGGGCCAGGCAGAACGGCAGCGAGCTGGTGAAGCAGGAGCCCGGGTTGCAGTCGCTGGCGAGGGCCACGGTGACGCCCGCGTCGAGCAGGCGTCGCGCGTCCGGGTAGGGCTGGCGGGTGCTGAACTCGACGCCGGGCAGCAGCGTGGCCACCGTGCCGGACTCGCGCAGCGCGTGGACGTCGGCGTCGTCGAGGTAGGTGCAGTGGTCGACGGCGGCGAGGCCGAGCTCGGCCGCCAGCCGCACGCCCGGGCCCGGGCCGAGCTGGTTGGCGTGCAGGCGACCGCGCAGGCCCGCAGCCGCGCCCGCCGCCAGCACGGTGCGGGCCTGGTCGGCGTCGAAGGCGCCGCGCTCGCAGAAGACGTCGATCCACCGGGCGTGCGGAGCGGCGGCGGCGAGCATGGGGCCGGTGACGAGGTCGACGTAGCCGTCGGGATCGTCGGCGAACTCGGGCGGCACCACGTGGGCGCCGAGGAAGGTGGTCTCGTCGGTGATCCGGCGGGCCAGGCGCAGCGACCGGGCCTCGTCGGCCACGGTGAGGCCGTAGCCGGACTTCACCTCCACCGTGGTGGTGCCCTGGCGCAGCATCTCGCTCGCGAGCCGCTCGAGCCCGGCGGCCAGCTCGTCGTCGGAGGCGGCGCGCGTGGCCGCGACCGTGGTGCGGATGCCGCCGGCCGCGTAGGACTCCCCCGCCATGCGCGCCTCGAACTCCCGTGCCCGGTCGCCGGCGAAGACCAGGTGGCTGTGGCTGTCGACGAAGCCGGGCACGACCGCACGGCCACCGACGTCGTGCAGCTCGTCGGCCGCCGGGGCGGCGCTCGCCGGGCCAACCCAGGCCACGCGGCCGTCGTCCACGAGGAGGGCGGCGGCGCTGCGCGCACCGAGGCGGGCGTCGACGTCGGCGGCCGGGGTGCCGGGTGCCTCGGGGTCGTTGGTGACGAGCTCGCCGATGCCGGTGAGGAGCACGCTCATGCCCAGGCTCCCTCGATCGCGGTGGCGAGGGAGCGGCCGATGGCGGCGTGGTCGCCCTCGAAGACGACGCGCCCTCCGGCCACCACGTGGACGACGTCCGCCGCCGTGGCTGCGAAGAGCGCCGTGTGCGCCCCACCGCCGGTGCCGGCCGTGCGCGGGCTGGCGAGGTCGAGGGTGACGAGATCGGCGGGCTCGCCGACGGCGATGCGTCCGCCGCCGAGGCCGAGCAGCTCGTCGGTGGAGAACCGACCGCGCTCGCCCGAGGCGAGGCGCTCGTCGGTCTCGACGGCGCGGATCTCCTCGAAGGCGTCGACGACGGCCTGGCTGTCGCTGCCGACGCTGAGGCGCACCCCGGCGTCTGCCAGCGCCCGGGCCGGGCCGATGCCGTCGCCGAGGTCGCGCTCGGTCGTGGGACACAGGCTCACCTCGGTGTCGCTGGCCGCCAGCACGGCGATGTCGTCGGCGGTGAGGTGGGTGGCGTGCACGGCGGTGGTGAGCGGCCCGAGCGCGCCCGCCTCGGCGAGCAGCTGCACGGGCGTGAGGCCGTAGGCCGCGAGGCAGGCCTCGTTCTCCGCCGGTTGCTCCGACACGTGCGCGTGCAGCGGGCGGCCCGCGCAGGCGCTGGCGACGGCGGGGAGCTGCTCGCGCGGCACCGCGCGCACCGAGTGGATGGCGCCACCGACGCGGTCGTGCTCGATGGCCGCCATGCGCTCGGCCCACGCGTCGGCGTCGGGGTCGGCGAAGCGGCGCTGCACGGGCTCGAGGGGGCGATCGATGCCGCCGGCGAGGTAGCAGGTGTCGATGAGGGTGAGGCGGATCCCCACCGAGCGGGCCGCCTCGACGACGGCCTCCCCCATCGCATTGGGGTCGGCGTAGGGCGTGCCGTCGCCCTGGTGGTGCAGGTAGTGGAACTCGGCCACCGAGGTGTAGCCCGCGGCGAGCATCTCGGCGTAGGTGGCCCGCGCCAGGCGGTGCAGGCGGTCGGGGTCCAGGCGGGCGGCGAGGTCGTACATCTGCTCGCGCCAGGTCCAGAAGGAGCCCCGGCCGCGCTGGGTGCGCCCACGCAGGGCTCGGTGGAAGACGTGGCTGTGCGTGTTGGCCACCCCGGGCACGGTGAGCCCGCGCAGCGGTGTCGCGGGGCGGTCGGTGTCGGGCTCGACCGCGGTGATGACCCCGCCCTCGACCTCGACGCGCACGGTGTCGCGCACGCGCCCCTCGACGAGGGCGTGCTCGAGCAGCCAGGCGCTCACGCGACGGCGCCGTTCGCGCCCTCGCCCAGGAGATCGGCGAGCACGGCGCCCAGGGCCTCCACGCCGGCGAGGCAGTCCTCGGCCTCGGCGTGCTCGGCCGGCGAGTGGGAGACCCCCGTGGGGTTGCGCACGAACAGCATGGTCGAGGTGATGCCCGCCGCCTGCAGCACGCCGGCGTCGTGCCCGGCCTGGGTGGGCAGCACCGGGGCGCCGCCGAGCACCGCGGAGCACCGCGCCGTCAACGCCGCGTCGAAGGCGAGCTCGCCGGTGAGCGACTCGGCCGCCACCCGCAGCGTCGTACCGTCGCGCTCCGCGCGCTCGCGCGCCTGCCGCTCGATGCCGGCCACCAGCTCCTGCAGCGCCGCGTCGGACTCCGCGCGCGCGTCGAGCCAGGCCGACACCCGCGAGGGCACGGCGTTGGTGCCGTTGGGGTGCACCTCCACCCGGCCGAAGGTGGCGCGCTGGCCACTGATCCGGGCCTGCTTGTTGGCCGCGAGCACCGTCATCGCCACGGTGAGCATCGGGTCCACGCGGTCCTCCATGCGGGTCGTGCCCGCGTGGTCGGCCCGACCGAGGACGTCGTAGCGCCACCGGCCGTGCGGCCAGATCGCGCTGCCCACCCCGACGGCCGCGCCGCGGTCGACGAGCGCGCGGCCCTGCTCCACGTGCAGCTCCACGTAGGTGTCGGCCTCGAGGAGCCAGCCGTCGGGCGCGCCACCGGGCACCAGGTCGCCCAGGCGGGTGCCGCCGGCGTCGACGAGCTCGCGGGCGTCGTCCCAACCGGTGGTGCCGGAGGCCAGCCGCGAGCCGAGGCAGGCCCGGCCGAAGCGCGAGCCCTCCTCCTCGGCGAAGACGGCGATGCCGAGCGGGCGCGCGGGCGCGACGCCCTGCTCGCGCAACAGGTCAAGAGCGGCGAGGGCCGACACGACGCCCAGGGGGCCGTCGAAGGCGCCGCCGTCGGGCACGGAGTCGAGGTGGGAGCCGGTGAGGACCGCGCGGGCGCCGTCCGTGCCGGCCGGGCGCCACCACGCCACGAGGTTGCCGAACGGATCCTCCTCGACCGCCAGGCCGCGATCACCGGCCTGCTGGCGGAACCAGGCGCGCAGCTCGAGCTCCGCACCGTGCCAGGGCGAGCGGTCGTAGCCGCCGGAGCGTGCCGAGCGCCCGATCGGCGCGAGGTCGCGCCACATCCGCTCCAGGTCGTCGGGACGGCTCACGCGCCGCCCTCCCGGAGGGGGATCCGGACGCCGCGCTCGGCGGCCACCTCGACGGCGCGGTCGTAGCCGGCGTCCACGTGGCGGATCACGCCCATGCCGGGGTCGTTGGTGAGCACGCGCTCGATCTTCGCAGCCGCCAGCTCGGTGCCGTCGGCCACGCACACCTGGCCGGCGTGGATGGATCGGCCCATGCCGACGCCGCCGCCGTGGTGGATCGAGACCCAGGTGGCGCCCGAGGCGGTGTTGACGAGGGCGTTGAGCAGCGCCCAGTCGGCGATCGCGTCGGAGCCGTCGAGCATCGCCTCGGTCTCGCGGTAGGGCGAGGCGACCGAGCCGCAGTCCAGGTGGTCGCGCCCGATCACGAGCGGCGCCTTCAGCTCGCCGGTGCGCACCATCTCGTTGAAGCGCAGGCCGGCGAGGTGCCGCTCGCCCTGGCCGAGCCAGCAGATCCGGGCGGGCAGGCCCTGGAAGTGCACGCGCTCCTGGGCCATCGTGATCCAGCGGTGCAGGCGCTCGTTGTCGGGGAAGAGCTCGAGGATCGCGGCGTCGGTGGCGGCGATGTCGGCGGGGTCGCCCGAGAGCGCGGCCCAGCGGAACGGCCCCTTGCCCTCGCAGAAGAGCGGGCGGATGTAGGCCGGCACGAAGCCGGGGAACTCGAAGGCGCGGTCGTAGCCGCCCTTGCGGGCCTCGTCGCGGATCGAGTTGCCGTAGTCGAAGACCTCGGCGCCGGCGTCCTTGAACTCGACCATCGCCCGCACGTGGGCGGCCATCGAGGCCTGCGCCTCCTTCGTGAAGCCGTCCGGGTCGCGCGCTGCGCGCTCGTGCCACTCCTCGAAGGGCACGCCCACCGGCAGGTACGACAGCGGGTCGTGCGCGGAGGTCTGGTCGGTGACGATGTCGATGGGCGCGCTCATCTCGAGCAGCCGCGGGAAGACCTCCGCCGCATTGCCCAGGAGGCCGATCGAGAGCGGACGACGCGCGTCGCGCGCCTCCACCGCCAGTCGCAGCGCGTGGTCGAGGTCGTCGGCGCGCACGTCGAGGTAGCGGTGCTCGATGCGCCGCTCGATGCGGGCGGGGTCGACGTCCACGCAGATCGCCACGCCGTCGTTCATCGTGACGGCCAGCGGCTGGGCGCCGCCCATGCCGCCGAGGCCGGCGGTGAGCGTGATGGTGCCGGCCAGGGTGCCCCCGAACCGGCTGTCGGCGACGGCGGCGAAGGTCTCGAAGGTGCCCTGGAGGATGCCCTGGGTGCCGATGTAGATCCAGGAGCCGGCCGTCATCTGGCCGTACATGGTGAGTCCGAGCTCCTCGAGGCGCCGGAACTCCTCCCAGTTGGCCCAGTCGCCGACGAGGTTGGAGTTGGCGATGAGCACGCGGGGCGCCCACTCGTGGGTGCGCATCACGCCCACGGGCTTCCCGCTCTGCACGAGCATGGTCTCGTCGGGCTCGAGGTCGCGCAGGGTGCGCACGAGCGCGTCGTAGGCCTCCCAACTGCGCGCGGCGCGGCCGGTGCCGCCGTAGACGACGAGGTCCTCGGGCCGCTCGGCGTTCTCCGGGTCGAGGTTGTTCATCAGCATCCGCAGCGGCGCCTCGGTCTGCCAGCACTTCGCGGTGAGCTCGGTGCCGGTAGCGGCGTGGATGGGCAGGCGCGGGTTCGGGGTCATCGAAGGTCTCCGATCACGGTGACGGCGGCGGCGCTCACGGCGCGGCCGGTGACGAGGTGGTGGGCGAGGTCGATCTCGGGGGCGAGGAAGCGGTCGTCGCCGGGGCCGCCCACGCCGGCGGCGCGCAGGGCGGCGACGACGGCGGCGGTGGCCGGGGCCGGGGCGAGCGGGGCCCGGAGCTCGAGGGCTCGGGCGGCGGCCATCACCTCGACGGCCAGCACGCGGGCGAGGCCGTCGACGCTGCGGCGCAGCTTGCGCGCGGCCGACCAGCCCATCGACACGTGGTCCTCCTGCATGGCGCTGGACGGGATCGAGTCGACCGAGGCGGGGGCGGCCAGTCGCTTCAGCTCCGAGACGATGGCGGCCTGGGTGTACTGCGCGATCATCAGGCCCGAGTCGACGCCGGGGTCGGCGGCGAGGAAGGGCGGGAGCCCGTTGCTGCGGGCGCGGTCGAGCATCCGGTCGGTGCGACGCTCGGCGATGGAGGCGACGTCGGCGGCGACGATGGCGAGGAAGTCGAGCACATAGGCGACGGGGGCTCCGTGGAAGTTGCCGTTCGACTCCAGGCGGGGCTCGTCGCCGTCGGCGTCGAGCACCACCGGGTTGTCGATCGCGGAGGCCAGCTCGCGCGAGGCCACGAGCTCGGCGTGCGCAAGCGTGTCGCGTGCGGCGCCGTGCACCTGGGGTGAGCACCGCAGCGAGTAGGCGTCCTGCACGCGCGTGCAGTCGGGCCCGCGGTGCGAGGCGACGATGCCCGAGTCGGCGAGCAGCGCGACCAGGTTGCCCGCCGAGGCCGCCTGGCCGGGATGCGGACGGATCGCCTGCAGCTCCGGGGCGAACACGCGGTCGGTGCCGAGCAGCGCCTCCACCGACATGGCCGCCGCCACGTCGGCGGTGCGCAGGAGGTCGCGCAGGTCGTGGATCGCCAGCGCCAGCATGCCGAGCATGCCGTCAGTGCCGTTGATGAGCGCCAGGCCCTCCTTCTCCTGCAGCTCCACGGGGCTGAGGCCGGCGGCGGCGAGCGCGGTTCCGGCGTCGGTGAGCGTGCCGTCGGCCGTACGCACGGGGCCCTCCCCCATCAGCGCCAGCGCGCAGTGCGAGAGCGGGGCGAGATCGCCCGAGCAGCCCAGCGACCCGTACTCGTGGACGACGGGCGTGATGCCGTGGGTGAGGAGGCCGGCCAGCAGCTCGGCGGTCTCGCGGCGCACCCCGGTGCGACCGGTCGCGAGCGTCGAGAGGCGCAGCAGCATCAGGGCGCGCACCACCTCCCGCTCCACCTCGGGCCCGCTGCCCGCGGCGTGGGAGCGCACGAGCGAGCGCTGCAGCCGGGTGCGCAGCTCGGGCGCGATGTGGCGCGTGGCGAGGGCGCCGAACCCGGTCGAGACGCCGTAGGCGGGCGTGGGCGAGGCGGCCATCCGGTCGACGACCGCACGCGCGCGGTCGATGGCGGCCAGCGCCTCGTCGTCCAGGACGACGGGGGCGCCGTGCCGCGCCACGGCCACGACGTCGTCGATGCTCAGGGCTGCGACACCGACGGCGACGGGGGTGCGGGTGGCCACGATCGTGCTCATGGCTCTATCTCAGCGGCGGCGGTCGTGATGCCGCTACGGCCGGCGGGGCGAATGCGTCTCGGATTTGAGACACGGTGCGCTCCCGGTGGGAGGATGCCGCCATGTCCCAGGTACCCGCCGCCACCCGCGCCCTGCGGGTGCTGCGCCTACTGGCCGCGCAGCCCGAGCCGCTGCCGGTGGAGCGCATCGCCGCGGAGGTGGGCCTCCCGCGCTCATCGACCTACCACCTGCTGGCGACCATGGCAGCGGAGGGCTTCGTGGTGCACCTGCCCGACGAACGCACCTACGGCCTGGGGGTTGCGGCCTTCGAGGTGGGCAGCGGCTTCGCCCGGCAGGCGCCGCTGCAGCGCATCGCGCGTCGTCCACTCGCGGCGCTCGTCGACCGCATCGGCCAGAGCGCGCACCTGGCGGTGCCGCACGGGCGCGACGTGCTCTACGTGCTGGAGGAGCGCGCGCCCGGGCGTCCGCCGCTCGTCACCGACGTCGGCGTCCGCCTGCCGGCGCACCTGACCGCCAGCGGGCGGGCGATCCTGGCCGGCCTGCCCCGCGAGCAGGTGCGCGCGCTCTACCCCGATCGGACGGCGTTCGTCGACCGCACCGGCCTCGGGCCGGCGTCCCCCACCGCCCTGCGGGAGCTCCTGGTGGAGACCCGGCGCCGCGGCCACGCGGTCGAGGACGGCGAGGTGACCCCCGGCCTGGCGAGCGTCGCGGCCGCGGTCAACGACCACAACGGACTGCCGGTGGCCGGCGTGGCTCTCACCTTCGAGGCCGACCTGCCGGTCTCCCAGCGGGCCGGCGTGGCCGCCGCCGTGCGCTCAGCGGCCGCGCAGCTGACCAGACGTCTGCACGGTCAGGACAGCAGCAGCGTCGCGACCCGTCGCCGCACGACGACCAGCGACACCGCAGCAATCAGCACCAGGTAGACCACCGAGACGGCCGAGCCGACACCCACCTGCCCCAGGCACAGCTCGCGGCACAGCACCACGCCCCGGTAGAGCGGCGTGGCCTCCACGACCCAGCGCACGGCGTCGGGCAGCTCACCCACGGGGAAGAACGTGCCGGAGAACAGCAGCATCGGCATGGTCGCGAGGGTGACGTAGTCGAAGTCCTGGAACGAGCGCATGTAGGTGGTCAGCGCCATGCCCACCGCGGCGAAGGCCGCGGTGACCAGCAGCGCAGCCGGCAGCGCCAGCACCGCCAGCGGCGAGGAGGTCATGCCGAGCGCCACCATCGCCACCCAGAAGAACAGCGAGTAGGCGCCGCCGCGCACGAGGGTCCAGGCGAGCTCGCCGCGCACGATGTCACCGGGCCCGAGCGGGGTCGCGAGCCACTGCTCGTAGAGGCGGTCGAACTTCAGGTAGTGGAAGAAGTTGTAGGTGGAGTCGAACAGCGCGCCGTTCATCGCGGCCGTGGCGAGCATCGCCGGGGCGACGAAGTCGACGTAGTCGACCGCGCGGCCGCCGAACGAGATGCTGCCCACGAGCGCGCCGACCCCGACGCCGATCGACAGCAGGTACATCGGCGCCTCGAGGAAGCCGGTCACGAAGGCGATGCGGGAGTTCTGGAACACGAGGTACTTGCGCCGCAACACGTGCGCGACGAAGGCGCGGCGCCCCGGAATCGCCGCACGCGCGGCCTCCGGCCGCAGGTGCTGATCCGCCACCCGGCTCATCGCACCAGCCGCCGGTCGAGCGCCCGCACGGCGAGGACGGCCCCGGCGACGGCCCACACCGCCAGGAAGGCGAGGTGGACGACGACGCCGCGGGTGTCCGCGGTGCCGAGCGCGATCGTCCGCGAGAGGTCGACACCGTGCCAGAGCGGGGTCAGCCGGGCCGCGACCTCCAGTGCCCCGGGCAGGTTCGCGATCGGGAAGAAGGCGCCCGAGAACAGGAAGAGCGGCGTCGACACGATGCGCCAGAGCAACGTGATCACCGCATCGCTCAGGGTCGCCACGGTCACGGCGTGGACGACGCCCGCGAACGCGAGCGCCAGGAGCACCTGCACCGGCACCAGCAGTGCCGCACTCCCCCAGCTGTCGACCGCACCGCCCAGGCGCAGCACCACGACCGACCCCGCGCTGACGAGGGCCGTCTTCGCCGCGATCGCCGCGAGGTGGGCCACCACGATGTCGCGCACCCGCAGCGGGGTCGCGGCCATCGCGACGTAGGAGCGCTGCCAGACGACCATGCCCTTGACGGGCCACGTGGCCTCGCTGAAGACGTTGAGCATCACCTGCGACGCCAGGAGTCCGGGGCCCACGAACAGCAGGTAGGACGACGCCCCCTCGAGACTCGCCGGCCCCGACCGCGCATCGACGAGGTCGCCGAGCACGAGACCGAACGCACCGATGAACAGGGCCGGCATCACCAGGGCCGTGATGGCGGCGCTGCGCCACGTGCGCCGCAGCGTGATCAGCCAGTAGTCGAGCAGGTGCCACGGCGACGGGCGGCGCCGGAGCGTCGGGGACGCGACGGCGCTCACTCGACCAGGCTCCGTCCGGTGAGGCGGAGGAAGACGTCCTCCAGACTGGCGCGGCGCACGAGCACCGAGGCCGGTCGCAGCCCGATCTCGCCGAGCCGGGCGGCCACGCGGTCGCCGTCCTCGGTGTAGACGAGGACGCGGTCGGGCAGCACCTCGAGGCGCCCGCCCATCAGGTCGCCCCACTTCTCGGCGGTCTCGGGGTCGTCGAGGGTGTCGGGCTGCTCACCGGGGGCGAAGCGCACCTCGGCCACCTCGCGGGTGACGTGCTGCTCGATGAGCGCGCGAGGCGATCCCTCGGCGACGATGAGGCCACCGTCCATCACCACGAGTCGGTCGCAGAGCTGCTCGGCCTCATCCATGTAGTGGGTGGTGAGCACCAGCGTGACGCCCTGCTGCTTGAGCCGGAACAGCCGCTCCCACAGCACGTGACGCGCCTGCGGGTCGAGGCCGGTGGTGGGCTCGTCGAGCAGCAGGATCTCGGGCCGGTTGATGAGCGAGCGAGCGATCGTGAGACGTCGCTTCATGCCGCCGCTGAGCTGGTCGACCTTGCTCCGCGCCTTGTCGGTGAGCTGCACGAACTCCAGCAACTCGTCGGCGCGGGCACGGACCTCGCGGCGCGAGAGGCCGAAGAAGCGGCCGTAGACCAGGAGGTTCTCGAGCACGTCGAGCTCGGTGTCGAGCGTGTCCTCCTGCGGGCACACCCCGATGCGAGCACGGATCTGCGGGCCGTCGGTGGCCGGGTCGAGGCCGAGGATCCGGAGCTCGCCGTCGGAGACCGGCGAGACGGCGGCGACCATCCGCATCGTCGAGGACTTCCCGGCGCCGTTGGGGCCGAGGAAGCCGAACGCCTCGCCGCGATGCACGGCGACGTCGATACCGCGCACCGCCTCGAAGTCGCCGAAGCGCTTGCGCAGGCCACGGGCGCTGATGAGGACCTCGTCACCGGACACCCGCCGGATCCTACGGCGCAGGCGTAGCGCGGGCGTCGTCCACGCGTTCACGAGGTGTGACGACGACGCGCCCGCTCCCGCCCCGCCGCACCACCCCCCGCACCACCCCCCGCACCACCCGCCGCACCCGCCGCCGCCGCGCG
>NZ_CAXRAZ010000003.1:0-103270 GCF_964229035.1 Nocardioides sp. | reverse complement strand
GTCACAAGCAATCGGCAGCCGGAATCGCTGATTCCGGCTGCCGTTTGCTTGTGACGACGGCGACGGTTGGGCCCGCTCCAGGTGGGCAAAGTTCGAGGGAGCACCCCCGTCAGCCCCCCGATGAAGGAGTGAGCGCATGACCCTGACCCACGAGACCCGTCCCGCCGACGCCGCCGACACCGAGGTGCCCACCACGGCGCCGCGCCGCGCCGTCGCCCCCGTGCCGTTCAAGGCCTCCGCCGAGCTGGGCGCCCACCTGCAGTCCGTGCTGGTGGACCTCACCGACCTCCACCTGCAGGGCAAGCAGGCCCACTGGAACGTCGTGGGTCGCAACTTCCGCGACCTGCACCTGCAGCTCGACGAGATCGTCGACGCCGCCCGCGCCTTCTCCGACGACGTCGCCGAGCGCATGCGGGCGCTCTACCTCGTGCCCGACGCCCGTCCGGCCAGCGTGGCCGCGCAGTCGAGCCTGCCGGAGTTCCCGCACGCCGAGGTCGACACCGCCGAGGTGATCGACCGGATCGTCGCGGCCCTGTACGGCGTCACCGGCACCGTGCGTCGCGTGCACGACGCGGTGGACGAGGAGGACCCCACCAGCGCCGACCTGCTGCACGGCGTCCTCGAGCGCCTCGAGCAGCTGGCCTGGATGGTCGACGCCGAGAACCGCACCGCCGGCTGATCGCGCCCGGTCACGGATTACGGCCGACGCGCTCACACCCGCAAGGAGGGGTGTGGGCGCGTCGCGCTGTCGGAAGGAGGAGGAGATGACCGACACCGGGCTGTTCCGCACCAAACCCGTCGACGACGTGCTGGCCCAGGAGGCCGCCGACCCGGAGGCCACCGGCGAGCACGGCCAGGGCGGGCTGCGGCGCCACCTGCGGGCCCGCGACCTGGTCGGCTTCGGGGTGGGCATCGTCATCGGCACCGGCATCTTCACCCTCACCGGCACGGCGGCGAAGAACTACGCCGGCCCGGCGGTGGTGATCAGCTTCGTCATCGCCGGCGTCGTGGCCCTGCTCGCCGCGCTCTGCTACGCCGAGCTCGCCGCCGCGGTGCCGACCGCCGGCAGCTCCTACACCTACGCCTACACCACGATCGGCGAGGTCGCGGCCTGGGTGATCGCCTGGGACCTCATCCTGGAGTTCGCCCTCGGCGCGGCGGTGGTCGCGCGCGGCTGGTCGGGCTACCTCCAGGACGCCCTCGACCTGCCGACGTCGCTGTTCGGCGAGGCCGCCGACGTCAACCTCGGCGCCGTCGCGATCGTGCTCGCCCTCGGGCTCGTGGCCGTGGTCGGCATCCGCGAGAGCGCGTGGCTCACCAACGCCCTGGTCGTGGTGAAGGTGAGCGTCTGCGTGTTCGTGATCGTGCTCGGGGCCTTCTTCGTCAAGGCCGCGTTCTTCAGCCCGTTCGTGCCGGCCTCCCGCCCGCTGGAGGGCGACGCCGCCACCACCGGCCTGCGCCAGCCGCTGTGGCAGTGGGTCACCGGCGTCGACCCGACGGCGTTCGGCGTGACCGGCGTGCTCGTGGCGGCCGCGATCGTGTTCTTCGCCTACAGCGGCTTCGAGGCCGTGGCCAACCTCGGCGAGGAGGCCCGTGAGCCCGCCCGCGACATGCCGCGCGGCATCATCGGCACCCTGCTGCTGTGCACGCTGCTCTACGTGCTGGTGTGCCTGGTGCTCACCGGCATGGTCAGCTACACCGACCTCGATGAGGGCGCGCCGCTCTCCGACGCCTTCGAGCAGGTCGGCATGGGCTGGGCCTCGGTGCTGATCTCGGTGGCCGCGGTGGCCGGCCTCACCTCGGTGATCCTGGTCGACCTCGTGGCGATGGGCCGCATCGGGTTCGCCCTGTGCCGCGACGGCCTGCTGCCGCCCGCGATCGGCGCGATCCACCCGCGCTGGGGCACCCCGGCGCGGCTCACGGTCGCCACCACCCTCGCCGTCGCCGTGCTGGCGGCGTTCGTGCCGCTCGCGACGCTGGCCGAGATGGTGAGCATCGGCACCCTGTTCGCGTTCCTGGTGGTCTCGGTGGCCGTGCTGGTGCTGCGCCGCTCCCGCCCCGACATGGAGCGCCCCTTCCGCACCCCGCTCGTGCCGCTGGTGCCGGTGCTCTCCGCGCTGGCGTGCGTGGGCCTGATGAGCAACCTCGCCGTCGAGACCTGGCTGCGATTCCTGGTCTGGCTCGCCCTCGGCCTCGCGGTCTACCTCGGCTACGGGCGCCGTCACGCCCGGCTCGCCCGGGGCTGAGGCAAGCCCGCCGCTGGCGGGAGAGTAGAGGTCGGTGCCTGGCTGGGAGCCGCGGCGCGGGGAATGCCGCGGCGGGGACCGGGTGCGATCAGCGATGCGTACGATACATACCAGGATCATCGGGATGTCGTCGATCGGGCGCGGGCGTCACGGGAGTTGTCTCGCCCGTGCGTTGCTCGTGCGGGGTCGAGGAGCGGGAGGCACGGGCAGTGAGGACGGTGGGCGAGGGATCCGCCCCGGGGGTGATCGAGCGCATCTACGCGGATACCGGCGTCGCGGACCATGCGCCCACCAAGCGACCCAACAGGCGTGGCGAGCAGACCCGTCAGCGGTTGGTGGCCGCCGCCACGGAGTGCTTCGCCGAGTACGGCTACTCCCGCACCCGGGTCTCCGACATCGTTTCCCGCGCCGGGACTGCTCAAGGCAACTTCTACCGTCACTTCAGCTCCCTGGATCACCTGTTCCTCGAGGTGATCCGTCCGGGTTTGGAAGACCTTGTGGCCGCGTCCACGAAGCGCGCCGGCCAGGACGCTGACCTCGCCAGCCTCGTCGACAGCAACATCGCCTGCCTTCGCGCCTACGCACGGCGGCGTCACGCGGTGAGGCTGTTGCGCGAAGCCGCTACCGCCAGTGCTAACGACGGGTTCGAGCGGCTCTGGACCCGGATGCGCGACGATTTCGTGTCGCGCATCCATCACTGGCTGGACGACCTGGCTCGCGGTGGCGCCATTGTCGAGGGCGACCACACACTGCTGGCCGAGATGCTCGTGTGCCTCACCGAACAGTTCGCCTACGTCCACATCGCTCTACCCTCGTCGACCCCCCGCCCCGAGCGGCTCGTGGAACTCGGGACGGCGCTCGGCCAGGCGTGGTTCGGCATGCTGCCGAGGATTGCTTCTGCTTGAGTGCACAGTCCGGTGACGCCGGGGAGTGCCGACCCTCGCGCTGGGCTCGGAGCGTGCTCTGTGGATCAGCAGGACGAGACCGGCACGCAGGTGCGGGACCCGGGGTCAGTGCCGATGTCGCAGTGCCGACGCGCCCACGGTCTCGCTCGCGTCGGGACGATCTCGCCACCACAGGGGGCCGACGTCGGCTGCGCGCCGGAGGCGGGCCCCCGCGGGCTGACCGCTCCTGCCGTCACCACCGGAAGTGCAGCTCAGGAGCCGTGCTGGGCCAGCTGGAGCCAGGTGGGGACGACGGTGTCGGGGTTGAGGCTCATCGACTCGATGCCCTGCTCGAGCAGCCAGGCGGCGAGGTCGGGGTGGTCGGAGGGGCCCTGGCCGCAGATGCCGACGTACTTGCCCTGCTCCTTGCAGGCCGCGATCGCCAGGGACAACATGTGCTTGACCGCCGGGTCGCGCTCGTCGAAGCCCTCGGCCACCAGCGCGGAGTCGCGGTCCAGGCCCAAGGTCAGCTGGGTCATGTCGTTGGAGCCGATCGAGAAGCCGTCGAAGTGCTCCAGGAAGTCGCGCGCCAGCACGGCGTTGGAGGGCACCTCGCACATCATCACGACCTTGAGGTCGTTCTCGCCGCGGCGCAGGCCGTGGGTGCCGAGCAGGTCGATGACGCCGCGCGCCTCGGTGAGGGTGCGCACGAACGGGATCATCAGCCAGACGTTGGTCAGGCCCATCTCCTCGCGCACGTGGCGGATCGCCTCGCACTCCAGGGCGAAGCAGTCGGCGAAGTCGGCCGAGAGGTACCGCGAGGCGCCGCGGTAGCCGATCATCGGGTTCTCCTCGTGCGGCTCGTAGGCCGGGCCGCCGAGCAGGTTGGCGTACTCGTTGGACTTGAAGTCGCTCATCCGCACGATCACCGGGTACGGCGCGAACGCCGCCGCGAGCGTCGCCACGCCCTCGGCCACCCGCTGCACGAAGAACTCCCGCGGGCCCGGGTAGGCGGCGATGATCTCCTCGACCTCCGCGCGCAGCCCGGGCTCGAGCAGGCCGGGGTCGGTGGCGAGGTCGAGCAGGGCGCGGGGGTGGATGCCGATCTGGCGGTTGATCACGAACTCCAGCCGCGCGAGGCCGACGCCGCGGTGGGGCAGCTGGGCGAAGGAGAAGGCCTGCTCGGGGGTGCCGACGTTCATCATGATCTTCACCGGCACCTCGGGCATCGCGTCGAGCTCGGTGACCTCGACGTCGAAGGGCAGCACGCCCTCGTAGACCAGCCCGGTGTCGCCCTCGGCGCAGGAGACCGTGACCTCCTGGCCGTCGCTGAGGCTGCGCGTGCCCGAGCCGGTGCCGACCACCGCGGGGATGCCGAGCTCGCGGGCGATGATCGCGGCGTGGCACGTGCGGCCGCCGCGGTTGGTCACGATCGCCGAGGCGCGCTTCATGATCGGCTCCCAGTCGGGGTCGGTCATGTCGGCGACGAGCACCTCGCCGGGCACGAAGTCGGCCATCTGGTCCACCGAGGTGAGCACCCGCACGGGGCCGGCACCGATCTTCTGCCCGATCGCGCGGCCCTCCACCAGCACGGCGGCGCCGTCGGTGGAGCCGATGCTGAACCGCTCCAGGGCGCCGGTGCGCCGCGACTGCACCGTCTCCGGACGCGCCTGCAGAACGTAGAGCCTCCCGTCGACGCCGTCGCGGCCCCACTCGATGTCCATCGGGCGGCCGTAGTGCTCCTCGATCACCAGGGCGTGGCGGGCCAGCTCGTGCACCTCGTCGTCGGAGAGCGAGAGCCGGCGCGCGGCGGCGGCCTCGACGGGCACGAACTCGGTGGTGCGGCCCACGGTGGCGTCCGCGGTGTAGACCATCTTGGTGGCCTTCGCGCCCACGCCGCGCTTGAGGATCGCGGGGCGCCCGGCGCGCAGGGAGGGCTTGTAGACGTAGAACTCGTCGGGGTTCACCGCGCCCTGCACCACGCCCTCGCCCAGGCCGTAGGCGGAGGTGATGAACACGGCGTCGGTGAAGCCGGACTCGGTGTCCATCGTGAACATCACGCCCGAGGCGCCGATGTCGGAGCGCACCATCTTCTGCACCCCGGCCGAGAGGGCGACGTCGGCGTGGGCGAAGCCGTGGTGCACCCGGTAGGCGATGGCGCGGTCGTTGTAGAGGGAGGCGAAGACCTCGTGCACCGCCTGCAGCACCGACTCGATCCCGCGCACGTTGAGGAAGGTCTCCTGCTGGCCGGCGAACGAGGCGTCGGGCAGGTCCTCGGCCGTGGCGGAGGAGCGCACCGCGAACGACGCCTCCTCGCCCGCCTCGGCCGCGAGCCGCTCGTAGGCGGCGCGGACGTCGGCCTCGAGGTCGGCCGGGAACGGCTGGGCCATCACCGCGGCCCGGATCTCGCGGCCGGCCTCGGCGAGCGCGCGGACGTCGTCGGTGTCGAGGTCGTCCAGGATCGCCGCGATCCGCTCGGCCAGGCCGGTGTCGCCCAGGAAGCGCCGGAACGCGGCCGCGGTGGTGGCGAACCCGTCGGGCACCCGCACCCCGAGGTCGGTGAGATGGGAGACCATCTCGCCCAGGGAGGCGTTCTTGCCGCCCACCTCCTCCAGGTCGGCCATGCCGAGCTCGGAGAACCAGCGGACGTTGGCAGCGGAATCGGTCATGGGGGTCACCGGGACCTTTCGGAGGCGGCGGAGGGGCGGGTGCGGGACCGCGCGAGGGTCTGCAGGATCATCGCGGCCATCTCCTCCACCGACTTGGTGGAGGAGTCGATCACCGGGATCCGGTGACCGGAGTAGAGGGACTCCGCGCGGCGCAGCTCCCAGCGGCACTGGGACAGCTCGGCGTAGCGCGAGTCGGGACGCCGCTCGGCGCGCACCCGCGCCAGCCGCTCGGCGGTGGTCGTGATGCCGAAGCAGCGGGCGGCGTAGTCGCGCACGGGCCGCGGCAGCTGGTGGGACTCCAGGTCCTCCTCCACCAGCGGGTAGTTGGCCACGAACAGGCCGTGCTGCAGCGCCAGGTACATGCTCGTGGGCGTCTTCCCGCAGCGCGAGGGCGCGAGCAGGATGACGTCGGCGCGCTCGAGGGCCCGCAGCGACTGGCCGTCGTCGTGCTCGATGGTGAACTCCACCGCGGCCATGCGGGTGTTGTAGGCCTTGATGTCGCCGACGCCGTGCAGCCGCGCGACCTCACGCACCCCCCGCTGCCCCAGGATCGACTCCACCCGGGCCATGTGCATCTCGAAGAAGTCGATCAGCGGGGCGCGGGTGCGGGCCAGCTCGTTGCGGATGCGGTCCTCGGCGGCGGTGGTGAAGGCCAGCGGAGTGACCGGGCCCTCCATGACGGCGTCGAGCTCGGCCACCACCTGCTGTGCGGCCTCGATGGTGGTGATGAACGGGATCGTGCGGCGCTCGAAGACGGTGTCGGGGAACTGCAGCAGCAGCGCGTTGCCCATCGTCTCGGCGCTGATGCCGGTGGAGTCGGAAAGGAAGTAGACCGGCACGACGCGGTCGGTCGCGGGCGCACCGCCGGCCCCGGTCCCGACGTCGGGCCCCTCCGGGCCGCCCGATACCCCCGTCATGACCGCATCCTGGCATCACCCGGCGGTGCGGCGCCGTGACGTCCGTCGCTCCGGGGGTCGGGCCGGGGCGCCGAGGGTGAACCACGGCACCTGGAACCGGCCCAGCCCGGGCAGCGGTCGCGCCGGGTCGGCCGGGGTCAGGGGCACCTCGACGTCGAGTCCCGCGGAGGGCTCGTAGCAGCGCAGCGCACCCCGGGTCGTGCCGTGCACGAGCACGACGTGGCGCGGCAGCCACCGGGTGCCGAGGTACAGCGCGACCGGCCCCGCGGCGACGTCGTCGTGCAGCCGGGCGAGCAGGTCGCCGGCGCCGGTGCGGCGCTCGGCCCGCACCCGAGTGGGGGTGGGCCAGGCGCGGGCGAGCGCCCACGGCGTCGTCCCGAGGGCGCGGGGCCACGGCACCTGCACCCGGCCCGCCGGGTCGCGCCAGGAGTTGGTGCCGCGGTGCACCGCGAGGGCGTAGGAGGCGAAGCCGGCCGGGTCCTCGCCCAGCGTGGCGGCCAGCTCGGGGTCGCGCAGCATCGCCAGGCGCACCAGGCACGCCGAGCCGCAGGTGGTGGGGTCGGGCTGCCGCAGCCGCATGGCCCCCACCCTAGGGGGAGCGACAGTTTGCTCGGCCAACCGAGCAAACTGTCGCTTCAGGACCGTTCCCGGCGCCTCCAGCGACGGTTTGCTCGGCCAACCGAGCAAACCGTCGGTCGGGACGTTCGCGGCAGGCGACCTCAGCCCTGCCGGACGACGCCGCGCAGCGGCAGGTCGCGGGAGTGGGAGCCGACGCGGACGCCGTAGGTGCCGGGGGTGATGCGCCAGTCGTGGGCGCGCACGCTCCACTGCGAGAAGGCCCGCTCGCCGAGCCGGATCCGCACGGTCCGGGACTCGCCCGGGCGCAGGGTCAGCTTGGTGAACCCGCGCAGCTCGCGCGGCGGGGAGCCGGCGGCACGCGGCGCCTCGACGTAGACCTGCGGCACGGCGGCGGCGGTCCGGTCGCCGGTGTTGCGCACCCGGAAGGCGACGACGGCGCCGCGGCCGTCGGGGGTCACCGTCAGGTCGGAGTAGCGGAACGTGGAATAGCCCAGCCCGAAGCCGAAGGGGAACAGCGGCGAGGCGCGGTGGGCGTCGTACCAGCGGTAGCCGATCTCCAGCCGCTCGGAGTAGCGCGCCACACCGCCGATACCGGGGTAGGCCGCGCGGGGGAAGCGGTTCTGCTCGATCGAGCGCGGCAGCGTCTGGGGCAGCCGGCCGCTGGGCTCGTCCACGCCGTACACGATGCGCGCCAGCGACTCCCCGTGCTGGATGCCGCCGAACCACGGCAGCAGCACGGCGCCGGCGTCGTCGAGCCACGGCATGCGCACCGGCCCGCCGGTGTCGAGCACCACCACGTTGTTCGGGTTGGCGGCCACCACGGCCTCCACCATCCGCTCCTGGTCCACGGGCAGGTTCAGGCACAGCAGCGAGGCGCACACCGGCGCCTGCATGCTCAGGTTGCGGTCGGCAGCCTCGGTGGAGCCGTCGGCGGCCACGACGATCGCGAGGTCGGCCAGCGAGGCGATCAGCTGCGCGTCGATCACGCTGGACCCCTCGGCGTAGAGGATGCGGTCGCCGGTGTCGGCGGCCCGCGCCAGCAGCGAGGTGAGCAGCGACGTCGTCCGCGGCGGCAGGCCGGAGCCGTGGGAGGAGCCGCCGCCGGCGGTGGTGCTCGCCGCGCCGACGGGGTTGGCGGCGTAGCCGATGACGGCGATGGTGCGCCCGCCGGCCACGCGCGGGGCCAGCGGCAGCAGGTCGCCGCGGTTCTTCAGCAGCACCGTGCCCTCGCTGGCCACCCGGGTGGCGACGCGGCGGTGGGCACGGGTGGAGACGTCGGCGAGGTAGCGCACGAGGCTGGTGCCGGTGGAGCGCTCGAACAGCCCCTCGCGGAACATCGGGCGCACGATGTTGCGCACCATCTCGTCCAGCCGCGCGCGGGTGATCGCGCCGGAGGCGAGGGCGGGCCGCATGCTGGCGGCGTCGAAGTAGCGCCCGCCCGCACCGAACACCGGCGTGGCCGGGGTCGCGAACGGCACCGCGTGCATCTCCAGGTCCAGCCCGGCCATCGCCGAGGCGGCGGTGGAGTGCACCGCGCCCCAGTCGGACACGACGAAGCCGTCGAAGCTCCAGTCCTCGCGCAGCACGTCGGTGAGCAGGGCCTCGTTCTCGCAGGCGTACTCCCCGGCCACCCGGTTGTAGGAGCACATCACCGAGCCGACGTCGGCGCGGGTCACCGCGGCCTCGAACGGAGCGAGGTAGATCTCGCGCGCGGTGCGCTCGTCCACCCGCACGTCGACGGTCTGGCGGTCGGTCTCCTGGTCGTTGAGGGCGTAGTGCTTGGCGTCGGCGATCACCGGGTTGTCCTGGATGCCGCGGATGAAGGGCACGGTCATCTCGGCCGCGAGGTGCGGGTCCTCGCCGAAGTACTCGAAGTTGCGGCCGTTGTAGGGGGTGCGGGCGATGTTCATGCCGGGTCCGAGCATCACGTTGATGCCCTTGCGATGGGCCTCGCGACCGATCACCCGGCCGACCTCGCGCTGCAGGTCGGTGTTCCAGGTGGAGGCCTGCGCGACGCCGGAGGGGAAGGTCGTGGTGCCGATCTGCAGACCCGCCACCCCCGATCCCGCGTCGCTGAGCACGAGGTCGGGCACGCACAGCTCCGGGATGCCGGTCACGTGCCCGGCGGTGCCGTAGTAGAGCAGGTAGGGCGGGGTGTCCCCGAAGGTCACCATGTGCAGCTTCTGCGTGGTCGACATCGCCGCCACCAGCGCCTCGGCGCGCTCGTCGGCGGAGTCGCGCGGGTCCATCCACGCCGCGCACGCCGCGGGCCGGGCCGACGCCGCCGGCACCGTGCCCGGGGCCAGCGTGCCCACGGTCAGCGGGACGGCGAGGGCCGACGCGACGAGGAGGCGTCGGGTGCGGGTGGGGGGCAGGGGCATGGTGGGGACTCCGCAGGTCGGTTCGGCACGGGCGACCACGCCGACGGTCGGACCCGAGCTGTGGTCGCCGTCACAACGAGCCGGACCGGGTGAGGTCACGCCGCTCGGGTGCAGACGTCTCGTGACGCTCGCTGCGCTCGCTCCTCGACGACCGGTGGTGGGTGTTCGTCGAGGAGGCGCCCCGGCGCCGTCACGAGACGTGGTGGGTCGGGAGGGGACGTCGGGAGGCGCCGGTCGGGTGCACGGCCTAGGCTCGCCGGTCATGGCCGGTCCCGAGGAGCTCCCGCTGCCCGTGCTCACCCTGCTGCGGCTCTCGGGCTCGGCCCGGCGCGAGCAGCGGCCCCTGGTGGTGCTGGGCGGGCCCGAGACGTCGGCGGTGCGCGACCTCGCGCTGCCCGTGGCCGAGCTGCTGGGCGACGCCGTCGACCTCGTCGCGTGGGACCACCCGGGTCGGGGCTACAACACCGCTCGCCCCGAGACGCCGCCCACCGACGCCGACCTCGCCGCCGGGCTGTGGCGGGTGCTGGCCGAGGTCCGGGCCGGCCGCTCGCCGGTGTGGGTGCTCGGCACGGGGCGCGGCGGCGCCGTCGCCGCGGCCCTGGCCGCCGGCCACCCCGACGTCGTCGCGGTGCCGCTGGCCGACGACTCGCCCCGGGGCGTCACGGGCGCGGTGCGCACCGCGGTGCTGGGGGAGGAGACGGCGCCGCTCGCCGCCCCCGCGGTCCGACCCGACCGCGGTCAGCGTCGCGAGGCGCTGCTGCTCGCGGGGGTGCGCACCCCGTTCGGGCGCTTCAACGGCGCCCTGGCCGGGCAGCGCCCCGACGACCTCGCCGCTACCGCGCTCGACGCCGTCGTGCGGCGCGTGCCCGGCCTGGAGCCGGCGCAGGTCGACGACGTCGTGTGGGGCTGCGCCAACCAGGCCGGTGAGGACAACCGCAATGTGGGGCGGATGGCGGTGCTGCTCGCCGGCTGGCCCACCGCCGTGCCGGCCACGACGGTGAACCGGTTGTGCGGCTCCAGCCTCGACGCCGCGATCCACGGCGCCCGGGCGGTGGAGAGCGGCGACGCCGCGGTGGTCGTGGTGGGCGGGGTGGAGTCGATGACCCGCGCCCCCTGGGTGCTGCCCAAGCCGGCGCGCGGCTTCCCGGCCGGCGACGTCACCGCCGTCTCGACGGCGTTGGGCTGGCGACTGGTCAACCCCCGCATGCCGCAGGAGTGGACCGTGGCGCTCGGCCCGGCCACCGAGGTGCTGGGCGAGCGCTACGGCATCTCGCGCGCCCGCCAGGACGCGTTCGCGCTCCGCTCCCACGAGCGCGCCCACGCCGCGTGGGAGGCGGGCTTCTACGACGACCTCGTGGTTCCGGTGCCCGGGGTCGACCTCGCCCGCGACGAGGGGGTCCGGCCCGACGTCGACCTCGACCGGCTGGCACGCCTGGCGCCCGCGTTCACGCCGTCGGGCACGATCACGGCCGGCAACGCCTCGCCGCTCAGCGACGGCGCCGCCGCCGTGGTGCTCGCCGACGCCGACGCCGCGGCCCGGCTCGGAGCCGCGCCCCTGGCCCGGATCGCGGGCCGCGCGGTGGTCGGGGTCGATCCGCCCGACTTCGGGTTCGCCCCGGTCCTGGCCGCCGACCGCGCGCTGGCGCGCAGCGGCATCGGCTGGGACCGGGTGGGGGCGGTCGAGCTCAACGAGGCCTTCGCGGTGCAGGCCCTGGCCTGCGTCGACGCCTGGCTCGCCCGCGGGCTGCGCGACCCCGCGCTGGTCAACGACCGGGGCGGGGCGATCGCGCTCGGCCACCCGCTCGGGGCCTCCGGGGCCCGGCTGCTCGCCACCCTCGCCGCCCGGCTGCAGGCCAGTGGCGAACGCTTCGGCGTGGCGGCGATCTGCATCGGCGTCGGACAGGGACTCGCGGTCGTGCTCGAGCGCCTCTGACCGGTCCGACGCGCGCTGTCGTCCGCGGCCGCTCGCCGCCACCGGCCGCGTTCACCTGCCGGGGTATGTCTTCGGAGCCCTCGAGGGTCGTCAGCCCACCCGTGGGGGTGACTTGGGCTTGCGGCACCCACGGGGGTGGGTGCATTGGGCCGTGGAGGGGCCACTCTGGAGGCATGGCCATCCCCCACGACGTCGCCGTCGACGTCGTCACCCTGCAGGTCCAGCACCTGCGCGGTGACCTCACCGACGCCGAGCTCACGGCCGCCCTCGAACAGGTCGCCGTGCAGGTGGAGACCCACGCCGACGTGTTCGAGCTGGTGCACCGCCTCGCCGGGGTCGCCGCCGGAGCGGTGGAGGGGATGGCCCGCGTGCTGGGGGTGAGCCCGGAGAGCCTGCTCGCCTTCGTGGCGAGCAACCAGGCTCCCCAGGGTCTGGCCGGCTGAGACCGGTGGGAACCCGCAGGGTTCCGAGGTATTGACGAAGCAGGAGGTCCACGCCATCCGGGCGCGGACCACCACCCTTTCGGGTATGTCCTCCGGAACGTCGGAGGAGGAAGGTCGAAGCGCCGCCCCTCAGCGTGTGGGGCGGATCGGACGGAGGTGGCCGCGGTGCCCGTCGTCCGACGCACCCTGGAGGTCGCCACGCCGCCGGCCCTGGTCTGGCGCTTCCTCGCTGACTACACCTCGGCCGAGGAGTGGCACCCGCCCGTGGTCTCGGCGATCCGCATCAGCGGCGACGGCGGTGTCGGCACGACCTACCACCACGTGGCGCGCTTCGACGGCCAGGAGACCGAGATCGACTACGTCGTGACCGACGCCGTCGAGCAGCGCCTGCTGGTGCTCCAGGCCGCCACGAGCGCGGTCACGTGGTGCGACACCCTCCACCTCGCCGCCGCGCCGCACGGCGGCACCCGCATCGGCTTCCAGATGGAGGTCGCCCCGCGCGACGGCATGCCGCTCGCCCCGGTCTTCCACGCCCCCGAGCTCGAGGCGCTGGCCGACCTCGTGGCCGAGAGCCTGCGCGACTCCCTGGAGAACCTCCACCAACCCAGCTGATGCCTTAAGCAGGGTTAGGTCTGCTTGATTCATCACCCCGATGGGTGATATTTCACCCTGTGGTCACCTCGGGACGGTACAACTGAGGAATGCAGCGGACCGGAATGTGCCGCGTGGCCATCGTCAGCCCCCTCCCCGTGGTCGCCACGGGGTTGGCCGGGCTGCTCGCGAGCCACGCCCAGGAGTTCCAGGTCGTCCCGCTCGACACCGGGCTCGCGCCCGACATCGTGCTCTACGACGTCATCGGTCTTCACGAGGGGGACGGTGCGGATCTCGACGCACTCATCCAGCAACGCGGCTCCCGCGTCCTCGTCGTCGCCCACGATCTGCGCCCCGACCTCGGCTCCCGGGCCCTGGCGCGCGGCGCCGACGGGCTGATCACCCTCGCGGTCGACAGCGCCGGTCTGCGGGAGGCGCTGCACTCCGCGGTCCGCCCCGTCGGCGTGGTCGGTGGCCGGCCCCGCGTGGTCGGTGCCGCCGACTCCGAGGACGGTCGCCACCGCCTCGGCGGCGACGTCGGCCTCACCCCGCGCGAGATCGACGTGCTCTCGCTGATCACCCAGGGCTTCAGCAACCAGGAGATCGCCGAGATCCGCTACCTCTCGATCAACTCGGTCAAGACCTACATCCGCAGCGCCTACCGCCGCATCGGGGTCAGCAACCGCAGCCAGGCCGTCGTGTGGTGCCTGCAGCACGGCTTCCCCACCGAGCCGGGCGCCGACACCCGCCGCTGACCCGACGCTGGACCGGGCCCAGGGCCCCACGCCCTCCGATCGACCGACCCGGTCCCTCCACGGGTCGGTCGACCGGGTGGCGGCCTGGGGTGTGCCCGCCCTCGTCAGCCGATCAGCAGCGGCAGCGACCGCCGCGGCTCGAAGACGAACCCCGCGCCGGTGCTGAAGCGGGTCACCGCGACCTCGCCGGCCTCGGCGGCGGGGTCCTCGCGCTGCACGACCCGCAGGCTCCACCCCTCGCCGTCCCCCTCTGCGGCCGGCTCCACCTCGACGTCGAGGCGGGGGTCGACGCCGCGCACCAGCGCCTGCAGCGCGCTCGGCGCCTCGGGGTCGGCCGGCGTCGCGGGGCCGCACAGCGTGAGCCAGCCGTCGTCGCCGTGGGCCGGTCCGGGCCGCACGGTTGCCCGCGCGGTGGCGGGGTCGAGGTCGGCGGGGGCGTAGGGCAGCGGGTTGAGCAGCGGGTGCATCGCGAGCACGCGCACGGCATCGGCCGGGGTGGTGCCCAGGCCCAGGGCCCGGGCCAGCCGCTCGGCGGCCAGCCCGGCGATGCCCACCAGCTGCTTGCGGCAGATCGCCCGGGCCTGCTCCTCGCTGGTGCACCGCGCCCGCACGGCGAGCACGAAGGAGAGGTTGAGCAGGTGCATCTGCAGGCACACCTCGTCGGCGATGCGCACCAGTGCGGCGTGGGAGAAGCGGGTGAAGTCGAGGTCGTCGAGCAGCGGGCCGGCGTAGTCCGACCAGCCCTCGACCTCGGGATCGGTGCTCGCGGGGACCGGGTCGAGCGCGAGCCCGGCGGCCGCCGTCGTGACGATCCGGTGGTAGGGCGCCAGCGGCTCCACCGGCGGGTGCGCGGGGTCGATGACCACCGTCCAGGCGCAGTGCGGCGCGCGGTCGGCCGGCACCCGCGGCGGGCGGTGCAGGGGGCGCACCTGGGCGCGGGGGTTGGTGGCCACGGCGGTGGCGTCGAAGGTGGGGTCCTCGATGTCGTGGCACATCGAGCGCACGTACTCCGGACCCATCGGCTCGACGTCCATCAGGGCGCCGCAGTGGTCGAGGTGGAAGCTGCCGTGCCAGCGGTCGCGCACCTGGTAGCGGAAGTCCATGAACTGCGGCGGGGCGCCGATGTCGAGCTGCAGGCCCTTGAAGATCGTCACGACGTCGCCCTCGCCCGCCACCTCGGGGGCATAGCCGAGCGCCTGCTGCATGCGGCGGGTGTAGATCGGGGAGGCCCCGGCCCACTCCTCGATCGCGATGCGGGCCATCTCCTCGCGGCCGAAGGCGGAGATGCACCACGCCATGCCGGAGCGGTCGATGAGCTGGCCGATCAGCAGCAGCTCGGGGACGACGACGGCCAGCTGCGCGCGGGTCAGGTCGGCGTAGCGGCTGCCGACGGGGGGCGCCGCGGGCCCGGTCACCGGCCGACCCCCGTCTCGACGATCCCGGGCTTGCACACGTAGTCGCCGGGGGACACCTGGCGCCAGCGGCCGCCGGTGAGCTGGATGACCTTGAGGCAGTCCGGTGTCGTCTTGCTGCCGACCTTCATCGGGGCGTGCAGTCCGTTGGCGGTCCAGTCGTTCACCTTCTTCAGCGCAGCCACGAGCGAGGCCCGGGTGAGGCGGCCGCCGAGCTTGGCGGCCTGCTCGACGAACAGCCGGGCGGCCGACCAGGCGAACAGGCCGTAGTAGTTCGGCACCGAGTTCGGGGCCACCTGGGCCAGGTAGGAGCGGTAGAGGACCATCTCGGGGATCGAGGTGTCGTCGAAGAGCTCGTGGGTCGTGTAGACGTAGGACCCCTCCGCGGCGCTGCCGGCCTGGGCGACGTAGGTGTCGTCGTAGATCGTGGGGTCCTGGTAGTAGACGTCGGGGGTGAAGCTCTGCTGCTGCATGGCCTGCTGCAGCTTGATGGCGAACTGGAAGGGGCCGTAGTAGGCCACGAACCGGATGCCCTTGTCCTTCATCTGCTGCACGTACGGGGTGTAGTTGAACTCGGCGGTGTCGATGCCCTGCACGAGGTCGACGTTCATGCCGGTCTTCTCGATCCCGGCGGCGAAGCTCTGGGCGTTCACACGGGCGGCCTCGACGTTGACGTAGAACACCCCGACGTGGCGGCTGGCCTCGGGCTGGGCCTTGAGCCAGTAGCCGGCGTGGGCGCCGGGGATCAGCGAGGGCGCCACGGAGTAGGCCGAGAAGCAGGAGCCGCAGGTGCGCCGCTGGGGGGTGGTCGTGATCGAGCGGATGTCGGGCAGCCCGCAACCGTTCGCCGTGGCGGCGCCGCCCTGGTCCTGGCTCGACATCGAGCCGATGGCGGCGAACGCCTTCTCGCAGGCCGTGGCGTAGGCCTGCTGGTCGCCGCCGGCGTCGGCGCGGGTGTCGAGGCTGAGCAGCGCGAGCTTGCGGCCGCACAGGTCGGAGGTGGCGTTGAAGTAGGCGGTGAAGGCCTTCACGGCGTCCTGGGCCGACTGGAACAGGCCCGGCACGGGGCCGGAGATGTCGCTGGCGTTGGCGATGGTGACGGTGTCGTCGGTGATGCCCGGACCGTTCTGGAACCCGTCGCACGAGCCCTGCTCGCCCGCGGGCACCGGCGGCTCGCCCTCGCCGTCCGGGTCCCCGCCGGGGGCGGGGCTCGGGTCGTCGTCGCCGTCGGGGGCGGTGTCGGGGCCGGTGGGGGCGCCCGGGTCGGGGGCGGTGGTGGCACCGGAGGTGGGGTCGGTCCCGGGGGCGGTGGCCACCGGGGCGCCGGGGGTGGTCGGCGTGTCGGCGGCGACCGGGGTGGTGCCCACGGGTGCGGTCCCGACGCCCTCGGCGGCCCGCACCGTCTCGGGGTCCAGCCGGGAGCCGCAGGCCGTGAGGGCGAGGGTGAGCGCGACCGCCACGAGGGCCGCGCCGCGGCGGGCGCGGCGGGTGCCGGGGGCTGGGGTGCCGAGGGAGAGGGCCACGGATCGCTCCATCACGGGCTCGTCGGGGGCGGGTGTTCCAGACGTTGTCAACGCTGTTGACAACTCGGGAGGCTACGGAGAGGGTCTGTGGTGTGTCAACGGTCACATCGACGCGCAGCGGGGGGAGCGCCGCCACCCGCCAGGCCATCGGCCGGGCGGCCCGTCGGCTCTTCCACGAGGCCGGGTACGCCGGCGCCTCGGTGCGGGCGATCGCGGCCGCGGCCGGCGTCGACGCCGCCCTGGTGATCCGCTACTTCGGCTCCAAGGAGGGGCTGTTCCTCGAGACGGTGGCGATCCGCGGCCGCTTCGACGACGTCACCAACGGGCCGCTCGAGGGTCTGGGGCGCCGCCTCGTGGCCTCGCTGCTGCAGGACCGGCCGCAGCAGACCTTCGACACCTGGCGGGCGATGCTGCGGGCCTCCGACTCCGACCGCGTGCGCGAGCGGCTGATCGCGGCGATGGAGGAGATGTTCATCGTGCCGCTGGCGCCGCGGCTCACCGGCACCCGGGCCGAGCTGCGGGCGCGGCTCGTGGCGGCCCAGATCTCCGGGCTGCTCGACGCCGTCGCGATCCTGGCCGACCGCCGCATCACCGAGGCCTCCCTGGCCGACCTCGTCGAGCTGTACGGCGACTCCATCCAGGCGCTGATCGACCGCACCGACTGAGCCGCACCCCTTGCCAGCCGCTACTAGAACAGGTTCTATTTCTGCCATGCGCCACGGACTCGTCCTGTTCACCTCCGACCGCGGGATCACCCCCGCCGCTCTCGCGAAGGCCGGGGAGGAGCGCGGCTTCGACACGATCTACGTGCCCGAGCACACCCACATCCCGGTGCGCCGCGACGCCGCGCACCCCACGGGCGGTGAGTCGCTGCCCGACGACCGTTACACCCGCACCCTCGACCCGTGGATCTCGCTGGCCACCGCGGCCGCCGTCACCGAGCGCATCCGGCTCTCCACCGCCGTCGCGCTGCCGGTGGAGTCCGACCCCATCACCCTGGCCAAGCAGATCGCCACCCTGGACCACCTCTCCGGCGGGCGCGTCACGATCGGGGCCGGCTTCGGCTGGAACACCGACGAGCTGGAGGACCACCACGTGCCGCCGGCCAAGCGCCGCACCGTGCTGCGGGAGTACGTGGAGGCGATGCGCTCGCTGTGGACCGAGGAGGAGGCCTCCTACGCCGGCGAGTTCGTGTCCTTCGGGCCCAGCTGGGCCTACCCCAAGCCCGTGCAGGCCCACATCCCGCTGGTGATCGGCGCCGGCGGCGGACCCAAGACCTTCGCCTGGATCGCCCGCACCGCCGACGGCTGGATGACCACCCCGATCGAGCAGGACATCGCCGGCAAGGCCGACGCCCTGCGCGCGGCCTGGGCCGAGGCCGGCCGCACCGGGGAGCCGGAGATCCACGTGCTCATCGCCTCCCGGCCCAGCCCCGAGGACCTCGCCTCGTGGGCGGCCGCCGGCGCCACCGACCTCATCTGGGGCGTGCCCGACGCCGAGCCTGGCGTCGTGCTCGCCTACCTCGACAAGCTCGCCGCGCGTCTCGGCCTCGCCGCGACCGCCGCCGTCTGAGAGGCCGGTCGATGGCGGAGCACGTGCGCGACCTGCTGCTCGCCCGGCGCGAGGACGACGGCGTCGCCCTGCGTCACGGCGAGCGGACCTGGACCTGGCGCGAGCACCTCGCACGGGCGTCGTCACAGGCCTCGGCCTTGCTGGGGCTGCTGGACCCGCCCGACTCCGACCCGGCCGAGGGTGGGCGCCCGCCCCACGTCGCGGCGCTGCTGGGCAACACCCCGGCGATGCTCGAGGCGATGGCCGGGGCCGCGCTGGGCGGCTACGTGCTGGCCGGGATCAACACCACGCGTCGCGGCGCCGGGCTGGTGGGCGACGTCGTCAAGGCGCGGGCGCAGGTGCTGCTGGTCGACGCCGAGCACGCGCCGCTGCTGGCCGGCCTCGAGGACGACCTGGCGGGCGCCGGCGTGCGGGTGGTCGTCGTGGACGGTGCCGACGGCGCCGAGTGGGAGGCGCTGCAGGCCGCGGCGCCGACGCTGGCCCCGCGCGGGGAGGTGGGCGCGTTCGACACCTTCATGATGATCTTCACCTCCGGCACCAGCGGCGACCCCAAGGCCGTGCAGATGGCGCACCTGATGGTCGTGCTCTCGGGGGCCACGCTCACCGACCGCTTCGCGATCACCGGCGACGACGTCTGCTACCTCTCGATGCCGTTGTTCCACTCCAACGCGGTGCTGGCCGGCTGGTCGGTCGCGATCACCAGCGGCGCCACGATGGTGCCGGCGCGGTTCTCGGCCTCGGGGTTCCTCGAGGACCTGCGCCGCTACGGCGTCACCTACCTCAACTACGTCGGCAAGCCGCTGGCCTACGTGCTCGCCACCCCCGAGGCCCCCGACGACGCCGACAACCCGCTGCGGGTGGCGTTCGGCAACGAGGCCAGCGACCGCGACATCGCGGACTTCGCGCGCCGCTTCGGCTGCGAGGTCTGGGACGGGTTCGGGTCCACGGAGTCGGCGGTGATCATCACCCGCGAGCCCGGCACCCCGCTCGGGTCGATCGGCAAGGGCTTCCCCGGCGTCGCGATCTACGACCCCGAGACCGTCACCGAGTGCCCGGTCGCGCGCTTCGACGAGCACGGCGCCCTGCTCAACGCCGCCGAGGCGGTGGGCGAGCTGGTCAACACCGAGGGTGCGGGCTACTTCCAGGGCTACTACAACGACGACGCCGCCAACGCCGAGCGGATGCGCCACGGCATGTACTGGAGCGGCGACCTCGCCTACCGCGACGCCGACGGCTGGATCTACCTCGCCGGCCGCACCGCCGACTGGATGCGCGTGGACGGCGAGAACCTCGCCGCGGCCCCCATCGAGCGGGTGCTGATGCGCCTGCCCGAGGTGAGCCAGGCGGCCGTGTACGCCGTGCCCGACGAGGCCGTCGGCGACCAGGTGATGGCCGCGGTGGTGCTGGTGGACGGCGCCGAGCTGACGCCGTCGGAGTGGGAGGACTTCCTGGCCGCCCAGTCCGACCTGTCCCCGAAGGCCTGGCCCCGCTACGTCCGCCTGGCCCCCTCCCTGCCCGCCACCGCCACCAACAAGGTCCTCAAGCGCGAGCTCATCGCCCAGGGCCCCACCCCCGGCGACGGCGTCCTGTGGGTCCGGGAGCCGCGCGGCCGCTCCTACGCCGTCGGCGCGGGGTAGCGGTCTCCCCTCGTACCAAGCAATCGGCAGACGAAATCGTCGATTCGGCCTGCCGATTGCTTGGTACGACGTCAACCCCGGTGACCCTCGGCGGACCGGGAGCGGCGGTCCCGGGCCCCGGTGAGGCCGCGGCGCACGAAGCGCAGCGCGACGACGACGAGCAGGGCCGCGAACCCGAGCCGCAGGAGGTCGACCGGCAGGGCGTGGGCCAGGGCGACGCCGAGGGCGGCGCCGGGGACCGCAAGCACCCCCAGGCGGGCGGCGGTGGCGTGCTCGAGGTTGCCGTAGCGGTGCTGGCGCCACGCCCCGAGCACGGCCGCGGGCAGGATCGCGAGCAGCGAGGTCGCCTCGGCGGCGACGTGGTCGAGCCCGAGCACGTAGACCAGGGCCGGCACGAACACCAGACCGCCACCGACGCCGAGCAGCCCGGAGAGCACGCCGGCCATGACGCCGAGGGCGATCGCGGCCGCCACGAGCGGGGCGGTGAGGGCGGGGGCGGCGCCGGACTCCTCGCCCGGCACGAGCACGAGGGTGGCGGCCACGGCGAGCATGAGCACGCCGAACAGCCCGGCCACGACGTGCAGCGGCAGCCGCTGCTGCACCGCCGTGCCGAGCAGCACCCCGCCCAGCGCCGGCACGCCGAGCAGCAGTCCCTGCCAGGGGTGCAGCGTGCCGTAGGGGACCTGCGCGAGGGCCGCGGCGGCGGAGATCACCGCGATCGCGCCCAGCGAGGTGCTGGTGGCACGGCGCTCGTCGAGGCCGAGCCAGGCGATGAGCAGGGGCACCATCACCAGTCCGCCGCCCACCCCGAACAGGCCGCTGAACACGCCGGCCAGGGTGCCGATCGCCGCCACCACCACGACGTCGGGCGGCCGACGGAGCAGGGCGCGGGCGTCGTCGGGCACCCCTGCAGTGTGGCCGAGCACGCCGCCGCAGGTGGCACCACCGCCGTTGCGGGGGAGCCGTCCTCGGCCGGAGAGGCGCAGGATGGGGGGATGCCCATCGCGACCGCCGCCGTCCACCACGTCCGCCTCACCGTCCGGGACCTCGCGGCCTCGCGCCGCTTCTACGACACGCTGTTCGGCTGGGACGTCGCCTACGAGCTGCCCGCCGACGCCGACGAGGCCACCCGGGAGCAGCTGTGGTTCCTGTTCGGCGGCGTCATCTACGCCACGCCGTGGGGGCTGTTCGGGCTGCGTCCGGTGGCAGCCGGGGAGGACGCGTTCTCCGAGGACCGGGTGGGGCTGGACCACCTCGCGCTGGGGGTGCCCAGCCGCGACGACCTCGAGGCGGCGGCCGTGCTGCTGGCCGAGCTCGGGGCGCCCCACGAGGAGATCAAGGACATCGGGGCGGCCTGGCTGCTGGAGTTCCGCGATCCCGACGGTATCGCGCTGGAGCTCGCCGCCCCGAAGGCCTGAGCATCGGATCCCGACTGACACTTGAATCTTGAAATGACAGGGCGTACTGTCATTTCAAGATTCAAACGTTGATCGGAGTCCGCCCATGACCGCCTGTGCGTCCCACCTGTCCGCCGTGCCCGACCTCGCCCGCCCCACGCCCGGGACCGACGCCGGGATCCGTGCCCGCGTGCGGGTGCCGCTGCGGTTCGTCGACGGCTACGAGACCGTCGGCGACGTCGTCACCTTCGACGGGCTGGTCGACGGGCGCGAGCACCTGCTGATCGGTCTCGGCGACTGGGAGGGCGCGCTCGCCACGGCCCGCGCCGGCGGCACCGCGCCGCTGGTGCGGCCGCACAGCGAGTGCCTCACCGGCGACGTGCTCGGCTCGCTGCGCTGCGACTGCGGGCCGCAGCTGCGCGAGGCCGCCGAGCGCATCACCGAGGCCGGCGGGTTCCTGCTCTACCTGCGCCAGGAGGGGCGCGGCATCGGGCTGTACGCCAAGCTCGACGCCTACGCCCTCCAGGACGCGGGCCTCGACACCTACGAGGCCAACCGCGCCCTCGGCCGCGCCGACGACGAGCGCGACTACCGCGCCGCCGCCCAGATGCTGCACGCCGTGGGGGCACGCCGGATCCGGCTGCTGAGCAACAATCCCGACAAGGCCGCCCAGCTCGCCGACGCCGGCGTCGTCGTCGCCGAGCGGGTGCCGACCGGCGTGCACGCCTCGGCGTTCAACGCCGGCTACCTGCGCACCAAGCGCGACCACACCGCGCACACCCTCGACCTGCCCGACCTCTCGCCCGACCTGTCCCAGGGAGCCTGACCGATGTCGCTGATCTACGGTGCCGCCACCACCGCGGCCGCCGACGCCACGATCCCGGCGTCGCACCCCTTCGCCGGCCACCTGCGGCGCGCCGCCGACCTCGCCGCCGCCACCCCCCACCGCCGGTGGGTCGAGGGCGACGAGCCGCTGCCGGCGCTCTACCTCTCCCACGGCGCGCCCCCGACCTTCGAGGACGCCGCCTGGATGCGCCAGCTGCACGACTGGGCGCAGGCGCTGCCGCGGCCGCGCTCGATCCTGATCGTGAGCGCGCACTGGGAGTCCGACCAGCTCGGCATCACCAGCACCGTGCCCACCGAGCTGGTCTACGACTTCGGCGGCTTCGCGCCGATGTACTACCAGATGCGCTACGACACCCCTGACAACACCGGCCTCGCCGCCCAGCTGCTCTCGGTGCTGCCCGACACCCAGCGCGTCTTCGAGCACCGCAACCGGGGCCTGGACCACGGCGCCTGGCTGCCGCTGAAGGTGATGTACCCCGAGGGCGACATCCCGGTGCTGCAGCTCTCGATGCCCACCCACGACCCCGCCGCGCTCTTCGCGATCGGCGAGCGGCTGCGGGCCCTGCGGGCCGAGGGCGTGCTGGTGATCGGCTCGGGCTTCATGACCCACGGCCTGCCCTACCTCGACTGGTCGCGCCCCGACGTCGTGCCCGGCTGGTCGGCGGAGTTCGACGCGTGGGCGGCCAGCGCGCTCTCGCGCGGCGACGTCGCGCTGCTGCAGGACTACCGCGCCAAGGCGCCGGGCCTGCCCTACGCCCACCCGACCGTGGAGCACTTCACGCCGCTGTTCGTCACCCTCGGTGCGGCCACCGACCCCACCGTCGCGCCCACCATGGCGATCGAGGGGTACGCAATGGGGCTGTCCAAGCGGTCGCTGCAGGTGGCCTGAGCCCGGGGACGACGACGTGCGCGATGCTGGGGCGGTGAGCGAGCAGGAGCCGCGGTGGCTCGACGAGGCCGAGATGACGGCGTGGCTGGCGCTGGTCGGCGTCGTCTACCGGCTGCCGCAGGCGCTGGACCGGCAGCTGCGCGCCGAGGCCGGCATCAGCCACGCCTACTACTCGATGCTCGCCACGCTCTCCGACGCCCCCGAGCGCACCCTGTCGATGGGCGACCTCGCCCGCGCCACCGGCACCAGCGCCTCGCGGCTCAGCCACGCCGTCGGGTCGCTGGAGGAGCGCGGCTGGGTGCGGCGTCGTCCGTGCCCCACCAACCGGCGCATCCAGTACGCCACCCTCACCGACGCCGGCTTCGCCGTGCTCGCCGACCTCGCCCCCCAGCACCTGGCCGAGGTGCGGCGCCGCGTCTTCGACCACCTCACCCCCGCCCAGGTCGCGGCTCTGGCCGACGCCGCCGCCGCCATCGGCGCCGGCCTCGCCGACATCGGCCCCGCCCCCGGGGCCGCCGCGGCGGGCTGAGGGCGCGACGGTTTGCTCGGTTGGCCGAGCAAACCGTCGGTTTCGGGGCCGACGAGACGCGTGAAGCGACAGTTTGCTCGGCTGACCGAGCAAACTGTCCCCCCGACGAGACCGTGCCGACCACCGCGGGTGCGGTGATCGGCACGGTCGGAGGCGCCAGCGGGCGCCGGGGATGGCTGGGGTGGCCGGGTGGGATCAGGCGGCGAGGACCTTGGGCATGATCTCCTCGTGCAGCTGGCGCAGGTCCTCCAGCGTCTTGCTCACCGGCACGTCGGCGAACGGCGGCCACAGCAGCGGCATCGTGAGGCCGGCGTCCTTGTAGCGGATGAGCATCTCGGTGATCTGGTCGGCGGTGCCGACGAGGATGTTCGACACCTTGCGGTTGTCGGTCTGGTCGGTGGGCTCGTCGGTGATGGTGAACCAGATCATCGAGCACATCTCGAGGTCGTCGATCGACTTGCCGAGGGCGTCGAGCTCGTCGGCGATGGCGGTGCGCCACTCGGTGAGCTCGCGCGGGGTGTCCTGGATGCCGATCCAGCCCTTGAGGCCGTGCTTCGCCACGCGGTTGGCCGAGCGCTTGGGGTCCTTGAGACCGGAGAAGTAGATCGGGGGACCGGGCTGCTGGATCGGGTTCCAGCCGAAGCCGGAGGGACCGAAGTCGGCGAACTCGCCGTGGTACTCGAAGGTCTCGTTGGCCCAGATGCCCTGGCAGATCTCGATGGTCTCCCGGACGTGGGCGTGACGACGCTTGAACAGGTGGCTCGCGCTCGCGGCGGCGAACTCCTCGGGCATCCAGCCCGCGCCGACGCCGACGTTGAGCCGGCCGTCGGAGAGGTGGTCGATGGTCGCGCACTCGGCGGCGAACACGCCCGGCGAGCGGTAGGGGGTGTCGGTGATGCTCATCCCGATGCGCACCTTCGAGGTGCGGGCCGCCAGCCACGGCAGCAGCGGCCAGCCCTGGAACCACTTGCCCTTCGACTCCACCGGCATCTGCAGCGGGAACTGGTCCATCATGCCGAACGGGTACTCCATCTCCGCGCGGTCGGAGGCCTCGGGGACGATGATCCGGTCCAGCGTCCACACGGAGTCGAAGTCCAGCTCCTCCGCCAGGTCGGTCAGGTCCGAGAGCTCCTGGACCGTGACGTGGTTGCGGAAGGTGGGCAGGTACAGGGCGAGTTTCATGGCGCTGATCTCTCCTCGGTGAGCGGATGGCCGACGTGTGATCCATGACACAACCGCCGCTCCGCGAGCCGCAAGGGAGCGGGCCCTCATGGGTTTCACAACGTTTCGGGGCCCGCGTTGAGGACGCCGCAAGCCGCCCCGGCCCACGGTGGTCGGTGGGTCGCCGTTCCCCGTCGTCACAAGCATTCGGCAGGCGAAATCACCGAGAGCGGATGCCGAATGCTTGTGACGACGTCCCCCCGGCGACCACGGGCGGCCGGTGAGGGGGAAGGGGTCAGCCGAGGCGGGTGCGGAGCTCGCGCTTGAGGACCTTGCCGTAGGAGTTGGTGGGGAGGGCGTCGAGGAGGTGGTACTCCCTGGGGCGCTTGAAGCGGGCGATGCGGGCCAGGCAGGTCTCGTCGAGGTCGGCGTGCGACGGCGGGGCGTCGGCGTCGGCGGGCACCACGAAGGCCACCACCGACTCGCCCCACTCCGCGTCCGGGCGACCCACCACCGCCACGGCCGCGACGCCGGGATGGTGCAGCAGGGCCTCCTCGACCTCGCGGGGGTAGATGTTCATGCCGCCGCTGATGATCAGGTCCTTGGAGCGGTCGCGCAGGGTGAGGAAGCCGTCCTCGTCCATCGAGCCGATGTCGCCTGTGTGCAGCCAGCCCTCGCGCAGCGTCTCCGCGCTGGCCTCGGGCCGGTTCCAGTACCCGGCCATCACGACGTCGCCGCGCACGAGGATCTCCCCGGGCTCGCCGGGTGGCAGCTCGACGCCGTCGTCGTCGACCACGCGCACCTCGACGTCGGTGCGCGGGAAGCCGACGCTCGCCATCCGCTCCCGCCAGCGGGGGTGGGCGACGTCGGCGTGGTCGGCGCGGGACAGGCCGGTGATCGTCATCGGCGTCTCGCCCTGGCCGTAGATCTGCGCGAGCCGCGGCCCGAACACCGCCAGGGCTGCCTCGAGGTCGGTGAGGTACATCGGCGCGCCGCCGTAGATGATCGTCGCCAGCCCGCCCAGGCCCTCCGGCCCGACGGCGACCAGCGCGGGGTCGGCGGCCAGCCGCTTGACCATGATCGGGGCGGCGAAGAACGACAATCCCGGCCAGGCGTCGAGCAGGTCCAGCAGCTCGGGACCGTCGACGCCGTCGCGCGGGAACACGCTCACCGCCCCGCGGGCCACGTGGGGCAGGCCGTAGAGGCCCGAGCCGTGCGAGAGCGGCGCGGCGTGCAGCACGCCTTGGTCGGGACCGATCGCGTCGATGTCGGCGAAGTAGCTCATCGCGCACATCAGCAGGTTGCGGTGGGTGAGCGTCGCGCCCTTGGGCCTGCCGGTGGTGCCGGAGGTGTAGAAGAGCCAGGCGGGGTCGTCGCCCGCCCGCTCGGTCATCGGCATCGGTGCATGGGCGGTCAGCGCCTCCCACGCCGGCCCGGGGGCGATCAGCACCGCCTCCAGCGAGGCGACGTCGTGCACCAGCGGCGCGACGTCGTCGGCGTGCTCGGCGTCGGTGACCACCAGCCGGGCGCCGGCGTCGTCGACGATGTAGGCGATCTCCTCGCGGTGCAGTCGGGCGTTCACCGGCACCGCCACGAGCCCCGCGTGCCAGGCGCCGAACTGGGCGATGAGGTACTCGGGCCGGTTGCTCATCACCAGCGCCACCCGGTCGCCCGGCACCAGACCGTGCACCTGCCGCAGCGCCGCCGCCACGGCCGCGACCTGCTCGGCGAACCCGGCCCACGTCGCGCGCACGTCCCTCCCGTGCGCGAGCGCGGGCCGGTCGCCGAACCGGCGGCCGTTGCGGAGGATCCACGAGGCGAGGTTCATACCCGCCAACGTCCGACGTCGTCGCGGGCGCGGTCAAGCGGGTCGGGTCAGCGTTGAGGAACGCGTGAGGAAGCGCCCCTAGGCTCGCGGCTCAGACGTTGTCGACGGGGCAAGGGAGCCGTGCTGATGAGACTCGACGCCGAGCAGGGACTGGCCAAGTTGGAGGCGCAGGTGCACGGCATCTTCGCCACCACCCACCCCACCCGCGGCCCCGACCCGCAGCCGGTGGTCTACGCCATCCACGACGGTCACGTCGGGGTGCCGATCGACTCCGTGAAGCCGAAGAAGTCGACCCGGCTCCAGCGCGAGGACAACCTCGACGCCGACCCCCGCGGCGCGCTGCTCATCGACCTCTGGGACGGCGAGGACTGGTCGCGGCTGTGGTGGGTGCGCGCCGACACCGAGCACGTGCCCGACCCCGCCCCGGCGCTGGTCGAGGCGCTGGCCGACAAGCTGGCCGGCACCGTGCCTCAGTACGCCGACAAGCCCTTCCACCGCGTGCTGGTGTGTCGGATCGTGCGGGTCACCGGCTGGGCGGCCGCCGAGGCCTGAGGTTTCCGGTTGCAACGAGCGAAATGTGCACAGCGGACCGTGCATCCCACGGCCCGCCCTGCACATTTCGCTAGTTGCAACGTCCCCCGGCGACCACGGGCGGCCCGGTCAGGCGGACTCGTGCAGCGGGACGCCGACCAACCCGAGCGCCCCGACGACGCCGGCGGTGTGCACGCCCAGCCCGAGGTCGGCGGCGGAGCGCAGGTCGGCGAGTGTGTCGAGGTCGTGGCGGGCGCGGGTGGGGGCGAGTGCGAGTGGGAAGACGCCGTCGTCGGCGTGCCGCTGGGCGGAGTCGGCGCCGTAGTAGGTGGGCCCCAGCCAGGCCGGCGGCAGGGCGAGCAGGGTCGTGCCGGTGGCCGAGCGGTCGGGCACGAACGACCGCCCCCGTCCGGCGGCGAGGTCGAGCACCTCGACGACGTCGGTCGGGCGCAGGCAGGGCAGGTCGCCGGGCACGACGACGACGCCGAGGTCGGGCCGCCACGACCGCGCGGCGAGCAGGCCGGTGTGCACGGCGGCGCGCAGGCCCACGCCGGCCTCGGCCACCACCCGCACCCCGGCGGCGCGGGGGTGCAGGGCGGCCAGCCGGGCCGCCACGACGGCGTCGCTGCTCACGACCAGCACCCCGCGCACCGCGGGGGTGTCGACCAGGGCCGCGACGGTGTCGAGGGCGACGGCGAGCGCCACCGACTCCCGCATCCGCTCCGGCAGCGTCAGGCGCGTCTTGGCGCGCGCCAGCCGCTTGACGGGCACCACGGCGAGCACGGGCGCGGGCCCGTGCTCGGTGGTGGCGGGAGTGATCGTGGTCATGTCGTGCCCAGGCTAGGGAAGCTCAGCGGTAGGTGGTGGAGGGGCCCATCATGAGATCGACGCCGGCGCCCGCGAAGTTCGCCAGGTCGGCCACCGCCGCCGCGCCCTCGGGCCCGGACAGGGCGGCGCCGAGCGCGTCGGCGTCGTCGAAGGTCAGCTGGGCGATGAAGTAGTACGCCGGCGCCGAGCCGTCGGGCGCCGGGCCGGGGTGGGTGCCGGTGAAGGAGCGCAGCCCGGGCAGCGCGAGTCCGAGGCCCGCGTGCACGTCGGCGTAGTGCCGATCGAAGGCGGCGGGGTCCTCGGGGCGGTGGTAGCAGGCGAACAGCGTGGCGGTCATGGGCGGAACCTTCCGAGCGGTCGGTGCGCGGTCTGCGCGATCTGGGTGGTTCGGGTCAGGCCTGGGCAGCCGCAGCTGCAGGGTGGTGCCGTCGGGGCCGGTGGCGACGAGGGTGAGTTCTCCGCCCATGGCGGTCGTCAGGCCGTGGGCGAGCCCGAGCCCCAGCCCGACGCCGTCGGGGGCGCCGTGGGCGAAGGGGGTGAACAGCCGCGGCAGCAGGTCGGGCGGGATGCCGGGGCCGTCGTCGGCGACGGTGAGCACCACGCCGTCGGCCTCGTCGTCGGTCGTCCCCGCGACCCGCTCCCCGGTGATGCGGACCGTGCCGCCGGCCCGGCCGTGGCGAATGGCGTTGCCGGCGAGGTTGAGCAGCACCTGGCGCAGCCGGCGTCGGTCGGCGAGCACGCGTGCACGGCAGCCAGACACGTCGGTGACCAGCGTGACCGCACGCCGCTCGGCCTCGGCCGAGAGCAGGTCGAGGGCCTCCGCGACCACCTCGCCCACCGGCACCGGCTCGAGCGCGAGGCGCAGGGCGCCGGCCTCGAGGCGGCTGAGGTCGAGCACGTCGGTGAGCAGGTCCATCACGTGCGTGGCGGCGGCGCCGATGTGGTCGAGCGCCTGGCGCCGGCGGCCCTCGTCGAGGTCGATGGTGCCGAGCAGCTCGGCGAACCCCACGATCGCCTGGATGGGCGTGCGCGCCTCGTGGCCGATGGCGGCGAGCAGCTCGGACTTGGCGTGGGAGAGCTCCTCGGCGGTGCGGCGCGCGGTCTCGGCCTCCAGCCGGGCCCGGCGGTCGCGCTCGGCCGCCCGGCGCTCGGTGAGGTCCAGGACGTTGACGAGGTACTGCGCCGCCTCGCCGCGCCCGACGCCGTCGAGCAGCGACACCGTGACCTCCACGGCCACCCGGGGCTCGTCGCTGGGGCGGTGCAGGTCGGCCTCCACCACCAGCGGGCCGTCGTGCGGTGCGTCGAGCAGGGCGTCGAGCAGGGCGTCGAGGAGGTCGTCCCAGGGGGCGCCGACCGGGGTGATCCACCGCGAGATCGGGACGCCGACCAGCGCCTCGGCGTCGTCGCCGGAGAGCGCCACCAGGGCGGCGTTGGCGGTGGCGAGGGTGCGATCGGGGGCGAGCACCGCCATGCCGAGGGAGTTGTCGTCGAAGCTGCGGCGGAACCGCTCCTCGCTCGCCCGCAGCGCCCCCACCAGCCCGGCGTGCCCGATGGCCACGGCGGCGAGGTGGGTGAAGCGTTCGGTGAGCCGCTGGTCGCGCAGCGTGGGGGTGTAGGGGTGCGGGTGGTAGACGGCGAAGGTGCCGACCGGCAGGCCGTCGGGGCCCTCGATGGGCGTCGACCAGCAGGCGCGCAGCCCGGCGGCGTCGGCGGCGTCGCGGAAGTCGGCCCAGCGCGGGTCCTCCCGCACGTCGCTCACGACGACGACGCGGTTGAGCGCCGCGGCCGTGCCGCACGCCCCCGCGCCGTCGCGGACGCGCAGCCCGTCGATGGCGGCGACGTAATCGGCCGGCAGCCGGGGCGCGGCGCCGTGGTGGAGGGTGCGGTGCTCGCGGTCGAGCAGCAGGACCGAGCAGCGCGCCTGCGGCATCAGCTGCTCCAGGGAGGACAGGATCTCGGTGAGCACCACCTGCAGCGGGGCGGTGCCGGCGATCAGCTCGAGCACCGCGGTCTGGCGCTGCAGCAGGTACTCGGTCTCGACCTGGTCGTGCTTGACCATGCGGTGCGCGGCGAGCGAGGCGACCTCGCCGCCCCCAGCGCCCGGCGTCACGGGCTGTCCATCAGCTGGTAGCCGACCCCGCGCACGGTGCGCAGCAACGTGGGCTGGGAGGGTTCGGCCTCCAGCTTGAGCCGCAGCCGGTGGACGTGCTCGGTCACGGTGGCCTCGCCGAGCCAGTCGGAGGAGGAGTTCCACACCCGCTCCAGCAGCTGGCTGCGGGTGAACACGTGGCGCGGGTGGGTGGCGAGGAAGACGAGCAGGTCGAACTCCTTGGGCGTGAGGTCGACGTCGTCCGCGCCCACCTGCACGCGCCGGCTGGTGGGCTCGATGCGCACCCGGCCGACGGTGATGACCTCGCCCACGAGCTCGGGGGAGGTGCGGCGCAGCACCGAGCGGATCCGGGCCGCCAGCTCGCCGGGGCTGAAGGGCTTGACGAGGTAGTCGTCGGCGCCGAGGTCGAGCCCCACGATCCGGTCGGTCTCGCCGTTGCGGCCCGAGAGCACGATGACGGGCAGGTCGGCGCGGCCGGCCTGGCCGTGGCGCACCGAGCGCAGCACGTCGAGCCCGCCCAGGCCGGGCAGGCCCAGGTCGAGCACCACCAGGGCGGGGCGGTCGTCGACGATGCGGCGCAGCGAGCTCGGCCCGTCCTCGGCCTCGACGACGCGGAAGCCGGCGTCGTCGAGCTGCCAGCGCACGACGGTGCGGATGGCGGCGTCGTCGTCGACCACGAGCACCAGCGGCGCGCTGGGGTCGACCACCCGCGGTGCAGCGGGCGGGGTGGAGGGCGTGACGGCGGGCGCGGCCATATGTGAGGGGTATCACATCGTGCCGACACTCTCCCAGGGGTCCGCGGGTGCGTTGTCGCGGCGTTGAGCGGGCGTTGGCCCCCGGGTGAGACCCGCGTCACACAGTGGGGCCATGGAGGACCAGCCCACCCACCTGCTCGCGCTGCCCACCGCCGAGCTGCTCGCCCGTGCCGCGGCCGTGCGCGACGCCGCGTTCGGCACCCGCGTGACGTACTCGCCCAAGGTGTTCGTCCCGCTCACCACGCTGTGCCGCGACCGGTGCGGCTACTGCACGTTCGCGGAGTCGCCGAGCCGGGCGGCGCCCTACCTGACGCCGCCGCAGGTGCTCGCGATCGCCGAGCAGGGCACGGCGGCGGGCTGCCACGAGGCGCTGTTCACCCTCGGCGAGGCGCCCGAGGCGCGCTACCCCGAGGCGGCCGACTGGCTCACCGAGCACGGCTACACCTCCACCATCGACTACCTCGCCGCGATGGCGGCGCTGGTCCTGGAGGAGACCGGGCTGCTGCCCCACGCCAACGCCGGGGCGATCGGTCGCGCCGACCTCGCCGAGCTGCGCGGGGTGTGCCCGAGCCAGGGGATGATGCTGGAGAGCCTGCGGCCCGACCTGCCGGCCCACCGCGGCGCCCCGGACAAGGACCCCGCGCGGCGGCTGGTCACCCTCGACTTCGCGGGACGACTCGCGATCCCGTTCACCACCGGGATCCTGGTGGGCATCGGGGAGACCGAGGCCGACCGGCTCGAGGCGCTGCTCGCGATCGCCGACGCGCACGCCCGGCACGGGCACGTGCAGGAGGTGATCGTCCAGAACTTCCTGCCCAAGGCCGGCACGGCGATGCGCGACGCCGCCCCCTGCCCGCCGGAGGCGCACCTGAGGGCCCTGGCGCTGGCGCGGCTCGTGCTGCCGCGCGAGGTGCACCTGCAGGCCCCGCCCAACCTGTCGGATCCCGCATGGCTGGGCGGGCTGCTGGCCGCCGGCGTCGACGACTGGGGCGGGGTCAGTCCGGTGACCGCCGACCACGTGAACCCCGAGCGTCCGTGGCCGTCGCTGGAGGTGCTGCGCGCGGCCACCGAGGCGGCCGGGCACAGCCTCGCCCCGCGGCTCACCGTGCATCCCGCGTGGGCCGCCGACCCCGGCCGCTGGCTCGACCCCGACCTGCGCTTCCCCGTCCTCGACCGCGCCGACGCCGAGCTGCTCGCGCGCGACGACCCCGGCGCGCTATGGCCCGAGCGGCACCGCGACGCTGCCAACGTCGGCACCGGGGCCGAGGTCGTGCAGATCGGACGCCGCTCCACCGCGTGGTTCTCCGGCGCTGGCGTCGACCCTGCCCCGCTGCTCACCCCGGCCCGCCCGGTGGCGGGGCGGGTGCGGGAGGTGCTCGACGGCGTCCTGGCCGGGCAGGACCCGCAAGCCGAGGAGCTGGAGGCCCTGTTCGCCGCCCGCGGGCCGGAGGTCGTGGCGGTGGCGCAGGCGGCGGACGAGGTGCGGCGTCGCGTCGTCGGCGAGGAGGTCACCTACGTCGTGAACCGCAACATCAACTACGCCAACGTCTGCACCTACAAGTGCACCTTCTGCGGGTTCTCCAAGGGACCGCTCTCGCTCAACCTGCGCGGCAAGCCCTACCTGCTCACCCTCGACGACGTCGCCGACCGCGCGGCCGAGGCGGTCGCCCTCGGTGCCACCGAGGTGTGCCTGCAGGGTGGCATCCACCCCACCTTCGACGGCGACTTCTACGTCGACGTCACCCGCGCCGTCGCCGAGCGGGTGCCGGGGCTGCACATCCACGGCTTCACGGCCCTGGAGGTGCTCGAGGGCGCGCGGCGGCTGGGGGAGTCGCTCGAGCAGTACCTCGTGCGGCTGCGCGACGCCGGCCTGCGCTCGCTGCCCGGCACGGCCGCGGAGATCCTCGACGACGAGATCCGGGCCGTGCTGTGCCCCGACAAGGTCACCACCGAGGAGTGGCTGCACGTGCACCGCACCGCCCACGGCATCGGGCTGCGCTCCAACATCACGATGATGTTCGGCACCGTGGAGCACCCGCGGCACTGGGTGCGGCACCTGCTGCGCACCCGCGCCCTGCAGCGCGAGACCGGCGGGTTCACCGAGTTCGTCGGGCTGCCGTTCGTGCACATGGCCGCCCCGATCTACCTCAAGCGGGGCTCGCGTCGCGGCCCCACCTGGCGCGAGACGCTGCTCGTGCACGCCGTCGCCCGGCTCGCCTACGGCGCCGACGTGCCCCACGTCCAGGCCTCCTGGGTGAAGCTCGGCCGCGCCGGCGCCCGCCAGCTGCTCGACGCCGGCGTCGACGACCTCGGCGGCACGCTCATGGACGAGAACATCTCCCGTGCCGCCGGGGCCGCCCACGGGCAGTCGCTCACGCCGTCCGACCTCGCCGCGCGGGCCGCGGACGCCGGCCGCCCGCTGCGCCAGCGCACCACGCTGTACGGGGTGGTGCCGGCCGTCGCGTGACGGCGCTCGCTCCTAGGCTCCGCAACATGCGCATCGCGACGTGGAACCTCGAGCAGCGCTGGTCCGACGCTCACGCCGAGGTGCTGCGCGGCCTCGACGCCGACCTGCTCCTGCTCACCGAGTGCCGCGACGACGTCGTCCTGGCCCAGTGGGCGCGGCACGCCACGGCCGCCTCGATGCCGTCGGGAGCCGCGTGGGCGGCGGTGCTCTCCCGCGCGCCGCTGACCCCGCTGCCCGACCCCCACCCCGCGTCGGCGGCCGCATTGGTGCACGGAGTCACCGTCTGCTGCTCGGTGCTGCCCTGGCCCCGCGCCGGTGAGCACTGGCCGTGGGGAGCCTCGGGGCATCAGGAGCGGATGGAGGAGACCCTCGCCGCGCTCGCCCCGACGCTGGCTGCCGAGGCCGGGGTGTGGGGCGGGGACTGGAACCAGCCGCTCACCGGCAGCCTCGCGGGCTTCACCCGCGCGGCCCGCGAGGCGCTGGAGACGGCCCTCGCCACCCACGGCCTCCAGGCCCCCACCGCCGCCCTCCCCGGCACGCATCCGGGGCAGGGCAGCATCGACCACGTCGCCGTCCCGATCGGGTGGGAGGTCTCGGGCGCGGGTCGGGTCGAGGTGCCCCGCGCGCTCTCGGACCACCACGCCTGCTGGATCGAGGTCGATCCCGCGCCCGCGCTTCCCTGAATCGGAGCCAGCCCGCACACTGGTGCGGCCCCGGCACTCGGCCGGACCGAATCCCATCTCGAGGCCGCCCGCACGTGTCCACCCCGCCGCTCCCCGCGCCCCCGCGCCGACGTCGGCGCACGCGACGATGTGACCCTGACTGAGCATGCCGCGGCTGGATCAGCCGGACCTTCTCCCGAGCAGTTCGCCATGGCCCCCAGCAAGCTTGGGTGACCTCTGTTTGGGCTCGGGCTATTTCGGTCCTCGATGAGGATCAACCAGCGATTCCCAACGTCTCGGAGGAGATCCGATGCGACCACCACGACCACCTGTCGCGGGTTGGTCGGGTGCGGTGCCCGGCACGCAGGCAAGTAGCTCTCGGTGAGCGTCTCAGCCGCGGAGACCGTGTACGGCGGGCCGTCCGGTGGATCCGAGGATCGCGCTTCGCGAGCAACTGCATGAATTCGATCGGAGGGTCCTGTAAAGATGCCCTACACGTCGTTGCTACAACGGGAGAGCGGATCAGGACATGTGCTCGAGGATCGAGACTAGATGAGACAGATCGTCATCACGCCGGATCCCGGGCTGCTTGAATCAATGAGATCGATCGGCTACACGGTGGAGTCCGCCGTAGCTGATGTCATTGACAACTCGATCGCTGCGGCGGCGAAGAACGTCGACGTTCTCTTCAGTGGAGCTGGGCCCTTCGAGATCGCGATCGTTGACGACGGGACAGGGATGAACCGCAACGGAACGGTCGAATCCATGCGGCTCGCAGCGACAAGTCCGACGGCGGAACGGAAGAAGGACGACCTCGGTCGCTTCGGGCTCGGACTCAAGACTGCGTCGCTGTCGCAGTGCCGGACGTTGACGGTCGCAAGTCGCAGAGACGGCGTCACGACGATCCTCAGATGGAGCCTCGATCACGTGCTGGAGTCAGGGGACTGGTCGGTTCTTGAGTTGGATCATGTCGAGGCTTCTGGTCTGCTCGGTTGGGAAGTGTTTGCCGCGTTGGAGTCCGGGACCCTGGTTCACTGGGGGGACTTGGATCTACTAGCGATGACGGCAGGTCCGCAGCAGTCCGATCTCGACCGCATCGCTACGCAGGTGCGCGATCACATCGCACTCGTCTTCCATCTCTTCATAGCCGGTGATGGTGTCCGCCGAGTCGATTTCGCGGTGAACGGTGGTGCCGTGCAGGGAATCGATCCATTCTTCTCAACCTCGAAGAAGACTCAGCAGACCGACTGGGAGCCGATCAATGTGGACGGTGAACAGGTGCGCCTTAAGGCGTTCACCCTCCCCTATCTGAATAGGCTGACCGCCAAGGATCGCGAGATCGCGTTGAAGTTGGGCGGTCTCAGGGAGACCCAGGGTTTCTACGTCTATCGCGGTGGCCGTCTAGTCATCTGGGGAACTTGGTTCCGTGTCGCTCCGCGCAGCGAGATGGCCAAATTGACGAGGGTTCGGGTAGATATTCCGAACTCGCTCGACCACCTGTGGGCGCTCGACGTCAAGAAGTCCACAGCCTCGCCGCCGCCGCAGGTCCGGCAGCGACTCAGCGAGCTGGCTCGGACGATGATGATGCCCAGCCAGAAGGTGCAGGAGTTCCGCGGTCGGAAGGTCTCCCAAGCGGTCAATGTTGACCTGATGTGGGGCCTACGAGTCAATGGGGACGAGTTCAGGTATGAACTTAACCTCGATCACCCGACGCTTAACGCCTTCGCCCAGTCGCTGACCACTGAACAGAGAAGGCAGTTCGAGCTGGTGCTCGAGGATATCCAGAGCACCTTCCCAGTCATCGATGCCCACAACAGAATGAGCGGTGACAAGATTCCCGAGATAGATGACTCAGAGGTCGAGCTGATCGATCGCGCACGTGAGAGTTGGCAGCTGATGAAGGGCGTCGGGATCGACCGAGAGACCTTCATAACGAACCTATCGCGGGCTGAGCCCTATTACCTGATCAGTGGATTCGACAAGAAGATCCGAGAGGCCCTAGACGCATGAGTGATGAGACCCGCTCGGTCGCGACTGTTCCCCAAGAGCTGTCACCCGCGGTCAACCTCCTGGTGCAAGCCATCATCAACCTGCACGGTAGCCCAGCGCCCTTGGATGCGGCCGAGCGGACTATCGCCCAGATGCGTCCGTCCTTGGACATCATGTTCCCTGCGCTCTCGGACGACGGCCTCTACGCGGTCATTGCGGGAGAAGCTCTCAAGTCGATCGCGGTCGAGATCGACCCCCCTGTGATCCTTGCCCCGGACTATGAACCGTGGTTCGTCGACGCGGTGTCAGCCGGCGAGATCAAGCTTGAGCGCTGGTACTCGTACAAGCAGTTCCTCACCAGCGATAAGGGCTTCGCTCCGCAGGTACTCGATGCACTCGACCAAGCCAGCACCGAGGTCATTGACCTACTCGGTGATCCCAACCAGACAGGTTCGTGGAAGCGGCGAGGGCTGGTCATCGGCGACGTCCAGTCGGGCAAGACTGCCACCTATATTGGCATCGTCAACAAGGCAGCGGATGCTGGCTACAAGTTGGTCGTCCTGCTCACTGGTGGGACCGAGTCCCTTCGACAGCAGACGCAGTACCGAGTCGACGAGGGCTTCCTCGGCAAGGACTCCTCAGTCGTGAACCACGACAAGGTTATCGGAGTCGGCCACCACCCGACGAGATCGAAGTTCCTCCGCGGCCAAGGGATGACGACCCATGCCAAAGATTTCGTCACGGCAAGCTTCACGGGCCAAGCAGTGAACATCGACCCTAACGCCGACCACCCCTACGTCTTCGTGATCAAGAAGAACACGAAGCCGCTGGAGAACATCATTGCATGGCTGACGGGTCAACTAAGCGGTGAGAAGCTCGACCTTCCGATGCTCGTCGTCGATGACGAATCCGACTACGCCTCTGTCAACACGAACTACAAGGCAGATGGAGACAAGAACCCGACGGCGATCAATGCGCGGATCCGCCAACTACTGGAGTTGACGACCCGCTCGTCCTACATGGCGTTCACGGCCACGCCGTTTGCCAACGTATTCATCGACCACGAGACCGAGGACGAAACGTTCAAGGACGATCTCTTTCCCCATCACTACATCTTCGCGCTCTCGAGCCCTTCCAATTACTTCGGAGCGAAGAGGTACTTTGGTTCGTCGGAGGAGCAAGAGACTGCACATCTTGTCGAGATCAATGACGGACACGAGTGCTTCCCGCCGCGGCACAAATCGCATCTCGCTGTCCCCGAGCTGCCGGAAAGCCTTGAGGATGCCATCCGTGCCTTCGTCGTCGCGTCAGCGATTCGCGTGCACAGGGGCGACAAGCGACCTCGCTCGATGCTGGTCAACGTCTCGCGCTTCAAGAACGTACAGGGCCAAGTGTTCGACCTGGTCGCTTCGGAGTTCTCGAGGATGAAGAACGCAATCGAGATCCACGCGCAGCCCCCAACGGTCGGCCCCGACACCCACCACATCCTGGTCGGGCTCAGAGGCGCGTTCGAGACTCACTTCCAGGGCTGTGGCGCTTCGTGGGCTGAGATCCGCGACAAACTGCTCGGTGCTGTCATCGATACCACCGTCGAACTGATCAACTCGAGTCGGGACAAGAAGAGCGATGACAAGCCGAGGAACATGATCGCGGTCGGTGGTGATGTCCTTTCCCGCGGTCTCACCGTCGAGGGACTCACCGTGAGCTACTTCTTCCGGATGGTCGGCGCGGCAGACACCCTGCTCCAAATGGCCCGATGGTTCGGGTACCGGTCGGATTACGAGGACCTCGTACGTGTCTGGATCAGTCCAGAGGTCGCTGACCAGTTCCGCTTCGTCTCGGATGTTTCTGAAGAGTTGAGAGCTCAGATCCGCGAGATGCGTGATCTCGGTCAGACGCCGAAGGACTTCGGCCTCATGGTCAGGAAGCATCCTGAGAGTTTGGCGATCACTGCCAAGAAGGGAGTCGCGGAGTCGAGGTCGATGGTTATCTCCCTATCCGGCAGGCGTATCGAAACCACAAGGATACCGGCCAAGCCTTCGGTTCTGCGTAGCAACCAGGATGCAGTCCGTGACTTCCTCATGGCGGTCGATGGGGACAGCGGTAAGGACGGTTGGGATAGACATCCTTCCTCTGCCTTCCGAGGCAAGGCTGGCGTCTCTCGGCATCGGATCGCGGACCTACTCGAGCGCTTCCGCTATGACCGCGGAAACCTGATCCTCGCGAATGCTCTCCACCAGTTGATTCGCGAGAACACGTCGCCCGCCTTCCAGGACTGGACGGTCGGTGTGGTCGGCGGTGACGGAGACGCCCTCGAGTTGGCCCCCGGTTTCACGGTGCCGTCGACGCCGAAACGATCTGTCCGCTGCGCTACGGACGGTCAGAGCGTGACCTTCAGGGTCTCAGGCACCAGTGCTCGATTGGCTGGAAGCACTGATTTGTGGAAGAGCTACAACACGGCTGGAGAGCCAGTAATGGAGTCGCACTCCCATGTGTATGAGAATCTCCCCAGCCCGACGCTGCTGATCTATCCCCTGATCCCCATCCTGAAGGTCAAGGCCACGGCCACGAATGGGATCACGGAAAGACAAGCCGACGAGGCGACCGCCCTAGCGACAGAGGCTTGGGGTGCGGCCACGGAAGCAGGCGTCACCGCTCTCATGGCATTGAAGATCGCTATCCGCGGTAAGCCGGGAGGCGCGTCGGGTGATGTGAAGTTCTTCCTCAACGGACCAGCCATCAGGGAGTTCCAAGCCGACTACCAAGTCGACTCAGTGGATGAGGAGGATCTCGATGACTGAGGTGTCGTTGGCGGCGATCTGGCGTGAGCACCTGCTATCCCCAGATTCTGGACTCCATTTGGCGGATCCTTCACATCCCTTACAGATCTTCGTCGGGAAGACGGACCAAGCAGCACCTCGGATGGTCATCAGGTCAGTCGCTCGACCGGCGAGGCCCGCGCTGTCCGAGATCGTGCTAGTGGAGAGATACCAGGATGGTTCAGGAAAATGGAACCTGCGCTTCACGCTGCAGAATCGCGCCTTCAATGAGGTTTTCCTGCGCCTCGCCGACCACGTTCATGCGAGCTCAGCGAAGGCGCCCAGTGAGGAGGCGGCCCTCGATCGAGTTTTGGTGGTGCTCGACGAGTGGAGGCGCCTGATTCGGCCTCGGCCTGCTGGGCTCCTGTCGATGGAGGCACTTCGAGGCTTGGTGGGCGAGCTCTGGTTGGTGCTTGAGCACTTCACGGCCTCCAAGAGCATGGACGCTGTTGTTCATGGCTGGCTCGGGCCTCTCGGACTACCCCAGGACTTCTGGTTCGAGGGCGAAGGACACTACGAGGCGAAGGCTGTCGGTCCAGCGATGGATCGTGTGAAGATCAGTTCCGAATCGCAGCTCGATGTCGACGATCTCGAGCTAATCGTGCTCCTCGTCGCGAATACCTCGGAGACTACGGTCGGCGCCTTCAATCTTCCGATTCTAGTCGCGCGTGTGAGGGAAAGGCTGCTCACTGAAGGCGTGGTCAGTGACGCGTTGGATGAGCGGCTGACGCGGCTGGGGGTTCAGCTTAACGACCACTTCTACTCGGACACTTGGTTCGTACTCGAAGGGATGGAGCGATACAAGGTGACGGACGGCTTCCCGCGCATCGTCGGATCGGACTTGACTGCGGGAATCGGGCGGGTCAGGTACGAGATCAGCATTCCTGACCTCGAACCATTCCGAATCGCGCACCTTGGGGATATGTCATGACTTCTGATCTGGAGGCGTTCCGAGAGGATCTGCTCAACAGAGCCGTCGCGCGAGCATCGGTTGACGGGATATTCACAGCAGACGCCTTCATGGCGGAGGCAGCCGAACTGCTCATCGCAGCTGAGGAGGTCGGCAATCTCGACCTCCTCTCGTTCGTCGGCACGGGTCGTCTTCGGCAGGCGTTGTCGGTACACGGCTCTGACTTCGACGAGCAGGACACGTCGGTGACTCTCGTGGTGCTCCGATACGTGGGAGGACCGGCAGCCTCGACCATCAGCTACAGCGAAGCCGCGACGAGTCTGAGGTCTTTGCAGAACTACCTTGAGGAAGCACTCAGTGGTGACTTCCTCGTGGATCGGGAACCGGCATCGCCTGAGTACCAGCTCGCGCAGACGCTGAGGGAGAGATGGGGGCGGCGAGGCGAGTTCGCCATCAGCCGATTTCGGCTGTTCCTCATCACCGACGCGGTTCTGAGCTCGCGCGCGAAGTCGATGGAGTCTTCGACCATCGGCGGCGCGACGGCGGAGTTTCACATCTGGGACATGCAAAGATTTCTGCAGGTTCACCAGTCGTCCCAAGGGCGCGAATCCCTTGAACTCGATCTCAAGACCTGGGGTGTCGATCGTCTCCCAGCGTTGCGGATCGAGGACAAGGTAGGTGAGATCACCACCTACCTCGCCGCGGTCCCCGGTTCTCTTCTAGCATCGCTCTACCGCCACCACGGGAGCCGGCTGCTCGAGGGCAATGTCCGGTCGTTCCTCACCATCCGAGGCAAGATCAACCGCGGGATCCGTGAGACGGTGATGAAGGATCCCGGGCTTTTCTTGGCGTACAACAACGGCATCAGTGCGACGGCTACCGCTGTTGAGTACGTCGATGGGGCGATCACCTCGATCACCGATCTCCAGATTGTTAACGGCGGCCAGACCACGGCCTCACTCTTCTATGCGACTCAAGCGAGCCGTGCGGTCTCGCTCGATGATGTCTTCGTCCAGATGAAGCTGGTCATCGTCGCCCCCGAAGCCGCGCTCGAGATGGTGCCGCTCATTAGTCGCTATGCCAACAGCCAGAATGCGGTGCGCGAGGACGATTTCTTCTCGAACAGTCCTTTCCATGTGAGGATGGAGGAGATCTCGAAACGCCTTTTGGCGCCTGCGAAGGCAGGAATCAACTATCAGACAAAGTGGTATTACGAGCGCACGCGCGGGCAGTACCTCAACGAGAAGAACCGTCGTTCGCTCGGTGATCAGCGTAAGTTCGAGGCGGAGTTCCCCAAGCCGCAGGTGATCACCAAGACGGACGCGGCCAAGTACGTGGTCTCCTGGGAGCGCGCGCCACATCAGGTGAGCGCTGGCGCTCAGAAGAATTTCAAAGCCTTCGCATCGATCGTGGCTGAGCACTTCGGGAAGCAGCCGGAGGCGTACAATGAGAACTACTACCGCCGACTGGTCGCCAAGGCCATCCTCTTCAACTCGGTGCGAACTGCGATCTCGAAGGCCGATTGGTACGAGGCGGGGTACCTCGCCAATCTCACGTCCTATGCGCTGGCCAAGCTTTCGCTCGAGATCTCGAGGGATCCGCGTGCGAAGTCCTTCGATCTCATGAGGATTTGGGAAGGCCAAGCCGTGAGCGATGCGGTGTTGGCAGAGGCAGTCGACATCGCGCGACTCGCGCTCGACGTGCTCACCAGTGAGGATCGGCTTGTTGTCAACGTTACCGAGTGGGCGAAACGGGAGGCCGCTTGGAAGCGGCTAGCAGCAGTCGAACACCGACTCAGCGACGCCTTCATCCGTGACTCGTTACCGGTCAGAAAGAACGCCTCGGGGGAGAGGGCCTTGACAGTCAGTGATCGATTCGATCCTGCGATCTCCGAGCGTCGGCACGTTCAGGATGTCGGCGAGGCGGGTTGGAGGGCGGTCCAGTCGTTCCTCAGCTCGGCGAACCTGTTGACATCTGTGGACAGGCAGATCCTGCGGCACGTCGTTCCAACGTCGCCGCGGATGCTCGAGCTGGACGTTGCCCGTGAGTTGCTGCGGCTGTACGTCAAGGCCCTGAATCACGGGTTCGATGACTGAGGTACGCGACCGAGCGACCGGTGGGGTGACACCCGAGCGGCGTCGGGAATCGTCGGATGCAGGACGTATGCTGACGGCGATGTCGAAACCCGAGCGACTTGATCGTGGACAGCCTCTCCGCCTTCCGAAGCATGCTGATCACTGCGAGGCTTCCGACGAGGTCGTCGCCCTCGCTCGGCGTTACCGACGAGAGGAGCCGGGGAAGCTTCTCGTCGCGGATCTGTTCTCGGGTGCTGGTGGAATGAGCCTCGGCCTGGAACAGGCCGGCATGAAGGTGGTCTTCGGCGCCGACTTCGACCAGGACGCGCTCAGGACTCACGCGCACCACTTCGCAGGGATGTCGGTGGACTGGGACCTCGGCGATCCCGATCGGGTCGAGGAGGTCGGTCGGATCCTTCGTGCCATCAACATTGACGTCCTTGCAGGCGGACCTCCCTGCCAGCCTTTCTCGAAGGCCGGCCGCTCGGGAATGCGGTTCCTCGTGCAGCACGGACTGCGCGAACCCCATGACAAACGACGTGACCTCTGGCAGTCGTATCTTGAGATCGTACGAACCGCCAAGCCACGGGCCGTGGTTATGGAGAACGTCCCAGACATGGCTCTAGACCGCGAGATGTTCATCCTGAGATCGATTGTCCGGCGGCTCGAGGACTGGGGCTACTCCGTCCAAGAGCGGGTGATCGACACGTACCGCTACGGCGTGCCGCAGTTCCGTCAGCGCCTCATCCTTGTCGCCCTTCAAGGTGGTTTGGAGTTCGAGTGGCCCGCCGAGTCCGACAAGAAAGTCACGCTTGGCAATGCGATCCGTGACCTCCCCTCGGTCGGGCCGAAGGAGGGTTGGCTGTCCGACGAACACCGTCAGGCATGGCGTCCGTACGCCGGACCGCGCACAGCATTCCAGCGGGATATGCGGGCTGGGGTTCCCGAGCCGCATGCGGGCCGGATCTACGACCACGTGACCCGTCGCGTCCGTGACGATGACGAGGTGGCTTTCGAGCACCTCGACACGAAGACCAAGTACTCCGAGTTGCCCGAGGAGCTCAAGCGATACCGAGATGACATCTTCGACGACAAGTACAAACGACTCGACGCCGACGATCTCTCTCGGACCATTACCGCTCACATCGCTAAGGATGGCTATTGGTACATCCATCCGGAGCAGAACCGCACCATCACGATCCGAGAGGCCGCCCGCATTCAGACGTTCCCGGACCACTTCCGGTTCGCGGGACCCCCGACCGCTGCCTTCAAGCAGATCGGCAACGCCGTCCCGCCATATCTCGCGCGAGCGATCGGTGGGGCCGTCGCTAACGTCCTCACATCGGGCGCCTCCAACCTCGCCGTCAACACATCCGAGACTCGGCAGGCGCTCGCGCGGTGGGGTCGGAGCTCTGAGTTGGTCGCGCCTTGGCTCAGGTCCGGATCGCGCTGGCTCGTTGTTCTGGGCGATTCGCTACTCGGCGACGAGTCGCCCACCACGGTCAGCGCCCTCTGGCCGACCATCAGTTCATGGGATACCCCCGGTGCCTGCATCGACGATGCCGATCGCGTCGCAGAGGTTGCGTCGTGGCTGGGCAAGGATGAGGTGGCGCGGACGCTACTCGATCTTGCGATGACGGTCGGTCACGAGGGTGGCTCCCTGGATGATGATCATCTGGAACAGATGGTCGTTCGTCGTCTGCTCCGGCGATCCGCATTGGAGTTGGCGATGATCGTGGACCCTGAGGGTGAGGAGCCTGTGATCGCGAATACGGCGGCCCTACGGGTCGCGGGTCGCTTTTTCCAAGGCACCGAGCGTTGGCTGAAAAACCGAAACTCTGACGGCAGGATCGCTGTCGCTCGTCTGATCGGCTTCGACGAGGAGAGTAGGCAGGCCCAGGTCGCCTTGATCGAACTCGGTGCTCGGGTCTGCACACCGAAGGCGCCGGGGTGTGGACAGTGTCCGCTGATCAGCTGGTGCCGATACGCGCGACGCTGACCGACGAGGACGTGGGCCACGGGTGAGGGGCCTCGAGTGCCATCGTGTCGCGGATTCTTGGTCGGCAAGGACACTTTGCAGGCTCAGAGATTCAGCAACCTCGCGAGGTCGGGGTTGTGTTCACGGAGCCGCTCCATCGCGGCACGAAATTCGGGGAGTGAGTTGCCTTCGAGCATCGCAGCCTTGATCGCGATGCTCACGTCTCGCAGCGCGGTCTCGGAAACCCTTGACGCCTTGGTGGCCGATGGGCTGCGGCCTCCCGAGTTCGCCGACCGGCGGTAGGCGTCGTCCGCAAGGACACACAACTCCTGCACGGGCCGCTCGAGCATCTTGCGGACGGCTGGAGGGAGATCGACGCTCATCTTGGCTACGTTGATCTGGAACGCCTCATCCAGATCGGTGTCGAAGTCGATCGCAGCCCGAGCGAGCTTCATGTGCTCGTCGATGCCGCGCAGGCCGGACCAGCCTCCGTGCTGGACCAACCTGTTCGCGCGGTAGACGTAGAGACCCTGCTGACGGTTCCACTTCAGCGGACCCGACAGTCGCTCGAACTCCTCGATCGACGAGAAGCGGTCACGAGCGGGAAGGACGACGCCGCGGAATCGGACCTCTGACGTTCCTTCCATGGTGTCGACCTCGAACACCTGCTCTGGGAGCACCTTGCGCTCCACCTCGCCCGGAGCGAACGGATCCCAGGGGCGTAGCTTCTCCTCGTCCACGCAGATGATGACTTCGGTTCGTCCCGGAACATCACCTGCAATGAATCGATGGAAAACCATTGCAAGATGCTCAGCGGTCTTGGAGGCCAGCGACCTCAGGCGACGCCGGCCCCACCCGTTTTCGGCGTAACGCTCGGGCAGGACTCGGTCGAGGTCCTCCCAGACGACGACGGTTCCCGGTGATTCCCTGAGGATCGCCTTCGCTCGGTCGATAGCCGGGGACGTCTCGTTGGCGGTGATGTCCCATCTGTCTGTCTTGGCGATCCTGTTGAGGTCGAGTGTCATCACGCGGATGACGCGCTGCTTCATCGAGGTACGTGTGACGACCGTCAAGCGCCTGCACTGCGAGAACGACCCCGTCTTCAGTCCGAGGCCGAATCGACCCAGCTCATTGGTCGCGTACGTCCGTCGAGTGCCGAACCGGAGGGCCTCGATGAGCTCGCTCTCAGACATGCCGGCGCCGTCATCGCTGATCAGAACATAAGAACCGTTCGGTTCGAAGTGAGTGAAGACGTTGATCCGGGAGGCGCCAGCGGCGATCGAGTTGTCCACAAGGTCCGCGACCGCGGTGGGAAAGTCATACCCGATATCGCGCAGTGACCCTGTCAGCCGTGCGGCCGACGGCGCGACCTCATGCGTCGTGGTTCCAGTCATCTGGTTTCCATCCTCCTAGAGTGCAAGCATGCCAGGCGAGGTAGCCCCCGGTCGGGGATGGCCAGCGCGTGTCGAAGGTGAAGTATGGCCCGATGGACCCACTGTGCCGGTGTCCACGGCGACTCGACGAACGATGCAGGCCAATCGTCGTCGCGACACAGCGCCCGAGTTGATCGTCAGATCGATGCTGCATCGCGCTGGGATGCGCTTCCGCGTCGATCACCCGTTGCCCTTCGATCGCCGCAGACGGGCTGACATCGTCTTCACTCGGGTTGGCCTCCATGTGTTCATCGACGGATGTTTCTGGCACGGGTGTCCGGAGCACTTCGTGCCGCCCAAGACGAGGGCGTCCTTCTGGGCCGAAAAGATCGCCACGAATCGAGCAAGGGATGCGGACACTGACTCTCGGCTGACACATGCGGGTTTGTTGCCTCTGCGTTTCTGGGAGCACGTTCCGCCAAGCGACGTCGTCCAAGTGACGATCGGCGTCTATCGAAGCCTGGGGAACTAGTCGACTGGGCACACGCACTTCGCGGCCGTTGGATGACAGTTCGAGCACGAGGGTCGTGCGGCTCCCGGCCGGCCCGTCGGTAACTTGTGCGATCGGCCAAGACGTGTTCAAGGTGCAGTGGTGTCGCGAGTCGGCAGTGTCCGTTGCGCTTCCACCCTTGTCGGACCCCTCCTCTACGGTGACGCCGTGACGTCACCGCCGACCCACCTCGCCCGCCTCGCGCAGCTCGTGACCGCCCTGAAGGACGGCGACCTTCTGGCGCCGGTGACGGTGCTGGCGCCGTCGTCGATCGCGGCGATCACGGCGCGGCGCTTCCTGGCGGGTGGGGGAGTTGCGGCGGTGGAGGTGACCACCGTGAGCCGGTTGGCGGAGCAGATCGGGGCGGTGGGGTTGGCGCCGCGGCGGCCGGCCACGCGGGCGGTGGTGGCGGCGGCGTGGCGGGCGGCGCTGGCGGCACAGGCGGGGGCGTTCGAGCCGGTGGCGGGGCACCCGGCCACGGTCGCGGCGCTCGCGCGGGCCCACGTGCAGCTGCGCGACCTCGACGACGCCGACCTCGACGTGCTCGCGGGCGCCCCCGCGCCGGCGTCGGACCTGGTGCGGCTGCACCGCGCCGTCGTGCGGGGGCTGTGGGACGACGGGTGGTACGACACCGTCGACCTGCTGCGCGCCGCCGCGCAGCGCACCGACCGCCTCGAGGGGCCGGTGGTGCACTACCTGCCCGGCCGCCTCACCAACACCGAGCGCGCCTTCCTCGACACCCTCCCTGGACTGCACGTGGTGGAGGCCGAGGCGGGGCGGGAGGTCGCCGACCGCGTCATCCACGCCTCCGACTCCGACGACGAGGTGCGCTGCGTCGTCCGCGAGGTCGTCGACCGGCTCGCGGAGGGTGAGCAGGTGGCGGTGCTCTACAGCCACCGCACGCCCTACGCCCGCCTGCTCGCCGAGCAGTTCGTCGCCGCCGGCGTGACCATCAACGGCCCCGGCTCGCGCCCCGTGGCCGAGCGCAGCACCGTGCGCGCCTTCCTCGAGCTGCTCGCCCTGGCCGAGAGCGACCTGCCCCGCGCCGACCTGTTCACCGCCCTCGGCACCGTCGGCGCCACCGACGCCGCCGGCGAGCCCATCCCCGTCGCCCGCTGGGAGCGGATCTCGCGGGCCGCCGGGGTGGTGTCGGGCGAGCACTGGGACACCCGCCTCGCCTTCCACGCCGACCACCTCGACCCCGAGAAGCGCGCCCGCGAGATCGCCGACACCCGCGCCCTGCGGGCCTTCGCCACCGACCTGCGCGCCCAGTTCGCCCGCCGCTTCGAGACCTGGCGCGAGCTCGCCGCCTGGGCCGAGGACCTGTTCACCGGCGTCATCGCCGACGACGCCCGCCAGCGCCGCCTCGCCCCCGAGGAGCAGCAGGCGGTGCGCAGCCTGATGCTCGCGCTCGTCGGCGTCGGCGTGCTCGACACCGCCACCGGCCACACCACCGCCCCCACGGTCCCGGCCCTGCTCGGCATCCTCACCGTCGACCTGGAGTCCACGCTGCCGCGCGTGGGCCGCTTCGGCGACGGCGTGTACGTCGGCCCGATCGCCGGCGCCGCCGGCCTCACCCTGGACGCCACCTACCTCGTGGGCTTGAGCGAGGACCTGTTCCCCGGCACGCCCCACGACAACGCCGTGCTGCCCGAGCGGCTGCGTCGCCTCGTGCACCCCCGCCTGCCCCGCCTCGCCGACGACGTCGCCCAGCAGCGCCGCGACCTGCTCGCCGCCCTCGCCACCGCCCCCACCGTGGTGGCCAGCTTCGCCCGCGGCGACCTGCGCCAGACCCGCGAACGCCTCCCCAGCCGCTGGCTGCTGCCCACCCTGCGCCACCTCGCCGGCGACCCCGCGCTGCCCGCCACCGAGTGGAGCAGCGCGGAGTACCCGTCGCAGGTGCACCCCGCCGCGTCCTTCGCCACCGAGCTCGAGGCCACCGCCCGCCTCGCCACCGCCCAGGAGTGGCGGGTGCGCGCCGCCCGCGCGCAGACCCTGCGCGACGACGTCGTCGCCACCGCCCGGCAGGTGATCGCCGCCCGGGAGAGCGAGGAGTTCACCCGCTTCGACGGCAACCTCGCCGGCACCCCCGGCCTCCCCGACCCGCGGGTGGACCAGGTCGTGCTGTCGCCGACCTCGCTGGAGACCTACGCCGGCTGCCCGTTCGCCTACTTCGTGGACAAGGTGCTCGGCGTGCGCCCGGTGGAGAACCCCGAGGACATCGTGACGATCCCCGCCCACGAGCTCGGCACCTTCATCCACGAGTGCCTCGAGGCGCTCGTGGTGCGGTTCGCCGACGACCTCCCCGGCCCCGGCGAGCCCTGGACCGCCGCCCACCGCGAGGCCCTGCTCGCCGACGCCGTCGCGCGGGCGGATGACTACGTCGCACGTGGTGTGACCGGCCACGACCGGCTCTGGGCCGTCGAGCGCGCCGGCATCCTCGCCACCCTCATGACCATGCTCGACGCCGACGACGCCTGGCGCGCGCGCACCGGAGCGGCCGTGCACGCGGCCGAGCTCCGGTTCGGGTTCGACGACCCCGGGTGTGACGAGGCTGTCGAGGTCGAGGTGCCCGGCGGCCGCGTGCTGCTGCGCGGCAGCGCCGACAAGATCGACGTCGCCGACGGCCGCATCTACGTCTCCGACCTCAAGACCGGGCGCCGCGATGCGTTCAAGGGCCTCAAGGCCGGCGACCCCGCGCCGCACGGCCGCAAGCTGCAGCTGCCCGCCTACGCCCTCGCCGCCCGCCGCGCCCTCGCGGCGCAGGGCCACGACCTGCCCGTCACCGCCGGCTACTGGTTCGTGCACCGCGATCAGGGGCGCATCGACCTCGACATCGACGACGTCGCCCTGGCCCGCTACTCCGGCGTGCTGGGCGTGCTCACCGCCGCCATCGCCGCCGGCCACTTCCCGGCCGCCCCGCCCACGAGCGACGACTACGCCTACGTGCAGTGCCCCGCCTGCAACCCCGACGGCCTCGGCTACGGCGCCGTGCGCCGCGCCTGGTCGGCCAAGCAGGCCCGACCCGAGCTCGCCCCGCTCGTGGCGCTGATGCACGACAACGAGGTGATCGCATGAGCACCGCACCCGCCGACCTGGTGCACCGGACGCGTATCCGGGAGGTCACCGACGAGACCCTGTTCGTGAGCGCCGGTGCGGGCTCGGGCAAGACCAGCGCGCTGGTCGATCGCGTGGCGCGGCTGGTGCTGGTGGACGGCATCGCGGTGGAGTCCATCGCCGCGGTCACCTTCACCGTCAAGGCCGCCGCCGAGCTGCGCGACCGGCTGCGCGCCCGCTTCGAGAAGCACCTCGCCGACCCCGACGAGCAGCTGCGCGCCCGCGCCGAGCAGGCCCTGGAGCAGCTCGACCTCGCCGCCATCGGCACCCTGCACGGCTTCGCCCAGCGCATCCTCACCGCCCACCCCGTCGAGGCCGCCCTCCCGCCGTCGGTGGAGGTGCTCGACGAGGTGGCCTCCTCCATCGCCTTCGAGCGGCGGTGGGCGCGGCTGCAGCGTGACCTGCTCGACGACGACGCCGTCGCCGAGCCGCTCATCCTCGGTATGGCCGCCGGGCTCAAGCTCGTGCACCTGCGCCAGCTGGTGCGGCTGCTCGGCCAGGACTGGGACCAGATCGACGGCCGCATCCCGGTGCGGGATCCGAAGGCGCCGCCGCCCCCGCCGCTGGCGATGCCCGACCTCGGCGTCGTGTACACCGCGCTGATCCAGGTCAGCGAGGTGCTCACCCGCTGCAGCGATACCGCCGACAAGCTGCACGGCCACATCGCCGGCGTGGTGCCGCAGCTGGAGGCCGTGCGCGACGCCCCCGACCCGCACGCACTGGTGCGTGCCGTCTCCGCGCTGCGCTTCACCCCCGGCAACGCCGGCGCGGCCAAGGCGTGGGGCTGCCCCGCCAAGCAGGTGCGCGACGAGGTCAAGGAGGTGCTGGAGCGGGTGGCGGCCGTGCGCGGCGACGTCGTCGCCCAGTGCCTGCAGCGCCTCACCGAGTGGTGCGCCGGCCAGGTGCTCGCCGAGGCCGAGGAGCGACGCCGGGAGGGCCGGCTGGAGTTCCACGACCTGCTGGTGATGGCGCGCGACCTGCTGACGAAGCAGCCCGAGGTGCGCGCCACCCTGCACGAGACCTACCAGCGGCTGCTGCTGGACGAGTTCCAGGACACCGACCCCATCCAGATCGAGCTCGCGGTGCGCATCGCCGGCGGCCGCGACGCCGACCAGCCCGACTGGCGCGACGTCGTCGTGCCGCCGGGGCGGCTGTTCGTGGTGGGCGATGCCAAGCAGTCGATCTACCGGTTCCGGCGCGCCAGCATCGCGACCTTCCTCAGCGCGCAGGCCGCGATCGGGACCTCGGTGCCGCTGAGCGTGAACTTCCGCTCCGCCCCCGGCGTCGTCGACTGGGTGAACGAGGTCTTCGGGCGCCTCATCGCGCACGTGCCCGACGCCCAGCCCGCCTACGAACCGCTCGTGGCGCACCGGCCCGAGCCGGTGGGACAGACCGGGCCCGCGGTCACCGTGATCGGCGCCGAGCCGGTGGACGCCGAGAACGCGACCGCGATGCGCGTCGTCGAGGCCGGCGAGGTGGCGGCCGCCATCGCGCGCCTGATCCGCGAGGAGTGGACCACGTTCGATGAGGACCTGAAGGAGTGGCGGCCGGTGCGGCTGGCCGACATCGCGATCCTGCTGCCGTCACGCGCCTCCATCCGCATGCTCGAGGACGCCCTCGACGCCGCCGGCGTGCCGTTCCGCGCCGAGTCGATGTCGATGGTCTTCGAGGCCGCCGAGGTGCGCGACCTGCTCGCCATCGCCCGCGCGATCGCCGACCCCAGCGACGAGATGGCGCTGCTCAGCGCCCTGCGCTCCCCGGCCTTCGGGTGCGGCGACGACGACCTGTGGCGCTGGGTGCGCGCCGGCGGCCGGATCCGGCTGCGGTCCCGGCTGCCCGAGGAGGCGCCGGCCGACGTGGTGCAGGGACCGGTCGGCGTCGCCCTGGAGGAGCTGCAGGCCCTCGAGCGCGCCGCCCGCTGGTTGACGCCGAGCGAGGTGCTGGGCCGGATCCTGGAGCAGCGCCGGTTCCTCGAGACCGCCGCCGACGGCCCGCGCTCGCGCGACGTGTGGCGCCGGCTGCGGTTCGTCGTCGACCAGGCCCGCGCCTGGACCGAGGTGTCCCACGGCGGGCTGCGCTCCTACCTCGACTGGGTGGCCCACCAGGCCCGCGAGCAGACGCGTGTGTCGGAGGCGATCCTGCCCGAGCGCGACGTCGACGCCGTGCGCGTGATGACGATCCACGCCGCCAAGGGCCTGGAGTTCCCCGTCGTGGTGATGTCGGGCATGTCCACGCTGCCGCGCACCCAGTCCGGCGTCCGGCTGCTGTGGAGGGCCGACGGGTACGCCGTCAGCCTCAGCAAGGACCTGCACGACCCGGCCTTCGAGGAGGCCGCCGCGCTCGATGAGCAGATGGACTCCTACGAGCGGCTGCGGCTGCTCTACGTCGGCGCCACCCGCGCCCGCGACCACCTCGTCGTCTCCTTGCACCGCCCCGGTCGGTCGCTGGGGGAGGACCCGGGCAAGTGGACCCCGGCCGAGCTGCTCGCCGAGGCCGGTGCCGCCGAGGTCGAGGGCTGCCTCGCCCTCACCGGCACCCCCGAGGACCGGCTGACGGTGCCCCTGCCCGACGCGCCTGCCGCGCCGCCGGACCTCGCCGAGTGGCGGGCATGGCACGACCGGGCCCGCGCGGCCAGCCAGGTGCGCGCCGCCCTCACCGCCTCCGGGCTGGAGGGCACCGAGCCCGAGGTGCCGCTGGTGGTGGAGGCGGACCCGGCCGGGGAGGCGGGCCTCGCGAAGGGGGCGCGCGACCTCGACCTCCCGCCGTGGAGCAAGGGCCGCTACGGCTCGGCCGTCGGGCGCGCCGTGCATGCGGTGCTGCAGACCGTCGACCTCGCCACCGGCGCCGGCCTCGAGGCCGCCGTCGCCGCCCAGGTCGTGGCCGAGGCGATCCCGGCGTTCGAGACCGTCGTGGCCGACGCCGTCCGCTCGGCGCTGGACAGCGACCTCGTGCGCGCCGCCGCCACCCGTCGTCACTGGCGCGAGATGTACGTCGGGGCACCGAAGGCCGACGGCGTGCTGCTCGAGGGGATCATCGACCTGGTCTATGAGGAGTCGCCCGGCGGAGCGCTGGTGATCGTCGACTACAAGACCGACGTCGTCACCGCCGACACCCTCGCCGCCAAGGTCGCCTTCTACACCCCGCAGTTGCACGCCTACCGCGACGCCCTCGCCGCCGTCACCGGCCGCCCGGTCGCCACCCACCTGCTGTTCCTCCACCCCGAGGGGAGTCACGCGGCGCAGGTGTGAGGCGGACGAGGCTGACAGTTGACGTGATGCAGCCTTTCGAGTCGATGGTTTGCAGCAGGGCCGACCTTCGCTGAAGGCGGGTTGCTGTCGGCGTCAGTGGGATTCCGTGGAGTCCGCCAACGCCGTCACGGCCGCGAGCAGGACGTCGCGCGTGGGTGCGTCGAAGAGCACGTCGAGACCCACCGAGGGACGCCTGCGGAACTCGGCTGCCACCACCGCGTCGGCGTCGATCCCTAGTGCGGGCGTGCCGGCGACGGCGTCGAGGAACTGCTGTTGCGCCTGCGGGCCGGCGTTGACCATGTAGCGGAAGTGCACTTCGGCGACGCCGTGGCTTCCGCGCCCCAGTTCCACACGGAGCGGATAGGCAGGGCGCGTGTCGGTCGCGACCTCGAGGACGAGTGACGGGGTCCGGCTGCGAGTCCAGAACAGGGTGCTGCCGGGCACGGTCTCGAGGGCGTCGAGGAGCTCGGCCAGTGCGGCTCGCTCGTCAGGACGGTGCTCGGCGATCCAGGCGTCCGCGCTCTCGCGCGTCCAGTCCTGCTGGCCGCGTGCCGCCTGCGCCCGCGTCTCCTTGGCCAGCGCCGCGGTACGCCCGTGCAGCCGGGGGAGCAGGATCTCCACGTCGCCCTGCCGCCAGTAGCGGAACTCCATCGCCATGACCGTGAGCGAGTCCTGGGTGTGTTGGTTGAGGTAGTCGACGATGCGCGTGAGGGTCTCGTTGAGGTGGTCGACAGCGATCACCAAGCGGAAGCGCCCGGTCGCGAGGGCGTCGGCGAGGTTGGCCAGGCCCTCCTCGTCGAGATGCTCGGCGAGGCTCGCGCCACCGCGACGGGCCCACTCGGCCTGGAAGGCGTCCAACGGCATCTCCCACAACCGTGCGGAGTAGTCGAGCGCCTGGCCCACGACCTTGCGACGGACCTCGGGGTTCGCGCCGCGCTTCACCTCGACCACGGTCACGGCTCCGGCCTCATCGATCAGCACGACGTCGATCGGTCCCGCGCTGGTGTGGAACTCGCGCACCGCGATCGGTTCGCCGTCGTGTGGGATCAGCCGGGGCTGGTCCGCGATGATCTTCTGCAGATCGCTCTCCATCGCCGGTGATGTCTGGTCGGCCGGCCGCCACTGACCCTCGGCGCGGAACAGCAACTCGATGTCGTCCACCGCGCCATCATGGCGAGGCCCTCGGCGAACGGCCGGGCGCCCCACGTGGCGGACACCGATCTCCACAGGCCTGCTCGCTGCGGTCGAAACTGTCGGTGGTCCCGTGTTGAGTGACCATATGCAGATGGGTGCGGGTGGGGTGCGGGAGTGGGCACGGGTTGCCGACGACGCGCTGGCCCATGCCCTGGCTGCGCCGGTCTGGTCGGCGGGGGTCGAGGACACGCGGGAGGCGTTGCTGGAGCTCGCGCGGGTGGAGGCTCATGCGGCGGCGCTGAAGGCGCGGCTGCTGGTACATGCCGAGGAGATCGGCGCGCATCAGGAGTCGGGGGCGGAGTCGGTGGCGGTGTGGCACGCTCGCGCGACCGGGACGACGGTGGCGCAGGGTCGGGCGGCCGTGCGGGAGGCGGTGGCGCTCGAGGCGTGTCCCGACGTCGCCTCGGCGTTGGCTGGCGCGGAGATCAACTCTGCGCAGGCGAAGGTCATCGTCGACGCGGTCACTGAGGTGCCCGAGGGGGACAAGGACCGCGCGACCGAGTTCCTGCTGGAGAAGGCACAGACGCATCACGCGAACGACCTGCGGGTGCTGGGACGGCGCGTGTGGGAGGTCCTCGACCCGATCGCCGCGGATGCGCGCGAGTCCGCCGCTCTTGAACGTCAGGAGGCGCGGGCCGCGCAGCGGGTCCGGTTCTCGATGGTGGAGCACGACGACGGCACGATGGAGGGCTGGTTCCGGGTCCCGGTGATGCACGGCGCGATGCTGCGCAAGATGTTGACCGCGATCGGCGCCCCGAAGGCGAAGCGGGCGGCGGAGGGGGCCGGGTCCTACGACCCGACTTTGCGCACCCCCACACGGTGGGGGCAGGCGTTCTGCGACCTGCTCGAACGCATCCAGGACACCGACCTCCCCGACCTGGCCGGCTGCGGCGCCACCGTGGTCGTGACGATGACCATCGAGAACCTCCAGGGTCGGCTCGAGCAGGCCGGGCTCCTCGACACCGGCGAGAAGATCAGCGCCACCGCCGCCCGCAGGCTCGCCGCCAAGGCCAGGATCATCCCCGCCGTCCTCGACGGCGCCGGCATGGTGCTCGACTGGGGACGCACCCGCAGGTTCCACACCAGGGCGCAGCGGATGGCGATCGCGACGATGCACCCCACCTGCGTCCACCCCGGCTGCGACGTGTCCGCCACCCACTGCGAGATCGACCACGACCCACCCTGGGAATCCGGCGGCGGCACCGACCTCACCGGCAAGCCACGATGTCCGAGACACCATCGGGAGCGACATCGACCGTCGCGCGAGTAGCACTACTCGTGCCATGAGTTTCTTTGTCGACAATCGAACTGTCGGACCTCCCCGGCAGGGTGGTGCTTGATCCGGCCACCGCCGGATGACCTCACGCACCCCTCGCCACCGTGGCGGGTGCAGGACAGGAGCTGCTCCTTGCGTCAGACCACCTCGCTCGACCTGACCCCCGCCCAGCTCGACCGCGCCGTCGGCGCGGTGCTCGCCTCCGCCGTCGGGGACGCTCTCGGGGCTGGCTACGAGTTCGGCTCCGCGCCCTACCCCGGGCGGCCGGCGATGATCGGCGGTGGCCTGGGCGGGTTCGCGCCGGGGGAGTGGACCGACGACACCGCCCAGGCGGTCGCGATCGCGCGGGTGGCGGCCACCGGTGCCGACCTGCGAAGCTCCGAGGCTCTCGATGCGATCGCGGCCGGGTTCGCCGACTGGTACGCCCCGGGGCCACCCGACGTCGGCATCCAGACCAGCCAGGTGCTGCGGCTCGCCGGCCGGACCCCCACCGCCGTGCAGATGGCGCACGCGGCCCGCGAGGTGCACGAGCGGAGCGGCCGCTCGGCCGGCAACGTCTCGCTGATGCGCACCGCCGCCGTCGCGCTGCCCCACCTCGACGACCCCGCCGCCGTGGTGGCCGCAGCCCGGGCCATCAGCGCCCTCACCCACCACGACCCGCTCGCGGGCGACGGCGCCGCGCTGTGGAGCCTGATGATCCGCCACGCGATCCTGCACGGGGAGTTCCCCACCGCCGATGACGTCGTCGGCCACCTCGGCGACACCGCCGCGCACTGGCGCGGCCTGCTCGCCGAGGCCGAGACCCGACCGCCAAGCGACTTCGGCTCCAACGCCTGGGTGGTCGGCGCCCTGCAGGCGGCGTGGTCGGCGATCGTCCACACCCCCGTCCCCGACGGCCCGCTGGCCTGCGTGCACCTGCAGGACGCCCTCGCCACCGCCATCGGGATCGGCCACGACACCGACACCGTCGCCGCCATCGCCGGAGCCCTGCTCGGCGCCCGCTGGGGCGCCAGCGCCGTGCCGCAGGAGTGGCAGGGCGTGCTGCACGGCTGGGGCGTCGAGGGCGGGCCGGGTGCCGGCGCCGCCGGCCTCGTCGCCGCCGCCACCCTCGCCGTGCGCGGCGGCGAGCCCGACGCCGCGGGCTGGCCCACCGGCGACCACGTCGACTACCGCCGCTACGACCTCGCCGGCACCTGCGTGCCCCTGCCCGGTGTGACCGGGGTGTGGATCGGCGACGCCGCCGCGCTCGACCGGCTGCCCTCCCCGACCACGCCGGACATCACGGCCGTGGTGAGCATGTGCCGCGTCGGCCGCCGCCAGCTGCCCGACGGCGTCGTGCACCACGCCGTGCGCCTGCTCGACACCACCCCGGCCGAGAACCCGAACGCCGCCTTCGTGATCGACGACGCCGCCCGCACCGTCCTGCGCCTGCGCGGCGCCGGCCACCGTGTGTTCCTCCACTGCGTGGCCGGCCAGAGCCGCACCCCGACCGTCGCGGCCCGCGTCGCGATGCTCGCCGGGGTACCCCGGGAGACGGCGGTGCGCGACGTCGTCGAGGCCCTCCCCGACGCTTACCCGCAGCGCTGGCTGCTCGACGTGCTGACCGTCCTCGACGCCGCTACCGATCGGCCGGGCCCTGGTTGAGCCTCGTGAGGTCGGGGAAGGCGGACGCCCATGAGCGTGACCCTGCGCCCCGCCACCCTCGGCGACGTGCCGGCCGTCCGGCGGATCGCGGCGGAGACCTGGCCGATCACGTACGCCTTCGTGGGCGAGGAGTTCGTGGCGCACGGGCTGGCGACCTGGTGGTCCGAGGACGCCGTCGCGACCAGCATCTCCGCGATCACCACCCTGGTGGCGGAGGACGACGGTGAGGACGGCCGCGAGGTCGTGGGGATGGGGAACCTCGACCTGCGGCGCGATCCACCGGTGATCTGGAAGCTCTACGTGCGTCCCCGCGCGCAGGGCACCGGGGTGGGGCGGCTGCTGCTGGAGGAGCTGCTCGCCCGGGCCGAGGGGCGCCCGGTGGCGCTCGAGCACATCGACGGCAACGACCGGGCGGCGGCGTTCTACCGGCGTCACGGCTTCGTCGAGGAGCGGCGCGAGCCCGACCCGCCGTGGCCGGACCGGGTCTGGCTGATCCGCCACCCCGGGGCCTGACGGCGAGCCGCGTCGGTCGCGGACCTTCCCGATTGCGACAAGGTCGGGGATCATGGCGCCCATGTCGCACGCTTCCCGCCGTCTGGGCGCCGCCGCCGCGCTGCTCGTCGCCCTCCCCCTGATCACGTCGGTCGGTGCCCCCGCCGTCTCCCAGGCCGCCCCGGCTCCCGGCGCGAGTGCCGCTGCGAAGGCGGTCACGACCGTGGTGAGCGGCAAGGTCGTGCGCTTCAACAACGGCCGCCCGGTGCAGGGGGTGACCGTGCGGATCTTCGACGCCAGCGAGACCGACTTCCTCGGCTCGGTCACCACCAACGCCCAGGGCAACTACAAGGCGACCTTCCGCGGCGACTACGAGGAGTTCGGCATCAAGATCATCGGCCCGCGCGGCTTCCAGACCGGCTGGCTGGGCTGCGACCGCACCCTCAAGCCCACCTTCGGCGACGCCTGCACGTTCGGTGTCAACGTGCCGACGGCCCGGATCAAGGCCAGCTGAGCGCTCTCTCCCCGACCCGGACCCGGCGGATCCGGAACTGTCGGACCCCTGGGGTGGACTCGGGGGCATGACCTCCTCCACCACGCCCGCCTGGGGTGACCACCCCTGGCCCGGTCCGACGACGCTCGGCCTGCTGTCCACCGGCGACCTCGCGTTCCTGCCCACCGGCCACGCCGAGGTGGCCGCCGCCGAGCTCGACCGCTGGCGCGCCGCCACGACCTGGGCGCAGGCCCGCGCGCTGGCCGCGGAGGCCACCGCGGTGCCGGCGCCGTTCGAGGTCGAGGACCTCACGCCCGAGGACGACGGCGGCGCGTCGTTCGACGTGCAGGAGCAGCCCGGCGTCGAGGACGGCGACTGGCCGGCCTGGCCCGCGATCGTCGCCGTCGACCTCCTGGCCGCCCTGCGGGCCCAGGGCCACGACGTCGACCTCGGGGACTGGGGCCGGATCGCCGACACCGCGCTGAACGGCGCCGTCCTGGAAGTCCGGGCCGAGGCGGAGCCGCAGCTGCGGGCGCTGCTCGAGGCGGCCGGCTGCACGGTCGTGCGCGACGACGCGCTGCTGGCCCGCGCCGGCGAGCTGTGAACCCCTCCTTCGAGGTCGTGCCCGGCCATCCCGACTCCGGGGTGGTGCTGCACGTGCCGCACTCCTCGCGCGTGATCCCACCGGCGGTGCGGGCCGGGATCCTGCTCGACGACGCCGCCCTCGCCGCCGAGCTCGACGCCATGACCGACACCGACACCGACCGGATCGCGCTCCGGGCGGCCGACCTCGCCGCCGCCGAGGGCCCGCGGCCGTGGGTGTTCCTCAACCGCTGCTCCCGGCTGGTGGTCGACCCCGAGCGGTTCCCCGACGACACCGAGGAGATGAACGCCGTCGGCATGGGCGCGGTCTACACCGCCACCTCCCGCCGGGGCGTGCTGCGCGCGCCCACCGACGCCGAGCGGGCCCACCTGATCGCCACCTGGTTCACGCCCTACGCCGCCGCGATCACCGACCTCGTGCAGCAGCGGCTGGACGCCTGCGGAGCCGTGACCGTGCTCGACCTCCACTCCTACCCGCGCGAGGCGCTGCCCTACGAGCTGCACGGCGACGGGCCGCGCCCCGAGGTGTGCCTCGGCACCGATCCCGTGCACACCCCGCCAGCACTGCTCGAGGCCGCCCGGGCCCGGTTCGCCACCGTCGCCCCCACCGGCGACGTCGGCCTCGACTCGCCCTTCGCGGGCTGCTACGTGCCGCTGCGCCACCACGGTGTCGAGCCCCGGGTGCATGGGCTCATGCTCGAGCTACGCCGCGACGTCGTGGCCGCGCGGCTCGCGTCGCTGGCCGCGGCCACGGCCGCGCTCGTCGCCTCCCCGGCCTGCGCGTCCCCCGCCACCGGCCCCGACACCGTGTGAGGATCCCGCCATGCCCGCCCGCAGCATCCCGGAGCGCCCCGCCTTCAGCACGCCCTCGGAGCAGGAGGTGTGGCGGCGGCTGTGCGACACCCTGCCCGCCGGCTCGGTGGTGCTGCCCAACCTGCGCCTCACCGACCAGGAGAAGGACCACGAGGCCGACCTCGTCCTGCTGATTCCCGGCTCCGCCGTCACCGTGCTGGAGGTCAAGGGCGGGTCGGTGTGGCACGACGCCGACGGCTGGTGGGTGCGGCGCGGCGACGTCGACGAGCGCTGCCACCCCGTCGACCAGGCCCGCGACGTCAAGCACGCCCTGCGGCGCTACGTGCAGGAGGATCCGCGCTGGGGGAGCCGGCCCCGCGTGGCGTGGAGCCACGGCGTCGTGACGCCGTACAGCGCGTTCGGGAACGACTTCGCGGTGCCCGAACTGCCGCGCTGGGCCCTGCACGACCGCCACGACCAGGCCGACCTCTCCGAGCGGGTGCAGAACAACGGCTGGGCGCTGGCCCACGGGTACCCGATCCCGAACGACGACGACCTCGCGCTGATCGGCGAGATCCTCAGCGGCCGCGCCCACACCGCCTTCGACCTCAACGCCGAGGCCGCCGACCGGGCGGCCCAAGCCGACCGGCTGACCCAGGAGCAGATGGTGATCCTGCAGGTCACGCGGCTGGTGCGCCGGGTCGAGGTGCGCGGCGGTGCCGGGTCCGGCAAGACCGTGCTCGCGCTGAACAAGGCCAAGGACCTCACCGCCGGCAGCCGGGGCGCGAAGGCCGAGCGGGTGGCGCTGATCTGCTACTCCATCGGGCTCGCGGAGTACCTCAAGCGCGTCGTGGCCTCTTGGGACCGCCGCAAGCGCCCGGCGTTCGTCGGGACCTACGAGGAGCTCGGCCGCCAGTGGGGCCTCACCATCACCGGCGAGGAGCCCAGCGATTTCTGGGAGGTGCAGCTGCCCGAGCTGATGGCGCAGCGTGCGGCCGAGCTGCCGCCCGGGCACCGCTTCGACGCCTTCGTGGTCGACGAGGCCCAGGACTTCGCCGAGTCGTGGTGGGCGCCGCTGCTCGGCGCGCTGCGCGATGAGGAGCAGGGCGGGCTGTTCGTGTTCGCCGACGAGAACCAGCGGCTCTTCGCCCGGTTCGGTCGCCCGCCGGTGCAGCTGGTGCCGCTCGTGCTCGACCACAACCTGCGCAACACCCGCCAGATCCACGAGGTCTTCGACCCCCTCGCGCCGTCCCGGATGTTCGCCCGCGGTGGCGACGGACCCGCGGTGCGGTTCGTGCCGGCGTCGCACGAGGACGCGCTCGGCGTGGCCGACGACGAGGTCGAGCGGTTGCTCGACGAGGGCTGGGACGCCGGCCGTGTCGCCCTGCTCACCACCGGCCACCGCCACCCCGAGCAGACCGCGCAGGTGGACCACCACGGCAAGGTCGGCTACTGGCGCTCGTTCTGGGAGGGCGAGGACGTCTTCTACGGCCACGTGCTCGGATCCAAGGGCCTCGAGCGCGCCTGCGTGGTGCTGTGCGTCAACGAGGCCCAGGAGCGCGACCGCGCCCGCGAGCGGCTCTACGTCGGCATGTCCCGCGCCACCGACCGGCTCGTGGTCGTCGGCGACCCCGACCACATCGCCGCCGTCGGCGGTCCCGAGGTGGCCCGTCGGCTCGGGATCGGGTGAGGTCGTCGGTTCAGGCCTGCTCGAGGAGGTCGCGGATCTGAGCCGCGAGGATCGGGAAGTCCGCCGCGAGCGTGCTCCACACGACGTCGTGATCGGTCGCCTCGTAGTAATGCGTCAATCGATTGCGCATGTCCTTGATGACCCGCCAGGGGACGGCGGGATGGTCGGCGCAGAATCGCGGGTCCAAGCGGGCCACGTTCTCGCCCACCCGGATCACCAGGTTCTCCGCCGCCAGCCACGGCACCCCGTCCGGATCGTCGTCGAACCAGGCCCGGCCACGATGCACCAGGTGGGCCCCGGTCTCACAGGCCCGCAGGATCTCGGACAGTGCCCAGGCCGTGCGTTCGCCGTAGGTCCTCCCCAGTCGCCCCGCGGGATCGGCGCTCACCGTGAGGGCCTCATAGCGCCAGCGCCTCGAGCCGGATCGGATGGTCGGGGCGCAGCGCCCCTTCGGTGACCACGTCCACCGGCACGCCGAGGAGATCCTCGGCGGCGAGGGCGAAGGCGGCGACCGACACCAGCCCGGTCCCGGGCGCGGCGGCCACGAGGAGGTCGACGTCGCTCCCGGGCGCGTCGCTGCCGTGCCGGACCGACCCGAACACCCGCATCTGCGTGAGTCCGTGACGCGCGGCGAGCGCGATCAGCGCGGTGCGGTGGGTGGCCAGAGCCTCGCCCGGGCGCGGCGCAGCGGCGCGTCGGAGCCGCGCGATCGTCGCGCTGGACGCACGGCGCCTGCCCGACTCGTAGGCGGCGATGTTGGGCTGGGCGACACCAGCGCGGGCGGCGAGCTCGGCCTGGGTGAGACCGGCGGCCGTCCGCAGGGCTCGTACCTCGTCCCTGCCGCCTTCATCCCTGCTGCCTTCCTCCATTTCGCCATGATATGCCCGTGATATGGCGGTGATGTCAGCGTCGGCGCGGGCGTCTCCGGTCGGGCCTCCTAGGGTGGCGGGGTGGCTGAGCCGGACCGAAGCGAGCCGACCCGCGGCGCGTCATTGCGCGAGGTCGTGCGCGCGCAGGTGGAGGAGCTGCGGTGGGCGGGTGCCCATCCCGCGCACGCCGCCTCGCACGCGCGTCGCGCGCGGGAGCTGGAGGCGGGCGCCGGTCTGGACCCGGCCCGGGAGCAGTTCACGGAGCACCTGCCGCTCGTGGCCACCGCCACCGAGGTCCGGCGGATGCTCGCCGAGCTGCGCTCGCCGTTCGAGGGCTGGTTGGAGGTGCCGGTGCAGGTGGCCGGGCTCGCGCCGACCTTCGAGCCGCCGATCGACGCCGCCATCGCCGCCACGCGCGCGGCGCTGGAGGACCTGCTGGTGGGGATCCTGGCCCGGATCCACGAGCTCCCGGAGGACTGAGGTCGGCGGCGGGCCTCAGACCGGCGCGCAGGCCTCGTAGGACCGGCTGGTGGCGCGGCCGCGGGCCGTCACGCTCAGGGTCAGCGGGGCCCGCACGGGCAGCGTCCGCAGCGTGACGACGTCGCCGGGCTTCGGCCCGCGCACCGTGCGCACGGTGCGTCCGCCGGCCCGCAACACGGCGGTGCGCGCCCCGGCCACCCCACGCCCCAGCCGCACGACCGCGCTGGAGCGGTCGCAGTCGAGCGCCGCCGGAAGCGTGGCGATCCGCTTCGTGCCGCCGGCCGCCGCCAGCGCCCGGCCCGGAGGCACGACCCGGACCGTCGTCATCACCGTGCTCGCCACCCGGCCACCGCCCCCGGACGCCTCGGGCGACCGGGCGCTCGCCTGGGTGCGCACCAGGTACTGCCCGGCCTCGAGGAAGGCCCGCACCCGGCTCTCGGAGGCGCTGCTCGTCAGGGTCAGGACGAGGTCGTGCGCGTCGCCGTCCACCTGGATCCCGACCCCGGCGGGGCCGTCGGCCGTGGCGGTGAGGGTGACCCAACCGGCCACCGCGAGCTCCAGCGCCGCGCTCGTGGCGACCTGCCCCGCGACCGCGACCTGGCACGCCGAGGCGCCGGTGCGCGGGAGGGCGGCGACGTCGAGCGCGGCCCTCACGGTGAGCGTGCGGACCTCACCCACGAGCGAGGAGCCCACGGTGGCCCGTGCGGAGCCCTCGAGGTCGACGTCGTCGCCCGGCAGCGGCGACTGCGCCTCCCCGGTGTCGGTGGCGACGACGTCCACCGACGGTCCGGTGCTCTGGTCGGTGTCGGTGCCCGACACGGCGTCGGTCACCGTGCAGGAGTCGCCCGCCGGCTGCACGTGAGCCACGAACGCCTGCACCTGCACCGGGTCCAGGACGGTCGTGCCGGCGGGCGGTGCGGCGCGGCTCGGGACCGGAAGCAGCCCGGCGGCGGGCAGCAGGGCGATCAGGAGGGCTGCGAGCGGGCGGGCCGGTGCCATGCACCCGGAGCCTAAGCGGGTAGTGCCGATCCGTCACCGCCGGTGAGCGTCGCACCAAGCGAACGGCAGGCGATCGGCCCTGACACACCTGCCGTTCGCTTGGTGCGACGTCGACCGGTGACTCCTCAGCGGGCGCGCAGGTCGGTGAGGAACACGTCGGGGTCGGTGTTGGTGTCGCCGGGGGTGAGGTCGCTGCAGTAGGACACGAACCCGACGAACCGGCCGTCGCCGGAGATGCTCGTGCCCGAGCTGCCGACCGGCGTGGCGCAGGGCCGGCCGGTGCTCGACACGGTGGCGTTCACCAGGAACGGCCGCGCCGCGGCACCCGAGCCGGTGCCGAGCCGCACGGCGTAGGTGTCCGGGACGCCGTTGCGGTCGGCGGCCAGGAGGGCGTCGGTGGTGTCCATCAGCACCCACCGGCCGTCCCGGCTCAGGTGCGGGTCGTCGACGGCGAAGGCCGCCGCCGGGTCGCGGCGCACCGAGGCGGTGACCAGGCGCGGGGCGCCCCGCGTCCACACCACGACGTCGCCGTTCACGCGCGAGCCGCCGGTGGCGAGGTTGGTCGCGGTGGTCTCGAACGCCACCCGGTCGCCCGCCCCCGAGATCGAGGAGGCGTAGGACGCGCCGTTCGCCAGCGGCCCGCCCGGCACCCGGGAGATCAGGGTCGTGCGGCTGGTGTCGAGGTCGCGCACGAACACGTCGGAGAACCCGTCGGTGTCGCCGGCCACCAGGTCGGAGGCGTTGGAGCTGAAGCTGACGTAGCGGCCCGTGGCCGAGATCGACGGCGACTCGCTGCGCGCCGAGCCCGGCACCCCGGAGGGCGTGATCGAGACCTGGCGGGGCTGCGGGTCGCCGCGGTAGCCGATGAAGACGTCGACGGTGGCCGTGGTGTCCCCGGCCATCGTGGTGGCACTGGAGGTGAACGCGATCGCCGAGCCGTCGGCGGAGATCGCCGGGCTGCTCGAGACGCCGTCGGCCGCCCCGCCGCCCATGGCGTTGCTCACCCGCGTGACCGTGCCGGTGGCCCGGCTGAAGCGGTACACCTGGTAGCCGCTGCTCGGGCCGGGCACCAGGTCGGTGGCGGCGGAGGAGAAGGCCACCTCAGCGCCGTCGGCGGAGATGCTCGGCTCGATGCTGGTGCCGTTGCCGGCGGTGAAGGTGGGGGTGCGCGAGACCAGCGTCGTCGCCCCGGTGCGCAGGTCGGTGAGGTAGACGTCGGCGGTGCCGTTGGTGTCGACGTTGGCGATGTCGTCCGACGCCGAGACCCACACCGCCCACCGGCCGTCGGCGGAGACCTCGAGGTCGTTCGCGCCGTCGGCGGGCAGTCCGCCTCCACCGGCGCGGTCGACCACCCGACTGCGCGGTCGGGCCATCGGCACGGCCCGGGGCGACGACGTCCAGGCCGGGCGTCCGCCCGCCGCGGGGGCCGCGAGCCGGATCGTGCCCCGCGGCGCTGGTGCGGTGAGGGTGGTGCGGCCGCTACGGGCGGCGCGGCCGCGGGCCACGGTGCGCCACGCACCCCCGGCGCGCACCTGGAGGGTGACCGGTCGCCGTGCCGGTCCAGGCACCACGGCGCTCACGGCCAGCGGCTCACCGAGCAGCGGGGTGCTCGGGTCCAGCTGCAGGGCACCGGCGCGGGGGGCGGTGACCACGCCGGCAGGTGTCGCCGTCGCCGGTGCGACGACGGCGCCGCAGGCGAGCACGAGCACCAGGGCGGCGGTGCGCGCCGCGGCCGCGGTCAGCACGGCTGCTCCGCCGGGCCGGAGGTGGTGGTGTAGCGCAGCGGCAGGTCGTCGGACTGCCGCGCCCCGTCGATGCGGGAGGCGAACAGGCGGGTCGTGTAGTCCACCGCGCTGAGTGCGGAGCACACGTCGATGGCCACCACGCAGGACCCACCGGGAGACACCGCCCCCACATACGTGCCGCTGCTCGCGGAGTACGTCACCTGGCAGCGGGTCGTCCCCGACGGCGGGGTGTAGCTGCCGTCGATCTCGAAGACCCCCGCGTGGTCGGTGAAGGAGAAGGACGGGACGGCGTCGCGGTCGCCGATGCTGGTGGCCCGCACGAGCACCCGTCGGTGCCGGCCAGGGGCGTTGTCGCGCAGGTCGTCGCTGCCGGTGATCGTCTGCAGCCGCAGGTAGCCCCGGCTCGCGGAGTCGACGGAGACCGGGAAGACCGCGAGCACGTCGACGCCGGTGGTCAGGCGCAGGTAGCCGGGGTTGGTGCCGCCGCGCACGATGTCGCTGGCCCACACCTGCACGTCGCACGACGTGCCCGGCGGCAGCGCGCCGAGGTTGCCGTTGCTGCCGCACCGGCGGGCGGGCTCGACGCCGTCGTCCCACAGGTCTAGGCCGCCCCAGTAGCCGGGCGCGCCGCGCCCCGGCACGCAGGCGCCGGCCTGGGCGGTGACGCCGGGGGAGGTCGCGGTGCCGACGTTGGTGATCGTGAGGGTGGTCTGGGCGTACTGCTCGATGGTGTCGAACTCCGCGCCCACCGGGTCGGCGCTCACCCCCAGCACCCCGTCCGGGGACGCCGGGGTCACCTCGAACCGGACGCCCGCCGGCGGCGTCGTGCCCTGCGAGTACGGCACCACCGCGCCGCCGCACGCCGACTCCGCACCCCCGCTCGGCCCCGAGGGCGGCGGACCGGGCTGGGCGACGTCGAGGCTGCGGTGCACCCGGCAGTCGTTGCTGGTGGAGGACTGGCGCACCTCGACGTCGAGGTCGGCGCACGCCAGGATCCGCCAGGTGCCGGTGGCCAGCGGCTGCGGCAGCCGGCCGGTGAGGGATCGCTGCCGGGTCTGCCCCGGCGCGAGGGCGCCGATGCGGCCCGACACGAGCAGCCGGTCGGCGGGGCTGAGCCGGGCGTCGCGGGAGAGGTAGAGGCCCACCCGCGACCCGGGGGCGGCGGCCCTGCCCCGGTTGCGCACGCTCACCGCGGTGGCCAGGGCGCCCCCGGGCTGCGCCACGAGCGTGCCCGGGGTGGTGGCGACGACGACGAGGTCGGCGCGCTTCGGCGCCGCGGCGGAGGAGGTCGGTGCCAGCGCGCCGAACCCCACGATGAGGGCGGCGAGCGCCGCGGCAGGACGACGTCGAGCGGTCATGGCCCCGACGCTAGGGGCCGCCGACGTCCGAGGGTGCCGCGGCGAGGGACGGATCGGTCCCAACCCGGTCTCACCCGACCCGGTCCGAGCCCCACGATCGGGTCCCGGGGCGGACGAAGGCCCGCGACGGGGGACGCGGGCCTTCGTGTCAGTGCGGGCAGCGTGTGCCCGACGGCGGGGGATGGAGCGCCGGCTCCTCGCGGGTCAGCGGCGGCGCAGCACCAGCTGGGCGACGTAGACGATGGCCAGGATCAGCAGGATGAGCAGCAGGAACTTCACGGGTTCTCCTCGGTGGGCGGGATCGGCGGATCGGCGGGTGATCTGCGGGGGGATCAGACGTCGGTGCGGGTGTCGCGCACGCTCTGGGTGCCGTCGCTGTGGGTGACGGTCGTGGTGGTGCGAGCGCGGCGGTTGCTGTTCAGCGTCACGGCGGTGAGCAGGATCAGCGCGATCCCGACCACGGTCATGATCCAGCCGACCATCTGCAGGTCGACCTCGTTGATGGTGTCCTGCACGGCCAGTGCGAGGACCAGACCGACGACGGTGAGGAAGCCTCCGGCTCCGTAGCCCATGGGAACTCCTTGCTCTAGGTGGGTCCCGAGTACGGAGGTTCTCTTGCCCTCGAGAGACTTGAGCAAACCTTGATCCAGGTGCGGATTGATCGGAATCCGATCAGGCGGGCGCCACGGGCTCCCGCGGCAGGGCGGCGTAGGCGGCGGCGAGCCCGCCGAGCCGGTCGCGGTCCAGGGGCAGCCGGCGCCCGTCGACCGCCGAGATCGCGCGGGCGGGCGTGTTCACGTTCACCGCCATCACCAAGTCGGCCTCGTGGAGGTCGGCGAGGGTGACCTCGGCCTGCGTGGCGGTGCCGCCCGCCGCGACCGCGATCGCCCCGAGGTGGCCGGCGGTCGTGCTCGGCAGGACCGGCCCCGCCGGGGTGACGACGTCGTCGCCCCGCCACACCAGCACCGTCCAGGTGCTGCCCTCCAGCACCTGCTCGCCGGTGACGAAGAGGGCGTCGTCGTGGCCGGCCAGCCGGGCCTCGCGCCGCAGCCGCACCTGCTCCAGCAGGGAGGTCGACTTCACCCCGGCCAGCTCGCGGGTGTGCGCCACGGTGCCCACCGTGAAGGTGTCGGTCACCGCGGGCGGGAACGCCGCGGGACGCGAGCTCACCAGCAGTCGCACGCCGGTGGCCGCGGCCGGGTCGAGCAGGTCGAGGTCGGCCGGGTGGGCGGTCACGCGCAGCGCCCGGGCGGCGTCGGGATCCGGCAGCAGCGCGAGGTGGGCGGCCACCGCTGTGCGCACGTCGTCGGGGTCGAGGGGGTGCCCCCACAGCGCGTCGACGCCGCCGGCGAGCCGGGCCAGGTGGCCGCTCCAGCCGAGCACCGCGCGCTCCACGACGACGCAGCTGGTGTAGGTGGCGTACGGCACGAGCGACCACGCGGCCGGGACGGCCTCGACCGCCGCGCCGTCGAGGGTGTGCAGCACGTCCACCGGATCAGGCCCGTGCGGCGGCCCGGAACGCCGCCGCGCGCTCCTCGTAGGAGGCGAACTCGTCGAAGCTCGGCGCGCCGGGGGCCAGCAGCACGACCTCGGTGTCGCGGGTGCGCGCGAGCGCGCAGGCCTCGGCGAAGCTCGCGGTGGCGGTCGTGGGGGCCGCGTCCGCGCCGCCCTCGGCGATCCAGCGGGCACCGGCCGGCCCGAGCGCCAGCACCTCGACGTCGTCGCGGCCGGCGAGGTAGGCGCGCAGCGGGTCGTAGGCCAGGCCCCGGTCGGAGCCGCCGAGCAGCAGGGTCACGCGGGTGCCGGGGAAGGTGGCGAGCGCGGCGACCACCGCCTCGGGAGCGGTGGCGAGGCTGTCGTCCACCCAGCGGCGGCCGTCGTCGGAGGGCACCGGCTCGAGCCGGTGGGCCAGCGGCGCGAACGCCCCCGCGGCGGCCAGCAGCGTGGGACGGGAGCCGGCGGGCACGTCGAACCCGGCCGCCACCACGGTGAGGGCGAGCGCGAGGTTGAGGTGGTTGTGGGCGCCGGCGAGGCCGATCCGGTCGGGGGTCAGGAAGCCCACGCCGTGCCAGTGCAGGCCGTCGTCGACCACGATCCCGAGATCGCCCGGGGCCAGCAGGCGGGTGCGGGCGTCGATCCGCTCGCGCACCCGCTCGGCCACCTCGCCCTCGTGGCTCGGCACGACGACGAGCGCCGGTCCGTGGGCCACCAGGTTCAGCTTGTCGGCCACGTACTGCTCGTAGCCGCCGTGCCAGGGCAGGTGCTCGGGGTAGAGCGAGGTGACCACCGCCAGGCGCGGGGAGACGGTGAGGTCGGCGGCCTGGTAGCTCGACACCTCCGCTACCGCGACCTCGGCGGAGCCGGCGTCGTCCTCGGTGACCGGCGTGCCGCCGTTGCCCACCAGCGAGGCCGCCACCCCGACGCCGTCGAGCAGGTGGTGGGCGGCGGCGGAGGTGGTGCTCTTGCCCTTGGTGCCCGTCACCGCCAGCACGCGGGCGGCCTGCGCGGAGAGCCAGAGGTCGGTGAGGGAGGTGACGCGCACGCCGGCCGCGCGCACCGCGAGGAACTCCGGCGCGGTGTGCGGCACCCCGGGGCTCTTCACCACGACGTCGGCACGCAGCAGCCGTTCCGCGGAGCCCGCGGGCGCCCCGGGCCCGGTGACGACGATCTCGGCGGCGATCCCGAGCCCGGCCAGCCAGGCGTGCGCGGCGCGGCCCTCGCGGCCCGCGCCCCAGATGACGACGTCGAGCCCGCGCAGGTCCTCAGAGCGCACGGACGACCGCCTCGAGGTCGGCGGGCAGCACGTGCTCGTCGCCGCGGAAGGCGAAGGCGGCCGCGGCGTCGGCCTCGGTGGCGGTGATCGCCGCGACGGCGGGATCACCGAGGATCGGGTGGTCGCGCCAGTCGGGGTGGGAGCGCAGCAGTTGCAGCGCCACCCGGCACTCGTCGGGCTCTCCGACGCACTCGAAGGGCTTGAGCAGGCCGTCGACCCCGAGCAGCTCCAGGAACCCGGTGCGCTGGGCGGGATCGGCGAACAGGTCGCGGCCGCCGAAGATCGCGAGCAGGGCGGGCCCGGGCAGGAACGGCGCCAGGCACAGGAACACGAACCGGCACTTCGGGCAGTCGCCGCACCACGACGTGCGGGCGGCGGCGTCGAGCTTGAAGGCGCGGTTGCAGCTGGTGAACACCGGGTGGTACGCCGTGAGCCCGGCGAAGTGGCGCGCGATCCGCAGCTCGGTGAGCGGGCGCAGCAGCGAGAGGTAGGTCGGGGCGCCGGCGGGCAGGGCGCCGCGCAGCAGCTGCTCGAAGTCGCGGCCCTTGGACCACTGGTGGTTGATGGTCCGTTCGTGCCACACGACGTTGCCGTAGGAGGCGCTGGCCTCGTTGCTGAACGCCACGGTGTCGAACCCGAGGGCCAGGGCGGTGAGCAGCGCGACGATCGAGTTGACCGCCGTCACCGGCACGTGGCCGTTCGGGGCGCCGGCGGCGTTGAGCGCGAACAGGGCCGGGTCGAGCCGGCGTCGCGCGGAGAGCAGGGGCAGTCCCGCCACCCGGGCCGTGGCCTCGATGGGGGCGTAGCTGTTCACCGAGAACAGCCCGACGTCGTAGCCGGCGCGCTTCAGCGCCTCGATCGAGACGATCGAGTCCTTGCCGCCGCCGACGGCGGTGAGGGCCCGCCGGACCGGGCGCTCCCGGTCCTGGCCGGTGGGTCGGGGCGGGAGCGTGGGGCCGACCACGGGGGTGTCGAGCACCGCGGGCAGGTCGTTCTCGTAGGCGAACTCGCCCAGGCCGTGCGCGCTGAGCTCGGTGAGGAAGTGGCGCTCGACGTCGGTGAGGCCGTCGGGCACCTCCAGCCGACCGGGGGCCAGGGCCTTGAAGTAGCTCAGCGACGCGGCGCCGGACAGCAGCGCCAGCAGCGGCCCGACGACGTCGGCGTCGGCGTCCTCCAGCCGCCCCGGCAGCTCGATGGTCTCGGTGAACCGGTGGTGGGCGCCGGCGTGGTCGGTGCCCTCGTAGCGCAGCGTGATCGTGCCGTCCGCATGGGTGGGCGGCAGGCAGCGCAGCACGCCCGACCCGACGACGTGCCCGGGCCCATCGGGGGTCTCGACCGCGTCCACCACGCTGGCGATCGTAGGGCAGGGCCCCCTTCCCCCCGCCCGGCACGGGGTGCTGTCCCCCGTTGTCACCAGCGGAATGCACCGGTTTCCGCGCCGAACCGGTGCATTGTGCTGGTGACAACGGAGAGACGGTGACCCCTGATCAGGCGGTGGGGGCGAGGAGGGCGGCCGAGGCGGCGGCGTACATCGTCGACTTGATGGTGCCCAGGGTCGGGCGGTCCTTGCCCGCCAGTCCGGACACCAGCCCCGCGGCGGTGGCGGGGAGGGCGTCCAGGCCCACGCTGGCCTCCACGATGCCGGCGGCCAGGGCGTCGTCCCCGCCCAGTCGGCGCCCGGTGGTCATCGTGTCGCGCGCGGTCTGCGGCGAGACCTTGCACTGCACCAGCGCCGACATGCCGGGCGTGAACGGGATCAGGATGTCCACCTCCGGCAGGCAGAAGAAGCCGCGGTCCTGGCGCATCGCCCGGTAGTCGTGGGCCAGGGCGAGCATCGCCCCGGCGCCGAACGCGTGTCCGTTGATGGCCGCGACCGTCGGCACCGGCAGGGTCAGGAACCGCTGGAAGAGCCGCTCCACGCGCGCCACGTAGGAGCCCATCTGGTCCTGGTGGCTGCTCAACCAGTCCAGGTCCAGGCCGTTGGAGAAGAACTTCCCGCTGCCCGTGGTCAGCAGCGCCACGGCCTCCGGCGCCCCGACGACGTCGTCGAGGCGGGCGTCCACCTCGTCCATCCAGTCGGGGGAGAAGCGGTTCTCGTCCTCGCCGAGGTCGAGGGTCCACACCGGTCCGGTCGTCGTCAGCGACACCATCGTCTGCTCCTGTCGTGAAGGGGGTCTCTCAAGGGGGTCGGGGGGGTGCCGGGACCGATCCCCGGGGGACGGGCGGGCCGTCAGGCGGGCACGTGGCGGGCGAGGAAGTCGAGGTGGTGGGCGATGTTGGTCTCGAAGGCCTCGCCGACGTAGATGTCGAAGTGGCCGACGTCGTACAGCACGACCTCGCCGCGGGGGGCCTGGGCGGCGTAGCGCTTGGTCTGCTTGGCCGGCGCGACCGAGTCGGGCTCGCAGATCGCGAACAGGATCGGGCAGGCGACGTCCTGGGCGCGGCGGCCGGGGTAGCGGCGGATGATCTGCAGTACGAACCGGGCGGCGACGTCGGAGCGCACCTCCAGGCCGGGCGGCACCAGCGCGCTCATGCCCGGCTCGCAGTCCGGGGCGGTCATCAGCGCGGTGCTCCCCGGGGCGCCGCAGGCCGGCACCATCACCGGCGGGCGCCCGAGCAGCGCGCCGACGGCGTCGCGCAGCGCCCGGGCGGTGACCTTCGCCGAGACCAGCGGCGGGATGGTGAGCGCCGAGGCCAGGCCGTGGGTGAAGGGGCACTGCGAGATCGCCGCCGCCAGTCGCCGGTCCTCCGCGGCCAGCACGATCACGTGCCCGCCGCTGAAGGAGGTGCCCCACGCCACGACCCGGTCGGGGTCGACGTCGGGCAGGGTGCGGGCGTGGGCGATCGCCGCGCGCCAGTCGACCAGCTGGGTGTCGACGTCGAGCAGCTGGCGCGGCTCGCCCGAGCTGGCCCCGAAGTGGCGGTAGTCGAAGACCAGGCAGGCGTAGCCGGCGTCGGCGAAGCGCTCCGCGAAGGCGTCCAGCCGCATCTCCTTGACCCCGCTCAGGCCGTGGGCCATCACCAGGACCGGCACCGGCCCGACGGCCCCCTCGGGGCGGTAGAGCCAGGCGGCGCAGGTGCCGTCGCCGGCGGGGAAGGTGACGTCGGAACGGGAGTGGCCCATGGCCGCACGCTAGCGCGCAGGAGCCGACCCTCAGCCCCGGTCCGGCACCTCGACGGCGGCCGGGCGCTGCGCCGCCGCCCCGATCCGCGCGTGGTAGGCCGCCCGGGCGGCCGGATCGGCGCCGGTGAACGCCCGGTCGAAGCCGGTGAGGCGCTCGAAGGCGAGCCGGGGCCGGGTCGGCAGCATCGCGCTGAGCCGGATCGAGGCGCTCAGGGTGCGCGGACGGGTGACCCGCAGCCGCGAGGAGCCGACGACGCCCACCACCGCCGCGGCGATGTCCTCGGGGTCCACGGTGGACAGCGACGTCGACCAGGCCGGCACCGCCGAGCCGGCCGAGAGCTCGGTGCGCACCACGCCGGGCAGGACCGCCGAGACCCGCACGCCGCTGCCCTGCAGCTCGCGGTAGAGGGAGTCGGTGAAGGCCAGCACGAAGCTCTTGGTGCCGCAGTAGGTGGCCAGGCCGGCGGTGGGGTTGACCCCGGCCAGAGAGGCGATGTTCACGAGGTGGCCCTGCCCGCGCGCGGTGAAGCGCTGGCCGGCCAGCTTGGAGCCGGTCAGGACGCCGCGCACGTTGACGTCGAGCATGGCGTCGGTCATCGCGTCCGACTCCTCCAGGAACCGCCCCGTGGGCATGATGCCGGCGTTGTTCACCAGGACGTCGAGGGGCCCCACCTGCGCCTCCGCAGCGTCGAGGAAGGCCGCGAACGACGCCCGGTCGGTCACGTCGAGGCCGAGCCCGAGGATGCGCCCCTCGGCCCCCGCGGTCTCGGCGGCGAGCTCGCGTGCCGTGGCGGCGCACAGGTCGGCGTCGAGGTCGCCGATGACCACCCGGGCGCCGGCGCGCAGGAACGCCGCCGCGGCGCAGCGTCCGATCCCGCGGGCGCCGCCGGTGATCGCCACGACGGTGTCGGGCAGGCGCGGGGTGGTGGCCGAGGGGCGCTGCGTCATGGGTGAGGTCCTTGCCTGAGGGGCCGGTTGGTGCGACCGTCTGATCATGCGTCCCTTGGTCCTACCTCGTCATGGGTCAGCGGCCCAGCATCCGGGGTCCGGTGTTGGACGATCGTCCAATCTGCGACCGGTGCGGCAGTGAGCGCGCCTGGGTCGGCGGTCGTCGACGAGCAGGTACGGGAATGGCTGCGCGCCTGGGCGCGGCGGCTGCGCGGCGAGGCCGAGGTGGCGCGCCTGGTGGCGCTGGTCGACGACGCCGTGGTGGCCGAGGTGCCGGAGGTCGCGGCCACCCCCGAGCTGGGCGCCACCCTGGAGGCCAGCACCCGCTCGGCGCTGCTGGTGCACCTCGACACGATCCCCGACCGGCCCCCGGGCTCGGTGCCGGCCTCCTCCGAGATGGAGCAGCTCGGCCGCACCCTGGCCGCCCACGGCGCCGACCTCGGCGTGCTGCTGCGGGCCTACCGCGTGGGCCAGCGGGTGATCTGGCAGGTGCTGATGGCCGAGATCCACGACGCCGACCTCGACCCCGCCCTGCGGGTCGCGGTGCTGCAGTTCCTGTGGGAGGCGCTGAGCCGCAACCTCGAGCGGGTGGTCGACGACGTCGTCCGCGCCCACGCCGAGGAGTCCGCCGCGCGGCTGCGGGGCTCGGTCGCCCGCCGCGCCGCCGTGCTGGAGGCGGTCCTGGCCGGTCAGGAGCGCGACGCCGCGACCGTCGCGCGCCTGCTCGACCACCCCGTGCAGGACCACCACGTGGCGGCGGTCCTCTGGCTCGCCCCCTCGTCTGCCGGGGCCGGCGCGGAGGCCGACGCGACCCGCCGGCTCGAGAAGGCGGCCCGCGCGCTCGCCGAGCGGGCCCGGGCCCGACTGCTCACCACCCAGCCCGCGGCCGACACGCTCTGGGCGTGGTTCACCGGCACGGTCCCGCCCGACCCCGGCGCGCCGGGCGCGGTGCCGGGCGGTGTCCGCGTGGCGCTGGGGGAGCCGGCGTCCGGGCTGGCCGGGCTGCGCGCCAGCCACGACGAGGCCGTGCGGGTGCGCCGCCTGCTCGACCTCGCGCCCGCGCCCCCGGCAGACGGCGGCGTGGTGCGCTACCGCGACGTCGAGCTCGCCAGCCTCCTCGCCGAGGACCCGGCGGCCCTGCGGCGCTTCCTCGCCCGGACCCTCGGCGACCTCGCCCGCGACGACGACGCCACCGCCCGGCTGCGCGCCACCGTGCTGGCCTACCTCGCCGACGGCAGCAGCGCCCGCGCCGCCGCCCGGCTCCACGTGCACAAGAACACCGTGCTCTACCGGCTCCGGCAGGCCGAGGACCTGCTCGGTAGGTCACTGGAGGAGCGTCGCCACGACCTCGAGACCGCGCTGCGGGTGCACGGCCTGCTCGGCGGACAGCCCGAACCTCCGGGTCCGCAATGGCAGGATGCCACGGTGACCTCCGCCGCCCCGTCGTCCGATGTCATCGTCCCCGGCGCGGGAGACCGCGCGTGAGGAGCGCTGTTGTCGTCGGCAGCGGGCCCAACGGCCTGGCCGCCGCGGTCGAGCTGGCCCGGGCCGGCGTCGACGTCACCGTGCTGGAGGCGCAGCCGTGGATCGGCGGCGGCACCCGCACGATCGAGCCCTTCGGGCCCGGGCTGCTGGTCGACCACTGCGCCGGCTTCCACCCGATGGCGGTCGACTCCCCAGCGCTGGCCGGGCTGGCCGAGTTCGGGCTGGAGTGGGCCTGGCCCGAGATCGACGCCGCCCACCCGCTCGACGACGGCCCCGCCGCGCTGCTGCACCGCTCGGTGGCCGAGACCGCCGCGGGTCTGGGCGCCGACGGTCCCCGCTGGGAGCGGCTGTTCGGCGCGCCGTCGCGCTCCTACCCCCGGCTGGCCGCCGAGGTGCTCGGCCCCGTGGTGCACGTGCCCCAGCACCCGCTGCTGCTCGGCCGCTTCGGCGCGCCGACCGTGCTGCCCGCCGTCGCCGTGGCGCGCTACCTGCGCACCCCGCAGGCGCGGGCGCTGTTCCTCGGCACCGCCGCCCACGCGATGCGCCCGCTCACCGAGGTCGTCTCCTCCGCCATCGGCATGGGCATCCTCACGGCCGGCCACCACGCCGGCTGGCCCGTCGTCGTCGGCGGCACCGCCCGGCTCACCGACGCCCTCGCCGCGCAGCTGCGGGCGCTGGGCGGCGTCATCGAGACCGGGGTGGAGGTGCGCTCGGCCGCCGACCTCCCGCCGGTCGACGCCGTGCTGCTCAACCTCGCCCCGCCCGCCGCCGTCGCGCTCTACGGCGACCGGCTGCCCGCGGCCACTCGCCGCGCCTACGCCCGCCACCGACCGGGGCCGTCGGCGTTCAAGGTCGACCTCGCGGTGGAGGGCGGCATCCCCTGGCGCGACCCCGCCGTCGGTCGTGCCGGCACCGTGCACCTGGGCGGCGACGCCACCGAGATCGTGGCCAACGAGCGGGCGGTCGCCCGGGGCGTCATGCCCGAGCGACCCTTCGTGCTGCTGGGCCAGCAGTACGTCGCCGACCCCGGCCGCTCCCGCGGCGACCTGCACCCGGTGTACAGCTACGCCCACGTGCCGACCGGGTACGACGGCGACCCCGCGCGCACCACCGAGGCGATCATCGACCAGATCGAGCGCTTCGCCCCCGGCCTGCGCGAGCGCATCCACGAGGTGCACGTGACCCCACCGGGCGTCTTCGCCGCCGAGAACGCGAACTTCGTGGCCGGCGACATCCTCACCGGCTCCAAGGACCCGCGCTCGCTGCTGCTCGGCCCCCGCCCCGGCCGCAATCCCTACCGCACCGGCCTGCGCGGCGCCTACCTCTGCTCCGCCGCCGTGCCCCCCGGCCCCGGCGCCCACGGCATGGCCGGCTACCTCGCGGCCCGCACCGCCCTGCGCGACCTCGGCTGACAGCCCGCCGGTGGTCGGGGTCTCTCCAACGTCCCCCCGGCGACCCCGGCGACGCCCGGCGACTCTCGGGAGGGCTCAGCCGGAGGGGGTGAGGGTGGGGCGGGTGTAGCCGGGAGCGGTCCAGTGCACGCGCAGGGGCACGGGGCCGTTCGGGAGCCACGGCTGCTCGCGCACGCAGTCGGCCACCGTCCACTCGCCCCGCTCGACCACGCCCAGGGCGGCGTCGATGATCCGGTACTGCTGGGTCTTCTTGTGGATCGGCTGGGACTCGACGTAGGCCACGACGAGGTCGCCGGGGGCGAGGTTCAGCCGCTTCTGCACCGCGGCGATCAAGCGCTCGTCGTGGAGGTGCCCGTCGCCGAAGTTCCAGCCCACGATCGTGTTGCACACGAACTCGCCCTCACGGATCACGCGCTGCTCCAGGTCGGGGAGGTGGTCGTAGAGCACCGAGAACAGGCCGCGGCCCTGGCTGTGCATGCAGCGCCAGGCCAGCGCCTTCTGCAGGGTGATCTCGGCGTCGCCGGCGCTGTAGGGCAGCAGCATCTCCTGCAGCTGGTCGAGCTGGTTGTGCACGCCGGGCAGCTCGTTCAGCCGCTCCTCGACGCCCGGGCGCATCGCCCACACCGCGGAGGCCCAGTTGCCGGCGTACTGGCGCATCGAGGGCAGGAAGGACACCAGGTCGGGGCGCAGGTTGCCCAGGACCGGGCCGAAGGTGAGGAGTGCGAAGACGGGGATCAGCAGCAGCGGGGTGGAGAAGTCCCAGATGTTGTAGGTGCCGGGGTCGAAGCCGATCCACAGCACCACCGCGATGAAGCCGAAGAAGACGTTCCACTCCAGCGGCACCGCGAGCGGGAACGTGGAGGTGATGAAGATGTGGAAGGTGAGCATGCCGAGCGCGCCGAGCAGCGCGATCGTCTCGTTCGTGGTCAGCAGCAGCGTGATCGGGATCAGCAGCTCCACCGTGGTGCCGCCGACGTGGGCCATGAACCACGCCACCCGCGAGGGCCGCAGGTCCTCGGGGGCGTTGCGGTAGTGGGCGCGCTTGACGACGTTCAGCTGACCCGGTGAGTTCGACACCATCGGCGGCACGACGTTCTCGAAGTGCTGGCCGAACTTGCTGACCCCGGCCCCGATCCACACCACGCAGATGACGATCTTGAACACCACGACGAGGTCGACGAAGTCGGCGGTCGAGGAGATCGTCCCGAACAGCGCCGAGAACAACATGATCGGCAGGTACTGCTCGGAGCGGGCGGCCAGGAAGATCACCTTGTCGCGCAGGCCCATCAGCGGCATCAACACCAGGATCGGCACGAACGCCTCGGCGGGCACCAGTTCCTGCACACCGGCGCCGGCGGGCAGGAACGCCGCGGGCACCCGCTCGGCCTGGGCGGCCAAGGGGTAGGCCAGCGCGGCGAGGACGCCGAGGTAGAGCAGCACGTCGACGACGGTGCGCTCGTCGCCGCCGGTCAGCGGCACCCGCCGCCACGGCGCCATCCGGATCGTGCCGGGGCGCAGCCAGTAACGGATGTTGCCGGTCATCGGCTTGAAGTGGCCGCACAGCGGCCCCCACGCCCCGCCGAGGCCGATCACCTCGAGCAGCATCAGCCAGATCGCGAGCTTCTGGTAGACGACGACGTTGTTGTACCAGGAGCCGATGTCGGTGAAGGCGATGTCGCTGGTGGCCGAGGCGATCCAGATCCCGACACCGAAGTAGAGCCCCAGCATCTTCAGCACGTAGACGACGTGCAGCACCCGCGGCGTCCCGAAGCCGTCCTCGACCCAGTTGGTCGTCAGGATCCGCATCCGCTCGCGCAGGGGGAGCGGGAGGAACTGCTCGGCCGGGACGGGCGGCGGGGGCGGGTTGATGAATCCCATGGTGGGCTCCTCGGCGCAGGACGTGCGGGTACGGGCGGTTGTGGGCGGGTGCCGGCGGGTGCGGGTCGGGCGTGCGGGCGACGGGGGCCGGTGTGGCGGGCGTCACGTCGTCCCGCGGTGCAGCGTAGAGCCTGTGCGCCGGGTTCGGCTTGGTGCCCGAGCACGAATCGCGGCCGGGTCTGCTGGTCGTCGTCACCAGCGATCGGCCGCGATGACGGCGCTCGGCGGTCGCCCCGTCGTCCCGGACGAGCGGGAGGCCCCGGTGCGTGTGGTGCGGCGCACCAAAGTCGGTGGCGTCCGTTTAGTGCGACAGCACTAGAGATGTGCGTCACAACGGCCTAACGTAAGGCCGATCATGGAGGAGGGAACCACGATGCTCGACCGTCACGCCTGCGCCGCCGCGCCGTCGGTCGCTCCCCGCAGCGCCGGCCCGGTGGCCCCCGCGTGAGCTCGGCGATCCAGACGCGCTCCTACCCGGGGCGCGCGGGACTGGTGCACGTCGGCCGGGTGTTCTCCCTGGGCCTGGACGTGCTGTTCTACCTCTTCCGGCGTCCCTTCCAGGTGCGGGAGTTCATCGAGCAGGCCTGGTTCATCGCCAAGGTCTCCTCGCTGCCCACCGCCCTGTTCGCGATCCCGTTCGGCGCCACGATCTCGCTGCTGCTCTACCAGCTGCTCGACCAGTTCGGCGCCGGCTCGGCCACGGGCGCCGGCGGCGTGCTGGCCATCACCCAGCAGGCCGCCCCGATCGTCACCGCGCTGCTCATCGCCGGCGCGGGCGGCAGCGCGATCGCCGCCGACCTCGGCGCGCGCACGATCCGCGAGGAGATCGACGCGATGCGGGTGCTGGGCATCGACCCCGTGCGCCGGCTGGTCGTGCCCCGCGTGCTGGCGATGATGTACGTCGCCGCGCTGCTCAACGGCCTGGCCACCGTCGTCGGCGTGGCCGGCGGCTACTTCTTCAACGTCATCGTGCAGGGCGGCACCCCGGGCGCCTACATCAGCAGTTTCAACCTGCTGGCCCAGTCCTCCGACATCCTGGTGAGCGAGTTCAAGGCGGTCGTGTTCGGCTTCGTGGCCGGCGTCATCGCGGCCTACCGCGGCCTCAACCCGCCGCCGGGTGCGCGCGGGGTGGGCGACGCCGTGAACCAGACGGTGGTCATCTCGTTCCTGGCCGTCTACCTCATCAACCTGTTCATCACCCAGATCTACCTGCTCGTCGTGCCACCGAAGGGGTTGTGAGATGAGCCTGCGCGACTCCTTCACCCGCCGCTCGGCAGCGGTGGTGGGCCCCCTCAACGACCTCGGCGACCAGCTCTCGCTCTACGCCAAGGCGCTGCGCGGCGTCCCGCACGCGATCCGCCGCTACCCCAAGGAGATCCTGCGCCTGCTCGGCACGACGACGTTCGGCACGGGCGGGCTGGCGATCATCGCCGGCACCGCGGGCGTGATGTTCGCGCTCTCCCTGTTCGTCGGCTCGCTGGTGGGTCTGCAGGGCTTCCGCGGCCTCGACACCCTGGGCGCCTCGGCGCTGACCGGCTTCATCACCGCCTTCTTCAACACCCGCGATATCGCCCCGCTCATCGCCGGCATCGCGCTCACCGCCACGGTCGGTGCGGGCTTCACCGCCGAGATCGGCGCCCAGCGCATCTCCGAGGAGATCGACGCGCTCGAGGTGATGGCGGTGCCCAGCGTGCCGTTCCTCATCACCACCCGCATCATCGCCGGCACGATCGCGGTCATCCCGCTCTACGTCGTGGGCCTGGTCGCCTCCTACCTCTCGGCGCGGCTGAACGTCGTCTACGTCAACGGGCTCTCGGCGGGCACCTACGACCACTACTTCCAGCTGTTCCTGCCCCCGGGCGACGTGCTGCTGTCCTTCGTCAAGACCCTGGTGTTCGCCTTCTTCGTCATGCTCGTGCACTGCTACTACGGCTACCGCGCCAGCGGCGGGCCGGCGGGGGTGGGCGTGGCCGTGGGCCGCGCGGTGCGGCTCTCGCTGGCCGCCATCGGCATCCTCGACTTCTTCATGACCCTGGTGCTCTTCGGCACCGCGCCCTCGGTGACGATCGCATGAGCGCCCGCGCCCGTCTCCACGAGATCCGCCAGCCGCTCAGCGGGCTGGTGTTCCTGCTCGTCATCGTCGGCCTGCTCGTGGCCGCCGTCGTCGATTACCAGGGCGGCTTCACCTCCCGCACCCGCGTGACCCTGCTGGTGCCCGACGCCGGCACCCAGCTGTCGGTGGGGGCGCAGGTGAAGCTGCACGGCGCCGTCGTCGGCACCGTCGACGAGATCCGCGCCGACGCCCGGGGCGCGGTGCTCACCCTCGCCCTGCGGCCCGAGGACACCGACCTGATCCCCGTCGACACCGTGGCCCGGATCCTGCCCAAGACGCTGGTGGGCCAGGACTACGTCGACCTCGTGACGCCGGTCGGTGCCGGCGGACCCACGGTCACCGAGGGCAGCGTGATCCAGCGCGACACCAGCGCCACCGCCGCCACCCTCGAGGGCGCGCTCGACGACCTGTTCCAGGTGCTGCAGGTGCTCCCCGCCGACCAGGTCGCGAGCACCCTCAACGCCCTCTCCGGGGCGCTGGAGGGCCGCGGCGAGCAGCTCGGCACCACCCTGGTCTCGCTGCAGGACTACCTCGCCCGGCTCAACCCCGCGCTGCCGACCCTCACCGACGACCTGCGCGACCTGGCCACCCTGAGCACCACCTACACCGACGCCGCGCCCGATCTGTTGCAGGCGCTGGAGGACTTCTCGGTGACCGCCCGCACCGTCACCGAGCAGCGCCAGGAGCTCGCCGGACTGTTCCAGGGCGTCCGCACCGCCGGCGACGACCTCGACGCCTTCCTGCGCGCCAACGAGGACAACCTGATCCGGGTCGCGGGCGCCAACCGCACCGCCCTCACGACGCTGGCCCGCTACGCCCCGGAGTACCCCTGCCTGCTCTCGCAGCTGGCCGGGCTGGTGCCGAAGGTCGACGACATCTTCGCCGCGGGCACCGACCGCCCGCGGCTCTCCATCACCGCACGCGTCACCAACAGCCGCGGCGCCTACCGCCCGAACCAGGACGAGCCGGCCTACGCCGACGACCGCGGCCCGCGCTGCTACCCCATCAAGGACCTCGCCCCGCAGTACCCCGAGAACGGCGGACCGTTCGCCGACGGCACGGTGCCGCCCGAGACCCGCGCCGGGCTCCCGACCTCCCTCCCCGGGAGCCTGGCCGGCTCGGACGCCGAGACCGGTCTGCTCGAGGGCCTGCTGGGCCTCTCGCGCACCGAGGCGCCGTTCGCGCCGCTGCTGCTCGGCCCGGCCCTGCGCGGCACGGAGGTGACGGTGCGATGAGGAGTCTGTGGCCCACCGTCCTCAAGCTCGGCGTCTACTCGGTGCTCACCGCCGTCGCCACCGCCCTGCTGGCGATGGTCATCGTCAACAGCCGCACCGGCCCCGCGGTCGGCTTCCGCGCCGTGTTCACCGACGCCAGCGGCGTCACCAGCGGCGACAACGTCAAGATCGCCGGCGTCACGGTCGGCAAGGTCACCGGGGTCGAGGTGGTGAACCGCGGCGACGCCCGGGTGAGCTTCACCGTCGACGAGGACGTCGTCGTGCCGGCCGAGGTGTCGGTGGAGATCAAGTACGAGAACCTCATCGGCGACCGCTACCTCGAGCTCGCCCGCCCGGCCGGCCCGGTGGGCGAGGCGCTGCCCGCCGGGGCCGAGATCCCGATCGACCGCACCCGCCCCGCGCTCAACCTCACCGTCCTCTTCGGCGGTTTCCGACCGCTGTTCGACGCCCTCCAGCCCGACCAGGTCAACCGGTTCGCCGAGGAGGTGCTCGCCACCCTGCAGGGCCAGGGCGGCACGGTGGAGTCGCTGCTGGCCCGCACCGCGTCGCTGACCTCCACGATCGCCGACCGCGACGCGGTGATCGGCACCCTCGTCGACGACCTCAACAGCGTGCTCGGCACGGTCGCCGAGCGCGACAGCCAGCTGTCCGGCCTGGTGGTCGAGCTGCAGCGCTTCGTCTCCGGTCTCTCCGACGACCGCCGCGCCATCGGGCAGGCGGTCGTGGCCCTGGACGGTCTGACCACCAGCGTCACCGGTCTGCTGCAGGACGCCCGACCGGCGCTGCGCGAGGACATCGTGGCCCTCGACGGCCTGGCCACCAACCTCAACCGCAACGAGGACCTGCTCGACCAGCAGCTCAAGGACATCCCGGTGCTGCTCGGCCGGGTCAACCGCACCGCCAGCTACGGCTCGTGGTTCCAGTTCTTCCTCTGCGACGTCGGGGGCGCGTTCACGCTGCCGAACGGCGAGCGCGCCACCCTCACGCCCTACTCCAACACCGCCTCGAGGTGCGGCCGATGAAGTCGTTCGAGAGCCGGTCGCCGGTCAAGGTCGCGATCGTCGGCATCGTGGTCCTCGTGCTCGGCGTCATCGCGGCCTACAACACCTCGCGGCTGCCGTTCCTGAACAGCTCCACCACCTACCGCGCGGAGTTCAGCAACGCCGCCGGCCTGCGGTCCGGCAACCCGGTGAAGATCGCCGGGGTCGTGGTGGGCCGCGTGTCCGGGGTCGAGCTCGACGGCGCGCAGGTGGAGGTCGAGTTCCGCATCGACGACGCCTGGGTGGGCGACGCCTCCACCGCCTCGGTGCAGCTCAACACCCTGCTGGGCCAGCGCTACCTCGCGATCGACCCGCAGGGGGAGTCCGAGCTGGCCGCCGACGGCGTGATCCCGCTGGAGCGCACCCAGACGCCCTTCGACATCGTGCCGGCGCTCAACCAGCTCTCGGCCACGGTCGGCCAGATCGACACCGACCAGCTGGCCGCCTCCCTCGACACCCTCGCCGACACCTTCGAGGGCACGCCGGGCACGGTCGGCGCGGCGCTGGACGGCCTGTCGCGGCTCTCGGAGACGATCTCGACCCGCAACGCCCAGCTCTCGCAGCTGCTCCAGCGCGCCTCCACCGTGACCGGCACGCTCGCCGAGCGCGACGTCGAGATCAGCCGGCTGCTCACCGACATCAACCCGCTGCTCGCCGAGCTGCAGAAGCGCCGCGACGCCATCCGCTCGCTGCTGGAGGGCACCCAGGACCTCAGCGTGCAGCTGCGCGGGCTGGTGCAGGACAACCGCGCCACCCTGCGACCGGCGCTCGACGACCTCGCCCGCGTGGCCGACGTGCTCGACCGCAACCGCGCCGAGCTCGACGACGGCATCGCGGCGATCCGCACCTACGTCCACCTGTTCACCAACGCGGTCGGCACCGGCCGCTGGTTCGACGCCTACGTCTGCGGCCTCGCGCCGCCGCCGGTGGGCCCGATCAACGACGGAGGGTGTGAGGCCTCGTGAGCCGTCTCCACTCCCTGACCTCCGAGCGGGGCCGCGCGCTGCTGCTCGCCGCCGCGCTCGTGGCCGCCCTGGTCGCCACGCTGGTATGGGTGATGCCCGGCGACGACCGCCGCGTCACCGCCTACTTCTCCTCCGCCAGCGGGCTCTACGAGGGCAACCCCGTGGAGGTGCTCGGCGTGCCCGTGGGCTCGGTCGCCTCGGTGGTGCCCGAGCCCGGTCGGGTGAAGGTCGTGATCGAGCTCGACGACGACGTCGACCTGCCCGCCGACGTCTCGGCGCTGCAGGTCTCGCCCAGCCTCATCAGCGGGCGCAGCATCACCCTGGCCCCGGCCTACACCGGCGGCCCGCGGCTCGAGGACGGCGCGGTCATCCCGATCGAGCGCACCCGCGTGCCGCTGGACGTCAACGACCTCGCCACCAACGCCGACGCCCTCGCGGCCGCCCTGGGCCCGCAGGGCGCGAACAAGGACGGCGCCCTCACCCGCGCCCTCGACGTGCTGGCCGCCAACCTCGACGGCAACGGCGCCGCCCTGGCCGACACCATCCGCGCGCTCTCGGGCGCCACCGGCACCCTGTCGGGATCGCGCGAGGACCTCGCCGGCACCGTCACCGGGCTGCAGGGCTTCGTCAGCACCCTGGCCGCCGACGACCCCCAGGTGCGCGAGCTCAACGCCCGCCTGGCCGACGTCGCCGGCTTCCTCGCCGACGACCGGCAGGACCTCGGGGCGGCCCTCGACCAGCTCTCCACCAGCCTGGGCGACGTGGCCGGCTTCGTGCGCGAGAACCGCTCGGCGCTGCGCACCAACGTCGACCGCCTCAGCCGGGTCACGACGGTGCTGGTGCGCAACCGTGCCGCCCTCGCCCAGATCCTCGACGAGGCGCCCACCGGCCTGGGCAACCTGTTCAACGCCTACGACGCCGCCGGCGGCACCCTCGACGTGCGGCTGGTGCTCGACGAGCTCACCCTCGGCCCCGGCGCGCTGCTGTGCGAGCTGATCGCGCGCGGTTCCCCCACCGACATCCCGAAGCCGCTGGCCACCCTGTGCAGCACCGCCGGCGGCGCGCTCGACGGCCTCGGCATCCCGCCGCTGGCCGACGTCATCACCGCCCTGCAGACCGCGGGCCAGCAGCTGGGAGGCGGCCGATGAGCACCCGACGCGTCCGGCTGGCGGGTCTGGCCGCCGCGGCGGCCCTGGTCGTGCCGTTCGGCCTCTCGGGCTGCAGCGCGCTCGACGACGGCGCCTACGGGCTGCCGCTGCCCGGCGGCGTCGACGTCGGCGACGACCCCGACACGATCACGGTGGAGTTCGCGAACGTCGAGGGGCTGGTGCCCCAGGCGCAGGTGCGGATGAGCAACGTCGGCGTCGGCGAGGTCACCGACCTCGAGGTCGACCAGGACACCTGGACGGCCGTCGCGACGCTCTCGCTGCGCCGCGACCTCGACCTCCCGGCCGACGTCACCGCCCGCGTGCGCCGCAGCAGCCTGCTGGGGGAGTGGTACGTCGAGCTCGTCCGGCCCGCCCCCGGCGCCACCGGCACCAGCACCGGCGCCCCCCTCGCGGCCGACGCCACCATCCCGCTCGCCCGCACCGGCGGCAGCGTGGCGGTGGAGGATGTCCTGGGCGCCCTCTCGCTGCTGCTGAACAACGGCGGCCTGCCGCAGGTCAACGTCATCGTCCGCGAGCTCAACCAGGCGCTGGACGGCAACGAGGCCCAGGTCAAGGCCCTGCTCGGCGACCTCACCGAGTTCACCACCACCCTCGACCGGCGCCGCGACGACATCGTGCGCGCCCTCGACGGCCTGGCGACCCTGAGCCGCACCCTCGACGACAACCGCGCCCAGCTGGCCACCGCCCTGGACCGGATCCCCGAGGGCCTGGCGGTGCTCGCCGACCAGGAGCCGCAGCTCACCGCGATGCTGCGCTCCCTCGACCGGCTCTCCGGGGTGGCCGTGCGGGTGGTGGAGCAGAGCAAGGACGACGTCGTGGCCGACCTCGAGCTGCTGCGCCCGGTCCTCACCAAGCTCACCGAGGCCGGCGACGACCTGCCGAAGGCGCTGCAGATCCTGGCGACCTTCCCCTTCACCCCCGGCTCCTACGACGCCTTCGCCGGCGACTACCTCAACCTCGAGGCGCGCGTGGAGCTGGACCTCGACGCCGTCCTGTCGACGCTGGTGGCCTCCGACCTGCCGCTGTACCTTGGGGGGCAGGAGCTGCCCAACCCGCTCCCGCTGCTGCAGGGACCGGCGGACCTGCTCGACGGCCTCATCGACGGCCTCGGCCCCGGTGGCCTGCTCGGCCGCGAGGCCACCCGCGCCGGTGCCGGTGAGGGTGCCGGTGAGCGTGCCCGTCAGGCTGCGGCCGACCCGGCGTCGCGACGCTCCCGCGGAGGTGTCCGATGATCAGCCGCCGCACCAAGCTGCAGGTGCTCGCCTTCGTCGTCCTCGCCAGCGTCGGCATCGTCTACGTCGGCGGGAAGTACGCCGGCCTCGACCGGCTCTTCGGCCCCACGAGCTACACCGTGCGGATGCAGCTGGCCGACTCCGGCGGCATCTTCACCAACGCCGAGGTCACCTACCGCGGCGTCACCGTCGGGCGGGTCGGCACGCTGACCCCCACCGCCGACGGCGTCACGGTGGACCTGGAGATCGACAAGGACGCCGAGCCGATCCCGGCCGACGGGGTGCAGGCGGAGGTGCGCAACCTCTCGCTGATCGGCGAGCCCTACGTCGACCTCACCCCCGCTACCGCGCAGGGTCCGTTCCTCGCGGAGGGGTCGGTGATCCCCGTGGAGCGCACCCGCACCCCGGTGGCGCCGGCCGCGCTGCTCACCAGCGTCAACGGCCTGCTCGACTCCATCCCGCGCGGCTCGGTCACGACCGTGCTGCGCGAGCTCGACGCCGCGTTCAGCGGCACCGGACCCGACCTCGAGCGACTGCTCGACTCCACCGCCGACGTCGTGGCCACCGCGCAGGACGTGCTGCCCCAGACGCTGCGCCTGATCGAGGACGGCGCCACGGTGCTGCGCACCCAGAACGACGGTGCCGACTCCATCCGCTCCTTCAGCCGCGACCTGCGGCTGCTGGCCGGACAGCTCGCCTCCTCCGACGACGACCTGCGCCGGCTGATCCGCACCGCGCCGGCGCTGTCGACCCAGGCGGTCGCACTGCTGCAGGAGTCGGGCCCGGGCCTGAGCCGGCTCGTGGCCGACCTGCTCACCACCGGCCGGCTCCTCGAGCCCCGCGACGCCGCCCTGCGCCAGCTGCTGGTCACCTACCCCGGCCTGGCCCGGGCCGCCTACAGCGCGATCCCCGGCGACGGCTCGGTGAAGTTCGGACTCGTGCTGAACGTCTTCGACCCGCCGTCGTGCACGAAGGGCTACGAGGGCACGAAGCGACGACCCGGCTCGGCGACCAGCGACGTGCCGGTCAACGACCAGGCCACCTGCGCGGAGCGTCGCGGCAGCCCGATCGTCGTGCGCGGCTCGCAGAACGCCCCGCGGGCCGGCGTCCCCGACGCCGCCCGGCCCGGCGGTCTCGGCACGGTCCGCCCGCTGGGCGAGGGTCGCACGCGCGGTGCGGACGTCGCCGCGCCCGCGGTCGCCACGCTCCCGGTGAGCCCCGAGGTGCTGGCGCAGCTGGCCGCACTGCTGCGCCAGCCCCCGACGACGTTCGTGAGCGACCCGTTGCAGGTGCTGCTCCAGGGCGGCCCATGAGTCGGCCCACCCCGGGACTGGTCGCGGCGGCCCTCGCGGCCGTGCTCGGGCTCGGTGCCGCCGGCTGGACCGGCGTCGACTGGGCCCGGGCCGAGCCGGAGGGGGCGGCCGCCCCGGTCGGCGTCACCGACGGCCCCGGCTCGGACGCGGCGGCGCCGGTGGTGGCCGACGCCGAGGCGGCGGTCACCGCGCTCACCACCCTCGACGCCGCCGACCCCGCGGCCTCGGTGGAGCGTTGGCGCGCGGTCACGACCGGCGCCCTGCGCGACGCCGTCGAGAGCGGCGAGGGCGACATCCGCTCCCTCATCAGCGAGGGCGACGTCGACAGCACCTCCCAGGTGCAGGACGCCGCCGTCGAGACCCTCGACACCGCCGCCGGCACCGCCACGGTGCTCGTGGCGGTGGACCTCACCCTGACCCCGGCCAGCGGCACGGCCCGCACCGAGCAGCTGCGCCTGGTCGTCACCATGGAGCGCGGCGGGTCCGGGTGGCTCGCCAGCCAGCTGCAGAACGTGGGGGCCTGAGATGACCGAGATCGACCACGGGTCCGACGCCACCGGGCCGAGCGTGCAGGTGCGCATCGGCGACGACGTCCCCGCCGCTGCGGCTCCGCGGCGGCTGGTCGCGGCCCTGCTCGCGGTGGCCCTAGTGGGCGCGCTGCTCGCGGTGCTCTTCGCCCAGCGCGCGGGGGCCGTGCGCGACGAACCCGCCGCCCCGGCGGCGCAGGCCGGTGCCGTCGGCCCCGGCGATCCCGCCACCACCGAGCTCACCCGCGCGGTCACCGCGGCGATGGCCACGCTGTGGTCCTACGACTACCGCCGCCTCGACGAGCTGCCCGCGCAGGTGGCGGCGGTCTCGACCCCGGAGTTCCAGGCCGGCTACGACGCGGTCTTCGCGCGCATCCGCGAGCTCGCGCCCGCCACCAAGGCGGTCGTGGCGGCCTCGGTGCAGCACCTCGGCGTGGTCCGCCTGACCTCCGACACCGCCGAGCTGCTGGTCTACCTCGACCAGGCGGCGAGCAAGGACGGCGGCCGACCAGTCGGTGCCGGCGCCCGGCTGCGCGTCGAGGCCGTGAAGGTCGACGGGGTCTGGCGCATCGACGCCGTCACGCCCTTCTGATCCGGTCCCTCCCCCGGGTCAGTCCCCGGCCAGTACCGCCGGCCCGAGCCACCGGCAGGCGATGAGGGCGAGCTCGACCTCCAGCCGGTCGGCGCCGAGGTCGCGGCCGCGCTCGGCGAGGGCACGGTCCACGCGGTACTTGATGGTGTTCTTGTGCAGGTGCAGCCGCTCGCCGGCGGCGACGTAGCTGCCCTGTTCGGCGAGGAAGACCCGCAGCGTCTCGCGCAGCCGGGCGGCGGCGTCCGCGGGGGCGGCGAGACGGCCCAGGGCGCGGTGCACCAGCGCCCGGGTCTGGTCGAGGTCGGTGGCCAGCAGGGCGGCGGCGCGCACCTCGGCGTCGTCGAACCCGACGACGGCGGGCGCCTCGCCGGCCAGGACCGCCACCTGGTGGGCGAGCCGTGCCTCCTCGTGGCTGCGGCGGAAGCCCTCGGGGCCGGAGGCGCTGCGGCCCAGGGCGATGCGGGTGTCGGCGTGGGGTGCGCGCCAGCCGGCCAGGCCGGGGAGGCCGGGCAGCACCTCGGGGGACTCGGTCGACCCGAGCGGGAGCCAGCCCCAGCAGACCTCGCGGTCCACGACGTGGGTGAGCGGCGAGCCGGGCAGGTGGAGGCGCCGGGCGAGGGAGTCGAGGGTCTCGGTGAGGTGCAGCTGGGGGCTCGGGTGGCGCGGCGGCACCCAGGCCAGCACGGCGACGTGGTGCTGGTGCAGCCGGTAGCCCAGGGCGGCCTCGGCCCGGCGCGCGTCGGCGGTCCGGCCGCTGAGCAGCTCGTCGAGGGTGTCGGCGCGGCGGGTGGTGCGATCGGCCAGCCAGCGCTCGCGCTCGGCCTCGTAGGCGTCCACGATGCCCTCGGAGATCCGGTCGACGTAGGAGAAGACCAGGTCGGTGAACCAGGCGCCGGCCTCGAAGGCGGCGGCCTCGCCGAGCTGGTCGGCCAGGCGGGCCAGACCCCAGCGCACGACGAGCTGCTGGCCCAGCCGGTAGGCGCGGATCAGCGGGGCGGAGCCGATGCCGCGATGGGCGAAGGTGTGGGCGTAGGTGAGCGCGGCGTCGGGCGGCGTGAGCTCGCTGAGCGGCAGGTCGTCGCGCAGCAACAGCACCAGGGAGTCGAGGTCGCCCTCGATGCTGGCGCGCAGCAGCTCGCTGTAGCGCTCCTCCCCGCCCAGCACGGGGATCTCCTGGAGGAGGTGGGCGTGCAGCAGGTCGTTGAGGGTGTCCAGCTCGGCGGCCACCTCCGCGCCCAGGCGCTCCATGGCGGACTCGAGGCCGGCCGGGGGCGTGGCGCCGGGCATGGGGCTCCTCGGGTGGGTGATCGGGGCCGGTCGGCGCCGGCGCGTCGAGAGTCTACGTCGGGGTGAGGTGGGCGATTCGATCGTTCTGCTCAGGATCCGACCCCGATGCGCCGATGGGAGCGGTATCGAGGTGAGGAGCCCCCATGAACACACCGGCGATGGCAGGTGGCCACCAGGTCACCGGCGTCGAGAAGACCTTCCGTGACGACCAGATCATCGTGTCCAAGACCGACCGTCAGGGACGTCTGACCTACGTCAACGACCTGTTCGTCGAGATCAGCGGCTTCGCCGAGGACGAGCTGATCGGCCGGCCGCACAACATCATCCGTCACCCCGACATGCCGGCCAGCGTGTTCGGGCTGCTGTGGGAGCGGATCGCCTCCGGGCAGGAGATCTTCGCCTACGTGGTCAACCGCAGCGCCGACGGCGGCCACTACTGGGTGCTCGCCCACGTCACCCCGACCCGCGACGCCGGCGGCGCGATCGTCGGGTTCCACTCCAACCGTCGCACCGCGCCGCGGGCCTCGATCCGCGTGGTGCAGGACGTCTACGCGCGGCTGCGCGACGCCGAGCGCGGCGTGAGCCCGAAGAGCGCGGCCGTCGCCGCCGGGCGCGCCGAGCTGGACCGGATCCTCGCCGACGCCGCCCTGGGCTACGACGAGTGGGTGTGGTCGCTCGCCGAGCAGGTTCCGGCCGGGACGGGGGTGGCGGCATGACCGCCCTCGACGACCGCGAGCTGCTGACCCACGAGGGTGCCGCCGACGCCCCGACGGCCACCCCCGCCGTCGCGGGTCACCCCGCGACATCCGACGACACGGCCGCGCACGAGGCCGCCTGGGTCGAGGTGCTGCGGGTGTGCCAGGCCGCGGCGCGCGGCGATCTCGAGCTGCGGGTGCCGCACCTGGGGGAGGACCCCACGCTGCGGGCCGTGCGCTCGGCCCTCAACGGTCTGCTCGACCTCACCGACGCCTACGTGCGCGAGTCCTCGGCGTCGCTGGACGCTGCCGCGCAGAACGAGTTCCACCGCCGGTTCCTCGTGCGCGGCATGCTCGGGTCCTTCCAGGCCGGCGCCGTCACGATCAACGGCGCGATCGGGGCGATGGCGCAGACCCACACCGCCCTGGTCGACCAGCGGGAGCGGCAGCGGGCGCTCGCTGCGGACTTCCAGGACGCCGTGCTGGGGCTGGCCGACCAGGTCGCGGCCGCGGCCACCGAGATGGAGTCGACCTCGCGCAACCTCGCGCACTCCGCCGACAGCTCCGCCGGACGCGCCGAGCAGGTGAGCCGCAACTCCGCCACCGCCGCCGACGCGGTCACGATCTCGGCCGCCGCCGTGGAGGAGCTCGCCGCCACGGTGAGCGCCATCGAGGAGCAGACCAGCGAGTCGCACCGGGCCGGCGAGTCGGCCATGGACGAGGCCGAGCGCACTCGCCGCACGGTGGCCGAGCTGACCGAGGCCTCCCAGGAGATCGGCCAGGTCATCACCGTCATCGGCCAGGTGGCCAGCCAGACCCGGCTGCTCGCCCTCAACGCCACCATCGAGGCGGCGCGGGCGGGGGAGTCGGGCAAGGGCTTCGCCGTCGTCGCCTCGGAGGTGAAGAACCTCGCCTCGCAGACCGCCGAGGCCACCGGGCGCATCGAGGAGCAGATCGGGTCCATCCGCACCGCCACCGAGGCCGTGGCCCGGGCGATGGGCAGCATCACCGACGCCGTGAGCGGGATGGGCGCCAACCTCGGCACCATCGCCACCTCGGTGGCCGAGCAGCGTCAGGCGGCCGGTGAGCTCTCGCGCACCACCACCGAGGCGGCCTCGGCCGTGGCCGGCGTCAACGCCGACGTCGTCGGCATCACCGCCGACACCCAGGCCACCAGCAGCGGCGCCACCCAGATGACCGCCGCGTCGCTGGAGCTGGCCAAGCTCTCGGCCCAGCTGCGCACCCACGTGGCCGACTTCCTGGAGGAGATCCGCTAGGGGCCGTCGGCCTCCCTCCTCCTCGGGTTCGACCCCGGAGATGGTGGAGGCCGCCCCGCGGGGAGAGTCATCGGACCCGGGTGCGGAGCGGCCTCCGCGGCCGGCTCGACTGAGGGGAGCCAGGTGCCGCTCCGCGATGCCTCCAGCCTAGGAGGGCAACGACAAGGCCCCGACAAGATCGCGGCTGGACCTCGGCTGGTTCGTGGATCCGGACTCCCGGTTCGGGTGTCGCGCCCGTGACGTGGTCGCGCCGGCGATCCTGTGGCGCGGGTCCGGTCTCAGAGCAGGCCGGCCACGGCGCCGCCGTCGACGCCGAGCGCGACGCCGTTGACGAACGCGGCCGGTGCGGAGCACAGGAACGCCACGACCCGGCCGAAGTCGTCCACGTCGCCGACCGGGCCCCCGCTGGGCTGTTCGGTGAGTCGGTCGGTGGGGTGGGGGCCGGGGCAGGCGAGGTTGATCGTGACGCCGTGGGCCGCGACGTCCTGCGCGGCGGTCTTCGCCCAGGCCCACAGCCCGGCCCGGGCGAGGTTGGACAGCGCCAGCCCCGGCAGCGGCTGACGCACCGCCATGGAGGTGATGAAGCAGATCCGGCCCCAGCCGGCGGCCTGCAGGTGGGGCAGCGCGGCCCGGGCGAGCCGGATCGAGGCGAGGGCGTTGGCCTCGAAGGCGGCGCGGGCGGCGTCGTCGGTCACCTCCAGGGCGCGGGCGTGGGGCGGGCCCCCGGCGTTGCCGACGACGACGTCGAGCCGACCCCAGGTGGCCAGGGCGACGTCGACCAGCCGCTGCGGGACGGCCGGGTCGGCGATGTCGCCGACCACCGGCACCGCGGCGTCGCCCAGCGCGTCGGCGGCGCGGGCGAGGGAGTCGGCGTCGCGGCCGTTGAGCACGACCCGGGCGCCCTCGGCCGCCAGCGCCCGCGCCGAGGCCAGCCCGAGGCCGCGGCTGGAGGCGCCCACGATCGCGACGCGCCCGGTGAGTCCCAGGTCCATGGGGGTTCCTTCCGTTCCTCGACGACGACGCCGCCGTCGGACACCACGGTGCCCGACGACGGCGTCGTCGACCTGCTCGGGGCCCGGTTCGGACCCCGCGCGCGGGGAGCCTCAGGTGACGAGGTCGGCGATGGCCTCGGCGTTCTCCTGACGACGCCGCACCGCGCCGATCCCCATGCCCAGCACGAGCACGACGAACGGGGCGAGCACGAGCGTCCAGCCGGTGCTGTCGAGCGCGAACGCCTGAGTGGTGGGGTCCTTGCCCTCGGCCACGGTGCCGGCCAGCAGGGCGAAGCGCGACATGATCAGGTAGGCCGCCACGGCCAGCCCGACGATCGAGAGCAGCGGGGCCACGAGCGTGTTCCACACCTTCGCCCCCTCGGGCTCGGCCCGGAAGTGCACGATCACCGCCACCGACACCAGGATCTCGACCACCACGATGGCGAGCACGGCGAGTCCGCTGAACCAGTAGAAGAGGTTGAGCACCGGGTCCTTGTCGGTGGCGGCGAAGACCACGATCACCAGCGCGGCGATGGCCGAGGTGGCGAGCGCGCCGACCACGGGGGCGCCGCGGCGGTTGGTGCGGTCGAAGGTGCGCGGCAGCACGCCCGCGCGGCCCAGGGAGAAGAAGTAGCGGGCGGCGCTGTTCTGGAAGGCGAGCAGTCCGGCGAAGAGGCTGGAGAGCACCAGCCAGCTCATCAGCTCGGCCAGCCAGCCGCCGACGTACTGGTTGGCCACGGAGAACAGCACCTGGGCGGGGTCGGCCAGCGGCACGCCCTCGACGCTGCTGATGGCGACGGTGCGGTCCACCACGGAGTCGGTGCCCAGCCCGCTCACCATCGCCCAGGAGGTGACGGCGAACAGCACGGTGATCAGCCCGACGGCGGTGTAGGTGGCCACCGGCACGGCACGCTTGGGGTCCTTGGTCTCCTCGGCGTAGATCGCGGTGGCCTCGAAGCCGATGTAGGAGGCGAACGCGAAGGCCAGCGCGATGCCGGCCGACCCGGCCAGGCCCCCGGCCAGGATCTTGTCGGGGGAGAAGGTGTCGAGCGGGGCGAGCCCGTCGGGGCCGCCGCCCTGGATCAGCACCACCACGGCGACGATCAGCAGCGAGACCACCTCGGTGGCCATCAGCAGCCCGAGCACCTTGGCGCCGATGTCGACCTGCAGGACCGAGAGGGCCAGCACGACCACCCAGGCGATCAGCGCCCACGCCCACCAGGCCAGGTCGATGCCGAGCTCGGCGTCGACCTGGCCGGCGGCCAGGGCGCCGAAGAACCCGAAGATCGCCAGCTGGATGGCGAGGTAGGCCAGCAGCGACACGAACGCGGTGCCGACGCCGGGCACGATGCCCAGGCCGCGACCCACGAAGGCGAAGAAGGCACCGGTGTTGGCCACCTTGTGGCTCATCGCGGCGTAGCCGACGCTGAACACCAGCAGCACCAGACCGGCGGCGAGGTAGGCGCCGGGGGCGGCGGCGCCGTTGCCGAGCACGATCGCCACCGGCACCGCGCCGGTCATGCCGACCAGCGGGGCCGCGGCGGCGACGACGAAGAACACGATCCCGGCGATGCCGAGTCGGTTGGGGGCGAGCTTCTCCTCGCCGGAGCGACGGGACTCCCCCGGCCCGGCGGGCGGGAAGCTGACATGCGCTTCGGACATCGCGGCGCGACCTTCCTGACGGCACCGACCCGAGCGGTGGTGTGATCTGGGACTCATGAAGATATTCGGGTCCAAACGATTCTGTCGAGGGCCTGGGGTGAATTCGTTCGGAAGCGAACGACGGCCTTGACCCGCTCCTGGCCCCCGTCTACCGTTTGGGACCAAACGATCTGGTCGATGGGGGTTGCGGTGACGGCACACGTGGTGGTCGTGGAGGGCGTCGAGGTCGACACCCGCCACTGGATCGGCGGGGCCCGGGTGGCCTCGGAGCGCACCTTCGCCGACCTCTCGCCGATCGACGGCGCCGAGCTCGCGCAGGTGCACGCCGGCACCGCCGCGGAGGTCGACGCCGCGGTGCGCGCGGCCCGCGCCGCCTTCCCCGCATGGGCGGCCTTGGGGCCGGCCGGCCGTGGCGCGATCCTGCGCCGCGTGGCCGAGGGAATCGAGGCGCGGCTGGAGGACCTCTCCCGCGTCGAGACCCGCGACAACGGCTCGCTGATCCGTAGCCACCGCCGCGGCGTCATGCCCCGGGTCGCGATGAACTTCCGCGCCTTCGCCGACTTCGCCGAGCAGGAGCTCGGGCACCCCGACCTCGAGGTGCCCGGCCGCGGCCACCGCGAGCGCATCACCTACGACCCCGCCGGCGTGGTCGCGGTGATCACGCCGTGGAACGCGCCGCTCATGCTCGCCACCTGGCGCATCGGCCCCGCGCTGGCGGCCGGCAACACCGTCGTCGTCAAGCCGCCCGAGTGGGCGCCGCTCACCGCCAGCCTGCTCGCCGACATCATGCAGGAGGCGGGGATCCCGGCCGGGGTGTTCAACGTCGTGCAGGGCACCGGGATCGAGGCGGGGGCCCCGCTCACCGCGCACCCCGGCATCGACCGGCTCGCCTTCACCGGCTCGGTGCCCACCGCCGGGGTGGTGGCCGCGGCCGCCGCCCCGAACATCGTGCCGCTCTCCTTCGAGCTCGGCGGCAAGTCGCCGCTGGTGGTGTTCGACGACGCCGACCTCGATCTCGCCGTCGAGATCGCCGTGGAGCAGTTCGACAACGCCGGCCAGGTCTGCCTCAAGGCCGCCCGGATGCTCGTGCAGGAGGGCGTCGCCGAGGAGTTCACCCGCCGCGTGGTGGCCGGCGCCGCTGCGCTGCGCCAGGGCGACCCGCGCGAGGAGGACACCGACGTGTCCGCGCTCATCGCGCCGCGTCACTTCGAGCAGATCAGCGGCTTCGTGGCGCGCGCCCTCGACGCCGGCGCCCGCGCGCTGGTGGGCGGTGGCCCCAACGACGACCTCGGCGGGCTGTTCTTCCGCCCGACCGTGCTCGTGGACTGCCCGCCCGGCGCGGAGATCCTCACCGAGGAGGTGTTCGGCCCGGTCGTGACGATCGAGACCTTCGCCACCGAGGACGAGGCCGTGCAGCGCGCCAACGACACCCGCTTCGGCCTCGCCGCCACCCTCGTGACCGGCGACCGCGAGCGCGCCGAGCGGGTCTCGGCCGCGCTGAACGCCGGCACGGTGTGGGTGAACTGCTTCTTCGTGCGCGACCTGCGCGCCCCGTTCGGCGGCAACGGCCGCTCCGGCATCGGTCGCGAGGGCGGTATCTGGTCCTTCGACTTCTACACCGACATCAAGAACAGCGTCTTCAGCCCCAGCGGCTGGGAGGAGTGAGCATGGGCGAGGTCGTCGGGGCGGGTCTGCTGGCCCACGTGCCCACCATCGTGCTGCCCGAGCACATCCGCCGCGAGCTCAACCACGGCGAGGACTCCACGCTGGTCTCGGGCCTGCACCAGCTGCGGCGCGAGGTCTTCGAGACCCTCGACTACGACACCGTGGTGGTGCTCGACTCGCACTGGGCCACCACCGTGGAGTTCGTCGTGACCGCCCAGGACCGCCGCGCGGGGCTGTTCACCTCCGAGGAGCTGCCGCGCGGCATGTGCCGGCGTCCCTACGACTTCCCCGGCGACCCCGAGCTGGCCCACCTGATCGCCGCGCAGGCGACGGCCCACTCCACCTGGATCACCGCGATCGACGACCACCACCTGCCGATCTTCTACGCCACCACCAACCTGTGGGAGTTCCTCGGCCGGGGCCTGCCCGACAAGCGCTGGATCTCCATCGGCGTGTGCCAGACCGCCGACGGCGAGGACTCCTACCGCCTGGGCCGCGCCCTCGGCGATGCCATCGCCGCCAGCGACCGCAAGGTGCTGCTCGTGGCCTCCGGTGCCATGTCGCACACCTTCTGGCCGCTGCGGCAGCTGCGCGACCACGAGGCCGCCGGCCCCGAGCACATCTTCAGCCCCGAGGCGCTGGCCGCCGACCTCGAGCGCATCGCGTGGTTCAAGGCCGGCGACCACGCCCGCGTCATCGAGACGATGCCGGACTTCCTGCGGTTCAAGCCCGAGGCCCGCTTCATGCACTACCAGATGATGATCGGCGCGCTGGGGGAGTCGGCCTGCACCGCCCCCGCCCGCCAGTACGGCGAGTACGAGAACTCCGTGGGCACCGGCCAGGTGCACCTGTGGTTCGACCGGCCCGAGGACGGCTTCCCCGCCCCCGCCCGCACCCCGCGCGACCCCGAGTTCGTGCGCCAGACCAGCTGAGGCTCCCCCAGTCACCCCCCGTCACCCCCCGCCAGCCCCCGCCACCCGAGGAAGAACCGAGATGACCCTGCGCGAGACCCGCCGCATCCTGCTCGACGGCACGCCCGTCGACGTCGTCCGCCGCGGCGAGACCCTGGTGGCCGGCGACGGCCGCGAGGTCGCCGTCGCCGACGCCGTGCACCTGCCGCCGGTGACGCCCAGCAAGATCGTGTGCGTCCACCTCAACTACCGCTCCCGGGTGGAGGAGATGATGACGGCGCTGCCGCCGGCCCCCACCTACTTCCACAAGCCCGTCTCGGCGCTGAACAGCCACGACGCCGCCGTCGTGCGCCCCGAGGGCTGCAAGTGGCTCAACTACGAGGGCGAGATCGCGATCGTCATCGGTCGCACCGCCCGCAACATCTCCCCCGCAGAGGCCGGCGACTACATCCGCGGCTACACCGTGGCCAACGACTACGGCCTGCACGACTTCCGCGACACCGACTCCGGCTCGATGCTGCGCGTCAAGGGCGCCGACACGCTGTGCCCGGTGGGCCCCGGCGTCGTGGAGGGCTGGGACTTCCGCGGCAAGCGCATCCGCACGCTCGTGAACGGCGAGGTGCGCCAGGACGGCACCACCGACGAGATGGAGTGGGACATGCACTACCTCGTGGCCGACATCGCCCGCACCATCACCCTCCAGCCCGGCGACCTGCTGCTCTCGGGCACCCCCGCCATCTCGCGCACCGTCTACCCCGGCGACGTCGTCGAGGTCGAGGTCGAGGGCCTCGGCACGCTGCGCAACCACATCGTCAGCGGCCCGACGCCGATCCGCGCCGACGTCGGCGCCCAGCCCACGGAGACCGAGGAGGTGCTCTCCACGGCCCAGGGTGGCGACTGGGAGTTCCGCGGCATCCGCAAGCCCGCCCCGCCGCTGCACTGACTCCCGCCCGACCCGCCGCGCCCGAGGAGCCTCGATGAGCACCAGCACCGACCCCGTCCTCGCCGTCGACTGGGCGGCGCGTGCCGCTGCGCTGACGCTGCCGCCGGGGATCTTCGTCGACGGCGGGTTCCGCGAGGCGGGCGGCGTGCGCACGATCCGCACCCCGCGCGACGGCAGCGCCCTGGGCGAGCTCGCCTGGGCCACCGAGGCCGACGCCGACGCCGCGGTGGCTGCCGCCCGGCGCGCGTTCGACCACGGCCCGTGGCCGCGGCTGCACCCGCGCGAGCGCGGGGAGGTGCTGCAGGCCTTCGCCGCCGGCGTCGAGGCGCACCGGGCCGAGCTCGCCCTGCTGATCAGCCTCGAGATGGGCAAGCCGGTCCGCACCGCCTACGAGATCGAGCTGCGGGCGCTGGTCCGCACCCTGCGCTACTACGGCGAGCTGGCCGACAAGGAGCACGGCGAGATCACGCCCACCACCGCGGGCGACCTCTCGCTGGTCACCCGCGAGCCGGCCGGCGTGGTGGCTGCCGTCGTGCCGTGGAACTTCCCGCTCACCCTGGCGGGCTGGAAGTTCGCGCCCGCGCTCGCGGCCGGCTGCACCGTGGTGCTCAAGACCTCGGAGTCCTCGCCGCTGTCGATGTTGCGGGTGGCCGAGATCGGCCGCGAGGCCGGCCTGCCCGACGGCGTGCTCAACGTGTTCTCCGGCGACGGCCACGTGGTGGGCCGCGCCCTGGGCCTGCACGACGACGTCGACGTCCTCACCTTCACCGGCTCCACCGCGGTGGGCCGGCACTTCCTGCGCTACTCCGCGGAGTCCAACCTCAAGCGGGTCTACCTCGAGCTCGGCGGCAAGAGCCCGCACGTGATCCTGCCCGACGCCCCCGACCTCGACGCCGCCGCCGACTCCGCCGCCTGGGCGATCTTCTTCAACTCCGGGGAGATGTGCACCGCCGGATCGCGGCTGGTGGTGCACCGCGACGTCGCCGCGCAGGTGGTGGCGCGGATCGTGGAGACCTCGCGCTCGTGGCAGCCCGGCGACCCGCTCGACCCCGCCACCACGATGGGCCCGCTGATCGACGAGCCGGCGCTGGAGCGGGTGCTCGGGCAGCTGCAGGACGGCGTCGCCGCCGGTGCGCGCGTGCTCACCGGCGGGTCCCGCGCCCGGCCCGGGAGCGGCGGCCCGTACCTGGAGCCGACGGTGGTCACCGACCTCGCGCCCGACAACGTGCTCGTGCGCGAGGAGCTGTTCGCCCCCGTGCTCTCGGTGCTCGAGGTGGCCGACGAGGACGAGGCCGTGCGGGTGGCCGGCGACACGCCCTACGGACTGGCCGCCGCGGTCTGGACCGCCGACCTCGGCACCGCCCACCGCGTGGCGAGCCGGCTGCGCGCGGGCACGGTGTGGGTGAACTGCTACGAGGAGGGTGACCTGTCGGTGCCCTTCGGCGGCGTCAGGCTCTCGGGGTTCGGCCGCGACAAGTCGCGCCACGCGCTGGAGCAGTACACCGACCTCAAGACCACCTGGATCCACTATGGGTGAGGCCCGCCCGGCCCTGGACCGGCCCCGGATCGTGATCCCGGCGCGGTTCTCGGCCAGCGCGTCGGCCCTGCGCTACGGCGCCGAGGTCACCTCCCGCACCCTCGTGACGGCGGTCTTCGCCGCCGGCGGTGAGCCGCTGGTGATCCACCCGCACGCCCCCGGCGGGGTGGCCGACCCCGACGACGTCGCGGCCCGGCTGGCGCTCGCCGACGGCGTGCTGCTGCCCGGAGGCGGCGACCTCGCCGCCCGCTGGACCGGCCAGCAGCCCCACCCCACGCTGTACGACGTCGACGAGGAGCAGGACGCCTTCGACCTCGCCGTCGCGGCCGTCGCGCTGGAGCGCGGCCTGCCGCTGCTCGCGGTCTGCCGCGGCCTGCAGGTGGTGAACGCCCACCGGGGCGGCCGGGTCGTGCAGGACATGGACACCGAGCTCGGCGACGGCCCTGATGCCGGCCGCCACCACCGGCATCGGCGCCACGACGTGACCGTGACGGCGGGCAGCGCGCTCGCCGCGGTCGTGGGGGAGCGGGTGGCGGTGTCCTGCTACCACCACCAGTGCCTGGCCGACCTCGGCGCCGGCCTGCGCGTCGTCGCCCGCGCCGAGGACGACGTCGTCGAGGCCGTGGACCTGCCCGGCCACCCGGGCTGGTTCCTCGGCGTGCAGTGGCACCCCGAGGACACCTGGGACACCGACCCCGCCCAGCTCGCGCTGTTCCGCGCGCTGGTGGACGCCGCCCGCGGGTAGGGCCGCTCAGGCCTCCTCGGAGGCCACCACCAGCGCGCGCAGCGCCTCGGTCATCGTGGCCAGCTGCTCGGGGGAGAGCTGGCTGACCACCTGCGACTCCGCGGCGTTGAACTCGGGGTAGATCCGCTCCATCAGCGCCACGCCCTCGGCGCTGAGCTCCAGGCTCACCAGCCGCCGGTCGACGGTGCTCGGGATGCGCTCGATCAGCCCGCGGCTCTGCAGCGTCTTGGCCACCCCGGTGAGCGTGCCCTTGCTGATGCCCACCGACTCCGCGACGTCACGGGTCTCCATGGAGTTCCAGATCCACAGCGTCCACAGCACCAGGAACCCGGTCCAGGTGAGGTCGTGCGGGCCGAGCACCTGGTTGGTCAGCCGCGCCCGCACCGCGTTGGCCGCCCGGTACAGGCTCAGCAGGCCGTGCGAGGCGGCGTAGTCCAGCGGCAGGTGCTGCACCCGCTCCCGCGTGGCGGCCTCGGTCTCGGCGAGCGTGTGGCGGTCGGGCATGGTCGCAGCGTAGAGGCCCCACCTCCCCCGCCGGTTCCGTGGTCGCCGGGGGAGCGTTGCAACTAGCGAAATGAGCAGGGCCCGCGGTGGGTGCCGCGGTCCGGTGTGCACATGTCGCTAGTTGCAACGGGAGACGGCGGGGACCCGCGGGTCGGGAGGGACGGGTCAGCGGGCCTCGGGGAGGACGGCGAGGCTGGTGCCGCCGTTCCACTCCACGCCGACCTGGCGGTAGTAGCCGCCGATCATCTCCTCGATCTCCAGCGACGCCACCTCCTCGGTGGGGGAGTCGAAGAGCCGCAGCTCGGCGTCGCCGGACCAGGCCTGGCCGCCCTGGAAGCTGCTGGCGCCGGAGGAGATGAGCTCGGCGAAGGCGTCGCCGGGGCCGCCGATGTTCGGCAGCACGCGGTGGTGGGCCATCGGGTGCCCGTTGACGAAGCCGTTGGTGGGCGACTCCTCGCGCAGGGTCAGCACCGCCTCGGCGAGCCGGCGGTCGCCGACGGCGAGGGTGGCGCCGAACATGCCGCCGGGGCCGATCTGCGGGGCGCCGTGGGCGAAGGGGTGGGGGCGGGTCTGCCACATCGAGCCGAGCTTCTTGGGGTAGCCCTGGTGCAGGCCGCGGGCGATCGCGAAGTCCTTGTCCACCCAGATGTAGACGCAGCGCGAGTACGTGACGCCCTCGTAGGCGCACCGCACGACGACGAAGGCCTCCTTGTACTGCGAGCGCACCGGGTCGAGCAGCTCCTCGCGGCTGGTGGAGCAGGATTGCCAGTCGGCCCAGATGAAGGCGACGGCGCCGGGGTCCTCGGGCGCGAGCTCGAGCGGGGCGGGCAGCAGCGCGGCGACGTTGGCGGGGTCGGTGCGGTACTCCACGGTGAGCAGGTCGCCGGAGTAGAACCAGGGCGGGTCCGGGATGAGCGAGGACCGCCCGGTGGCGGTGCGGGGGTAGAGGAAGCCGCTGAGCTGGGACATGTCACTCCTGGAGGAACAAATCGTTTGGATCCATACGATAGACGTTGCCCAGGTCACACGGAAGTCTTGTGCTCACCTGCTCCCCGGCATATTGTTCGGATCCAAACGACATCCCGAGACGCTTCGTGAAGGGGAGTGCGCGATGGCCCACTTCGACACCTCCGGCCTCCAGCCCGCCCAGGACCGGCTCACCCAGGACGGCATCGACGTCGTCCGGTTGGGCTACGCCGACCTCATCGGCGTCGAGCGCGGCCGGGACGTGCTGGTCAACCGCTTCGGGCGCACCGTCGGCGGCGGCGTCGCCTTCTGCCGCTCGGTGTTCGGGACCACCCCCCGCGGCGGCGTCGTCGACTTCGAGGGCGGGATCTCCGCCGGCCTGCCCGACGTCATCGCCTTCCCCGACCTCGCCACGCTCGCCCCCGTGCCGTGGGAGCCCGGCGTCGCGCACGTCATCGCCGACGTCTTCAACCCCGACGGCACCCCGTGCGCCGAGAGCCCGCGCCAGGTGCTGCGCGGGGTGTGCGCGGAGTTCGAGGCCCTCGGCCTGCGCCCGATCGTCGGGCCGGAGATCGAGTTCTACCTGCTCGAGGAGCACGCCGGGTCGGCCAGCGGCTGGCGCCGCTACGGCGAGGGCACCGGCAACGTCTACACCTCCGGCCTCAAGGGCGACCCCGAGAACGTGCTGCTGGACGCCCTGCGCCAGCTCGGCCAGTACGGCATCGAGGTGGTGGCCGCCAACCACGAGTTCTCCTCCGGCCAGTTCGAGATCAACCTCTGGCACGGCGACGCCCTCGACGCCGGCGACCGCGCCCACCGCTTCAAGGCCGCCATCAAGGAGCTCGCTCGCCGTCGCGGCCTGCTCGCCACCTTCATGCCCAAGCCGTTCAACGACGAGGGCGGCTCGGGCTACCACCTGCACTTCTCGGTGCTCGACGACGCCGGCGCCCCCGCGTTCGACGACCCGTCCTCGGCCGACGGTCTGTCCGACCTCGCCCGCTGGGCCATCGGCGGCATCCTCGCCCACGCCCCCGCCATCGCCGCGGTGTCCAACCCGACGGTGAACTCCTACAAGCGCTTCGGCCCCGACACCCTGGCCCCCTGGCTCATCGACTGGGGCCTGGACAACCGCTCCGCGATGGTGCGGATCCCGCCCGAGCGCGGAGCGGCCTCGCGCCTGGAGCTGAGGCTCGGCGACGCCAGCGCCAACTCCTACCTCGCCATCGCCGCGATGCTCGCCGGCGCCATCCTCGGCATCAAGAACCGCATCGAGCCGCCCGCGGCGCTGGTGGGCTACGGCTACGACGCCAGCGTGTCGCCGAAGCTGCCGCAGAGCCTCACCGAGGCGCTCGACGCGCTCGAGGGCGACACCGAGATCGCCGGCCTGCTCGGCGCCCCCTTCGTGAACGCGTTCCTCGCCTACAAGCGCGACGAGGTGGAGCGGTTCCACACCTGGATCACCGACTGGGAGTTCCAGGAGTACACCTACCACCTCTGAGCCGGCCCGCCGCGCCCGACAGACCCCGCTCAGACCCCCGCTCATCGACCCACACCGCAGGAGTACCGCCATGCCCCGACCCGAGCCCGTGCCGCTGTCCGAGGTCGACCTCGCCGACATCGACGGCTTCGCCGACCTGCGCGGCTACGCCCAGTTCGATACCCTGCGCGCCGAGGACCCCGTGCACTGGAACGCCGAGGACGGCAACAGCGGCTTCTGGGCGGTCACGCGGTACCACGACATCTGGACCGTCGACCGCGACTCCGAGACCTTCACCTCCGAGGCGTTCGTCAACCTCGAGGAGGTCGACGACGACCTGCGCGACCTGCGCCGCTCCCTGCTGGAGACCGACGGCGAACGCCACCAGGCGCTGCGCCGGCTCATCCACCGCGAGTTCACCCCGCGCAACCTGATGAAGAACTACGAGGGCTTCCTGCGCCGCCTCACGAAGGAGACCGTCGACCGCGCCTTCGCCGCCGCGGCCGAGAACGGTGGCGAGATCGACTTCGTGAAGATGATCAGCGCCGACTTCCCGATCCAGGTGCTCGCCCGGCTCCTCGACGTGCCCGTGGAGGACACCCCGCAGCTCATCGCGTGGGGCAACGAGATGGTGGCCAACACCGACCCCGACTACGCCAAGGTGCGCGCCGACCTCGCCGAGTCCGACCAGTACCGTCACCTGCCCTTCCGTTCGCCCACCGTGCAGGAGGTGTGGGACTACGGCAACGACCTGCGCCGTGCTCGCGTGGGCGGCGACGGCACCGACCTCGTCTCGATCCTGGCCAACCGGATGCCCGAGGACGGCGTCCCGCTGAGCCAGCAGGACTTCAACAACTACTTCTCGCTGCTGGTGATCGCCGGCAACGAGACCACCCGCCACGCCATCAGCAACTCCATGCTCGGCCTGATCGAGCAGCCCGACCAGCTGCGCGCGCTCCAGGCCGACCCGGGCCTGCTCGTGACCGCCGTGGAGGAGCTGCTGCGCTGGGCCTCCCCGGTCTACCACTTCCGTCGCACCGCCACCCGCGACGTCGAGCTGGGCGGCAAGCAGATCCGCGAGGGCGACAAGGTCGTGATGTGGTTCGCCTCCGGCAACCGCGACGAGGAGGTGTTCGCCGACCCCTACGCCATTGACGTCACCCGCACCAACGTCGACCACATGACCTTCGGCAAGGGCAGTCCCCACCTGTGCCTGGGCAACAACCTGGCCCGCATGGAGATCCGGCTGATGTTCGAGGAGCTCCTCCCGCGCCTGGCCGACATCGAGCTCGCCGGCGACGTGCGCCGCATCCGCAGCAACTTCGTCAACGGCATCAAGTCCTTCCCGGTCCGCCTCACCCCCGCCTGACCGGGGGCTGGGTGGCCGGGGTCTCCCGTTGCAACTAGCGACATTGGCAGGGGCTCCCGGGTTTCACCCAGGGGGCCCTCCGCTCCTCCACGGCCTGCAGCAGCGGCTCGGGGCCGCAGCAGTACACGAGGGTGTCCGGGCGCGCCAGGCCGAGCACGGCGTCGAGGTCGAGCAGGCCGTGGGTGTCCTGGGGCA
>NZ_CAXRAZ010000002.1:0-63774 GCF_964229035.1 Nocardioides sp. | reverse complement strand
CCTCCCTCCACACCCGCGTTCCCGCCCCTGTGTTCGTGGCATCGGGGTCGTAGAGTCGGCCCAGGCACGACGAGCGCCCCGACACCGCGACCGACTCCCGGCTTGTCACCTGCGGTCGCTGCGGTGCCCAAGTCGACTCGCCGGCACCGCTCGACTGGACGACGGCGCTCGAACGCGGGCGCCTGCGTCACTTCTGCGCGCTGTGCTCGCGCACGCACCTGCGCTCGATGGAGGCCAAGCTCGACTCCGAGTGGTGGTGAGGCTCCGGCTGCGGGCTTCAGGCGCCGCGGCCGAAGAGGGCGTCCCAGCTGCACCCGCACTCGGGGTGACGGCCCCAGGCGGTGGTGACGGGCGGGCCGTCGGCGGGGAGGTCGACCGTGGCCGACCAGGTCGTCGGCTCGGCTCCCTCCGCCAGGGTGCCGAGGTCCCGCACGGCCCAGGCGAGGGCCAGGTGGTCGAGCACCTCGTCATGCGGTGGTGGACGACGCTCGGCCGCGCGGGCCGCCTGCACCAGCAGGAGCGGGCGCCGGGGGTCGGGGAGGGCCTCGTGGGCGTCGACGCACCGCACGCAGGCCGTGTCGCCCGGCAGCACGAGCGGGCCGACCCGCATCCGCGTCGCGTCTCCGCTGACCACAAGGTGCGCGGCCCCGGCACGGACGAGCGGGTCGACGCGCTCCCGGTCGACGACCCCGCCGGTGAGGAGGAGGTGGACCGCGGCGGGATCGTGGGCGGCATCCGGGTCGGGGGCCGGCATCTCGGGTCGCAGGCCCGCGGCGAGCAGCAGCGGATGGACCGCCTCGACGAGCCGCGGCTCGCCGCGCACGACCACCCGCAGCGCAGCGCGGGCGCGGCGGCGACGTTCGGCGTCCGGGCCGCTGCGCGCGAGCAGGGCGCGGTCGAGATCGTCGGCTTGTGCGCCGGGGAAGGGGATCAGGAGACCTGCCTCGTCGAGGCGCCGCAGCGCGGCGCGCTGGTGCGTCGTCCACGCAGGAGCGGTGGGATCGGCCGGATCGGGGCTCTCGAGCAGCAGCCCGGGGGCGGAGTCGAGGGCGGCCAGCAGCTCGCCGACACCGTCGGCCTCCTCCACGCGCAGGCACGGATCGTCGAGACCGACCTGCAGCACTCCGGCGCCGCGCCGCAGCACGGCGAGGCCGGGGCGAAGTCGCCACCGGACCGGACCGGGGAGGCGGTGGGGGGAGCTCACAACCGCCAGCCTGGCATCGATCGAGGGGGGCCGGATCGCTCCTCCACAACCGTCGAGGTGGGCGTCGGAACCGACGCGACCCCCCGGCCCGCAGGGGCCGAGGGGTCGGAGTCAGGGTCTCGTGGGCGTCGGCCCGGACGACGCCGGGCGCACCCGCGAGGGATCCCGCGAGGCTCAGGCCTTGCCGAGGATGCGGTTGAGGTTGGTGCTGCAGACGGGGCACACGGCCTTGGCCATGCGCGTGCCCTTCTCGTTGACCTTGACCTCGCCCTCGGCCTGGCGCTTCTCCTTGCACTTCACGCAGTAGAACTCGCCGCTCCAGGTCTCCGCCATTGACGGCCTCCTTGCTTCTTGCTTCTCATCGGTCGTCGACGGGGCACGTGGGGGAAGCCCGCCGGGGCTCGGAGTCTGCTCCGAACCTCCCTGACCCTACGGCACGCCGCCCGGGAGTCGCAGTAGCGTGCCCCGCATGTCTGATCCGAGGCCCGAACCGACCTCCGCGCACGAGGCGCCGGAGCGCCCTGCAGCGCCCCCCGAGCTGACCCACTTGCGCCTCGAGCGGCCCGCCGACGGGGTGGCGCTGCTCGTGCTCGACCTGCCCGAGCTGCGCAACGCCATGAGCGACGAGATGACCGCCTCGTGGGTGCGCGCCGTCGACCACCTCGCTGCGGATCCGTCGGTGCGCGCGGTAGTGGTGACCGGCGAGGGGCAGGGCTTCTGCTCGGGCGGCAACCTCTCGTGGCTGGCCTCCGAGCCGGACGCCACCGTCGACGCGCTGCGCACGCGGATGCTGCCGTTCTACCGGGCCTGGCTGTCGGTGCGCCGTCTGGAGGTGCCGACGATCGCGGCGATCAACGGCGCGGCGATCGGCGCCGGCCTGTGCCTGGCCCTGGCCTGCGACCTGCGCTTCGCCGCCCGCGGCGCCCGCATGGGGGTGCCGTTCACGCGCCTGGGCCTGCACCCGGGCATGGCGGGCACCTACCTGCTCCCGGACGTGGTCGGTGCCGCCGCGGACCGCGACCTGTTCCTCACCGGCCGGCTCGTGGACGCCGACGAGGCCCTCGCACTCGGCCTCGTCTCGCGGGTGGTCGACGGCGCCGCGCTGCGCGAGGTCGCGATCGAGGCGGCGAGCGGGATCGCACAGGCCGCGCCCATCGCCACCCGGCTGACGAAACGGGCCCTGCAGCGACCGCACGCCTCCCTCGACGTCGCCCTCGACTGGGAGGGCCTCGCGCAGCCCGTGACGCTGGCCACCGACGACCTGCGTGAGGGGATCCTGGCCGCCCAGGAGAAGCGGAGCCCGCGTTTCGAGGGCCGCTGACATCCGCTCGGATCCGCTGGAATCCCCGGGGGCGGCCGGAGATCGCGCCCGGAGACCGACGAGGCCCCCGGGTCCGCCGCCGCGTTCGCCTTCCCCTTGCCAACGCGGTGCGACCCGAGGGCCTCATCGGGGACGACGCTAGGGAGCCGTGCGGGGCGCGGTCAATCCGACGCGCCCACCCCTGTGGATGAGATTGTGGACGCGATGGTGGAAAGGGTCCGGAAACAGTGGATGAGCGAGGAACTTCCGTGAGCGTCGTGTGGAGCGCCGGCGGTGCGCGACCCACCGGTACGGTCCCCAGTGTGCCCATGACCTGCGCGAACACTTCCCACAGGTTCATCCACTGCCTGTGGAAGAAAGAAACCCGGCGTCCACGACGCCGGGTGGTCCCGGTCACAGCGCGCCGCCGGGTAGGAGCAGGGGGCGCCGGGTGAGCGGCGAGGACGGCGGCGTGCCCCCCGAGCGGGCGGACGCCGGCACCGCGTCACCGGCCGGTGCCTCGGGCGACCCATCGATCGACCCACCGGCCGCCAGTGTCATCGGTCCCGCGGTGGCCGCTCTGAGGCGTATCGCGTTCCTGCTCGAGCGCGGCCGCGCCGACTCCTACCGGGTCAAGGCGTACCGCGCCGCGGCCGGTGCGCTGCTGGCGCTCGGGGAGGACGAGGCCGGTGAGCGGGCGTCGTCCGGGACCCTGACGGAGGTCGCGGGGATCGGTGCCAGCACCGCCCGCGTGATCACCCAGGCGGTCGAGGGGCGCACCCCCGACAAGCTGCGCGAGACCGAGGAGACCCACGGCGGGCCGCTCACCGCCGATGGTGCGGGGGAGGCGCTGCGTGCGCGGCTGCGGGGCGACCTGCACTCCCACTCGGACTGGTCCGACGGCGGTTCGCCGATCGAGGAGATGGCGATGACCGCCCTCGAGCTGGGCCACGACTACCTCGTGCTCACCGACCACTCGCCCCGGCTGAAGGTCGCGCGGGGACTCTCGGCGGAGCGGCTCGCCCGCCAGCTCGACGTCCTCGACGCCGTGAACGACCACCTCGCCCCCACCGGTTTCCGAATGCTGCGCGGCATCGAGGTCGACATCCTCGACGACGGCTCGCTCGACCAGACCGACGAGATGCTCGGACGCCTGGACCTGCGCGTGGCCAGCGTGCACTCCAAGCTGGCGATGGAGCCGGAGGCGATGACCCGCCGGATGATCGCCGCCGTGCGCCAGCCGTGGACGAACGTGCTCGGCCACTGCACCGGCCGGCTGGTCACCGGCAGCCGCGGCACGCGCGCGCAGTCCCGCTTCGACGCGCGGGCGGTGTTCGAGGCCTGCGCGGAGGAGGGCGTGGCAGTGGAGATCAACTCCCGACCCGAGCGCCGGGACCCGCCCACCCGCCTGCTGGAGCTCGCCCGCGACATCGGCTGCCTCTTCTCCATCGACAGCGACGCCCACGCACCCGGTCAGCTCGACTTCCCGGTGCTCGGCTGCGCGCGCGCCGAGGAGGTGGGCATCGAGGCCGACCGCATCGTCAACACCTGGCCCCTCGAGCGCCTCCTCGACTGGGCGCGGCCGTGAGCAGCGCTGCCACGCCCGCACGCGGTGTGACCGACATCCCACCGTGGCGGGTGGAGGAGTTCTAGGGTCGGGCCATGGGAGCGCGGGTCGAGGTGCGGCGATCGCGTCGGCGACGACGCACGATCGACGCCTACCGCGAGGGCGACACGATCGTCGTCCTCGTGCCCGACTCGCTCTCGCCCACCGAGGAGCGGGCCTGGGTGCGTCGGATGGTGGCCCGCGTCGAGCGGGCCGAGCTGCGCGCCGCCGAGCCCCGAAAGTGGGGCGACGACGAGCTGATGGCCCGCGCGCTCGCTCTGAGCGACGCCTACCTCGGTGGCATCGCGAAGCCCGAGTCGGTGCGCTGGGTCGGCAACCAGCGGTCGCGATGGGGATCGTGCACGCCGCGTGATCGCACCATCCGGCTCTCCGAGCGACTGCAGCGCATGCCCGAGTGGGTGATCGACTACGTGATCATCCACGAGCTCGCCCACCTCATCGAGCCCCAGCACGACGAGCGGTTCTGGGGCTGGGTCTCGCACTATCCCGCGGCCGAGAAGGCCAAGGGCTACCTCGCCGGCTGGTCCGACGCCGCCCGCATCGAGCGGCCGCCGTCCGAGCGGGTCGTCGGCTCCCACGACGCCGCGGAGGGCGGGGCGCCGGCGGGTTGAGATTCACCGGTGCACCGGCGAATCTCGTGCTCCTCGTATGAAACTTCAGCCGACAAGCGCGAGATTCGTACGAGTAGTTCCAGCATCGGACGCGGACGACGGCGGGTTCAGCAGAGCAGGTCGCGCACGCGATGGACGAGCACGACCATGCTCGGCTCCAGCTCCGGCAGCGCGTCGATCGGCCACCAGCGCACGTCGAGCGACTCCTCGCTGACCACCTCCTGCGCACCGCGGGCCGCGCGGGCCCCGTAGCGGACGTCGAGGTGGCTCACCCCGCCGCGGGGGTCGCAGAACGGCACCAGGTGGACGTCGAGCTGCAGCGGCCGGTCGTGGAAGTGCAGGTCGGAGGCCGCGATGCCGCTCTCCTCGAGCGCCTCGCGCAGCGCCACGCCAGCGAGGGTGGCGTCCTGCTGCTCGGCGTGGCCGCCGAAGGCGAACCAGCGCTGCGCCTTGCGATGCAGGTTGAGCAGGACGCGCTCGCCGGCGTCGTCCACGACGAGGGTGCCGGCGGTGAGGTGGTCGGGGTACGACGAACGCCACATGCCGTCGGGGGTGGTCTCCAGGTGGGCGACCATGCGGCGGCGCAGCGTCTCCTGGTCGGCGTCCGGCGCCGTCCAGGAGCTCAAGGTGGCGAGGGCGTCGTCGTGCAGGCTCACTTCTCGCCGGACTCGCCGGACTCGCCGGACTCGCCGGGCTCGCCCGACTCGCCGGACTCGCCGGACTCGCCCGGGCCGTCGAGCAGCGCCCGCAGCTCGGCGTCGAACTCGTCCTCGCTCAGCGCCGCGGGCGCGGTGGCGTCGGCGCGGAAGCTCAGCGGGTCGTCGAGGTCGGCCTCGGTGGGCAAGAGGTCCGGGTGGGTCCACACACCGTCGCGCGCCTCGGGGCCGGAGCGGGCGCGCAGCGCGCCCCACAGGGTGGAGGCGTCGCGCAGGCGGCGCGGGCGCATCTCGAGGCCGACGAGGGCAGCGAAGGTCTGCTCGGCCGGGCCGCCAGCCGCCCGGCGACGGCGGACCGCCTCGCGCAGCTTGTCAGCGGTGGGCATGCGGCCGGCGGTCGCTTGGCCGACGACCTCGTCGACCCAGCCCTCCACGAGGGCGAGTGCGATCTCGAGGCGGCTCAGCGCCGCGGTCTGGGCGGCGGACTTGGGCGGGTCGAACAGGCCGTTCTCGATGAGCCCCTGCACGGACTCGAGATTGGTGGGGTCGATGCCGCGCAGCTGCTCCTGCACCCGGTCCTGGATCTGCTGGGCGTTGATCTCGAGGCCGCGCGCGTAATCGGTGACCGCGCCGATCAGGTGCTCGCGCAGCCAGGGTGCGTGCGCGAAGAGTCGCTGGTGAGCGGCCTCGCGCAGCGCCAGGTAGAGGACGACGTCGTCCTCGCCGACGCCGAGGCCCTCGGCGAACGAGCGCACGTTGCTCATGACCAGCGCCGCCTTGCCCGGGGCACCGAGGGGGAGGCCCACGTCGGAGGCGGTGAGCACCTCGCCGGCCAGCCCGCCGAGGCCCTGGCCGACCTGCATCGCGAGCATGCCGCCGACGGCCTGGCCGATGATGCCGACCAGCGGGCCGGCGGCGGCACGCATCTCCTCGGGCAGGCCGCTGGAGAGGCTCGCGACCGAACGTGCGGCCACGGGCTCCACGAGCACCTTCCACACCGGCAGGGTCTCCACGATCCAGTCGGCGCGGCTCCAGACGGCGCTGGTGCTGACGCCAGAGGCGAAGTCGGTAGCGGTGTCGAGCCAGTGATCCGCCAGCTGGACGGCGTCCGCGACCCGGTCGCGATCGCGCTGCACCGGTGAGGGGTCGGCACCGGCGGCCACCTGCTTGCGAGCGATGTCGGTGGCGGCGTCCCAGTTGAGGGGGCCGTCGAAAGGCTGCATGAGCGACTGCAGCTGCTGGAAGAACGCCATCCCGCCGGGGAACCCGCCCGGAAGTCCGCCGGGACCGCCCGGGCCGCCCGGCCCGCCGGGGAACATGCCGCCGAAGGCGCCGCCGAGGGAGTTGAAGAGCTGCTCGAACGGCGTCCCCTTGAACGGGTTGGAGTCGTCGTCGCCAGGGCGTCCGGAGTCACTGCTCATGGTGCGAATCTACGCCGCGGCAGCAACCGGTCGCGAGCCGATCGCCCCCGTGCGACGGCCAGTTCGCCCAGGGCGTAGCGCCCGCGGGGCAGCGCCGGGCGGACTCGTCGCCGGCTGATCGACGGGGCGGTCACTAGGGTGCAGGCATGAGTGATCCCGCGGTCCGCCTCGTCGCCATCTCCGAGGAGCCGCTCTCGGTGCCCGACGTCCTCGCCAGCCTGGACGACGCGACCGCCGGCGGCCTCGTGCTGTTCGTCGGCCGGGTGCGCGACCACGACCACGGGCAGGGCGTCGACGGTCTGAGCTACTCAGCGCACCCCAGCGCGCTGCAGCGACTGACCGAGGTGTGCGAGGCGGTGGCGGCGCGCCACGACGTCACCGGGGTGGCCGCGGTGCACCGGGTCGGAGACCTCGCGATCGGCGATCTCGCCGTCGTCGTCGCCACCACCGCGGGCCACCGCGGATCCTCCTTCGAGGCCAGTCGCGACCTCATCGACACCCTCAAGGCCGAGGTGCCGATCTGGAAGCACCAGCGCTTCAGCGACGGCACCGACGAGTGGGTCGGCGTCCCCTAAGTCGGGCCTAAGGCGGGCCCGGGGTGGCCTGCGCGACGCCTCGGGCGTGGCGGCGCCGAACCGGACGGTCGGCGACTTACGCTCGTCGGGTGGAGATCCTGCTGTGGCTGCTGCCGGCCGCCTTGACGACCGCCGTCGCCATGGCCGGCGTCGCGTGGTGGGGGCGCGAGGGCCGCGGCGAGGTCGACCGCGAGGACGCCGCACGCCGCCTCGGTGAGGCCCTGGCGCGCGAGCGCCGGGTGCGCCCCGGCTACGCCGCGCCGCGTCGTCCTGCCGAGCGCAGCGGGGGAGTTGCGATGCGCGCGGGCGCCGGGCCGAGCGCCACTCCCGCACTTCCAGTAGAGCCGGTAGAGACCGTGCGGGAGCAGGCACCGCAACCCGTGCGTCGGCCGGCTCCGGAGCCCTCCGCCGCCCCTACGCTTCCCGGAGCCGAGGAACCGCCCGCGGTGCAGCAGCGGCGCGCTTCCTGAGGCATCGCTGAAGGCTTGCTGAAGACTTCGCTCAGCGGTTGGTCGGCGACCGCCGATCCACGCTGGGCCACGCTGCGCCGCGTTGGCCGGGTCTGAGAAGGTAAGGCCATGAGTCAGCGCATCGTCGCCGTGTGCATCGCCGCACCACTGGTGCTGATCCTCGGCGGACTTGCCCTGGCGGTGCCGCTCCCGTACGCCTCCTACAGCCCCGGGCCCACCTTCAACGTGCTGGGCAAGGACGCCGACCAGGCCGAGGTGATCCAGGTCGACGGCGCCAAGGCGTACTACGACGACGGCCAGATCCGCTTCACTACGGTGCTCGCCTCCGGCTACAACCAGAAGCTCTCGCTCGGCGCGGCGCTGAGCCGGTGGCTCGATCCCGACAAGGCGGTCGTCCCCTACGACGTCGTGCACCCCGCCGACTCCACCGCCACCCAGGAGAAGGCGGAGGGCGCGGTGGAGATGACCACCTCGCAGGACGTCGCGAAGGCCGTGGCGATGCAGGAGCTCGGCATCACGGTGCCCTCGGCCATCCAGATCGCCTACGTCGACCCGACCGGTCCCTCGTCGCGCAAGCTGCTGGTGCGCGACGTCGTGAAGAAGGTCGACGGCAAGCCGGTGGCCACCAGCAAGGACATCCAGAGTGCGGTCGAGACCCACGACGACGGGAGTCTCGTCGAGCTGCGCATCGAGCGCGACCGTCGCGAGCTCACCGTGCGGATCAAGCCGGCGATCGTCGACGGCAAGCCGCGCATCGGTGTGCAGCTGGGTCAGGGCTACGAGTTCCCGTTCACCGTCAACCTGCGCGTCGACCCCAACGTCGGCGGCCCCAGCGCGGGACTCATGTTCTCCCTCGCCATCTACGACACCCTCACGCCCGGCTCGCTCACGGGCGGTCGCACCATCGCCGGCACCGGCGAGCTGCTGCCCGACGGCACCGTGGGGCCGATCGGCGGCATCGCCCAGAAGATCGCCGGCGCCCAAGAGGCCGGGGCCACGCTGTTCTTCGTGCCGAAGGACAACTGCGCCGACGTCAAGGGGCTCGATCCCGACCTGCGGCTGGTCAAGGCCACGACCATGCACGAGGCCCGCGAGGCCCTGCAGACGTGGGTCAAGGACCCCGGGGCGACCCTCCCCACCTGCTGATGGCGCCGACGGCCCCTGTGGACGACGTCCGCGCGGCGTCCGCGTCGCTCCTGCCTCACCTGCGCACCACCTTCCACCGAGAGCCGAGGACCTCCGCATGAGCCTGGACCTGGACGTCGACCCGGCGCTGGCGGCCGCCGTCCTCGAGATCGAGAAGCACCACGCCCAGGGCGGCTGGGACCAGCCGGCCCGCCTCTACGCGCTGGTCGACACCGCCGATCTCGTGCAGCACGAGCCCGACCTCGCCGAGCAGCTGGGCCTCGACGCCGCCTCCGAGCAGGGCTCGCTGACCCCGGTCGAGCAGGAGGAGCTGCCGGCCGGTCAGCAGCTGGAGCAGGTGCTGCCGGGCATCCTGTGGCCGCCGGTGGTGGTCGGCTGCGCGGCCGTCGTCGAGCGTCTGGTGCTGCCGCCGGCCGCCGACGGCCAGGTCCCGGACGATCCCGAGGAGGCTCTCGCGTTCGCGCGCGAGCACCCCGAGGCCCAGGAGGTGCGCATCGTCGCCGGGGTGACCCGCCACGGCGCCGCGTACTGCGCGCTGCGCCTGCGCGCGGAGGACCACGACCAGGCGGTGATGGGCGGCTCGGACCTGGTGCCGGCGCTCGTCGAACTGCTGCAGGCCACACTGGCTGAGGAACCTGACGCGCCCGACGAACGTTCGACCCAGGAGGGCACCGATGGATCCCGCTAGCCCCGCGCCCTCGCGCACCCCAGCCCGACCCGACACCGACCCGAGAAGCCGATGGGTGGCAACGCATGAGTGACCTGTTCGACGAGGACCCCGAGCGCCCCGCTCCTGAGCGACCCGGACGGCGAGCCCGCGCCCTGGTGATCACCGGCGTGGTGCTGATCGTCGGCTTCTTCCTGCTCACCGCATTCGCCTCGATCTACACCGACCGGCTGTGGTTCAAGGAGGTCGGCTTCACCTCGGTCTTCAGCACCCTGCTGTGGACGAAGGTCGGCCTGTTCCTGGTGTTCGGCTCGATCATGGCCGGCGTCGTCGCGGTCAACATGTACCTCGCCTTCCGCTACCGCCCGCTGTTCCGCATGAGCGGTGGCGACGCGAGCGTGGAGCGCTACCGCGACGCGGTCACCCCGATCCGCACCTGGCTGCTCGTGGCGGTCTCCGCCGTCGTCGGACTCTTCGCCGGCACCTCGGCGCTGGGCCAGTGGCGCACCTACCTGCTGTGGAGCAACGCCGAGTCCTTCGACTCCACCGACCCCTACTTCAAGAAGGACATCGGGTTCTTCGTCTTCCGCCTGCCGTGGTGGAACTTCGTCGTCGACTACATGATGGCCGTGGCCATCGTGGCGCTGCTCGCCACCGCCGTCGTGCACTACCTCTTCGGCGGCATCCGCCTGCAGCAGAGCCACGACCGGCTCTCCGGGGCGGCGCAGGTGCAGTTCTCGGTGCTGCTCGGCATCTTCGTGCTGGCCAAGGCGGTCGACTACTACCTCGACCGCTTCGACCTGGTGACCGACAACCACCCGCGCTTCACGGGCATGAACTTCACCGGTGAGAACGCCCTGCTCCCGGCCCGCAACATCCTCGTCGGCGTGGCGATCATCTGCGCGCTGCTGTTCTTCCTCAACGTGTGGCGCCGTACGTGGCAGCTGCCCTCGGTGGGTCTCGCGCTACTTGCGCTCTCGGCGGTGCTGCTCGGCATGATCTGGCCCGCGATCGTGCAGAACTTCCAGGTCAAGCCCTCCGAGGCCGACAAGGAGCGCAGCTACATCGCGGCCAACATCGAGGCCACCCGCGACGCCTACGGCCTCAGCGACATCGAGACCGAGCCCTACCAGGGCGTGCCCACCGGCACGACCACGCAGGCCGACGGCGTCACGGTGCTCGGCCAGCTGACGAAGACCCCGGTGGTCGACCCGCAGCAGGTGCGCGAGACCTTCCAGCAGCGCCAGGCGCTGCGCGCCTACTACTCCCTGCCCACGGTCCTGGACGTCGACCGCTACACGATCGGCGGCCAGGAGGTGCCGCTGGTGCTGGGTGTGCGCGAGCTCGACCAGAGCGGCATCAACGCCTCCGACCAGAACTGGTCGAACCTGCACACCGTCTACACCCACGGCGAGGGCCTGATCGCCGGTTACGCGAACCGGATCTCGGCCAACGAGGTTAACGGTCGCATCGTGTGGGCCGAGGGCGTGCGCACCGACGACGGCGACGGCGGCGGCAACGCGCTCACGGCGGCGGAGAAGTTCGAGACCCGCGTCTACTACGGCGAGAAGAGCCCGAGCTACTCGGTCGTCGGCAAGGCGAACGCCGACGCCCCGAACAACGAGCTCGGCCTCAACCTCGACACCGCCGACAGTGCCGAGGCCGACCAGCGCACCACCTACGACGGCAAGGGCGGCGTCGACATCGGCAGCACGTTCAACCAGCTGATGTACGCCATCAAGTTCGGCGAGCCCAACTTCCTGCTGTCGGGGCGCGTCAACGGCAACTCCAAGGTGCTCTACGACCGTCGTCCGGTCGAGCGGGTGCAGAAGGTCGCGCCGTGGCTCACCCTCGACGGCGACCCCTACCCGGCCGTGGTCGACGGCAAGATCGTGTGGATCCTCGACGGCTACACCACGACCGACCGGTACCCGAACGCCCAGCGCGAGTCCTTCGACGCGATGACCACCGACTCGCTGCAGCAGAACACCGGCCTGCAGACGATCCCGACCGACGAGATCAACTACATGCGCTCGGCGGTCAAGGCCACGGTCGACGCCTACGACGGCACGGTGACGCTCTACCAGTGGGACCAGAGCGATCCGATCCTTCGCACGTGGATGAAGGCGTTCCCGGGCTCGGTGCAGCCGAAGGGCGCCATCCCCGAGGAGCTGATGAACCACCTGCGCTATCCCGAGGACCTCTTCAAGGTGCAGCGCTTCCAGCTCGCGAAGTACCACGTGACGGATCCGGGCGTCTTCTACTCGGGCAACGACCGCTGGGAGGTCCCGGAGGACCCCAACAGCGACGCCGGGCAGACCTTCCAGCCGCCGTATCGGCTCTTCTCCACCGGCGTGGACGGCACCGACGACTGGTCGTTGACGTCGGTCTTCCAGCCGCGTGGTCGCAGCACGCTGTCGGCGTACCTGCAGGTGAACTCCGACGCCACCAAGCTCGACCGGTTCGGCAAGCTGCGATTGCTCGAGGTCAGCGACCCCAACACGCCGGGTCCCGGCCAGGTCGCCAACCAGATGCAGCAGGAGGACGCCGTCTCGGCGGCGCTGCAGCAGTACCGCGTGAGCGGTGCGACGCCGCCGCGCTTCGGCAACCTGCTGACCCTGCCGGTCGACAAGGGCCTGATCTACATCCAGCCCGTGTACGCCGTGCGTGCCGCCGGTGCCGCCAGCTTCCCGATCCTGCAGTTCGTGATCGTGAAGTACGGCGACGCGGTGGGCATCGACCGCACCCTGCCCACCGCGCTGGGCACGGCGCTCGGCGTGGACCTGGGCAGCGGCACCTCCACGCCCACCACGCCGACGACCCCGACCACCCCGGGGACGCCGACGACGCCGACCACCCCGGACACCCCGTCCACGGGCGGCACGCTGGACCAGCAGATCAGCGCTGCGCTGCGTGAGGCCGACACGGCGTTCAAGGCGGCCGACACCGCGCAGGCCGCCAACGACACGGTGACCTGGGCCCAGCAGCTGGAGAAGGCGCAGGCCGCGATCCAGAAGGCCGTGCGTCTGGCCGACCAGCGCGACAACCGTTGATCCGGCCGGGAAGGGGCTGACACCCCGGCCCGAGGCGACAGGCATGGCGCCGATCCGCGAGGATCGGCGCCATGCTGCTGCTCACCCTCGATCTGCTGGGGATCTTCGTCTTCGGGGTCTCCGGGGGTCTGCTCGCGGTGCGCAACCAGCTCGACATCGTCGGCGTGCTGGTGCTCGCCACCGCCACCGGGCTCGGCGGCGGTCTGCTGCGTGACGTGCTCATCGGGGCCGTCCCGCCGCCCGCCCTGGCCGACTGGCGCTACCTCGCCGCCCCCGTGGCCGCCGGCGTGGTGACCTTCGTGTGGCACCCGGCGGTCGGCCGCTTCGAGCGCGTGATCAACGTCTTCGACGCCTTCGGGCTCGGGATGTTCGTCGTGGCGGGTGCGGTGAAGGCCCACGAGGCCGGACTGGGGCCGGTGCCCGCGGCCGTGCTGGGCTCCATCACCGGCGTCGGCGGGGGAGTCGTGCGCGACGTCCTCGTGGGGCGGATCCCGACGATCCTGCGCCACGGCGAGCTCTACGCGATCCCCGCGCTCGCGGGCGCGGGCGTCGTCGTCCTCGGGTTGGAGGTGGGGGTGGCGCAGGTCGTGATCGTCTTCGTCGGCGCCGCCGTGGCCAGCGGGTGGCGCCTGCTCGCCCTCACCCGCGGGTGGACGGCGCCCCTGCCGCGCGCCGCCGGCACGTCGGGCTCGTGAGCGCTCAGCGCACCCGGAGCGTGAACGTGCGCGTCGCGGTGACGCCGAGGCGATCGGTGACGGTGACGGTGAACCGGTAGGTGCCCGCACGGCGCGGGGTGCCGCGCAGCACCACCGCGGTCGCGGTGCTGCGGCTCGCGGGCAGTGCCAGGGTCACTCCCGACGGCAGGGTGCCCGTGCGTCGCCAGGTGAACCCGGCGACACCCCCGCTGATGCGCAGCGTCTGTGCGAAGGCCTGTCGCGTGCGGCGGGCCGGGAGGGTGGCGCTCGTGGTGTGGCTGAGGCGGGCGGCGACGACGAGGGTGACGGGCGCGGTGGCGGAGGCTTCGTCGTCCCCGGGGCCGCTGGCGGCGGTGACCTGGGCGGTGAACCGGCCGGCGGCGGTGGGCCGACCGGTCAGCGCGCCCTGGCTGCTGAGGGTCACGCCGGGCGGCAGGCCGGTCGCCGAGAACCGATAGGTGCCGTCGCCCCCGGTGGCGGTGAGGCGCTGGTCGAGGCCCACGCCGACCTCGGCGTCCGCGATGGTGCGGGAGGAGAAGGTGACCGGCGGCGTCGGCGCGGCCGCCACCACGAAGGGCACCTCGACCTCGGCGGTGGCGGCGTCCGCGTCGGTGACGGTGACGGTGAGGACGCCGCTCCCGGCCGCGGTGGGCGTGCCGGCGAGGACGCCGGTGTCGGCGTCGATGCCCAGCCCGGCGGGCAGGCCGGTGGCGTCGAAGGCGTAGGGCGCGGTGCCTCCAGCGACGTCGACGGTGGGAGCCGAGAAGGCCTCGCCGACGGTCGCGTCGGGCAGGTCGCGAGCGATCGCGGTGAGTGGATCGGCCGCGGGCACGACGGGGCCGCCGGGGCCGCTGGGGTCGACCGTGGCGGCGGTGGAGTAGGACACGGTGTAGGCACCCAGCGAGGCGTAGTCGGAGTAGCCGCCGGGCAGCAGCGGGTCGCCGCTGCCCACGCCGTCCACGCGCAGGTAGTAGGTGCCCGGGCTGTCGGTGGGCTCGGGCAGGTCCAGCGACAGCTCGGCGTCGAGCCCCTGCCCGCTCTCCTCGGTGGTGCGCATCGACGGCGGGTCGGCGACCGCCAGGGTGTTTCCGCTGGAGTCGAGGAGGGTGGCCTTCACGTCGAGGTCGGGCAGCAGTGCCGAGGGCGTCACGGTGATGCTGGAGGTGCCGGCGGCGGTGATCCGGAACAGGTCGGTGTCGGTGCGGGTGGCGATGACGCCGGCGGCCGGGACGTGGGGGACGAGGGTGGTGGCCGACGCGGTCGTGTCGCCGTGGTCGTCGGCGCGGTAGCCGAGGTCGTGGGCGATGACCGCCAGGTCGTCCTCGGTGTTGTTGGCGCCCGCGTATTCGCCGCGCGACCACTGGGTGACGGGCTGGTAGTAGCCCACGCCCATGATCGGAGCCCACGGGTCGGCACCCTCGTAGTAGTCGGTGCCGCCGCTGATGCCGTCGTGGCTGAGGCCGAAGGCGTGGCCGGCCTCGTGGGAGGCGGCCTCGGCGATCGAGCGACCGTCGGTGCCGACGCCGTCGGTGAACACCCAGGCGGGTGAGTAGTAGCCCAGGGCCTGAGGGCCCCAGGAGGCCCCGGGTTCGACGATGTCGACGTAGGCGATGCCACCGCAGCCGCAGTTCGCGCCGACCGGACCGGCGTCGGTGATCTTGACGGTGAGCCCGAAGCTCGGGTCGGTCGGGGTCGCCATCTGCATCGCGGCGGCAGGGGGCGCCTTCGTGGTGACGTTGATGTCGAAGGGTGCGAAGTCCTCAGCGACGACCTGCCACGTCCGCTGGATCTGGAGCCGGTCAGCGTCGCTGAAAGTGGCGCGGTCGGCGTCGGTGGAGAAGGCGGCGACGTCGAGAGCGCCGTACTCCGCGTTCCAGGCCGTGCCGGTGACCGCGCCGCCGGTGAAGTCAAGGTAGAGGGTACGCGGCGCGCCCGGCTTCGACTCGAGCAGGAAGGCCTGGTCGAGGGGGAGGGACGCGACCGCGGTACTGGCTGCGGAGCGGACGGGCGCGGTGGGTGAGGCGGGCTCGACGTAGAGCGGCGCACCGCAGGTGTCGAACCACAGCGTGCGGTCGGACGCCGCCTCCGCGCGCAGCTCGCCGGCCGGGATGCCCGATCGGCGCGAGGCCGCTGCGAAGAACGCCGAGCGGGTCGTCGTCCGGCCGGTCGAGGCGGGATCGGCCAGCACGTCGGCACCGCGGACGGCCGAGGTGGCGACCGGGGTGGTGCAGGCGCCACGACCGATGGCCTCGGGTGCGACGGCGCGCTCGATCGCTCGGTCGAGGGCAGCCGCCCTCGTCGGTGCGGCCGTCGGCGGTGCGTCCTGGGCCGAGGCGGCGGACGACGCCGCGGCGGCGAGCAGGGTCACCAGCGCTCCGAGCGTGGTGGCGCGGCGGGCGGTCGGCACCTTCGTGGGCAACGGTGGTCTCCTCGACTCGGCGGGCTGCACCTCCGGCGGTGGCGCTCCACTGTGCGGCTCTGATCGGCAGCACCGGCGTCCGACCGAGCGAACGGCCCCGATTTGGAGCGCTCCGGCCCCGTCACGTAACGTTGGGTTCACCGACGCGGGGTGGAGCAGCTCGGTAGCTCGCTGGGCTCATAACCCAGAGGTCGCAGGTTCAAATCCTGCCCCCGCTACGAGGAAAGTCCAGGTCAGCCCATGGTTGACCTGGACTTTCGCTTTGGGGGCGAGATGCGATCCCATCGTTGAACCATCGCATTGACAGATGCGCACCGTCGCCCAATCGGGCGTCGGCGCCGTTGGTTCCGGTCGCTTCGGGCTTCCTCGGCAACGGTCGCCCACCTACTCGGCATGAGTACGACGAAGCTGGGGCTCGAGCCCCTGATCGGGGCCGAGGAGCTCGCCGACTACCTCGGCGTCCCGATCCAGACCATCTACGACTGGCGGCAGTCCGGCCGGGCGCCGCGAGCCTTCAAACTCGGCAAGCACCTGCGGTTCGCGGTAAGCGACGGGCAGGAGTGGCTCGAGGAGCATCACGAGGCCGACCATGAGTAGGCCGCTGATCCCGATCGGCGGGTACGGCGAGATCGCGTTCATTGCCCGCGGCAAGGGCAAGGTCGTGGCGCGTACGCGCTTCCGGGACTGGGACGGCCAGACGCGGCTGGTGCAGGCGACCGCCTCGTCGAGGCCTGCGGCCGAGGTGGCGCTGAAGAAGAAGCTCACGCAGCGCAACGCCTTCCAGCCAGTCGACACCACACTCACGCCGGACAGCCCATTCCCGGCACTCGTTGACTACTGGCTCGCCGACCTCGACCTCGAAGGCCGGATCGCCTCTGCGACCCGGTTCAGCTACGAGCGCGACATGCGCAGGCTGGTCCTGCCGGCGTTCCAGGGGTTCACCCTGCGCGAGATTGGGGGTCGCCCGCTGCGATGCCTTGCTCAAGCAGCTCGGCAACAGCTCCTACTCGTCGGCCAAGCGCGCTCGGACCGTGCTGCGGCAGTCCTTCGCGCTCGCGGTCAGGCACGAGGTGCTGCCGCGCAATCCGATCGACAATGTCTCGCGGCTCCACAAGCCGAAGCGCACGCCGACCGCCCTGACCGCCGCCGAGGTCAACGCGATCCGTGCCGTCATCAAGGCGTGGGAGCTGTCGCGCGGAACGTCAGGCCCGAACCCGGACGGGCAGCTCGGCCAGATCATTGAGGTCATGCTCGGCACCTCCGCCCGCATCGGTGAGGTGCTGGCGATCCGCCGTCGCGACCTGGACCTGACGACGACTCCGGCGGCGCTGCGGATCTGCGGAACGGTGATCTCCGAGCGCGGCAAGGGGACGTATCGCCAGGAGCACCCGAAGACCGACCGGTCGAGCCGGGTCATCGCGCTGCCGAGCTTCACTGCCGTAGCGCTCCGCCGGCGGATGGCGACCATGCGCGACCACTCACTCGACGCCTTGGTGTTCTGCAGCCGCGAGTGCACGCCGCTCACCACCGCCAACGTCCGCCGGCAGCTCCGCAAGGTCCTCGGCGACGCCGGCATCGAGGGCGTCACGCCGCACATGTTCCGACGCACTGTCGCCACCGTGGTGAACGAGCAGGCGAGCCTCAATCTCGCCTCCGAGCTGCTCGGCCACACCGGCCCCAAGGTGACCGTCGAGCACTACATCCGTCGCAACGAGCAGGTGAACCCGCTGACCGCCAAGCTCCTCGACGCGGCGTTCGGCCCGGACGGCGCTCATGAGTAATCGGGTGGGCTCGTGTCGGTGGTCGTGCGTACGGTCGCGTACGAAGGAGGGATGATCATGAGCGGCCAACTGCGCACCATGGATGATCTTTGGCGCCTTGCTGCGGCCGGCGTCATCGATGAGGAGATCTGCGTGCTCTGCCGCGTCGAGGCGTGGGAGAGGGGCGAGAGCTCGAGCGGATCAGTCTGATGCAGACAGGCTTGTCACTCCCTATAAACGGGATATATCTTCCAGTTATGCGTAGCGATGGTCCAGCTCTGATGCCGGTGTTCCGATCGCAGCACCAGGCGGAGCTGCTGATGTGGCTGCTGCTGCATCCCGAGCAGGAGTACGGCGTGACCGAGATGGCCGCGCGCCTCGGAGTCCCGCTGTCCACGCTGCACCGCGAGGTGATCCGCCTCGACGAGGCCGGTGTGGTGGCCAGCCGCACCCAGGGCCGCAACCGGCTGATCCGAGCCAACGTCGACCACCCGGCCGCGAAGGCGCTGACCCAGCTCCTGGAGATCACCTTCGGGCCGCGAGCGGTCATCGCCGAGGAGTTCGCGATCGAAGGCGCCGAACAGGTCGTGATCTTCGGCTCATGGGCTGCTCGCTACGAGGGCCAGTCCGGCCCGCCGCCCCACGACATCGACGTGCTCGTCGTGGGCAAGGTCGACCGGGCCGACCTCTACGAGGCGGCCGACCGAGCGAACGAGCGTCTGGGGATCGAGGTCAACCCGGTCGTGCGCACGGCGAAGCAATGGGCTGACCCGCAGGACGCCCTCGTCGCCCAGGTCAAGGAGTCCGCGCACGTCACGGTCCTCGACTCGCGTGAGCAGGGGCTTTCCTGATGGCCCGCTGGACGCGCGGCGAGTCCGACGTCGAAGCGCTGCTCGCGGCGGGCGAACTGCAGAAGCTGACCGGTTCCGCTGCCAACGGCGAGCGGCTCCTTGAGAAGGCGACCGTCACCTTGTCGACCGCCCGTTCCGCCGTTGGAACCGACCCTGACTCGGCGTTCGTCCTGGCCTACGACGCCGCACGTCAGGCACTGACCGCCTTGCTCGCTCATCAAGGGCTGCGACCGACGACGAAGGGTGGGCACTACGCCGTCGAGCGCGCCGTCCGTGCGCAGTTCGGTCCTGGCTTCCGGCAGTTCGGCGCGCTCCGTCGTCGGCGCAACGAGCTCGAGTATCCCGAGCGCCCGGGTGACTACGCCACGCAGGATGAGGCTGCGGAAGCCGTCGACAACGCGGAGGCGATCATCGCAGCGGCGCAAGGCATTCTCGATCAGCTCGGATTGTTCTGATCAGACCAGGCGATAGCGAGCCCGCACCCGCTCGCCCAGTTGCCGTTCGTCGATCTCGCCGCGCACGAATGCGTCCTGGTCGGCGCGGGTGGCGTCGCTGCTGCGGGAGCCCTCCAGTTCGGATGACCGCCGAAACCTGTGCCGTTGCCCGCGACCAGGAGTGCAGTGTCCGTCAGCACAAACCTTGCGCGACCACTCGTTCCCGTTTCGCGAGCGGCATCGTTCGCATTCTGGAGCAGCTCAAACGGGTAGCGCCCGGAGTACTGCTGGCGCACGAGCTCCTGCTCACCGCCACGCTCATCGAGCGACCGCAGGGCGTACTCACGCCCGCCAGAGCCTATGAGCAACTTCAGATTGGCGACCTCTTCAGCATGTTGCCGGGCTGCTGGGTCGATCGGCTCGTCGGACATCACCAGGAAGCATGCCTCACGGATCCGACACCTTGGGGCCTTTCGTCGATGCCAGGCCCGGCACGACGTGAGCACCTACCTCCTGCAAGGAGGTGTGCACGATGGTGGTGTCGCTGCGCAGGATGTCGGCCGGCCACGGCTACAAGTACCTGCTCAAGACGGTCGTCGTGGGCGATGGGGAGCGCGACCTATCGACCCCGCTCACGCGCTACTACGCAGAGACCGGCACCCCGCCCGGGCGATGGATGGGTTCCGGAGTCGCTGACCTCGGACTCAAGGAAGGCAGCGAGGTCACGCAGGCGCAGCTGGAACTGCTCATCGGTCACGGCCGACACCCGCTCACCGGGGAACAGCTCGGCCGCGCCTACCCGGTCTACGGGAGCATCAAGTAGAAGGCGGTGGCCGGCTTCGACCTCTCCTTCTCGATCCCGAAGTCGGCGAGCGTCCTGTGGGGCGTCGCCGATGCTGGCACCCAGGCGATCATCGCCAACGCCCACCACGACGCGATCAGGGACGTCTTCGCCTTCGTGGAGCGAGAGCTCGCCACCACCCGCATGGGATGGCACGCCGGACGGCGCGGTCGCGCAGGTCGAGACAACGGGCCTCATCGCGACTGCCTACGACCACTGGGACTCCCGCACCGGCGACCCGCACATGCACACGCACGTCGTCATCAGCAACAAGACGCTCACGGCGCTCGACCGGAAGTGGCGCTCGCTGGACAGTCGCGCCATGTACGCGTGGGCAGTGGCAGTGTCCGAACTGCACCAGGCGGTCTTCGCCGATCACCTCACGCGTGCGCTCGGCGTGGACTGGGAGCCGTCGTCTTTCTACGCTGTTTCCTGAGGTATCCGCTTGTCGCCCGCTGCGGACGGTTGCCCGGCGCTCAGTCGAGCCCGCTGAGGTCCTCGGGGACGTCGACCGCGTACTCGCGGAGGACCTCGAGCGGCACCATGCCCAGCACGGCCTCGTTGGTGGCCGCCAGCCGCACGGGGGCCGCCGCGCCGTCGTGGTGGGCGCGCAGCCAGTTGTGGGCGGTCACGCACCACGGGTCGCCCGGCTTGAGCCCGGGGAAGCCGTACTCGGGGCGCGGGGTCGACAGGTCGTTGCCGATCGCCTTCTGGTGGGCCAGGAACGTCTCGCTGACGACCGCGCAGACGGTGTGGACGACGCGATCGTCGCCGCCGGTGTTGCAGCAGCCGTCGCGGAAGAAGCCGGTCAGGGGCTCGGTGCCGCACGGCTCCAGCTCGCCGCCGAGGACGTTGCGCTCGCTCACGCCCCCAGTCTCGGGCACGCGCCCAACCTCGGCCCGGCTAGGAGCCGAACCGGGCAAGCCGGTCGATGATCGTCTGCAGCACCTCCGCACCGCGGGGGCCGCGGAAGATGGCCTGCGCGTGCGCCTTGCCGGGCAGGACGATCGCCCTGTTCTGCGAGCCGGGCGCTGTCCTCGCCAGCTCGGGGGACACCCCGCCCACCCGCTCGTCGCGGCTCGCGATGAAGAGCTTCGGCTCGCTGCCCAGCCCGTCGACGGGCACAGTGGGGGAGAGCAGGATGAGCTGGTCGGGAAGATCCGGCTGGGCGCGGGCCAGCGCGAGGGTGGCGTCGGCTCCGGCGCTGGCGCCGACGAGCGCGACGCGGGGGTGGCCGTCGTCCTGCAGAAAGCGCACGGCGGCGGCGATGGCGTCGGGGCTGATGTCCTCGACAGCGACCACGGTGTTGCCGGCGGCGGCGATGGCGCGCGCCTGGCGGCGCCAGCTGATCGCGTCGTAGCTGGCCCCGTGGGCGAGCACCACGCCGTACGCGCCGTCGCCCCAGCGCAGAGCGGGGGAGCCGTCGATGGTGATGCGCTGCATCGTGGTCGCGGAGCCCGCCGAGCCCGAGGACGACGCGCTCGCGGCGACTGAGCCGGGCGTTGCGCCGGTGGCACCGGCGCTCGGAGCCGATGACGACGGTGCGGGCGAGCCGGTGGGGTCGGAGCCGGCGGCTTCGTCGGTGCCGTCGGTGCCGCAGGCGGCCGCGGTCGAGGCCACGAGCACGAGGGCGACCAGTCGGAGGACGAGGGTGCGCATGCTCTCGACACTAGGTCGCCCCGTCGAACCGAGGCGCGCCGCGGCGATGTCCGGCTGCCTGAGCGGCAGGCGGGCGTCGTCCACGAGGGCGCCCTCTCGGGGACCGCAACGCGCCCTCTCGGCGCCCGGAACGCGCCCTCTCGGCGACCGGAACGCGCCCTGTCGGCGTCAGGGGGAGGGGAGGAGGCGGGCGTCGATGCGGTGGGGGGCGAAGATGTGGTCGGCGAGCAGGAGGGCCAGGCCGACCGAGCCGGCGCGGACGTCGAGGCGGCTGCGCTGCAGCTCGAGGCGGCGCGTGGCGAGCGGGAGCGAGCGGGAGTAGACCATCTCGCGCAGGCCGGCGAAGATCTGCTCCTCGGCCTCGGCGAGCTGTCCGCCGATGACCACGACGCGGGGGTTGAGCAGGTTCACGGCCTCCGAGAGCGCGATGCCCAGGGTGCGGCCCGCGGCGCGCGCGAGCGCGACGGCCTCGGGGTCGGCCACGCGGATGCGCTCGACGAGGTCGTCGACGGTCTCGACCTCGCGCCCGGCGGCCTTGAGGTCGCGCAGCATCGCCCACCCGCCGGCGCTCGCCTCGACGCAGCCGCGGTTGCCGCAGCGGCACAGGGGAGCGTCGTCGTTGTCGACACCCAGCTGCGTGTGGCCGATGTCGCCGGCCGCGCCGTCGGCACCGCGGTGGATGCGACCGCCCGCGATGATGCCTGAGCCGACACCGGTACCGAGCTTGACCATCACCATCGTGTCGGCCTCGGGGTGGTGGGTGCGGTACTCGCCCCACGCCATGGCCGTGGCGTCCTTCTCGAGCAGCAGCGGGCAGGCGTAGGTGCGCGCGAACCAGCCGCGCACGTCGAAGCGGTCCCAGCCGGTCATGATCGGCGGGCTGACGACGGTGGCCTGCTCGTGGTCGACCGGGCCGGGCACCGACAGTGCGATGCCGGCGACGTCGTCGGGGGAGTGCTCCGAGCGCTGGAGCAGCTCGGCGAAAAGCCCCTCGACCCGGGTGAGCACCGCCTCCGGACCGTCGGTGACGGCGCTGGCCAGCGGGATGTCGAGCCGCACCGCGCCGGTGAGGTCGCACAGCGCGGCGCGCATCGCGGTGGCGCCGATGTCGCACACCAGCAGCACGCCGCCCTCACCGTGGAAGGCGAAGGATCCCGCGGGCCGCCCCCGCCCGCGGCCGGGCTGCACGTCGGGGTCGCGGCCCACGATGAGGCCCGCCTCGAGGAGCAGGTCGATGCGCTGGTTGACCGTCGAGCGCGACAGGCCCGTGCGATCCATGACCTCCGCCCGGGTGAGGGCCCCGCCGGCCCGGAAGAGTCCGAGCACCTCGCCGGGGCCCGCCCCGAGGAGGCCGGTGGTGGAGGTGAGGGTCATGGGCGGCATCGTAATAAATGTTGACGGAGAACGGAATAGCGGTGATTAATGCTTGACAGATGTCGTTAATGGCCGTGGAATGAGACCGATCCCACACCACCCGCTGGAGGAACCATGCGCACCAACCCCCGCCCCCGCGTCATCGCCACCGCCGTCCTCGCGGTCGCCGGCCTCACCCTGTCGGCCTGCGGCGGCAACGACAGCGCCAGCTCGGGAGCCGACGGCAACGGCGACTCCTCGATCGCCGCCGTCATCAAGGGCCTCGACAACCCGTTCTTCCAGCAGATGGAGAAGGGCATCGACGCCGGTGCCGAGGCCGGCGGCGCGAAGGTCAGCGTGCAGGCCGCCAGCGACATCGCCGACACCACCGGCCAGCTCGACAAGCTCACCAACGCCGTCACCAAGGACCCCGGTTGCGTCATCGTGAACCCGATCGACGGCACCAACCTCATCCAGGGCATGGCGCAGCTCGCCGCCAAGGACATCCCGATCGTCAACATCGACTCGCCCGTCGACGCCGACGCCGCCAAGCAGGCCGACGCCACGCCGTCCACCTACATCGGCACCGACAACGGCGAGGCCGGCAAGACCGCCGGCGAGCACATGCTCACCCTGCTGCCGAAGGGCAGCGAGGTGGCGCTCATCGGCGGCGTCGCCGGCGACGTCACCAGCAAGGCCCGCCTCGACGGCTTCACCGACGGAGTGGCCGGCGGCCTCGACATCATCCAGACCGTCGCCGCCAACTGGCAGCGCGACGAGGCCCTCACCCAGGCCACCACGCTGCTGCGCGCCAACCCCGACCTCGCCGGCTTCTTCGTGGCCAACGACGACATGGCCCTCGGCGTGGCGCGCGCGGTGTCCGACACCGGTCGCACCGGCAAGGTCAAGATCATCAGTGTGGACGGCGTGGAGGACGGCCTCAAGGGCGTGCAGAGCGGCGAGCTCGCCGCCGTCGTCGCCCAGTACCCCTACGCCATCGGCGAGATGGGCGTGAACGCCTGCCGCGCCGCCATCGCCGGCAAGAAGCTGCCCGCCGACGTCACCGCCCCCATCGCGCTCGTCACCAAGGACAACGTCGACAAGGCCCTGCAGGCCGCGCCGGCGCCGTTCGAGAGCTACGACGACCCGTTCGCCGAGCTCGCCAAGTGAGCACCACCGCCCAGCCCCGCCGCATCGGCGGCGACGACCGGCCTGACCCCCTCGGGAGGAGCCCCATGAGTGCCGACGCCTCGGCGCGATCCACCACCGGTGAGGACGCCGCGCCCGCCACCGGCACGGCGAAGGACGCCGGTACGGCGAAGGACGCCGGCGCGGCGCGCGGGCGTCGTCCCCTGTTCGACGTGGCGCTGTGGGCCGACTGGGCCGCGCTGATCGGCCTCGTCGTGCTGGTGGTGGTCTTCACCGCGCTGGACCCCGGCTTCCTCAGCGGCGGCAACGTCGAGGGGATGCTCGCCGCCTCCGCCGCGCTGCTCGTGCTCGCGGTGGCGCAGACCTTCGTGGTCGCCACCGCCGGCATCGACCTGTCGATCGCGTCGGTGATGACCCTCGGCATCGTCGTGCTCGGGCAGCTGCACCAGGCGGGCCAACCGCTGGCGGTGGCGATGGGCGGCGCCGTCGTGGCCGGTCTGCTGGCCGGCGTGGTCAACGGCCTGCTCGTGGCCAAGGCCAAGATCACCGACTTCGTCGTGACCCTCGGCATGCTCTCGGCCGCCTCCGGCCTCGCGCTCATCCTCTCCGACGGTCAGCCGGTGACGATCACGGAGAAGTTCTTCTTCACCGTCTCCCTCGACGGTCCCGTGCCCCTGGTGAGCTGGATCGTGGTGGTCGCGATCGTGATCGCGGCGATCGCCCACGTCGTCCTCTTTCACACCCGGTTCGGCACCCACGTGCTCGCCACCGGCGGCAACCCCGAGGCGGCCAGCGCCACCGGCATCAGCACCGCTCGCGTGAAGATCGCGGTCTATGCGATCGCCGGCCTGCTCGCCGGTGTCGCGGCGATCATCGTGGTCACCCGACTCGGGTCGACGCCGCCGGCCGCCAACACGACCTACCTGCTCAACTCGGTGGCGGCCGTCGTCCTCGGCGGGGTGAGCCTGTTCGGGGGCAGGGCGAGCATCCTCGGGCCGATCTTCGGTGCCCTGCTGCTCACCGTCCTGCTCAACGGACTCACCACGCTCGGCGTCTCGCAGTACTACCAGCCCCTGTCCGTCGGTGTGGTCGTCGTGGCCGCCGCGTTCTTGATGAGGTTCCAGAAATGACCGGCCTGCACGCGGCTCCCGCATCCTCGGCCCCCGCCACGACCCCGCTGCTCGAGGCCCGCGACGTGTCCCTGTCGTTCGGCAGCGTCCGCGCGCTGCGCGACGTCCACGTCACGGTCGCCCCCGGTGAGATCACCGCCCTGGTGGGCGACAACGGTGCCGGCAAGTCCACCCTCGTGCGGTGCTTCTCGGGGGTGCACACCCCCGACAGCGGCGAGATCCTGCTCGGCGGCCAGCCGGTGCGCTTCTCCACCCCGGAGGCCGCGCGCGACGCCGGCATCGAGACCGTGCACCAGAACCTCGCGCTCGTCGAGGACCTCACCGTGTGGCAGAACCTGTTCCTCAACCGCGAGCACACCCGCTTCGGGATGCTCGACCGGCGCCGGATGCGCCGCGAGGCCGCCGACATGGTCTCGCAGCTCGCGGTCAACGTGCCCGAGGTGACCTCGCGCGTGCGCCGGCTCTCGGGCGGTCAGCGGCAGGCAGTGGCGATCTGCCGCGCCGCCGGCTTCAGCTCGCAGCTGGTGATCATGGACGAGCCCACCGCCGCCCTCGGCGTGCAGGAGACCGCCCGGGTGGAGGAGCTCATCCTGCGCCTGCGCGACGAGGGCCATGCCGTGCTCCTCATCAGCCACAACTTCGACCAGGTGATGCGGCTGAGCCAACAGGTGTGGGTGATGCGCGCCGGTCGCTGCGTGGCCGGACGACGCACCGCCGCCACCACCGGCCAGGAGATCGTCGGCCTCATCACCGGCGCGATCGCGGCCTGAGCGCCCTGCCCCCTCTCCCGGGCCCCCCCACCACTTCTCGAAAGGCATCTCGATGACCAACCCCCTCGGCGTGCACGCCCTCGTCTGGGTCGGCGGCACCACGCCCGCCGACGTCGCCACCGCGGTGGCCCAGACCAAGGCCGCCGGCTACGACCTGCTCGAGCTCTCGCTGCACGACGCCACCAACCTCGACACCGCCGCGGCCCGCCGCGAGCTCGAGGACGCCGGCCTGGCGATCGCCTGCTCGCGCGGACTCGCCTTCGACGCCGACGTCTCCAGCGACGACGCCGCCGTGGTCGAGCGTGGCGCCCGGCTGCTGCACGACTCGCTGCGCATCACCCATGAGCTCGGCGGGCGCCACTTCACCGGCGCCCTCTACAGCGCGCTCGGCAAGTACGGCGCGCCGCTCTCGAGCGGCGGGCGGGCGAACGTCGTCCAGGTGCTGAAGGAGCTGGCGGCCGAGGCCGCGGACCTGGGGATGACCCTCGGGCTCGAGATCTGCAACCGCTACGAGACCAACGTGATCAACACCGCCGCCGACGCGCTGCGCCTGGCCGACGACATCGGCGCCGACAACGTCACGATCCACCTCGACACCTACCACATGAACATCGAGGAGGACTCCCTCGACGGACCGGTGCGGCTGGTGGGGGAGCGGCTCGGCTACGTGCACATCGGCGAGAACCACCGCGGCTACCTCGGCAGCGGCCACCTCGACTTCGACAGCTTCTTCGCCGCCCTGGCCGAGATCCGCTACGCCGGCCCGATCACGTTCGAGTCCTTCTCCTCGGCCGTCGTCTCACCCACGTTGTCGAACGACCTCGCCGTCTGGCGCAACCTCTGGGACGACGGCATGGACCTCGCCACGCGCGCCCGCACGTTCATGAGCGAGCAGCTGCAGCGGCACGCGGGCGCATGACGGTCGCCGTCGCCCTGCTCGACGACCTGGTCGCCCGGGCGCACCGGTTGATCGCCTCGGCGGCCGGCGCACGGGTGGTGCTGGGTGTCGCCGGGCTCCCCGGTGCCGGCAAGTCGACCGTGGCCGAGGCCCTCGTCGCCGCCCTCGCCGCATCGCCTCCGGCCGGTCGCGACGAGCGGTGGGTCGCGCATCTCCCGATGGACGGCTACCACCTCGCCGACGCGCAGCTCGACGTGCTCGGGCTGCGCGATCGCAAGGGCGCCCCTGAGACCTTCGACGTCGACGGCTACGTGGCCGCCCTGCACCGCGTGCGGGACGCGACGCGGGCGGTCTACGTGCCGGGCTTCGAGCGTGACCTCGAGCAGCCCATCGCTGCTGCGCTGGTGACGCCCGCCGAGGCGCGCATCGTCGTCACGGAGGGCAACTACCTGCTGCTCGACTCCGGCGGGTGGCAGGAGGTGCGTGGTGCGCTCGACGAGGTGTGGTTCGTCGACGTCGACCAGGAGCAGCGGGTCGAGCGGTTGATCGCCCGCCACGTGCGCTTCGGCAAGTCGTCGGAGGCGGCCCGGGAGTGGGTGCTGCGCAGCGACGAGGCCAACGCCCGTCTCGTCGCAGCCACGCGCGACGCCGCGGATCTCGTCGTCCACCTGGACTGACGACCTCTGCCCCTTCGGCAGCCGGAACGCGCCCCTTCGGCAGCCGGAACGCGCCCTGTCGGCGGGGATGTGGCGCAGGACACGCGGACGTCGCGTGACGAATCGGGGGCGGAGTGCGACCAACAGACGTCAAGAGCCGGACAGCGGATCATCCGCCCGACCGGCACCACCACCGCTGAGAGGAGCATGATCATGGGTCTCGCAGACAAGGCCAAGAACGCCGCCGAGGACCTCATCGGCAAGGCCAAGGAGGTCGTGGGGGACGCCACCAACGACGACAAGCTGAAGGCCGAGGGCAAGAAGGACCAGGCCTCGTCGTCCGTCAAGGACGCCGGCGAGAACATCAAGGACGCCTTCAAGAAGTGACGTCCTGAACCACCGACGACCCGGTGGCGGCTTCGGCCGTCACCGGGTCGTCGGCTTTTTCCGGGGGCCGCCTCGGCGAGGCATGACCGGTGTCACAGAAGTCGTGCGTGACGAATCGCCGGCAGGCAGCGACTTACTGACATCACCGCGACGGGAGATCGCGGACGCCGCCGGCCCGTGCGGCTCGGAAAGCCCGGGCCCGGAGGCGTCACCCGATCGGCTGCTCCCCGCCGCGCTGCATCCTGCCCATCGTGCGGGAGGCCCTCGCGGCCTCTCGCGACCCTGCTCGAACGAAGGAAGTGATCCGCATGGCTCACCCCAAGCGCAACCTGTTCGCCGTCCTCGGCTGGATCGTCTGGAAGCTGCTGGCCCTGGTCGGTCTGCCCATGGCCAAGAAGAAGGTCCAGGAGAACCGCAGCGGTCGCCGTCACAGCCGCCGCTGAACCACCATCCACCCGTCAGAGCGAAGGAGGAATCACCGATGTCCCGCAAGAGCAACGGCGCCCACGCCACGGCCGCTGACGCCGCCCCCCGCACCTACACCACCGCCCAGCGTCTGGGTGCCGAGTTCCTCGGCACGCTCTGGCTGGTGCTCGGCGGCTGCGGCACGGCCGTGCTCGCCGGCAACGAGGTCGGCTTCGGCGGCGTCGCGGCGGCGTTCGGCCTCACCGTGCTCACCGGCGCCTACGCCTTCGGCCCCATCTCGGGTGGCCACTTCAACCCGGCCGTGTCCATCGGCCTGGCGAGCGCCCGCCGCTTCGACTGGAAGGACGTGCCCGCGTATGCCGCTGCTCAGGTGGTCGGTGCGACCGTCGGCGCCCTGCTGCTGCTCGGCATCGCCAACGGCACGGCCGGCTTCGACCCGGTCGAGACCGGCTTCGCGAGCAACGGCTTCGGCGACCGCTCGCCCGGCGGCTACGGGCTCGGCGCGGTGATCATCACCGAGGTCGTGCTCACGGCCTTCTTCCTGCTGGTCATCCTCGGCGCCACCGCCAAGCGCGCGACCGCAGCGGTCACCGGCCTGACCATCGGCCTCGCCCTGACCCTGATCCACTTGATCTCGATCCCCGTCAGCAACACCTCGGTCAACCCCGCCCGCTCGCTCGCCACGGCCTTCTTCGCCGGCGGTGACGCGCTCGGCCAGGTCTGGGTGTTCATCCTCGCCCCGATCGTCGGCGCGGTGCTCGGCGCGGTGATCCACCGCCAGCTGCTCGGCGACGACTGACCGCACCACCCAGCACCACCCAGCACCACCCCGCACGGCGCCCGCATCCGCCGTCCACCGCTCGGCCCTCGGGTCGGGGTGGGCGGCGGATGTCGTGCGTCCGGCCCGCGCGAGCCGGCGCCGGTGGGAGGATGACGGGCGTGAAGCGACTCCTTGCGCCCCTGGCCGCGATCGCCGCGCTCGCCGTGGTCGCGCGGGTCGTCATCGGCGTGGACGCCGCGAGGGCGCTCGGCCTGTTCGCCCCGCTGCCGCCGCTGCTCACCTTCGCGATCCTCGCGGCCGTGCCGCTGGTGGCGATGCTCGTCGCGATCCCGCTGCTGGGGCGGCGCCCGGGCGCGCAGCGCGGCCCCGCAGCGCTCGGGGTGGTGCTCCGATCGGTGTTCCTCCTCCTCGTCGGCCTCGTCGCGGTGCTGGGCGCCTGTCTCGTCCCGGGGCGTTACGACGGGGAGCAGTCGCGGGCCGCGGTGGCGGCGACGCTCGTCGACGCCGGGCTCGACGCGCGCTGGGGGCCCGTGCTCCTCAACCTGCTGGCGGCGGCACCGGCGGTGCCTCTCGTCGTCCTGCTCGTGTTCGTGGCACTGGCGGCGCGTCGTCCGCCCGAGCGGCCGAGGAGGAGCCTGCACGCGCGCACGGTGCTGCTGGTCAGCGCGCTGGTCTGGGTCGTGACCGCCGCAGCCGTCTGGCTCGCCCATCCGACGCCGACGAGCCTCGCCTAGACTCGCCGCCGTGACGGCGACGGAGCAGCGACAAGCGATCGGCGAGCTCGCGTGCCTGGCGCCCCGAGTGGACGGCGGTCGCATCGAGCTCGACTACGTCGGCACCGACACGCAGGGTCGCGAGACCCGCTTCACCGAGGTCGTCGAGCTGCCCGGATCGCTCGACGGCGTGGACGCCGCCACCCGCGACGCCCTGCTGCGGCTGCTCTCGCTGGCGGCCTCGCTCAGCTACTTCAAGGCCTTCGCGCCCGGCCGCATCGTGGTGCCGGACGGCGTCACGGACGTGGAGCGACGCTTCGCCGTCGAGCTCGCCCGCCACGGGCTGGGGGAGTTCGCCTACGTCAACGACCTGCCGGAGGTCTTCGCCACCGAGGTCGTCGGCCCCTCCGGCGACGGTGAGGCCGCCACCTCAGGCGCGCCGGCCTCACCCGGCGGCCCGTCCGACCTCCTGCCCGCTGCCCAGTGCTCGCGCCGCGTGCTGGTCGCGGTGGGCGGCGGCAAGGACTCCATCGTGTCGATCGAGGCGCTGCTGGCCGCCGAGCACGAGGTCGGCCTGTTCTCGGTCAACAGCTACCGCCCCATCGAGGCCACCGCCGAGGTCGCCGAGCGTCCGCTGCTCACCGCGCGCCGCCGGCTCGACCCCGAGCTCTTCCGGCTCAACGCCGAGGGCGCGCCCAACGGCCACGTGCCCGTCACCGCGGTGAACTCGCTCGTGGCCGTGCTCACCGCGCTGGCCCTCGGCTACGACACCGTCGCCTTCAGCAACGAGGCGAGCTCGTCCTACGGCAACGTGGAGTGGCACGGGCAGACCATCAATCACCAGTGGTCGAAGGGCATCGGGTTCGAGCGCCTGCTGCGCGAGGCCCTGCCCGCCGGGGCGCCCACTTACGTGTCGCTGCTGCGCCCGCTCACCGAGCTGCGCATCGCCCGTCGCTTCGCCAGCCACACGAGCTACCACGGCGTCTTCACGAGCTGCAACCGCGCCTTCAAGCTGCAGGAGAGCGAGCGCACGTCGTGGTGCGCCGACTGCCCGAAGTGCCGCTTCGTCTTCCTCTGCCTCGCCCCGTTCCTCGAGCGCGAGGAGCTGCTCGCGATCTTCAGCGGCCGCGACATGTTCGCCGACCCGGCCCAGCACGAGGGCTTCCTCGAGCTGCTCGGCGCCGACGGCCTGCTCAAGCCCTTCGAGTGCGTGGGCGAGCCCGACGAGTGCCGCGTGGCGCTCGGTCTGCTCCTGGAGCACGAGGGCTGGCGCGACCACCCCTTCCTCTCCGCACCGGACGTCGTCGGGCTGGCCGCCACCTCGGCCGCCGACCGCGAGGCGGTGTTCGCCTTCCGCGAGCACGAGCACCTGCTCACTCCCGACCTGGAGGCGGTCGCGCGTGCGGTATGACGACCTCCCCGGTCGGGCGGTCGTCGTGTGGGGCGCAGGGCGCGAGGGGCGTGCGGCTCACACCGAGCTGCGGCGTCGCGGGGTGGACGCCCCGATCCTGCTCACGGGCGCCGCGTCGGTGCCCGACGACCTCGCCGACGTGGCGCTCGCCGGGGAGCCGGCGCTCGAGGCGCTGCTGGCCGCCGACATCGTGGTGAAGTCGCCGGGCGTGCCGCACACCTCGCCCGAGTTCGTCCGCGCCCGCGAGCACGGCGTGGCCGTCACCTCGCTCACCGACCTCTGGCTCGCCGACAACGCCGCCCGAGCCCTGGGCGTCACCGGCACGAAGGGCAAGAGCACGGCGTCGTCGGTGGCCCACCACCTCCTGTGCGAGGTCGGCGTGGCCGCGTCGCTGGTGGGCAACGGCGGCACACCCGTCACCGCCGACGACGCCTCCTCCGCCAGCGTGGCCGTCGCCGAGGTCTCGAGCTACCAGGCGGCCGACCTCGCCTCCTCCCCGCGGGTCGGCATCCTGACCTCGCTCTACCCCGAGCACCTGCCCTGGCACGGCAGCTACGAGCAGTACGTGCACGACAAGCTCAACCTCTTCGCCCACGGCAGCGAGCTGGTCGTCGTCCCCGAGGTGGACGGCGAGCTCGGCGACCTCGTGCGCGCGCGCATCGGCGGCGGGCGGGTGATCGACCCCGCCGCGGTCGGCATCACCGTCGACGAGCGCGGCATCTCCTGGGGCGGGGCCGGAGCCCTCGCGGCGGTGCAGATCCCGCTGGCCGGACGCCACAACCACGTCAACGTCGCGCTGGCGCTCGCCGCGGTGGCGGCGGGCTTCGCCGACGGGGTGGACCGCTCTCGCCTGCTGCGGGCGGTGTCGACGTTCGCGCCGCTCGCGCACCGTCTCGAGCGGGTGCCCGCCCGTGAGGACGACCCCCGCCGCTGGGTCGACGACAGCCTGGCCACCGCCCCCGAGGCCGTCATCGCGGCCCTCGAGACCTTCGCCGAGGTGCCGGTCACGCTGTTGCTCGGCGGTGCCGACCGCGGTCTGTCGTTCGCGCCGCTGCGTGCCTACCTGCCGCGGCGCGCTGCCCACGCGCGCGTCGACGTCGTGGCCCTCGGGCCGGCCGGGCGGCGGTGGCTCGACGAGGGCGGTGCGCCCGGCGTCGTCAGCCGCGAGCTCGGCGACTTCGCCTCCACCCTCGCCGCCCTCCACCGCCGCGACGACGCGTCGTCCACCTCGGCGGTGGTGCTGCTCTCGCCGGGAGCGCCCAGCTTCGACGAGTTCACCAGCTACGAGGAGCGATCGGCGGCCTTCCGGGCCGGCGCGCTGGGCGCCTGAGCCCGCGCCGCGCCCGCGCGCAGCCGCTGGGCGGCGCTGCGCATGCCGGGGCTGGCCGGCACGCTGCCGACGGCGGCGGCGAGACCGCTCGCGGGCATGTCGATGGCGAGGGTCTCGGCCGCCGACACCTCGAAGGTCTCGTGCCACACCCCGACGGCTCCCGGCACCCGCTTGGCGCGCTGGTTGAACGCCGTCCACGCGGGGCGGTGCCGCGCGTCGCGGTCGACGGCGTAGCGGTAGACGTCGTCGCTCGAGCGCCAGTACTGCACGAGCAGGGGCCCCTGCGGGCTGATCGCGTAGCGCGCGCCGAGGAAGCCGGAGTCGGGATCGGCCGAGAGCTCGGCGATCATCGGCCCCATCGCGGCGAAGGTCGGCAGCCAGGCGTCGGGCCGCCACCAGCGGTTGACCCGCATGCCGATGAGGAAGACGCAGAGGCCCTCGCTGTGGCGGGTGTGGTCGTGGGTGTGTCGGCCGCGCCGGATCCGTGTCATGGTGTCCCCTTGGATAGTGTCGGTATCCAATATTGGAGAGTGGCACTATCTGGCTGTCAAGAGGTCGTCGACGAAGTCCGGGAGGTGGCGTGCGGATCTCGCAGCTCGCCGAGCGCAGCGGCGTGCCGGTGGCGACGCTGAAGTACTACCTCCGCGAGGGCCTCGTGCCGCCGGGGGAGGCGACCTCGGCGACGCAGGCGGTCTACGGCCAGGAGCACCTCGACCGCGTCGCCCTGGTGCGCGCGCTGCTCGGGCCGGGTGGGCTCTCCGTGGCGCGGGCGCGCGTCGTCCTCGAGGTCGTGGACGACGACCGCCTGACCGTCATCGACGCCCTCGCCACCGCCAGCGCGCAGCTGCCCGGGCCCGCCGGCGACGAGCAGCCCGACACCGCGGCGGTGCGCGAGCACCTCGAGCGATGGGGCTGGGTGGTCGACCCCGCCTCGCCCGCGCTGCGTGACCTCGCCGTGGCGCTGGCTGCCTTCGAGGCGGCCGGTTTCGAGATGCGCACCGACTACCTCGACCGCTACGCCGAGGCCGCGCGAGCGCTCGGGGCCATCGACGTGGCCGAAGTGCCCGGCGACTCGCGGGCGGGCGCCGTGCGGCACGCGGTGATCGGCACGCTGCTCGTCGAGCCGGTGCTGATCGCGCTGCGGCGCCTGGCTCAGCAGGACGCCGCGGTGCGCCGGTTCTGCTGAGCCCTGCTGTCGGCACGGCCGGGTTGCGCTCGCGTTGCGCATTCCGGTGACGCCGGCTCCAGGGGCCCGGCAGAATGAGCCCGCGGGCATGCCTCGGGGGTCCGCCGCGCGGCCGGCCTGCGCTCGGGAACGGTGGCGACCGTGAGTTCTGCTCCCACTGCTCCGCCCCTCAGGAGACCCCCCTGTGAACGATCGCTCCCGTCCGTCCCTGCCCGCTCCGCGCCGCCGCCTGCTGGGCGTGGCTGCGGCACTCGCCACCGTCGCGGCCTCGGCGCTCGTCGCGCTCGGTCCGGTCGCGCCCGCATCGGCCGCCCCCGGCCTGCTCGGTGGCTACGCCGTGAGCGCCACGCCGACGAGCGCTCCGGTGAACTCCCCGGCCCTCGTCAGCGTCACCGTGACCAACAGCGCCACCAGCATCTCGCCGCTGCGCACCGTGACCCTCACCCTGCCGACCACCCTCACCGACGTCGCCGTGCCGACCACCGTGCGCGCCAGCAACGGGGCCCGGTGGAACGTCGTCCGGGTCGGGCGCCAGGTGCGCGCCACCGGCGGCTCGCTCGCCGCCCGACAGTCGCTCACGCTGCCCGTGCTGGCGACGCCGAGGACCCAGGGGCCCGTCGTCCTCGACACCGCGGCCGGCACCGGCCTCGTGCTGCTCGACCTGCTCGGCGCGGTCGGCCAGAGCAACAGCGACCCGGTCCTGACCGTGACGCCGCCCGTGCCGGCGGGCACCGCGGTCGTCGGCTGCGCCCCGGGTGCGGGCTATCCGACCGGCTGCTCCACCGCGGGCACCGGAGTCGACCTCACCGGCACCGCCCCGGGCGCGAGCACCTACGTGGCCTCTCTCGATCCCGGCCCGCAGCCCGACGTCCTCGTGGCGCGCATCGAGAACACGCCCGCGGGCGACCCGCGGCGCCTGCTGTGCCAGACCGCGGACGACGCGCTGGTCTTCGACTCCTTCAACCGCAGCAAGCACATCGTCGAGACCCGCTACGGGTTCGGCAGCACCGCGGTCTGCTTCGGCACCCCGACCCCCTTCCTGGCCGACGACGGCGAGGGCGGGGTGCGCACCGCGACGTTCAACCCGGCCTCGGGGCTCTACGAGGACCGACTGCCGGACTGCTCGGCGCTGAACCCGACCCAGCGCCCGTCCCTGCCGTGCGTCGAGAGCGTGGCGTTCGACCCCAACGAGGGGCCGGTCACGATCACGATCTACGCGCCGCCGGGTGATCCGAGGGCCACCAACGGGTGACCCCACCGTCGGCTGCGTCGTCGCAGCTCCTGCCCTACGTCCCCCGGCTGGTCGTCGACTGGCTCGCGACCACGCCGGGGGTCGAGGCTCGCACGCTCGACGGCACGCTGATGTTCGCCGACATCTCGGGTTTCACCGCGCTCACCGAGCGCCTGTCGCGGCGCGGCAAGGCCGGCGCCGAGGAGATGGGCGAGGCCCTCAACGCGACCTTCGACCACCTGCTCGCCGATGCCTACGAGCACGGAGCGGGCCTGCTCAAGTGGGGCGGCGACGCCGTCCTGCTGGCCTTCGAGGGTCGGGGGCACGCGGCCCGCGCCTGCCGATCGGCACGCCTGATGCAGCGCACGATCGCGGACGTGGGTCGCCTGCGCACCTCGGCCGGTCCGGTGCGCCTGGGCATGTCGATCGGCGTGCACACGGGCTCCGTGGACCTCCTCCTGCCGCACACGCCCACCCGCGAGCTCCTGGTCGTCGGCCCGGCCGCCACCGCGGTGACGACGATGGAGAAGCACGCCGAGCGCGGCCAGGTGGTGGTGTCGGCCTCCACCGCCCAGGCACTGCAGCGCGAGACGGGGGTCGCGTGCCGACGCCCGGTCGGCCCGGGGTTCCTGCTCGAGGACGACGTCGAGATCCTCGACCGCCTCGCCACCGTGCGGCCGGTGGAGCCCGGCAGCGTCGACCTCGGCCGCGCGATGGAACCCTCGCTCGCCGCCCACGTGATCGACGGTCCGGTGGCGCCCGAGCACCGACGGATCGCTGTCGGCTTCGTGCGTTTCTCCGGCGTCGACGACCTCTTCGCGCGCTCGGGTCGCGACGGCGTCCTCGAGGCGCTGCGCACGCTGCTGGCGCGCACGCAGACCGCGGTGGCCGCCCACGAGGTGACCCTGCTCTCGACCGACGTCGACGCCGACGGCGGCAAGCTCATCGTCGTCTCCGGTGCGCCGCGCTCCACCGGCGACGACGAGGCGCGGGTGCTCGCGGCGGTGCACGAGATCATGGACGACGACGGCCCGCTGACCCTGCGTGCGGGCGTCAACCACGGACGGGTCTTCGCGGGCGACTACGGACCGGCCTACCGCCGCGTCTACTCGGTGGCCGGCGACTGCGTGAACCTCGCGGCGCGGCTCATGGCTGCTGCCGATCCGGGACAGATCCGAACCCTGCGCTCCGTGCTCGATCGCAGCCGCACCGAGTACGACGCCGTCGAACTGCCCGCCTTCGAGGCCAAGGGCAAGAGCGAGCCGGTGAGGTCGTGGGCCGTGGGCGAGCCCCGCTCGGCTCCCGCGGTGCTGCGCGCCCCGATGATCGGGCGCGAGGACGAGCTCAGCGTGCTCCTCACCGAGGCGCAGGCGACCCGGTCGGTCGGACGTGTGCTGAGGCTCAGTGCCGAGCGGGGCATGGGCAAGAGCCGACTGGTCGAGGAGCTGCTGCTGCGCTCGCCCTTCAAGGTGCTGCGGATGACGGGGGAGCCCTACGCCGCCACCACGCCCTACGCCCCCTGGCGCCGGGTGATGCGCCACGCGCTCGACCTGCCGGCGGACGCGCCCGCCGACGCCGTCGCAGCGGAGCTGATGCGCCATGGGGAACGACGCGCCGACCTGGCCGGCTGGCTGCCGCTGATCGGCTCCGTCGCCGGTGTCGACCTGCCGGTGACCGAGGCGATCTCCGCGCTCGATCCGCGCTTCCGTCAGCGGGTCCTCGAGGAGCAGGCGACGATCTGGCTCAGCCGCAACCTGCCGGGGCCCGTCGTCCTCGTGTTCGAGGACCTCCACCTCATGGACCAGGCCTCGCTGTCGCTGCTGCAGCGCTTCATCGACACCGCGGACGAGCGCACCTGGCTGGTGGTGGTGGTGCATCCGCGCGAGCTCGAGGTGCCGGTGGCCTTCCCGGCCGAGCACGTCGTCCTGGAGCTCCCTCCTCTCAGCGACGACGCGGCGCTGGCGCTGCTGCACCAGTCCCGTGCCGACCGGGTGGTCCCGCCCCATCGGCTCGACGAGGTCGTCCGCCGCGCCCGCGGCAATCCGCTCTTCCTCACCGAGCTGCTCGCTGCGGTCCTGGCGGGCACCGACGTGGCCGACCTGCCGGCCGGTGTGGAGCAGCTCGCTGCGGCCCGCATCGACCGACTCCCGCCGCGGGCGCGACGGGTCGTGCGTGCGGTCGCGGTGCTCGGTGCCGGTGTCGAGCGCGACCTCCTGGAGGAGGTGCTCGGGATGCCCGTGGACCTCGAGGGCATCGAGGACTTCGTGGTGGCCGCGGGGGACGGCCGGCTCGACTTCACCCATCCCGTGCTGCGCGAGGCCGCCTACGAGGGGTTGCCCTACGGCCGCCGGCGCGACCTGCACGCCGCCGCCGCGGCGGCCATCCGACGTCGACAGGGGGACATGGTCGAGGAGGTGGACGCGGTGCTCAGCGAGCACCACCTGGCCGCGCACGACTGGGGCTCCGCGTGGGAGTGCTCGGTGCGCGCAGGAGAGGCGGCTCGGCGCAGCAACGCCCCGCAGGAGGCGCTGCTGCTGTTCGAGCGGGCACTGCGTGCCGCGCGTGGAGGTGCGGAGGTGACGGCCGAGCAGCGTCGCGAGGTGGAGGTGGCCGTCGGCGACCTGGCCTACTCCCTCGGCGACTTCGACACCGCCCACGCGGCCTTCGGACGCGCGCGGCGCTCGCTGAGAGCCCTCGTCGCGCGCGGTGCCTCGGGTGCCGGAGCGCCGGACGCGCTGGTGGAGCTCGCCGACCTCGGGCTGCGCACCGCGAGGGTGATGGAGCGCCACGGCCGTCTCTCGCAGGCACTGGCCTGGCTGACCCGCGCCGAGGGCGAGCTGGGCGCGCGCGAGGACCGGTCCGCCACGGCGGCGCGGTCGCGCATCCTGGCACGCGCCGGGTGGATCCGCTACCTGCAGGGGCACCCGTCGACGGCGCTGCGTCTGATCCGGCGCGCCGAGCAGGCGGCGGAGGAGGCGGGCGAGGCGGCCGCCCTCGCGTTCGCGCTGCGGGTGCACGACCTCGTCGAGATCGATCTGGGCCGGCTCTCGGAGTCGCCGCACGGGGTGCGGGCGCTGGCCCTGCTCGGCCCCTTCGCCGACCAGGCCGAGCGCGGACACACCCACAGCTGTCTGGGCGTGCGCGCCTACCACCAGGGCGACTGGGCTGAGGCGGCCTCGCACTACCGCAAGGCGCAGGAGTGCTACCGCCGCGCCGGCGACCGGTGGCAGTCGGCGGTGATGGAGGTCAACCTCGCCGAGCTGCTCATTGATCGCGGGCGCACGGGCGAGGGCGCGGAACTGGTGAGCAGGACCCTGCCGGTCTGGGAGTCGGCCGGTCAGCCGGCCGAGGTCGCCTTCGGTCGGATGCTGCTCGGCCGCGCCGCACTCGCCGAAGGGCGCTTCGACGACGCGCGCGAGGAGCTGCGGACGGCGTCCACGCTGTTCGAGGACGCGGGCGAGCGCGGCTCGCTACGGCAGGTCGCCACCTGCCTGGCCGAGATCGACGTGCGCAGTGGACGACCGGCGGTCGCCATCGACGCGATCTCCGGTCTCATCACCTCCTCGCCGCCGGGGGACCAGGGGATCGTCACGCTGGAGCGACTGCGGGGCGAGGCGCTCGTGCTGCTGGGCCACCTCGCCCAGGGCACCGAGGCGATCGAGCACTCGATCCGCCTGGCCCGGTCCCGCGGAGCGGTGCACGAGGTGGCGCTGGGCCTCGACGCCCTCGACCGCCACGGTGTCGTGCTCGGGACGGCGGCGCGCGCCGAGCGCGACGCCATCTGCGCCCGGCTCGGCATCGTGCTGCAGGCCGCGCCCGCGGCCGCCGGGTGAGCGGGCGCGGCGGCCGGTGATCGCCACGCCGCGCGGTGCTGCGGCGCTGCGTCAGGACTGCAGTGCGGCGATCGCCCGGTTCGCGTTGCGCAGCCGCGCGGCGAGGCTGCGCGCCATGCCCTGGTAGAGGTGCGCCACCAGCGACGGGTGGGTCTCGCGCAGCCCAGCGAGATCGTCGACCGTGAGGGTGAGGGTCACGAGTCCCTCCTCGGCGATCACGCGGGTCGACCGCGTGCCGCCGTCGATGGCGGCCACCTCGCCGAAGGAGGTGCCGGGCACGACCGTGATGAGGCGGCTCCAGCGCTCGCCGGACTCTCCGGTGCGCAGCGCCACGGTCGCCTGCCCGGCCATCACGAAGTGCAGCCGGTCCGCCGGGTCGCCCTCGTCGAACACGATCGCCCCGGCGTCGTAGCGGTGTTCCTGCATGAGCGGGGCGAGGACGGCGACGTCCTCGGGGGTCATGTCGTGGAGCAGCTCCTGGTCGGCGAGCTCTCGCGCACCGCTGTCGGCCTCGACGCCGAGCGCCTCGGTCAGCAGCGACGTCTCCGCCCACTCGAGGGCGGCGTCCTGGCTCTCGAAGAGGGTCGCGCCTGCGTCGGCCAGCGCGCCGGCGAGGGGCAGCACCGCCGGCGCGACGACGGCGGTCGCCAGACCGTCGTGGGCACGCCCGGCGACCAGCGCCTCGAAGAGCCGCGCCGCAGCGGTGTCGACGGTGGCGGCGCGGCGCATGTCGAGCACCGCCCAGCGGCAGTCGTCGTCGGCGAGCGCCGTGCGCAGCACGGCCTCGGCGGTGAGGAAGGTCTGGTCGCTGAGCAGCTCGTAGAGCCGGATCGCGCCTCCCTGCTGCTCGAGCACGGCCTGGTGCTCGGGCGTGCGGCTGAGGTTGGAGCGCACCTCCGCGCCCGAGCGAGCGCGCATGGTGGGCGGTCCGGGGCTCGCGTCCGAGCCGAGCACGTGCAGGCCGAGGCGCTGCGAGAGCTGCTCGCAGGCCGCGATGCCCCGCACGCTGTTGCCGCGGCGGTCCAGGCGCGGGCTCCACAGCCCGATGCCGAGGCGGTCGCTCAGCGCGACGGCGATGCCGCCGGAGACGCCGGACTTGGCGGGCAGGCCCACGCGGTACATCCACTCGCCCGCGTAGTCGTACATGCCGCAGGTGCTCATCACGGCCAGGACGCGGCTGACGTACTCCGGCGCCAGCACCTCCTCGCCCGTCACCGGGTTGCGGCCGCCGTTGGAGAGCGTCGCCGACATGACCGCGAGGTCGCGGGCGGTGACCAGCAGCGAGCACTGTCGGAAGTAGACGTCGAGCGCGGTGTCGACGTCGCCGGACAGCGCACCCACCGTGCGCATGAAGTAGGCGATCGCGCGGTTGCGGTCGCCCGTCTCGGTCTCGCTGCGGTACACCGCGTCGTCCACGTGCAGCTCACGGCCGGCGAAGGCGGAGAGGTGGGCGCGGATGCGCTCGAACTGCTCGTTGCCGTCGCGACCCTCCACGAGGCTCGCCGCGACGATTGCACCGGCGTTGACCATCGGGTTGTACGGGCGCCCGGTCTCCTGGTCGACCGTGATGGAGTTGAACGGGTCGCCGGTGGGCTCCACGCCGATCGCCTCGAGCACCGCCGAGAGCCCGCGGTCGGCGAGCGTCAGCGAGTAGACGAAGGGCTTGGAGACCGACTGGATCGTGAACTCCTCGCGGGCGTCGCCCGCCTCGTACACGTGGCCGTCCAGCGTCGCCAGCGCGATCCCGAAGGCGTCGGCGGGCGCCTTCGACAGCTCGGGGATGTAGTCGGCCACCTCGCCGCCGCGCACCTCGACGAGCGAGCGGTGCAGGTCGCCCAGCATCACGTCGACAGGTCCGACGCCGCGCGGGCGCACCGAAGCCGAGGCCGGTACCGAGGACGACGCGGGGTCGGCACCGCCCATCGCATCGTGGTCTGCGGTGGCAGGGCGTGGCGGCGCGGTCGTCACGGGTCGATTCCTCCTGGGGGTTGGACGAATCCCGAGATGCCACCAGTGAATCCGAGGCGTGTTTCAGCCGCGTTACCGAGTCGCTAAGGGCGGTGCCCGCCGCCCCGGCGAGGTCAGTCGGTGATCTCGACGCCGCGCCAGAACGCCACCCGGTCGGCCACCTGCTCGGCGCCCTTCAGCGGCTGCGGGTAGTACCAGACGGCGTCCGGGTTCTTCTGCCCGTCGACGACCAGCGAGTAGTAGGAGGCGTCGCCCTTCCACGGGCAGTGCGTGTGGGTGTCGGAGGACTCGATCAGGCTGTCGTCGAGCGAGGTGCGGGGGAAGTAGTGGTTGTTCTCGACCACGACCGTGTCGTCGCTCTCGGCCACCACGGTGCCGTTCCAGATCGCCTTCATGTGTCGCCTCCTGGTTGTGGGCCGGGCCGGAGCGCGGCGGTTTCGGTGCAGCGCCGGGACGGGTCGCTCGGCGGCCCCGTCCACGGTAGCGACTGCCCTACGATCCACTCCGTGACCGCCGCCGTTCCGCCCGTGCCCTCCACCGCTCCCACCGGACCTACGGGCCGGGCCACCCTGCTGCTGATGATCCCGCTCAACCTGACGCTCGTGGCGTGGCTCTGGATCGGCCGCCTGGTCTTCGGCGTCTTCGGGTGGTTCGCGCTCGTGCTGATCCCGGTCGTGCTCATCGCGCTCGTGGCGCTGCTCATCACCACCGTGCTCGCCCTCACGCAGAAGCGGCGACCACTGGGGCTGAGCCGTGCGGAGCGGCGCTGGCAGTGGACGGTGTGGACCGCCCTGTTCGTCGGTGGTGCGGTGCTGCCCGACTTCGGCGACACCGCCGACAGCCAGCGCTCGCTGCTCACGCAGGTCTTCGGCTTCTCCGACGCGCTGTTCCAGGTGAGCTTCACCATCGCGGGCGTGGCCGCGGTGGTGGCCGTCGCCGCCTGGGTCGGGCTGTTCGTCAGCCTGCTGCACGGTCACCGCGCGCGGACCTGACCCAGGAGCCCGCCGCCGCATGAGCGCGCGGGCCGAGGGGTACGGGGCGGCTCCCGACGAGAGGAGCCCCCCGTGGCAGCGCGTGACCACCTGGTCGACCGGCTCGAGGACCGTGTCGTCGAGATCGCCGACCTGGCCGAGGAACACGGCCGCAGCATCGCGGCCGCCGAATCGCTCACCAGCGGTCGTCTCGCAGCGGTGCTCGGTGCGGGTCCCGAGGCGAGCCTCTGGTGGCGCGGGGGCGTGGTGGCCTACTCGCCCGAGGTGAAGTTCGACGTCCTCGGAGTGCGCCCCGGCCCGGTCAACTGCGCCGAGTGCGCCGAGCAGATGGCCCGCGGCGTGCGGACCCTCATCGGCGCCGACCTCGCGATCGCCACCACCGGCGTGGGCGGCCCGGGCGAGGACGAGGGAGTGCCCGAGGGCACCGTCTTCGTCGCCGTGGACGACGGCCGCTCGACGTCGGTGCAGGAGCTGCACCTTGAGGGCGACCCCGAGCAGGTGCTCGAGGCGGCGGTCGAGGCGGCGCTCGAGCGGTTGCGCGACGCGCTGCAGCATGCGGCGCAGGACGTGCTCGGCGCCGGGTCGGACGCCGGCGAGGGGGCGGGCGCATGAGCTCGCTGTGGTGGGACCGCGGTGCGCGCAGGATCGACGTGCAGGACGCCCCGCTGCCCGAGGAGGTCGACGACCTCGTGGTGGGGGCGGGACTCACGGGGCTCGTCGCCGCGCTGCTGCTGGCGCGTGCCGGTCGGCGCGTCGCCGTCGTCGAGGCCCGGCACGTCGGAGCGGTGACGAGCGGGCGCACGACGGCCAAGATCTCGCTGCTGCAGGCGACCAAGCTGAGCCGCATCCGCTCCCGTCACCCGGCATCGGTCGTGCACGACTACGTGGCCGCCAACCGGCACGCGATGACCTGGCTCCTCGAGCTCGCCGGCGACCTCGGCGTGCCGGTGCAGCGCGCGGACGCGGTGACCTTCGCCGGCACCTCCCAGCAGGTCGGTGCGGTGCAGCGCGAGGCCCGGCTGGCGGCGTCCTCGGGGCTGGCGGTGCGATGGCAGGGGCACTGGGACGGACCGGTCGAGAACCATGGCGCCGCCGTACTCACCGACCAGGCGCAGTGCGACCCCGTCGAGCTCCTGGCAGCGCTCGTACGAGAGGCTCAGGACGCCGGCGCCACGGTGCACGAGGGGTGTCGGCTGACGCACCTCTCGCTCGCCGGGCGCCCCGAGGCGCGCCTGGGCGACGGCTCGACGGTGCGTGCTCAGGAGGTCGTTCTCGCCACCGGCACGCCCGTGCTGGACCGCGGTCTGCACTTCGCGCGGCTGAAGGCCGAGCGCAGCTACCTGCTCGCCTTCACGGGCATCGAGGGTGTCGAGGCGATGGCGATCTCGGCCGGTGAGCCGACGCGCTCGTTGCGGGCCGTGCCGGCCACGGAGTCGCGACCGGCGCACGTGCTGGTGGGCGGCGCGGGGCACCCGACCGGGCGGGCACGATCGGAGCGCGGAGGCCTGGACGCTTTGCGCGGTTGGGTCGCCGAGACCTTCCCGGGCTCCGTCGAGACGCATGCGTGGTCGGCGCAGGACTACCGCTCCTTCAGCGCGTTGCCGCTCGTGGGAGCGGTGCCCCTCGGCGGGGGCCGCGTCCACGTGGCCACCGGCTACGACAAGTGGGGCATGACGAACGCGGTGGCCTCCGCGCACCACTTGGTCGACGGGATCCTCGGCCGGCCGAGCGGTACGTGGCCCCGCGTCGGCCTGCCCTCGCTGCGATCGCTGGCGGCCGTGATGGGCCTCAACGCCGAGGTGGCCGAGCAACTGGTCACCGGATGGCTGCGCCCGCCGCGCGAGGAGGCCGCCGCCTGCGGCGTGGTCGGCGTGTGCACCCACCTCGGCGGTCGAGTGCGACGCAACGACGCCGAGGGCTCGTGGGACTGCCCGCTGCACGGCTCGCGCTTCGCTGCTGAGGGCGAGGTGCTCGAGGGACCGGCCACCCGGGCGCTCCCGCGCACGGATCAGCCGCGCGCTGGCGGCGGGGTGTGATCGCCGCCGGCGTCCGAGGAGGGGCGTGCGTCGTCAGCGGTCGCGCGCCGCGATCGCCAGCAGGTCGCGCAGCGGCCCGGCCGGTGGACGACGCCCGCCCACCCACACGGCCGTGAAGTCGCGCTGCAGGTCGAGGTCGGCGGTCGCCACCTCCACCAGTCGCCCGCCGTCGATCTCGCTGCGCACGGCCCGCTCGCTGAGGAAGGCGGGCGGTCCGCCGGCGCGCACGGCGGCGAGCACGGCGGCGGTGGTGGTGAGCTCGACCTCGGGTGCGACGGGGAGCGCGCCCGCTGCGGCGAAGGCGTCCTCCACGGTGCGCCGGGTGCCCGAGCCGGGCTCGCGACTGGTGAGGGCGCGCGCGGCGATCGCCGCCGGCCGCAGCGGGGCTCGCCGCCGCACCCAGGCGTCGTCCGGTTCGGCGACCAGGACGAGTCGGTCGTGGCCGACCACCTGGGTGGCCAGGCCGGCCAGGTCGCCGCGGCCCTCGATGAAGCCGAGGTCGGCCTGCCCCTCGCGCACCGCCTCGAGCACGGCCTCGGAGTTCGTCGCCACCAGGTTGGCCACGGTGTCGCGCTCGCGTCGCAGACGGACGAGCCAGCGGGGGAGCAGGTACTCGGCGGTCGTCATCGAGGCGTGCACCCGCAGCTCGCGCCGGTGCTCGGTGCGCAGGGTGAGCAGTGCCGCCTCCACCTCGTCGGCGCGCTCGAGCAGGGGGCGGCTCCACTCCACGAGAAGGCGCCCGGCCGGCGTGAGGCTCGAGCCGGTGGTGGCGCGCTGCACCAGCACGAGCCCGGCGCGCACCTCCATCGCGCGCAGTCGCTCGGAGGCCGACTGCTGTGACATGCCCGCCGCGCGCCCGGCCGCGCCGATGCTGCCCAGCCGTGCCACGGCCTCCAGCAGGCGCAGGGAGGGGAGGTCGGGGAGCAGGTCCACGACGCCACCCTAGCCGCACTCACAGGCTCGCCCTGTGGCGCCACCGGGAGCCGGGGGCTACCCGGGCGCCCTCGGGGCGACGAGGCTCGACGCATGCTGCACGCCCCCGAACCCCGACCCGCGATCCCCGGCCTCTCCGCGGGGCCGGCGTGGTTCCCGGCCGTCATGGGCACGGGGCTGCTCGCCGTCGTCCTCACGACGGTGCGCTCGCCGCTGGGCGCGCTGGCCCCGGCGATCGGCGTGCTCGCCGTCCTGCTGCTCGGCGCCGCGGCCGGGGCTGCGGCTCGGGCGCTGCTGCTCGAGCCGCGCCTCACCCTCGCGCGGTGGACGACGCCCGCGGCACTGCCGCTCCTCGGGGCTCCGCCCATGGCGCTCATGAGCGTGGCCGCGGTGCTCGCGCTCGCGGGAGGTGCGAGCGGTTCCGGGCTCCGGGTGGCCGCCGTGCTGCTGTGGGCGACGGGGACGGTTGCCGGGGTGCTCGCGGCCGCGCTGCTGCCCGCGCGGCTGCGTCGGTCGGGCAGTCTGCGCCGCCCCTCCTGGCTGCTGCCGGTCGTGCCGCCGCTCGTCAGCGCGGCCACGGGGCCGGCCGTGCTGGGGCTCGACGACCCGAGCCCGCCTCTGGACACGACGGTCCACACCCTGCTGTGGAGCGGCCTGGTCGCCCTCGCCGCCCTTGCCGCGGTGCGGGCCGTGCCGGTGCTCCACGGCGTCGTCCGCGATGCCGTGGCGGGTGACGCTGCGGCGCGTGGCGCCGCCGGACCCGCGCTGTGGATCGTGCTCGGGCCCCTCGGTCAGTCGGTGACCACCCTGCACCACCTGGTGCTCACGGGGCCGTGGGCGGGCCGCGCCGAGGGGGCGGGCGTCGTCCTCGTGGTGGGGGTGCCGGTGTGGGGTGCTGCGCTGGTGTGGCTGGTGATCGCCGCCGCGGCGGCGCGACGCGCTGCGAGCCGCAACGGCGGCGATCACGGGCTCGGGTGGTGGGCGCTCACGTTCCCGCTGGGCACGGTGGTGACGGCGACCGCCTGTCTCGCCGACGCTGCCGCAACCATCGGAGCGACCGGTTCTGGGCGGGTGCTGGAGGCCGCGGCCGGCGCGCTCGCGACGGTGCTCGCGACGACCTGGGCGGTCGTCGCGGGCGTCACCCTCGGGTGGCTGTCACGCGCGCTGGTGCGTCGTCCTCAGAGGTCGCCGGTGACGAACTGCGCCACACCGCCGCCGAAGGACCAGTCGTCCGGACCGTTCTCGACGATGGAGACCATGAGGTCCGCCGGGCTGACACCGCACCGCTCCTGCAGGCGCGTCGCCAGCAGCCGGTAGAAGGCCTGCTTGGCCTCGCTGGTGCGCTGGCGGCTCGTCACCCGGATCACCACGACCCGCTCGCTGCGCTCGAAGCCGAGGTCCGTGTCGAGGAGCACGAGCTCGCCGGGCTCGTGCTGGGTGAGCACCTGGTAGCGATCGGTGTCGGGCACCTCGAACGCCTCGACCATCGCCTCGTGCACCGTGTCGAGCAGGAGGCGGAGCTCGTCGGGCGTGCGATGGCGCAGGACGTCGATGGCGATGAGCGGCATGGGGGCTCCTCGTGGGTGGCCGGACCGGATGGGGGACGATGGTGACAACGGGGGAGTACCCGCCGGGTCCGGCGTGAGTCGCCCGGGTCCGGCATGTCACAGGGCGCATCGCAGGGGCCGCGCAGGGCACATCACAGGGGAGGGACGTTGGCCGAGCAGGATCTCGTCGAGCTCGTCGACGACGACGGCCGCGCCACCGGATCGATCACCGTCGGCGAGGCGCACCAGGCGCCGGGGCGACGTCACCGCGCCTTCTCCGTGGTCGTGCTCGACCGCGTGGGCGGGCGGGTGCTCCTGCAGCGCCGTGCCGAGGTGAAGCTGCGCTTCGCCGGCGCGTGGGCCAACGCCTGCTGCGGCCACGTGCCGCCCGGCGGCGATCCTGCCACGAGTGCCCGTCGGCGTCTGGTCGAGGAGCTCGGCCTCGTCGCCGACGAGCGCTTCCGCGAGGCCGGCATCCACGTCTACGACGCCCCCGACGCCGTCTCGGGCATGGTGGAGTGCGAGTACGACCACGTGCTGGTGCTCGAGGTGGAGGCTACGAGCGTCGTCCTCGAGCCCGACCCGGCCGAGGTGTCCGAGGTGCGCTGGATGCCCGTCGAGGTCGTCCGGAGGTTGGCCGGGACCCCGCAGGCGGCGCCGTGGCTGGCGGGCGTGCTCGCGGTGGCCGTCCCTGCCGCTGACTGAGCCGGTTCAGCCGATCCGGTCGCGCACGTGGGCGAGCGCCGCAAGCAGCGCGTCGCCGTACTGGTGGGGGCGGGTCAGGGCGAGGTTGTGGTCCGCGGGCACCGCGACGACGCTCGCTCCGATCGCCTCGGCGGCCGCGCGCTGCAGGTCCGGGCGGCACACGCGGTCGCGCTCCAGCACCACGAAGGCCGACGGCGTGCCGCGCAGGGCGGCTGCCTCGCCGCGCAGATCGGTGGCGAACACCGCGTCGATCACCTCGAGCATCTCCCGGGTGCTGGTCGTGGCGAGCTCGGCGCTCAGCCAGCCCCAGTAGGGCAGGAGGTCGGGGTGGCGGCGGATCGTGTCGTGCCAGTAGCGCTGCGAGAGCCGCGCGCAGACGGGGTGCTCGGCCAGGCCCTCGACCGCCCGCAGGCTGCGGTGCACGGCCCGATCCCGCGGCAGCGACGCGTAGGTGAGGGCGCACGCCTGCGGCACGATGCCCGCGACGCGGTCGGGATGGCGCAGCGCCGTCGCCATCGCCGTGACGCCCCCGAGGGAGAAGCCGGCGAGGATCGCCCGGTCGAGGCCGAGCGTGTCGAGCAGCGCGACCAGGTCGTCGGCGGCGTCGTCGTAGGTGAAGCGGGTGCCGCGGATCCCGCGGCCGTGGCTGCGCGTATCCATCGCGACGAGCGGGTGCTCGCGGGCCAGCAGGTCGTAGACGCGGTGGTAGTTCAGGTCAGCGGTCATGGTCCAGCCGTGCAGCAGCACCACCGGCGTGCGCCCGGTGGGGCCCGAGAGTTCGCGGACGAAGGTCGTGCCGCGCCCGGGCAGCGGCAGGTGTCGTCCCGGTGGCAGTGGCGGTAGATCCGTGCCGCCGGCGGAGACCGGTCGCAGGGCGGCGGCGACGAAGCGCGCGTCGCGGCGCAGGCCCCACCACCGCGGTGCGCGGGGACGGGAGGCGGTCGAATCGGCGACGGCGGGCGGCACGTCGAAACCGTATGGTCGGACTGTTTGGCTCGTCAACGGGAGCGCCATCGCCTCGGGCCCTCGTGCCCTCCCGGCTCAGCCGTCGGCGAGCGTGCGGAGGACCTTCTTCCACTCCTCGACCACGACCGTCGTGCCGGAGCGCGGCGAGAGCACCCCGGCGAGGTGCGAGCCGCTGAGGAGGTCGATGGTGAACTGCACGAGCAGCGGCGTGCGCGGGTGGTCCTCGCCCACGAGGGCCGTGACGCTCGAGTGCACGGTGAGGAAGATCCGCTCCTGTAGGGGGAGCAGCGCGGCGCGCAGGTCGTCGTCGGTGCGAGCGGCCACCCACAGTTCGAGGGCCACCGCGTAGGCCGGACCCTGCAGCTCGCGCCACACGGCGTCCACGAGGTCGTCCCAGTCGCCCGCGCGGCGCGGTGAGGTGAGCACCTCAAGGCGGCGCTCGACGATGTCCTCCACCACGCCGGCCATCAGGGAGCTGCGGGTCGGGAAGTGGTGCAGCAGCGTGCCGCGCGCCACGCCGGCCCGCGCCTGCACCGCCCCCACTGTGGTGGCGCCGTGCCCGCTCGCGAGCAGGCACTCGAAGGCGGCATCGAGCAGCAGTGCCCGGGTGGCCGCAGAGCGTTCCTGCTGCGTACGCCGAGGTGCGGAAGGGGGTGCCGACATGCGGGCCACCCTAATCGGCCACCGCGCCCTGGACGGTTCCTCCCCGCGGTGGTCGCCGTGGTCTGCGGTCTACCAACGATTTCTGTCCGGATTCGACCCTGGAACCGACGAAATTCGGTGGTGCGTGGGCGACCAGCCCCCCGCCGGCCGGTCCGAGTGGACGACGGGGGGCCGGTGCCGCATGATGGACGAATCAGTCCGATCAGACGGAAAGTGAGAGGATCCCCACGTGCCGTCGACACCGAAGTCCCCGAGCCCGATCGTCCGCCTCCAGCGCCTGGGCCGCCAGGCCCGCACGCTCGCCCCGATCCTGGCCGACACCGCGCGACTCACCGCGGGCGAGACCCTTCGTCGCGTCGTGCCCGGCGCGTCGGGCACGGGCGGCCCGGAGGTCGCGGCGGGGGAGAGCGTCGACCTGGCCGCCCCCGACGGCGTGGCCGACTACGCCCGCCAGGTGAGCGCCCAGCGGCTGGTCGCCGCGGCGCCGGCCGACGTCCTCGACCTCGTGCTCGACCTCGGGCGCAGCCACGAGTGGCTGACCCTCCACCTGGCCTGGCGCGGCGAGCGCCCCGACCGCATCGAGCCCGGCGCGAGCTTCACCCAGCAGATCAGCCTCATGGACATCCCGGCCCAGGCCCGCTGGGAGGTCGAGCGCGCGGACGACGCCGGCTTCGCCCTGCGCGGCACCGGCCCGATGGGCATCACCGTCGGTCTGTGGTGCACGCTGCAGGCCGCGTCCGGTGGCACCGCGGTGCGACTCGACGGCGCCCTCGACGGCTCGCCGGTGAAGGGGCCGGTCGGTCTCACCGCCGTGCGCAGCGTGCAGACCGCGCTCACCGACTCCCTGGCCGAGCTCGCCTCCCTCCTCGAGGACGACGGCGCACCCGCCCGCCTGCGCGTGCCGGACGAGCCGGTGCTGCACGAGCGCACCGGCGCGCTGCTCGAGCCGACCACCCCGGTGGTGGTCGGCGTCGGCCAGGTCGTCGTCCGCGAGCCGGGGGCGGCGCCCGAGGAACCGGTGGCCCTGGCGGCGCGTGCCCTGCGCGCCGCCGCTGCCGACAGCGGCGCCCGGCTCGACCTCCTGGCGGTGGCCGACCTGGTGGCCGCCGTGCCGAGCGCCTCGTGGACCTACCCCGACCAGGCCGGTCTGGTGGCCTCGCTCGTGGGAGCGGAGAACGCCGCCACCGTGCAGACCTCGCCCTACGGCGGCGACGGCGCGCAGCTGGCGCTCAACGACGCCGCGCAGCAGGTGGTCGACGGGCGCGCGCAGGTAGTGCTCGTGAGCGGGGCCGAGGCCGGCGCCTCGGTGGCCGCGCTGCAGCGCGACGGGCGCGAGCCCGCCTGGACCCGCCAGCCCGACGACGTCGCCCCCGACCGGCAGATCGGTGTCGATCGCCCGGCCAACAACGAGGCCGAGGCGGCGGTCGGGCTGAGCGCCCCGATCTATGTCTATGCGCTGCTCGAGTCGGCCCTGCGAGGAGCCGCCGGCACCGACGAGGCCACGCACCGCGCCGCCATCGCCGAGCTGTGGTCGCGCGCGAGCGCGGTGGCCGCCGACAACCCGTTCGCGTGGGACCCCACTGCCCGCAGCGCCGAGGAGATCGCCGAGCCGAGTGCCGACAACCGGTGGGTGAGCGAGCCCTACACGAAGCTGATGTGCGCCAACCTCCAGGTCGACCTCGCCGCGGGCGTGATCGTCACCAGCGTCGCCGCCGCGCAGGCCGCGGGCGTGCCGCAGGAGCGCTGGGTCTTCCTGCACGCCGGCGCCTCGGCCACCGACGAGTGGTTCGTCTCCGAGCGGGCCGACCTCGCCGACTCGCCCGCGATCGCCGCCATCGGCGCCGCCGCGCTCGACCACGCCGGCATCGCACCCGACGACCTCGGGCCCGTCGACCTCTACTCCTGCTTCCCGGCGGCCGTGCAGCTCGGGGCCCGCGCGATCGGCCTGCACTGGGACGACGCGGCCCGCCCGCTGAGCGTCACCGGCGGCCTGACCTCCGCCGGCGGCCCCGGCAACAACTACGGCCTGCACGCCGTGGCCTCGATCGTGCCGCAGCTGCGCGAGCGCCCCGACGAGTACGGCCTGTCGAGCTCGCTCGGCTGGTACGCCACCAAGCACGCTCTCGGCGTCTACTCGGCTCGCCCGCCGCAGCAGCGCTACACCCACCTCAAGCCGGCCTTCGACCGACCGGCGTCGCGCCCGGTGCGCACCGAGCTGGCCGACGGCGCCGAGGCCGTGGTCGAGGCGCTCACCGTGCCGCATGCGCGCGAGGGTGGGGCCGAGGCCGTGGTGCTCTCGGTGCTCACCGAGGACGGCGCCCGCGTGCTGCTGCGTCGCGAGGATCCCGCCGAGATCGCCGAGCTCACCGCCGGCGACCTGCTGCGCCGTCGCGTGCGCGCCGCGGGTGGTCGTCTCGTGGTCGTCGACGGTGAGCCCGCCGCCGAGCTGCCCGCGCCGCCCGCGGCCTCGCTGCACACCCGGCGCGCGGGCGAGGCCGGCGAGGTCGTCGTCCTCACGCTCGACCGGCCGGAGGTGCGCAACGCCATCGACCGGCGCACCGCCCTGGCCCTCGAGCGGGCCGTGGACGACGCGGAGGCCGACCCCACCGTGCGGGCGCTCGTGCTCACCGGCGCCGGTGGCACCTTCTGCGCCGGCATGGACCTCGCCGGTGCCCATCGCGGGGAGGTGCCGGTGACCGATCGGCGCGGCCCGCTCGGCCTCACCGCCGAACCGCCCACCAAGCCGATGGTCGCCGCGGTCGAAGGTCCGGCCCTGGCCGGCGGCTTCGAGCTCGCGCTCTGCGCCGACCTCGTCGTGGCGGCCGAGGACGCCACCTTCGGGCTGCCCGAGGCCAAGCGCGGCCTGCTCGCCGCCGCCGGCGGCCTGTGGCGCACCGCCACGCGCCTGCCCCGACCGGTGGCGCTCGAGCTCGCGCTCGTCGCCGACGCCCTGCCCGCCGCGCGCCTGCACCAGCTCGGCCTGGTCAACCACCTCGTCGAGCCCGGCCACGCCCTCGAGCGCGCCCTCGATCTCGCGCAGCGCATCGCCGCCAATGCGCCGCTCTCGGTGAGCGTCGGCAAGCAGATCGTGGACGCCGCGCCCACCTGGTCGCCGGAGGAGGGCTTCGAGCGGCAGAGCGAGCTGGCGAGCCCGGTGGTGCTCTCCGACGACGCCCGCGAGGGCGTCGCGGCCTTCGCCGAGAAGCGTGCGCCGAAGTGGACGGGCCGATGAGCGGCGTGGGCGTGCTCGGGCGGCTCGTCAGCGTCGGCCCGCGGGCGGCGGCGGGCGTCGTCCACGAGGTGGCGACGCCGGTGCGCGACCTCGCCGGCGGCCTGAGGGTGCTGCAGCGCGAGGGGCTCGTGGAGCCCGCGCGCCTCGACCGCACGCTGCGCGCGGCCCGCGACACCCGGCGCCTCGGCCCCATCACCGCGGCGATCCGCCTCGCGCGGCGCCGCGCACCCGGTGCGGTGGCACTGCTCGACGCCCACGGCGAGCTCACCTTCGCCCAGTTGGACGACGCCGCGGCCGCCCTGGCCCACCGGCTGCTCGGTCTCGGCGCCGCTGCGGGCGCGCGGCCGCCGGTGGTGGGTCTGCTCGGCCGCGACCCCCGCGGCGCCGTCCAGGTGCTCGCCGCCTGCGGCTACGCCGGAGCTCGGGCGGTGCTGCTCAACACCGGCTCCGCGGCGCCGCAGCTGGGGGCGGTGCTGGCGCGGGAGGGGGTGGGCATCGTCGTCCACGACGCGGAGTTCGACGACCTGGTGCGAGCCGCCCTCGCCGACGCCGGCCTCGACCTTCCGCTGCTGCGCGCCGACGACCTCGGCGGCCCGCCCGCGGTGCCGGTGGCGCCGCCGCCGACGCCTGCTCGCTCGGGAGGGCTGGTGGTGCTCACCAGCGGCACCACCGGTGTGCCGAAGGGTGCGCCGCGGCCGAAGGTCAGCCCGCTGCAGACCGCCCAGGTGATGGACCGGCTGCCCTTCCCGCGCGGAGCCACCGTGGTGATGGCCGCGCCCGTCTTCCACGGCACCGGCCTGTCGCAGACCTGCATCGCGCTGTCGTCGTGCTGTCGCGTGGTGCTGCCCGGACGCTTCGACGCGCGCCGCGTGGCCGACCTCGTTCGGCGCACCGAGGCCGAGGTGCTCGTGCTCGTGCCGACGATGCTGCACCGCCTGCTCGCGCTGGACGACGCGGCGACCGCGCTCGCGAGCGTGCGCCGCATCTACGTGGGCGGCTCGGCGCTGACCCCCGAGCTGTGCCGGCGCGCGCAGGCCACGCTGGGCGACGTCGTCCACAACCTCTACGGCTCGACCGAGGTCGGCATCGCCGCGGTGGCCACGCCCGCCGACCTCGCGCTCGCGCCCGGGTGCGTCGGACGGCCGCCGGTCGCCGCCCACGTGCGGGTGCTGGGCCTCGCGCCGCAGCGGCGCGAGGTGGCGCCGGGGGAGAGCGGCGTGATCTTCGTGCGCAGCGCCCTGGCCTTCACCGGCTACTCCGACGGCAGCGGCAAGGAGGTCGTCGGCGGCTACGTGAGCACCGGCGACATCGGTCGCATCGACGCCCACGGCCTGCTCCACGTGATCGGGCGCGACGACGACATGATCGTCTCGGGCGGCGAGAACGTCGTCCCCGCGCGCGTCGAGCAGCTGCTCGACGCCCACCCGTCGGTGGACGAGGCGGTCGTGGTCGGCGTCCCTGACGAGGAGTTCGGCCAGCGGCTGCGGGCCGTGGTCGTCCCGGCGCCCGGCGCGACCGTCGACCCCGAGGAGCTGCGCGACTTGGCCCGCACCCAGCTGGCCCGCCACGAGGTCCCGCGGGAGGTGTGGACTGTCGAGGCCCTGCCCCGTAACGCCACCGGCAAGGTGCTGCGTCGCGTGCTCGCCGCCGCGTCGTCCCCCGACGAGGTCGGCGGCACCTGAGCTCGGCGGGTCGGCCGCGGCGGTTGTAACACGCCGTCCACCGGTCTACCTGTCGGTTGTCAGTCGTTCGGGGGCCGAATTCGGCGCTGTGGCGACTGAGAAGCGGCGAGGAGTCGGGTGGACGGCGTGTTACATCCCGCGCGGCGCCGGCCGACCCGGATGCCCGGTGGCTGTAACACGCCGTCCACCGGTCTGCCTGTCGGTTGTCAGTCGTTCGGGGGCTGGATTCGGCGCTGTGGCGACTGAGAAGCGGCGAGGAGTCGGGTGGACGGCGTGTTACATCCCGCGCGACGCCGCAGCGCATGCTGCGCGACGGTGGCCAGCAGGGGGGCGGGGGGGCGGCTCAGACCAGCAGGACGACGGCTCCGGCGAGACCGATCAGCGACCCGAGGGTGCGTACCCGGTCGGCGAGCAGCAGGCGGGCGATGAGCGCATCGGTGCGGCCGGCACCGAGGCGGCCGTGGGTGGGGGCGGCGGCGAACGCGGTCGCCGCGAACGCCAGCGCGGTGCCGCCGAGCCCGAGTGCCACGCCCAGCAGTCCGGTGCCGCCGGTGCCGACCGGACCGTCGAGCAGCAGCCACGCGCACCCGGCGAGGAGCGCGGGGTACAGCACGGCCACGAGATAGCTGATGCGACGCGAGTGAGCGTCGTGGGCTCGCGACCAGTCGTGGTCGGGCACGTCGCGCAGCGCCGGGTAGACCACCACCGACACGGTCAGCTGGAACGCCGCGTGGGCCCCCGCCAGCACGGCGAAGGCCTCCGCCGACGTCAGGCTCACCCGCGTGACCTCACCAGCCGCGGCAGGCCGAAGGAGGTGTGCACGGGGTCGGCCACCATCACCGAGGCCGGCGCCTCGCGCCCGACGATGCCGGGCAGCCCGGCGGCGGCGACCAGGTCGTCGTCCAGCTCGAGCAGCTCACCGCGGTTGAGGTCCCACGGCACGTGGGTGTTGGGCACCCACCAGGTGCGCCCGAGGTGCTGGGTGTGGAGGCCGAAGCGCGCGGTCAGGAAGACCTCGAGGTCGCTCGGCTCGGCGATCGGCTCCCCTCGGCGGACGACGAGCCGCCCGCCCGCGCCGCGGGGCGTGGGCCAGCGCCGGCTGGTGCGGTAGGAGAACATGTCGCCGTCCTGCTCGAGCGACATCTTCGCCCAGGTGTAGGGCGTGGCGAAGGCGAGCCGGGCGCCGAGCGCGACGATGAGGCGGTCGGTCTCGAGGGAGCGGAAGACCACGCCGTGGCGACCCTGGTCGTCGACGGAATACAGGCGCACGTTGGTCTCGATGAAGTCGCCGAGCCACGGGACGGCCGGGCCCCGCCCGAACCCCGCACGCCGCATGGCGAACGGGATCAGCCCCACGTACGTCGCACCCCCGAGGACGTCGGGTCGCACTCCCTTCGGCAGCAGCGGCGCGACCCGCTCGGGGTCGACCGCCCAGTGCACGAAGGTCAACTGGTCCCACACCTGCTGCATGATCTTGGGGCCGCGCAGGTCGGGCGCCCAGGGGCTCAGGGTGCGCTTCGGAGTCGTGGTCACCCCTCCAGTGTGGCGCGGTGACCTAGGCCACCGAGCCCGCCCGAGGCCCCTCGTCACCGCGGGTGGGAGGCGCCCGCGGAGCCGCGCGACCTCAGACCTTCGTGGCCAACGTGAGGGCGAAGTCCTCGGCGTCGTCGGTGAACGTGCGCGTGACCTCGAAGCCGGCCTCGCCGAGCTCCTCCGCGATGCCGTGGCGGCGGAACTTGGTGGAGATCTCGACGCGGATCTCCTCGCCCGCGGCCAGGTCGATCTCGAGGTCGGCGCCCGGCACGCGCACGTGCTGGGGCACCTCGGCGCGCAGGCGGAGGTCCATGCGCTCCATGGTGGCGTCCCAGAACGGCACGTAGGAGAAGTCGCCGAGGTCGAAGTCGGCACCGAGCTCGCGGTTGACCACGGTGAGGCTGTTGCGCACGAACGCCGCGGTGACGCCCTCGCTGTCGTTGTAGGCGGCGATCAGGCGGTCGGCGTCCTTGACCAGGTCGGTGCCGAGCAGCAGCGAGTCGCCCGGCTCCAGGGTGTCGGCCAGGGCGCCGAGGAAGGCGCGACGCTCCTCGACGTAGAGGTTGCCGATGGTGCCGCCGAGGAAGGCGACCATGCGTCGTCCGCCGCGGGGGAGGTGGGCCAGGTGCAGGGTGAAGTCGCCGACGATCGCCTCGACCTCGACCCCCGGGTGGCGTCCGGCCACCGCGGCGGCGGCGTCGCGCAGCGTCTGCTCGGAGACGTCGACCGGGCAGAAGCGCTGCAGCTGCCCGGTGGCGTCGAAGGCGTCGAGCAGCATGCGGGTCTTCTCGCTGGTGCCGCTGCCGAGCTCGACGAGCGTGGTGGCGCCGCTGAGCTCGGCGATGTCGGCTGCGTGGCGCGTGAGGATCTCGTGCTCGCGGGCGAAGGGGTAGTACTCGGGCAGCTTGGTGATGCGGTCGAACAGCTGCGAGCCGTGGTCGTCGTAGAGCCACTTGGGCGGCAGGGAGCGCGGCACCGTGCCGAGCCCGCGGCGCACGTCGGCGACGAGGCTGCCGGCGGCCCAGTCGGACTCGAGCAGCACCTCGACGGTGGGCTTGCGGGTGGAGTTGTCAGCAGCGGTCATCGAACGGCTCCGTTCATCGTGTGGTGAGCGGGGCACCGCCGTCGGCGAGTCGCACCCCCGAGAGGGCCCAGCGGGCGCTGGGCGGGAAGAAGTTGCGGTAGGTGGCCCGGGCGTGCCCGGGAGGGGTGAGCGCGCAGCCGCCGCGCAGCACCATCTGGCCCGACATGAACTTGCCGTTGTACTCGCCGATCGCGCCCTCGGCCTGGTGGAAGCCCGGGTAGCCGAGGTAGGCCGACGACGTCCACTCCCAGCAGTCCGTGCCCACTTGGCGCAGTCGAGGGCCGCGGCTCGGCTCGTCGCGCACCCCCGCCGCCCGCGGGTGGACGACGACCTCGGCCGCCCCGCTCGGCTGGGCCGGGTCGGTGGCGTAGCGGGCGTCGGACCCGGCGTGCAGCGCCACCCCGTGCTCCCACTCGGCCTCGGTGGGCAGCCGCTTGCCGGCCCAGGTGGCGTAGGCGTCGGCCTCGTAGTGGCTGATGTGGCACGCCGGCAGGTCGGGCTCGACCGGGAACGTGCCGTAGAGGGTGTGCTCGAACCACACGCCGTCGATCAGCTGCCAGTAGAACGGCGCCTGCCAGCCCTCGTCCTTGACCCGGCCCCACCCGTCGGAGAGCCACAGCTCGTGGCGGCGGTAGCCGCCGTCCTCGATGAAGGCCAGCCACTCGCCGTTGGTGACGAGCCGGTCGGCCAGGCGGTACGGCTCGAGCCAGGCCCGGTGGCGGGGCAGCTCGTTGTCGAAGCAGAAGCCCCCGCTGCCTTCGACGCCCTCGTGGCCGATCTCGACGAGCCCGCCCTCGACGTCGACCCACTCCAGCGGCCCGGCGACGCGCGAGCCGTGGTCGGCCGGTCGGGCGGCGTAGGCCGGCTGCAGCGGGTTGCGCGAGAGCACGTGCTTGATGTCCATGAGCAGCAGCTCCTGGTGCTGCTGCTCGTGGTGGAACCCGAGCTCGATGACGGGCGCCAGCTTGTCGAGGGTGCCGTCGTCGACGCGCTCGACCAGGGTGCGCACCCGCTCGTCGACGTTGGCGCGGTACTCGCCCACCTCGTGGGCGCCCGGACGGGAGATGAAGCCGCGGTCGCTGCGCGTGTAGCGCGGTCCGACGGCCTCGTAGTAGCTGTTGAACAGGAACCAGTAGCGGTCCTGGAAGGGAGCGAAGCCGGGCTCGTTGTCGGCCAGCAGGAAGGTCTCGAAGAACCAGGTGACGTGGGCGCGGTGCCACTTCGTCGGCGAGACGTCGGCCATCGACTGGACCGTCTGGTCCTCCGGCGAGAGCGGAGCGGCGAGCGCCTCCGTGTGGCCGCGGACCTCGGCGTAGCGGGCCGAGAGCTCCTCGGCGGTGGTGGTGCGGGGTGGTGCCGGTTGCTGGGCAGATCGGTCGAGCTGGTCGGGCATCGCGGCCCTCCTACGGTGTCGCCGGGCCCGGCGCCGAACGAGAGGCGCCGGGTGCTGCTGGTGGACGAGCCTAGACAGGTGGTCCGACATCGACTACCCGCTGGCCGCGACGTCACCCGTTCGTCACATCCACTTCTTTTCTCTTTCGTCGCCGGGTGCGGCGCGGATGGCGGCGTGCGCGATGCTGGCCCGATGAGCGCCATCGACGTCGCCGCCGAGCGCGACCTGACCCCCGGCGTGCGCGGCCACGTCTTCCTCGACAGCGCCGGATCGTCGCTGCCACCCACGCCCGTCGTGGAGGCGATGGTGGGGCACCTGCGCCGCGAGGCCGAGGTCGGCGGATACCGCGCCGCCCTCGAGCGCCTCGACGACCTCGAGCGCCTGCCCGTCGCCATCGGCCGGCTGCTGGGGGTGGACGCCGCGACCGTGGCGCTCACCGACAGCGCCACGCGATCGTGGACGCAGTTCGTCGCCGGCCTGCACCTCGGCCCGGGCGACCGCGTGCTGCTGGCCGGCAACGAGTACGCCAGCAACGCGATCGCGCTGCTGCAGCAGGCGCGGCTGCGCGGCGTCGAGGTGGACGTCGTGCCGTCCGACCCCGACGGCTCCGGCCCGATCGACCTCGCGGCCCTCGCCCGCGCCCTCGAACGCCCCACCCGGCTGGTCTCGCTCGTGCACGTGCCCACCAACACCGGCACCGTGGCGCCGGTGGCCGAGGCGGCGCGGCTCGCGCGCGCCTCGGGGGCGCTCGTCGTCCTCGATGCCTGCCAGGCGATGGGCCAGCTCGACGTGCGCCTCGACGGGGACCCCGACGGCCTGGCGGTGGACGCCGTGTCGGCCACCGGCCGCAAGTGGTTGCGCGGGCCGCGCGGCACCGGCTTCCTGCACGTGCGGGCCGGGCTGCTCGAGCAGCTCGAGCCCTTCGGTGCCGACCTCCGCGCCGGTGAGTGGACGACGCCCGACACCTACCGCCTCCGCGCCGACGCCCGCCGCTTCGAGCAGTGGGAGCACGACGTCGCGGCGCGCCTCGGCCTGCTCGTCGCCGTCGAGCACCTGCTCGACCTCGGCCCGGCCGCGGTGGAGGCGGCGGTGCGCTCGCGCGCCGCCTCGCTGCGCACGCTGCTCGGCGACCTGCCGGGCGTCACGCTCCACGACCGCGGCACGGACCTGGCCGGCATCGTCACCTTCACCGTCGATGGCCGCGAGCCCGAGGAGGTGCGCGACGCGCTGCGCGAGCGTGGCGTCACGGTGTCGGTGTCGGGCCGCGGGTCGACCCTGCTCGACATGACCGAGCGGGGGCTGCGGGCCGTCGTCCGCGCCTCACCGCACTACTTCGTGGACGACGCAGACCTCGACCGCGCTGCCGGCGAGGTGGCGGCGCTCACACGCGCGGGGGTGTGAGGCGGCGGATCGGGGTTACCGATGTTGCACCGCGGGAGCCCGAGCCCGCCCAACACCCTAGGAGAGCACCATGGCCATCGGCCTCGGAGTCATTCTCATCATCGCCGGCCTCGTCCTGGCATTCGACGTCGTCACCCTCGACATCGCCAACGTCAACGACAACACCCTCGGCTGGATCCTGCTGGCCGGTGGCGTGATCGCCATCGCTGTCTCGCTCGCCGCGACCCGCCGTCACACCATCGTCGAGGAGCGCCCGGTCGACGTGGAGCGTCGCATCCGCTGAGCCGAACCCCTCCGCACTGAGCCGTCTGCCCCTCGGGAAGCAGGCGGCTCAGTCGTTTCTCGACGGAGGAGCACTAGCCGCGGCGGCGCCGCGGGCGAGCAGCAGCTGGGCGGCGGTGTAGGTGGCCATGACGGCCGACTCCATCCGCGGGTGCGGGGTGGTGCCCAGCAGCTCGGGCAGCACGAAGGTGCGGGCGCCGAGCACCGCGTCGGAGGTGAGGAACAGCGAGGCGCCGGCGGCGGTGAGCAGCCGGGCACGTCGCGGCAGTGACGGATCGAGATGCTGGGCGCTCGCCGCGAGCGTCGACAGCAGGCCGGAGTACCCCAGCACCACCGCGCCGAGACGCCGGTCGCGCCGAGCCGCAGCGGCCGCCACCACCGGCGCCGAGAGCGCCCACGTGCCGGCGATCGCGCGCGTCGTCGGGCGCGAGGGCAGCGTGGTGGAGCGGTCGCGCTGTGCTCGCAGCCCGCGCAGGTAGGCCAGGTGCCCCACCCCGAAGGACGACGCGCCCGCCGCGAACGAGCGCGGGTCCTCCCTCAGCAGCCAGACGTCGCCCGCCCACCCGCACGCCTGCGCCGCCAGCGTCGTGGCGCGCAGGGGCGAGCCGGTCGCCCGCTCGTCGGTGGCCAGCGATGCTGCCAGCACCGGCATCAGCAGCGGCTTGGTCACGCGGCGTGCCCGATGCGCGCCCGCGCGCCGCGAACCGGCCAGTGCCGTGTCGACCGCGGCGAGCGCCGCGTAGGCGAGGGTGAGTCGGGTCGTCGTCCGCACGCGGCGAGCGTAGTGATGCGCGACCCCGCGCGTCAGCGCCCGCGCATCTCCAGCAGCTGCGCGCGCGTGGGCTCGTAGGGCGTGACGCGCAACCGCATCCCCGCCTCGGACGGCGTCCGGTCGGCTTTGCGCCCGTTGCAGCCGCGGCAGGCGGCCACCGTGTTCAGCCATGTCCAGCGCCCGCCACGGCTCTGGGGGAGCAGGTGGTCGACCGTGGTGGCGTGGGCGCCGCAGTAGGCGCAGGTGTGCCCATCGCGGATGAGCACCGAGGCGCGGGAGTAGGCGGCGGTGCGATACATCCACCGGGCGGCCACGTAGCGCACGAGCCGGATGACCAGCGGCCACGGGTGCGGACCGACGCGGCGCTCGTCGTGGGCCTGCTCGACGATCGCGACCTCGCGCACCAGCATCCGCACCGCGTGCTGGAAGGTCACGGTTCCCAGCGGCTCGTAGGAAGCGTTCAGGAGCACCACCACCGCCACGGTCTCTCACCCCCTCGACACCCGAGTGGCTCCCGGGTGTACGTCACCAGTGTGCGCCCGCCGCGGGTGCGGCGCAGCCCTGCACGATTGTGGTCGCGTCGAATCCAAGCCGCGACTCGTTTCCGCGCGGCCACGATCACGTGACACCCAGGCGACGTTTCGCGGTCGGAGGGCCGCGGTGGGCTCAGTCCAGGAAGGGCGCGAGCTCGAGCGCCAGGTGCAGCCGCAGCCGGTCGGCCCCCCGGCTCAGGTCGAGGCCGCCGAGCCGGGCGGCGTGGTCGAGGCGGTGGTAGACGGTCTGGCGGTGCACGCTCAGCCGCTCGGCGGTGCGCGACGCGCTGCCCGCCTCCTCCAGCCAGATCCTCACGGTCGCCAGGACGTCGTCCGGCGCCGCGGCGAGCAGGTGGGACAACCCCGTGTCGAGCACGGCCTCGCGCAGGTCGTCGTCGCGGCCGAGGCCCAGCAGCGTGAGCGGGCCGAGGTCGCTCCAGCGCACCACCTCGCCGGAACCACGGGCGCGGGCGACCCGCAGTGCCACCTGCGCCCCGCGGTGCGAGGTCGCGAGCTCGTCGATGCCCTCGACCGTCGGGCCGACGGCGACGCGGGTGGCGGCGTCGAGCCCGGCCACGCGGCGTCCGACCCCGAGGGCGGTGAGCACGGCGTCCAGGTCATCACAGCCTTCCAGCAACCCCGCGCGGACGACGCCCTCCGCCACGTCGGGGGAGCGGAACCACGCCACGCCCGCCCGCGCCGGCCGGCTCGCCACCTGGTCGAGCAGGTCGGGGCGCTCCACCAGGACGCACGTCACCGCCTCGTCGAGCCGCACGCCGACCGCCCGGGCGAGCTCGTCGGCGGAGGCGCGTGCGGCGCGTCGTCCACCCTCGACGAGTTCGCGGAACAGGGCGTCGCGATGCGACTGCCGACGTTCCGCCACGCCGAGCAGGCGGGCGGCTGCCTCGGCGATGCGTGTGGCCTCGGGCCAGGTCTCGGTGGGGATGCGGTCGTCGGGATCGAGCAGCCAGAACCAACCGTGCACCCGGTCGAGATGGCGAGCCGGCACGCAGAGGCGGCCGACGATGCCCAGCCGTGCGTCGCCCTCGACGCGCAGCGGGCCGGGGGAGGACTCGATGCCGTGCTCGCGGAACCAGGCCCGCACCTGCTCGTCGGAGCGACGCTGCAGGATCGAGCGCTGACGGATCGGGTCGACCACGTCGTCGGCGCGATGGTCGCTGAAGGCGATCAGCCGGAAGTCGGGGTCCTCCAGGGTGCAGGGGGCATCGGTGAGCCGGGCCATGTCCTCGACGAGGTCCTCAAGCGTCGCCATGCGCCAAATGTCGCATATTCGACACCTTGAACCGTGACAGATGTCGATTCACCATGGCTCAGGTCACTCGTAGCGTGGAGCCATGCTCAGCCAGACCCTCACCCGGGCCTCCCGCAGTCCCCGCGCTCGGCGCGCGGTCGAGTCGCTGCCGCTGACCCGCCGCGTCGTCGACCGCTTCGTGCCCGGCGAGAGCACCGGGGACGCCGTGGACGCCGTCGCCGCGCTGACCGCCCGCGGTCGGCTGGTCACGGTCGATGTGCTCGGCGAGGACGTCACCGACCCGGCCGGCGCCCGCGCCACCCGCGACGCCTACCTCGCGCTGCTCGCCGCGCTCGCCGAGGGCGGTCTCGCCGAGGGTGCCGAGGTGTCGCTCAAGCTCTCCGCCCTCGGCCAGGCGCTGCCCGACGGTGCCGCTCCTTCGCTCGAGCACGCCCACGCGATCTGCTCGGCGGCGGCCGGGGCCGGCGCCACGGTCACCCTCGACATGGAGGACCACACCACCACCGACGACACCCTCGAGGCCGGTCGCGCCCTGCGCGCCGACTTCGCCTGGGTCGGCAACGTGCTGCAGACCAACCTGCGCCGCACCCCCGGCGATGTCGCCGACCTCGCGGCCGCCGGCGCCCGGGTGCGCCTGGTCAAGGGTGCCTACCGCGAGCCGGCCTCGGTGGCCCACCAGCGCAAGGCCGAGGTCGACCGGGCCTACCTCGACGCCACCACCGCACTCATGCGCGGCCGCGGCTACCCCATGATCGCCACCCACGACGAGCGCATGCTCGACCACGCCGCCCGGGCCGCCCGCGAGGCGGGCCGCGGCGCCGAGCAGTGGGAGACCCAGATGCTCTACGGCGTGCGCACGGACCTGCAGGAGCGCACGGTCGAGGCCGGCGGCCGCATGCGGATCTACCTGCCCTACGGCACCGATTGGTACGGCTACTTCATGCGTCGCCTGGCCGAGCGGCCGGCCAACGTCGCCTTCTTCCTGCGCGCCCTCGCGCACCGCTGAGACTCCGCCCCCTCATCCCGACGCACGCCGAGGAGATCCCCATGGACGCCGTCACCACCCCGCCGAGCCCCCTCAACGAGCCGGTGCTCACCTACGCGCCCGGCACCGGTGAGCGCGAGGCCCTGCAGGCCGAGCTGAAGGCCCAGAGCGCCACCGTGCGCGACCTGCCCGCCTGGATCGGCGGGCGTGCCGTGATCGGCGACGGCGAGCAGATCGAGGTGCGTGCCCCGCACGACCACGCCCACGTGCTCGGCACCATGCGCAACAGCACCCGGGACGACGCGCTGGCCGCGGTCAAGGCCGCTCAGGACGCCGCCCCCGCCTGGCGCGCGCTGCCCTACGACGAGCGTGCCGCCATCCTGCTGCGCGCCGCCGACCTCCTCGCCGGCCCGTGGCGCCAGCGCCTCAACGCCGCCACCATGCTGGGCCAGGCCAAGACCGCGCAGCAGGCCGAGATCGACTCCGCCTGCGAGCTCATCGACTTCTGGCGTTTCAACGTGCACTTCGGCGCGCAGCTGCTGCGCGAGCAGCCACCCGCCAACGCCCCCGGCGTGTGGAACCGCACCGACCACCGCCCCCTCGAGGGCTTCGTCTACGCGATCACACCCTTCAACTTCACCGCGATCGCGGGCAACCTGCCCACCGCCCCCGCCCTGATGGGCAACACGGTGATCTGGAAGCCCTCGCCCACCCAGCAGCTCGCGGCCACGCTGACGATGGAGCTGCTCACCGAGGCCGGTCTGCCGCCGGGCGTGATCAACATGCTGCCCGGCGACGGCCAAGCGGTCTCCGACGTCGTCCTCGCGCACCCCGACCTCGCGGGCATCCACTTCACCGGCTCCACGGCCACCTTCCAGCACCTGTGGCGCACCGTCGGCGAGAACATCGCCGGCTACCGCACCTACCCGCGCCTCGTCGGTGAGACCGGCGGCAAGGACTTCGTCATCGCCCACCCGAGCGCGGACCCCGACGTCCTGCGCACCGCTCTCGTGCGCGGCGCCTTCGAGTACTCCGGCCAGAAGTGCTCGGCCGCCTCCCGCGCCTACGTGCCGGCCTCGCTGTGGGCGCGCATGGGCGACGACCTCATCGCCGCCACCGAAGGCCTCATCGTCGGCGACGTCGCCGACCTC
>NZ_CAXRAZ010000001.1:0-184399 GCF_964229035.1 Nocardioides sp. | reverse complement strand
CGGGGCGGCGTTCGCACGTCCTGGGCCCGCGCGACCTCAGCCCGGCAGCAGTCCGAGGCCCACCGCGGCCTCCTGCAGCGAGCCGCGGACATCGGGGTGCGCCGCGTGCTCGATCAGGTTGCGCGCCTGGTCGCCCTGGGTGCGGCCGAACACCTCGGCCACGCCCTGCTCGGTGATCACCGCACTCGGTTGGAAGGACGTCACCGGCTCATCCACCAGCGGCACGATGGTCGACACGTCCGCCTTCGGGTGCCAGGAGCGCAGGGCCATCATCGCCTGACCGCCGGGGGAGTGCATCGCGCCGACGAGGAAGTCGGTCTGTCCGCCGAACCCGGAGTGGATGCGCGCGCGGATCCGCGAGGCGTTGGCCTGCCCGAACAGGTCGATCTGCAGCGCGGTGTTGATGCTCACCATGCGGGGGTTGCGCGCGATGACGCCGGGGTCGTTGGTCACCTCGGTGCGCGCCATCCGGATCCGCTCGTTGCCGTCCACCCACGCGATCAGCTCCTCGGAGCCGAACAGGAAGGAGGAGGTGATCGGCACGTCGCGGTCGAGCGCTCCCGCCTGCTCGAGGGTGAGCACGGAGTCGGAGAACATCTCGGTCCACACCCGCAGGCCGCGGCGACCGGTGAGCCCGCGCAGGGAGGCGTCCGGCACGGCCCCGATGCCCGCCTGGAGGGTGGCGCCGTCGTCCACGCGGTCGGCGACGAGGGCGCCGATGCGCGCCGACGCGTCGTCGATGACGCTCGGGGGACGCGAGGGCAGCGGCTCGTCGGCCTCGATGAGGACGTCGATCGTGTCGAGGTCGACCTCGCTGTCGCCGAAGGTCCACGGCATGTGCCGGTTGACCTGGGCGATCACCGTGCCGCCGCGCCGTCGCACGGCCTCGATCGCCGCGGGCAGCACGCCGACCTCGATGCCGAGGGAGACCTTGCCGCCTCGCGGCGGTGTCGTGTGGAGGACGACGGTGTCCGGCGCCAGCGTGCCGGCGAAGAGGCCGGGCACGAGGGAGAGGCGCGAGGGCACGTAGTCCAGGCGCGGACTGTGTCGCTGCCCGGGGCCGACGAACGGGCTCTCGAGCCGCACGCCGTCGCGGTCGGGGAGCCCCACCTGGCCGTTGAGGGTCCACAGCCGGTAGGAAGGCAGTGCGTCGTCGATCAGGCGCGCGGTGTGCCACGGGGTGGCGTGGTTGCCGGTGAGCACGATGCGGGGGTCGTCCGGCAGGCGACGCAGCGCGGTAGTGAGGTCCACACCGCCATCCCAGCAGACGCCTCCATGTGATGCAGATCGTTAGGTTTGCCTTGCCTATTTGGTCTAGAGTGGGGCCATGGGCAAGGGCAAGAAGGCGACGACAGCGAAGCTGCCGAAGACCAAGTGCTGCGCGTCGAAGTCGAAGTGCGGCCGCTGCCCGCTGCGCATGATGAAGGAGGGGACCCTGCCCTCCGGCTACACCGTCAAGAAGCGCGTGCTCGTGCGCGTCGACGGCGGCAAGGTCTCGAAGAAGCAGCTGCAGAAGGCCGCCTGAGCGGCCGCGACGAGACTCCCTAGACTTCGATCATGGCCGCCCCTCGCTTCACCGACCAGCTCAACGTCCAGATCGGCAACGAGTTCGCGGCGCACAACCAGTACCTCGCCTGCGCCGTGTACTACGACGCCCTGACGATGCCCCAGATGGCCGCCTTCTTCTACGGCCAGGCGCTCGAGGAGCGCGAGCACGCGCTGATGATGGTGCAGTACCTCCTCGACACCGACGCCGAGGTCCAGATCCCCGGCGTCGAGGCGCCGGTCTCGAAGTTCGCCGATGTCGTGGCACCCATCGCCCTCGCCCTCGAGCAGGAGAAGCGCGTCACCGAGCAGATCTACGGTCTGCTCCGCATCGCGCGCGAGGAGCACGACTACGCCTCCGAGCAGTTCATGCAGTGGTTTATCAAGGAGCAGGTCGAGGAGGTCGCCACCATGAACGACCTGCTGGCCGTGGTGACCCGCAGCATCGACGACATCAACGCCATCGAGGACTGGGTTGCGCGCGAGCAGGGTGGTGAGGGCGAGGACCCCACCGCCCCGCCGGCCGCCGGAGCCGTCTGACCGATCGCGGTCGGGGCCGCGGCGGCTCAGACCGCGACGCGGGCGACGTAGATCCGGCGTGCGACGAACGCCCCGAGCACGAGGCCCAGCACCCCGCCGAGACCGGGCGCGACGCGGTCGTCGATCGCCTGGCCGACGACGATGCCGAGCACGCTCAGCGCCATGACGCCCAGCAGCAGCGCGGCGTTGGTGGCGACGCCGGTGAAGAACGCCTTCGTGAAGTCGTCCGGCGGCGTCTGCTCGGTGGCCGGCCGGGTGGTCTGCTGCTCTGCCGTGCCGCCGTCCGCGTCCGATCCGGAGTCGGGGCCGGAGCTGCGGAGCGGGGGGAGCGGCGTCGCGCGCACGACGGCGCTCGGCAGCAGGCGCCCGTAGATGTGGGGGAAGGTCTCGGGCGAGCCGGGGTGACCCTGCTCCTCGATCACCGGCACGTCGAGCAGGTCGGTGTCGATCTGCAGCAGCACCAGCGGCTCGGCGACGTCGGCGTAGAAGCGCTCGCGCGTCGCCGTCCACTGCTCGGCGCGGCTGGCGTGGATGAACCCGACCTCGTCAAGCGTCATCCCGAGCGTGGACGTCGTGTAGGCCCCCGCCTCCTGTGCGGCCGCCCAGTCGCTGGCGAGGGCGAGGTGGAAGATCGTGGCCATGGCCGCTGCTCCTGGGAGGTTCGGGGGAGGTGACGTCACGCATCCTGCCACCGCCCGAACGCCGCCGGCGTCGTGCCACTGCGCCGGGCGGGGCGACAGGCGCGGCACGGTCGCACGTTTCGCCCGCGAGTGCGCCGCAGTGGGCCTAGTCTCGATCCGGTCCCAGGAGAGGAGACGTCGATGGGGTTCTTCGGTGCGTACATGTACGCCGACGGTCGATGGTCGGACGTCGACATGGACGACGAGGTGCCGACCCCGGCGGAGCCGTGGATGTTCGTCCTGGTCTACGACGGCGACATCGGCACCATCAGGTACGCGCCGAACGGTGAGGCGGCGGGCGAGGCCTTCGTGGGCTTAACTCCGCGTGTCTACTTCGACGACGAGAACGCCTCCAGGCCGACCGATCCTGCGCGCGAGTCGCGAGGTCTCGCGGCCTGGGCGCGCGCCGTCGTCGGATCCGAGGTGGATGCCTCGCAGGTCGCGTCGTTCCTGGCGAGTGACGACTCCGACGACTCCGACGACTTCGTCGAGACGCAGCTCGCGGAGCTCCTCACGTACTTGGGGCTGCCCCTGCCGGCTGATCTCGCGCCGAACTAGATGAGCTGTGGCTCGGCTCGGCCGGGCCGCACAGCCGCCTCGAGCAGGTCACTCGCCTCACGGGCTGCGAGACTTCTACGGTGGAACGCACGTGCTCGGTCCTCGGCACGACGGCCGCGGTCGTCGTCCACCACGTCGACGAGCGGGTGGGCTGGTTCCGTCGGCAGCTCGTTCCGCGGGAGTTCCCCTACCTCGAGTGGACGATCGATGGCGTGCCGCTCACGAGGGTGGCTGCCTGGCCGGACGGTGAGGTCGCTGGCGAGGTGACGCCGATCCAGAACGGCTACGCGATGCGGGACTACGAGGCCGATTACCTTCGCGCGATGCTCGGGGACCCGGTCGAGCGGGACTGGACGATCATGTCCGACGGCCGCGTTCCGTTGCTCGTCTGCGGCATCGACTTCGATCTGAACTGCCGAGCGCTCACGGCAGAGCGTGTCCTCGGGGCGGACACGGTGGAGTGGCGCGATATCGCCTGGCAGGCCCACGACGAGCCCCTCGACCTCGGTGAGCAGGCGCAGCCGGCCTTCAGCCTCACCTTCGATCGCACGCAGTACGACAGCGTCGTGCGGCCCCTGTTGGCGTCTGCGGCGGAGAGCTAGAAGAGGCGCTCGGTGGGGTCGTCCAGTCCACGCAGCGCGTCGTAGTCCACGAGCGCGCAGGCGATGCCCTTGTCAGTCGCCAGCACTCTCGCCTGCGGCTTGATCTCCTGCGCGGCGAAGATGCCGCGCACCGGCCCGCGGGTGGTGAGCAGCGGGTCGCGGTTGAGCAGGTCGAGGTAGCGCTCGAGTTGCAGGACGCCGTCGATCTCGCCGCGCCGCTTGATCTCCACGGCCACGCTGAGGCCCTCAGCGTCGCGACACATGAGGTCGACCGGGCCGATGGCGGTGGGGAACTCGCGGCGCACGAGCGTGAGGCCGGGGGAGAGGGTGGCCGGGTGCTCGGCGAGCATCTCCTGCAGGTGCTTCTCCACGCCGTCCTTCTGCAGGCCGGGGTCGATGCCGAGGTCGTGGGCGGAGTCGTGGTGGATCTCGTCGATGAGGATCCGCAGGGTGTCGGGGGTCTGACCCTTCGGTGCGCGAGCGGTGACGACCCACTCGACGCGGCCGTCGTCGTCCACGCCCTCGCGCACGGTGCAGGGCGGCGACATCCAGTTGAGCGGCTTGTAGGAGCCGCCGTCGGAGTGCACGAGCACCGATCCGTCGGCCTTGATCATGAGCACCCGCGTGGCCATCGGCAGGTGGGCGGTCAGACGGCCGGCATAGTCGACCTGGCAGCGCGCGACGACGAGTCTCACGGGCGTCGAATCTACCGTGGACGACGCTCGCCGCCGTCCTCGGCACAGACGCGCTCCGCAGCACAGGTGTGAGGTGGCTCTCGACCGTGTCCAGATTGTTACCGATCGGTAGTCAGGGTGCGCGACCGGTGGCAGGATCCGGCCCATGACCTCGAGCGAGCAGATCTTCAACACCCTGGTGCTGCCCTACCTCAACCACGCGGTGCGCACGTACGAGTCGGGCTACGCCTCGGTGACCGACATCGACGCCGCGATGCGCTTCGGCTGCGGCTACCCCAAGGGCCCCCTGACCGTCGTCGACGAGATCGGTGTCGCCCAGGTGCGCGACCTGCTCGCCGAGCGGTACGCCGAGACCGGCGACCACCTGCACCAGCCGGCCGACCTGCTCGAGAAGCTGGCCGCCGAGGGTCGCACGTTCGCCGACGAGGCGGCTGCCGCCGCCGGCGGTGCGGCGCCGGAGTTCAAGCACGAGATCGCCAAGGTCGGCGTCGTCGGCACCGGCACCATGGCCTCCGGCATCGTCCAGGTCTTCGCCCAGGCCGGCTACGATGTCGTCTACGTCGGCCGCAGCCAGGAGAAGCTCGACGGCGTCGTCGGCTACATCACCAAGAACCTCGACCGCGCCATCGCCAAGGGCAAGGGCACCGAGGAGGGCAAGGCCGAGCTGCTGGGCCGCCTCACCGGCGCCACCACCCGCGAGGCGCTGGCCGACGTCGACATCGTCGTCGAGGCCATCGCCGAGGACCTCGAGCTCAAGCTCGAGCTCTTCCGCGACCTCGACCGCATCGTCAAGCAGGGCGCGATCCTCGCCACCACCACCTCCTCGCTGCCCATCACCAAGCTCGGCGAGGCCACCGCCCGCCCGGGCGACGTGATCGGCATGCACTTCTTCAACCCCGCGCCCGTGATGAAGCTCGTCGAGGTCATCACCACCCCGGCGACCTCCGCCGAGGTCGACGAGACCACCCGTGCCCTCACCGCCAAGGTCGGCAAGGTCGGCGTCTCGGCCGGCGACCGCTCGGGCTTCATCGTCAACCTGCTGCTCTTCCCCTACCTCAACGACGCCGTGAAGCTGGCCGAGGGCGGCGAGGAGCTCGCCACCATCGACGCCGCCATCAAGGAGACCGCCGGCTTCCCGATGGGCCCCTTCGAGCTGCTCGACGTGGTCGGCAACGACGTGTCGCTGGCCATCCAGAAGGAGCTCTTCGGCGAGTTCGGCGAGCCTGGCTTCGCGCCGGCCGCCACCCTCGAGGCCAAGGTCGCCGAGGGCAAGCTCGGCCGCAAGACGGGCGAGGGCTTCCACACCTACTGAGCAGCGGCCGAGCCCTCCCCGGCTCGGTGCCCCGGGCGCTCGATAGGGTGCGCGGGTGACGCTTCACCACACGGCTCTCGGCACCGCCGGGAGCCGTGTGGTCTTCCTCCACGGCCTCTTCGGCCAGGGCAAGAACTGGACCGGCGTCGCCAAGCAGATCGCCGAGCGCCACCGGGTCACCCTCATCGACCTGCCCCACCACGGCCGCTCGCCGTGGAGCGACCGCTTCACCCTCGCCGAGGCCGCGGCCGACGTCGTCGCCACCCTCGAGGACGACGAGCCGGTCGCGCTCGTCGGGCCCTCCCTCGGCGGCAAGGTCGCCATGGTGCTCGCCCTGCTGCACCCCGAGCGGGTCGAGCGTCTCGTCGTCGCCGACATCTCGCCCGTCGACTACCCCGGGCTGAGCGAGTTCCCCCGCTACATCGCCGCGATGAAGGCGATGGACCTCGCCGCGCTCCACACCCGCGAGGACGCCGAGCAGGCCCTCGCCGACGCTGCCCCCGACCCGACTGTGCGCGGCTTCCTGCTGCAGAACCTGCGCCGCGACCCTGCGTCGTCCACGGGGTGGCGGTGGCAGGCCAACCTCGAGGTGCTCGACCGCGATCTCGGTGCCATCAGCGGCTGGCCGAGCGACGAGCTCGCCGCCCTGCCGCCCTATGAGGGGCCGGTGCTGTGGATGGCGGGGGAGCGCTCCGGCTACGTGCGCCCCGAGTTCGAGCCGGCGATGGACGCGCTGTTCCCGCACAACCGCAAGGTCACCATCAAGGGCGCTGGCCACTGGCTGCACAGCGAGAAGCCGGAGATCTTCGTCGAGGTGCTGCGACGCTTCCTCGGCGACACCGGCGCTTGAGCGGGGACGCCGCCGGAGTGCGACGATCCCCGCCCTGCGCTCACCAGATGGATTCGGCGTACTCGGGGTGGTCGACGAACGGGTTGCGGTTGCCCTGCAGGCTGTAGACGCGGTCGTTGCGGGTGCGCTCGGCGGCGTCCACGGGGTCGGCGGCGTGCCAGGCCAGCAGGACCGAGATCCTGCCGAGCAGCGGCACCGAGCCGTTGACGGTGTTGTTGAGCTCGAGGTCGGCGAAACCGTCGCCGCCCTCGTAGCGCACCGCCATGTACATCAGCCCGCGAGCGAGATCGCCGCGCACGGAGGCGCGCGGAGCGAAGGAGTCGGCGTCGGTGCTGCATCCGGAGCAGTTGGCGACCGAACTGCCGCCGGTGTCGAAGTCCTTGTTGCCCCGTGTGGAGTTGACGGTGACGTCCTCGGGGCGCAGGTGGTGCAGGTCGGTGCCGGGGCCGGGAGCGGTGCCGAAGTCCCCCTTGCTCTGCGGCCAGGTGTGCTCCCTGTTCCACTGGCCCGTGCCGCCGCCGTTGCTCGACTTGGCGATCGAGCGACCTGAGTAGAACTCGACCACGTTGTTGCTGTTGGCCGGGTCGGCGTCGGTGGTCTTCAGCGCGTCCCAGACCTGGGTGTAGGTCAGGGCGCGGTGGTTGTCGATGATCCCGTAGAGCGCCGCTGCGAGCGCCGCACCGCTCTTGCCCGCGGCGGCGTCGTAGTAGCCCGCAGGTGCAGCCGACGTCGCGAAGGGCGCCGCCTGCGACGGGGATCCGGGCGCGGCGGACAGCCCGAGGGAGCAGAGGAGGGTCAGAGTGAGGAGGAGGGCGTGCGGCATCCGGCGCATCCCGAGCATGCGTGTCATGGCGAGGATCCTGCGCCAGCCGGCGCCCCGGCACCAGTCGCCACGTCGCGTCGACCACGATCGGAATGGGATGGTCGCCGACCGGTCACCCGGCGGTCGCCCGCGGTTGGACACGGCGGCGGGCGTCGCTAGCGTCGCGTCCGTGACGACGATCGCCTCGACGAGGCCCACCGCCCGGATCGGCTCCGGGCTGGCGTTCGCGCTGCTGTCAGCGGCCAGCTTCGGCATGTCGGGCAGCCTGGCGCGCCCGCTGCTCGACGCCGGGTGGACGGCGGGCAGCGTGGTGCTCGTGCGGATCGCCATCGGCGCCGCTGCGGTGCTGCCCTTCGGTCTCGCGGCCCTCGGCGGACGCTGGCACCTGCTACGCGGCGCGTGGACGACGGTCGTGCTCTACGGAGCGCTCGGCGTGGCGACCGCCCAGTTCTGCTACTTCTCCGCCGTGCAGACGATGGACGTCGCGCCCGCCCTGCTCATCGAGTACACCGCCCCGGCAGCCGTCGTGGGATGGATGTGGCTGGCGCACGGTCAGCGGCCGGGACGGCTGACCGTGCTGGGCGCGGTGGTCGCCGCGCTCGGGCTCGTGCTGGTGCTCGACCTGTTCTCCGGCTCCGACGTCGACGTGCGCGGCATCGCCTGGGCGCTCGCCGCGATGGTGGGATGCGTGGCCTACTTCGTGATCTCGGCCGACGAGAGCAGCGGACTGCCGCCCATGACCCTGGCGGCCGGAGGTCTGGTGGTGGGCGGGTCGCTGCTCGGCGTCCTCGGGCTGGCGGGGCTGATGCCGCTGGCCACCTCGTCGTCCGACCTCGCCTACGCCGGCATCGCGGTGGCGCCGTGGCAGGCCCTGCTCGCCCTCGGCATCGTGACGGCCGCGATCGCCTACACCTCGGGCATCGCGGCCGGACGCCGCCTCGGCTCGCGCCTCGCCTCGTTCGTGGCGCTGGCGGAGGTCGTGGTCGCGGTGCTGTGGGCCTGGCTGCTGCTCGACCAGCTGCCGGGCTGGATCCAGGCGCTCGGTGGCCTGCTCATCCTCGCCGGCGTGGTCGCGGTGAAGCTGGGGGAGCGCACGGTCGACGTGCCCGACGCCCCGGTGCTCACCTGATGCCGCAGCCGGGGTAGCCGCTAGGCGAGGTCTTGGCGCTTGATGACGACCTCGTTGACGATCAGCATGATCGCCGCCGCCACGGGGATCGCGAGCAGCGCGCCGACGACGCCGAGCAGGCCCGCGCCGACGATCGCGGCGATCACGATCACCGCGCCGGGCAGGTCGACCGACTTGCTCATCACCCGCGGGTAGACGAGGTAGTTCTCGACCTGCTGGTAGATCACGTAGAAGATGACGCAGGCGATGCCGGTGGGCACGTCGTTGGCGAACGCGATCGCCGAGACGATCACCGCGCCGATCGTGGCGCCGACCATCGGGATGACGTCGAGCACCGCTACCACGAAGGCCAGCGCGACGGCGTACTTGCTGATCGAGGTGAACGACAGGAACAGCAGCGAGCTCAGACCGGCGGCGAGCGCCACCACGAAAGCCCCTGAGACGTAGCCGCCGATGTTGGCGATGATCTTGTCGCCGAGCGCGGTGACCCGGTCGCGGCGCGAGGCCGGGGCCAGGCGGTACAGCGCGTGGGTGGTGCCACGCAGGCTGGCGAGGAAGTACAGCGTGAGCACGACGATGACGAACAGGTTGAAGGCCGCCGACACCAGCTTCAGGCCGAAGCCCAGCGCGCCGCCGAAGAGACTGGTGACGAAGTCGCCGTCGGAGATCTTGGCCTTGGCCTTGTCGATGATGTCGTAGTCGTCGTTGAGCTTGCGGATCTGGTCGTTCTTGGCGAGCTCGTCGAGGTAGCCGGGGGCGCTGCGGGTGATCGCCTGCACCTGGTCGGTGATCACCGGCACGATCGCGAAGAAGAAGAGGACGACGAGGCTCAGCGCTGCGACGATGACCACCGCCACCGAGATCGAGCGTCGCACGCCGCGCCGCTCGAGGAACTCCACCGCGGGGTTGAGTCCGGCGGCGAGGAAGAACGAGACCACGATGGTCAGCAGCACCGAGCCGATGGCGAGCAGCGCGGTGTAGAGGAAGTAGGCCGTGAGCGCGCCGAGGCCGCCCAGGAATCCGTAGAAGAACGGCGAGCGGCGGTCGAAAGGCTTGCCCGGCACGCCGTAGGGGGACGGCGGCGCCGGGGCCACCGCGGCCGGGTCGATGCCGCCGTGCTCGGCGACACCGTCCTCGGCTGCGGCGGCCCCGGTGCCGTCGGGGTGGGTCACCCGTCGTCCTCGCCGAAGCCGGCCACGAGGTCGGCCAGCGAGGACAGCTGGGCGGTGATGGCCGCGCGGCGCTTGGTGAGGCGCTCGAGCTCGGCGCGGCGGGCGGCGATGGTGCGCTCGAGGTCGGCGTCGGCGGAGGTGGTGATGGCCTCGGCCTGGGTCTGCGCGGAGGCCACGATCTGCTCGGCCTCGCGGCGGGCGCGGCTGAGCAGCGCCTCCGACTCGCTCTGCACCGAGGCGCGGTGCTCCGCGGAGCTCTTGCGCACCTCGGCGGCGCGGGCCTCGGCGGCCGTCGCGCGCTGCTCGGCCTCCTCGACCAGTCGGCGGGTCTCGGCGACGGCGCTGTTGTGGTGGTCGGTGGCCTCGCGGGCCAACCGCTCCTTCTCCATCGCCAGGGCGCGGCGGGCCTCCTGCACCTCGCGGTCGACGGCCGCCCGGGCCTGCTCGACCTCGCGCTGGGCCTGGCTGCGCAGCTCGGTGACCTGCTGCTCGGTGGCCCGGCGCAGCTGGTCGCTCTCGCGGCGGGCCGAGGCGAGGAGGTCCTCGGCCTCGGCGCGGGCGAGTGCGCGCTCCTGCTCGGCGTCGGTGAGCAGTCGCGAGCGGTTCTCCTCGAGCTCGCGCAGCTGCACCGCGCGCATGTCGTTGGCCTCGCGGGCCGCCTCGGCGCGCATCGCCTTGGCGTCGCGGTCGGCCTGCTCGCGGATCTCGGCGGCGTCGGCCTCGGCGGTGGTGCGGATCTCGGCCGCCTCCTCCTCCGCGAGGCGCAGCATCGCGCTCGCGCGACCGCCCAGGCCGGCGTAGGAGGGGTTCTCGGCCTCGGCCGCCTCGGTGCGCAGCCGCGCGACTTCCTGCTCGAGCTCGATCACGCGGCGCTCGGACTCGGTGAGGCTGGCGCCCAGCGTGGCCTTCTCGCTGGAGAGCTGGCGGATGCGCGCGTCGACGGCCTCGCGGTCGTAGCCGCCCTTGCGGACGACGGGGAGCCCGTCGCCACCGGGTGCTCCGAAGCCCACGGGCTGGCCGGTGGGAGCGCCACCCGGACGCGGGGCGGCCGGGCGCTGGGCCGCCGTGCGCTGCGCGGCGGCGGGGCGAGCCTGCTGTGCCGACGGGGCGGGCTGAGCGGCCTGGGCCGGGCGGGCGGGCTGTGCGGGGGCGGGCGCGGTGGGCAGGGGTGCGGTGCCCGGTGCCTCGCCGCTCGGGCGGGCGGGCGCGTCGTCCGAGGGCTTCACGGTGGGGATGACCTGGGTGGGCTCGTCGTCGGCAGGGGGCACGGCCGGGGACCTCTCGGGGTTGGCGGACTCGTCGTCGAAGATGGACAGACCCTCGTCGCTCATGGGGCTGGGTCGGCTCTTTCGTCGGGGGCGGGCGGGGACCGGGCCCATGATTCCCGATCCAAGGGCGGAAACCCACACCGCCTCGCGCATGGGAACCGGCTCGTCGCGGATCCTTACGCGTCTCTCAGGACGACGGTCGTGTTCGCGGGCCGTCAGAGCACAGCAGGCCCGCGCCGAGGCGGCGCGGGCCTGCTGTGGAGTGGATCAGGACGCGATCAGATGCCGCGGAACAGGTTGATCTTGTCGAGGTGCTTCTCGCGCAGCTCGTGGTTGAGCACGCCGAGGCCCTCCTCGGGGGAGAGGCACAGCACGCCGACCTTGCCCTGGTGCAGGTTGTGGTGCACGTCGAGCGAGGCCTGGCCGGTCTCCTCGAGGGTGTAGGTCTTCGACAGGGTGGGGTGGATCTTGCCCTGCGCGATGAGGCGGTTGGCCTCCCACGACTCGCGGTAGTTGGCGAAGTGGCTGGAGACGATGCGCTTGAGGTTCATCCACAGGTAGCGGTTGTCGTACTCGTGCATGTAGCCCGTGGTCGAGGCGCAGGTGGTGATGGTGCCGCCCTTGCGGGTGACGTAGACGCTGGCGCCGAAGGTCTCGCGGCCGGGGTGCTCGAAGACGATGTCGATGTCCTCGCCGCCGGTGAGCTCGCGGATGGCCTTGCCGAAGCGCTGCCACTCCTTCGGGTTCTGCTGGGTGCCCTCGTCGTTCCAGAACTTGGGGGCGAGCTCGGAGCGGTTGATCACCATCTCCGCGCCCATGTTGCGCACGATCTGGGCCTTCTCCTCGTTGGAGACCACGCAGATCGGGTTGGCGCCGCCGTTGAGGGCGTACTGGGTGGCGAAGCCGCCGAGACCGCCGGAGGCGCCCCAGATGAGGACGTTGTCGCCCTGCTTCATGTTGCCGCCGTTGGCCGAGACGAGCTGGCGGTAGGCGGTGCAGTTGACGAGGCCGGGGGTGGCGGCCTCCTCCCAGGTGAGGTGCTCGGGCTTCGGCATGAGCTGGTTGGCCTTCACCATGGCCACGTCGGCGAGGCCGCCGAAGATGGTCTCGAAGCCCCAGATGCGCTGGGAGGGGTCCAGCATCGCGTCGTTGTGACCCTCGGGGGCCTCGAGCTCGACGGAGAGACAGTGGGCCACGACGCGGTCGCCCGGCTTCCACTTGGTGACGCCGGGGCCGACCTTGAGCACGACGCCGGACAGGTCGGAGCCGACGATGTGGTACGGCAGGTTGTGGCGCGCGCCCATCTCGGACTCGCGGCCGTAGCGCTCGAGGAAGCCGAAGGTGGAGACCGGCTCGAAGATCGAGGTCCACACGGTGTTGTAGTTGATGGCCGAGGCCATCACGGCCACGAACGCCTCGCCCGGGCCGAGCTCGGGCAGCGGCACCTGGTCCACGTGCAGCGACTTGCGCGGGTCCTTGTCGCGGGTCGCGACACCCTCGAACATGTCGACCTCGTCCTTGTGGACCGTGACGGCCCGGTAGGACTCGGGAAGGGCCAGGCTGGCGAAGTCCTCCGAGGAGGTTCCTTCGGCCTGGATGGCGTCGAGGATGTGCTGCACGGTCTCTCCCTACGTGTCATGCGGGGTTGGGGCGTCGGCGCCGCGGAGGGCGGTCACCGGCTGGCTGCTGCCAGCACCGGTCGGTGTCGTCTGCGGGTCATGCGGGTGCTGCGCGCCCTGCGCGGCTCGATCGAGCCGAGCCCGGGACGGGCGAAGATTACCCATGGGTAACCGGGTCGTGTGCGGTTCGTGACGGTCGTCTCACGCCGGAAGTCCGGTTCGCCCTTCGTGGGGGCAGCCCCGGAGGTGCCGCGCACGCGCCGACCCGTGGGCCACGATAGGCCCCGTGACGCCCGCCGATGCCGAACCGTCCACCTCGCAGTCCGTGTCGCGATCCGTGTCGCGATCCGTGGCGCGGATCGTCGACCTCAACGCGGACGTGGGGGAGTCCTTCGGCCGCTGGCGCCTCGGTGAGGACGACGCCCTCCTCCCGCTGCTGACGAGCGCCAACGTCGCCTGCGGGTTCCACGCGGGCGATCCGCTCATCCTGCGCCGCACCTGCGAGCTGGCCGCCGCGCACGGCGTGCGCATCGGTGCCCAGGTGGGCTACCGCGACCTCGCCGGATTCGGACGCCGCTTCATCGACGTCGAGCCGGCCGAGCTCGCGGCCGACGTCCTCTACCAGGTCGGGGCCCTGCGGGCGCTGGCCGAGGCGGCCGGGGCGCAGGTGGCCTACCTCAAGCCGCACGGGGCGCTCTACCACGCCGTCAGCTCCCACCCGGCCCAGGCGGAGGCGGTGATCGAGGCCGCGCGTCTCAGCGAGCTGCCCGTGCTCGGCCTGGCGGGCTCGCCGTTCCTCGCGGCGGTGCGAGCCGCGGGGCTCGAGGCCGTGGGCGAGGGCTTCGCCGATCGTGGCTACCGACCCGACGGCACGCTGGTGCCCCGCAGCGAGCCCGGGGCACTGCTCACCGAGACCGGGGCGGTGGCGCAGCAGGCCGTCGCGCTGGCGACCCGCGATCGCGAGCCGGCCGCGCGTTCGCTCTGCCTGCACGGCGACACCCCGGGTGCCGCCGCCTCCGCGGCGGCGGTGCGCGAGGCGCTCGCGCGTGCCGGCGTGACGGTGCGGGCGTTCGCGTGAGCGGTGCCGACGCGGCACCCGTGCGACCCGGGCCGGTGTCGTGGAGCCGCTACGGCGACCGTGCGCTCCGCATCCGCGTGCCGGACGCCGACCACGCTCTCGCCTGCGCGCGCATCGTCGCCGAGCGCGGCCGCCCCCTCGTGGACGACGTGGTGCCCGGCGCACGCACGGTGCTGGTGCTCGCCCGGCCGGGCGTCGACCTCGCCGCGGTGCAGCAGCTGGTGCCGGGCGTCGGCGAGCTCGAGGCGGCCGTCGCGGCGTCGTCCACCGCGGCGGAGATCGAGGTGGTGGTGCCCACTGTGTACGACGGACCGGACCTCGCCGAGGTCGCGGCGCTCACCGGCCTGAGCGAGGACGACGTCGTGGCTGCGCACACCGGCAGGCCCTGGCGGGTCGCCTTCGTGGGCTTCGCCCCCGGCTTCGGCTACCTCACCGGCGGCGACCCGCGCCTCCAGGTGCCGCGGCGCGCCGAGCCGCGCACGCGGGTGCCGGCGGGCTCGGTGGCGCTGGCGGGGGAGTACGCCGGGGTCTACCCCCGCGCCTCCCCGGGCGGATGGCGGCTGCTGGGGCGCACCGACCTCGTGCTGTTCGACCTCGACCGTGATCCCGCGGCGCTGCTGACCCCGGGCACCCTCGTGCGCTTCGAGGCGGTCTGAGGTGGGGCTGCTCGTGCGCGCGGTCGGCGCCTCCTGCCTCGTCCAGGACGCCGGACGCCCCGGCCGCGCCGCTCTCGGCGTGGCGCCGTCGGGGGTGGCCGACCGTGCGTCGTCCGGCCTCGCGAACCGGCTGCTCGGCAACGCCCCCGGCGCGGGCGTGCTGGAGGTGCTGCTCGGAGGTCTGGAGGTCGAGGCGACCGCCGACCTGTGGGTCTGCGTGACGGGGGCGCCGGTGCCGATCCGCGCCGACGGGCGGGCGCGCGCGATCGGCGACGTCGTGCGTCTGCGGCGCGGTGAGCGCCTCGCGCTGGGCGTCCCCGCCCGAGGGCTGCGCGCCTACCTCGCGGTGGGCGGAGGCGTGGCGGCCGAGGAGGTGCTGGGCTCGGTGGCCCACGACACGCTCAGCGGACTCGGGCCGCCGCCCGTGCGGGTCGGCGACCTGCTCCCCGTCGGCCGCGGCGGCTCCGGCGCGCTCGGTACCCCGCTGGCGGGTGCCGTGGCTGAGGCGACCGTGCCGCGGGAGGTGCTGGTGCTCCGGGCGGTGCCCGGGCCGCACACCGACCGGCTCGTCGATCCGGGAGCCCTCCACCGCACGACGTGGGTCGTGAGCTCCGACAGCGACCGCGTGGGCGTGCGCCTGGTCCCCTCGCGCGGGGACGAGCCGGGCGCCCTGCCGGCGATGCGGCACCGGGAGGGGGTGGGCGAGCTCCCCAGCGAGGGGGTCACCCGCGGCACGGTGCAGGTGCCGCCGAGCGGGCTGCCCGTCGTCCTCGGGGCCGACCACCCGGTCACGGGCGGCTACCCGGTGGTGGGCGTCGTCCTCGACGCCGACACCGACGCCCTCGCCCAGGCCCGGCCGGGCACCGCGGTGCGCTTCGTCCGGGCCTGAGCGGGATCCGCCGGGACCGACCTCAGTGGCCGCCGCCCGCAGCGGGCTCGACGAGCTCGACGAGCACGCCGCCGGCATCCTTGGGGTGCACGAAGTTGATGCGGCTGTCGGAGGTGCCGCGCTTGGGCTCGGGGTAGAGCAGGCGCACGCCGCGCTCCTTGAGGATCGCCGACACCGCGTCCAGGTCGGTGACGCGGTAGGCCAGCTGCTGCATGCCGGGGCCGCTGCGGTCGATGAACTTCGCGATCGTGGACTGCTCGTTGAGCGGGGCGAGCAGCTGGATGCACGAGCCCGACTCGCCGACGGCGAGCATGGCCTCGCGCACGCCCTGCTCCTCGTTGGTCTCCTCGTGCACCGACACCAGGTTGAAGGTGTCGCGGTAGAACGCGATCGCCTCGTCGAGGTCGGGCACGGCGATGCCGACGTGGTCGATGGCGGTGAACAGGTGCTGGGGCAGGCCGTCGAGAGTCATGGGCCCATCATGCCGCTCCGTCCGCGGTGACCAGCGCCACATCGGGTGCCCCTGAGACCCCTCGCGGCCCGCGCGGGGGCGCGAGTAGAGTCCGGCGGGTTACCGCTCGGTCACATCTTTTCTCTCGTCACGGAGGCAGCAATGTCCGACAACCCCACCGTCATCGTCGCCGGCGCACGGACGCCGATCGGTCGCCTCCTCGGCGGCCTGAAGACCCTGTCGGCCGCTGACCTCGGTGGCGTGGCCATCAAGGGTGCGCTCGAGAAGGCCGGTGTGTCGGGCGACCAGGTCGACTACCTGATCATGGGTCAGGTCATCCTGGCCGGCGCCGGTCAGAACCCGGCCCGTTCGGCGGGCATCGCCGGCGGTCTGCCGCTGAACGTCCCCTCGATCACCATCAACAAGGTGTGCCTCTCCGGCCTCAACGCCATCGCCACCGCTGACCAGCTGATCCGCGCCGGCGAGGCCGAGATCATCGTGGCCGGCGGCATGGAGTCGATGACCCAGGCCCCGCACCTGCTGCCGAAGTCGCGCGAGGGCTTCAAGTTCGGCGACACCAAGCTGGTCGACTCGATGGCTTACGACGCCCTCTACGACCAGGCCACCCAGCAGGCCATGGGCGGCCTCACCGAGCAGATCAACGCCGAGGGCACCCAGCTCACCCGCGAGGAGCAGGACGCCTTCGCCGCCGCCTCGCACCAGAAGGCCGCTGCGGCGTGGAAGAACGGCGTCTTCGACGAGGAGGTCGTGCCCGTCTCGATCCCGCAGCGCAAGGGCGACCCGATCGTCGTCTCCGCCGACGAGGGCGTGCGTGGCGACACCACCGCCGAGTCCCTCGGCAAGCTGCCCCCGGCCTTCTCGAAGTCGGGCACCATCACCGCCGGCTCGGCCTCGCAGATCTCCGACGGCGCCTGCGCCGTGGTCGTGATGAGCAAGGCCAAGGCCGAGGAGCTCGGCCTCGAGTGGCTCGCCGAGATCGGCGCGCACGGCATGGTCGCCGGCCCCGACACCTCGCTGCAGCTGCAGCCGGCCAACGCCACCGCGAAGGCCTGCGAGAAGGAGGGCATCACGCCCGCCGACCTCGACCTCGTCGAGTTCAACGAGGCCTTCGCCGCCGTCGGCATCGAGTCGGCCCGCAAGCTCGGCCTCGACGACGCCAAGATCAACGTCAACGGCGGTGCGATCGCGCTCGGCCACCCGGTCGGCATGTCCGGCGCCCGCGTGGTGCTGCACCTGGCCCTCGAGCTCAAGCGCCGCGGTGGCGGCATCGGTGCCGCCGCCCTGTGCGGCGGCGGCGGCCAGGGCGACGCCCTCATCGTGCGCGTGCCCAAGGCCTGAGCCGTTTGACCGTCCAGAGCACCGGGGGCGGCCGTCGTGCGATCAGCGCGGCGGCCGTCCCCGATCTCGTCTCCAAGGCCCGCGAGGGCGACCCCCGCTCGGTCGGCCGCCTCGTCTCGCTCGTCGAGGACGAGTCGCCGCTGCTGCCCGAGCTGATGCGCCTGCTCGCGCCGCACACCGGCGGGGCGCGCATCGTCGGCCTCACCGGCGCCCCCGGCGTCGGGAAGTCCACCTCGACCAACGCCCTCATCGGCGAGTTGCGCCGGCGCGGCCAGCGGGTCGCCGTGCTGGCGGTCGACCCGTCGTCCCCGTTCTCCGGGGGCGCGCTGCTCGGCGACCGCATCCGCATGGGCGACCACGTGCTCGACCCCGGCGTCTTCATCCGCTCCATGGCCGCCCGCGGCCACCTCGGCGGCCTCGCGTGGACGACGCCCCAGGCCCTGCGCGTGCTCGACGCCGCCGGGTTCGACGTCGTGCTCGTCGAGACCGTGGGCGTCGGCCAGAGCGAGGTCGAGGTCGCCGGCCAGGCCGACACCACGATCGTGCTGCTCGCCCCCGGCATGGGCGACGGCATCCAGGCCGCCAAGGCGGGCATCCTCGAGATCGGTGACCTCTACGTCGTCAACAAGTCCGACCGCGACGGCGCCGACCGCGTGCGTCGCGACCTGCGCGCCATGCTCGGCCTCGCCGAGCGGCGCGACGACGCCTGGCGCCCGCCCGTGCTCGGCACCGCCGCCTCCACCGGCGCCGGCGTGCCCGACGTGGTCGACGCCATCGAGCAGCACGGCGAGTGGCTGCGCACCAGCGGCGAGCTGCACCGCCGTCGCGTCCGCCGGGCCCGCGAGGAGATCGAGACCCTCGCCCTCACCGCGCTGCGCCGCCGCTGGGGTTCGGTGGACGACGGCGACCGGCTCGACGAGCTCGCCGCGGCCGTGGTGGCCGGCACCGAGGACCCCTACACCGCCGCCGAGCGCCTGCTGTGAGCATGCAGCAGGATGGCGGCGTGAAGGACGTCGTCATCCTCGGCTCGACCGGCTCCATCGGCATGCAGGCGCTCGACCTCGTGCGGGCCAACCCCGACCGGTTCCGCGTCGTCGGTCTCACGGCCGGCGGCAGCAACCCCGAGCTGTTCGCGCGTCAGGTCGAGGAGTTCGCGCCCGTCGTCCACGGGCTGGGGGAGGAGGCGAGCATCGACGCCGCCGCGCACGAGTGCGACGTCGTGCTCAACGGCATCACGGGCGCCGTGGGCCTGCGCCCCACCCTCGCTGCGCTCGACGCGGGTCGCACCCTCGCGCTGGCCAACAAGGAGTCGCTGGTGATGGGCGGTCCGCTGGTGCTCGACCGGGCCGCACCCGGCCAGATCGTGCCCGTGGACTCCGAGCACAGCGCCCTCGCCCAGTGCCTGCGCAGCGGCGCCGACCACGAGGTGCGCAAGCTCGTGCTCACTGCGAGCGGCGGCCCGTTCCGCGGGCGCAGCCGCGGCGAGCTCGCGCAGGTCACCCCCGAGCAGGCGATGGCCCACCCCACCTGGGACATGGGTCCGGTCATCACCATCAACTCGGCCACGCTGGTCAACAAGGGCCTCGAGGTCATCGAGGCGCACCTGCTCTTCGGCGTGCCCTACGACGCCATCGAGGTCGTGGTGCACCCCACGAGCGTCGTGCACTCGATGGTCGAGTTCGTCGACGGATCGACGCTGGTGCAGGCCAGCCCGCCCACGATGCTCATCCCGATCGCGCTCGGCCTCTCCTGGCCCGACCGCGTTCCCGACGCCGCGCCGGCGGTCGACTGGAGCACCGCCCAGACCTGGCAGTTCGACCCGCTGGACGACGACGCCTTCCCCGCCGTCGCCCTCGCCCGCGAGGCCGGGCGCCGGGGCGGCACCGCCCCCGCCGTCTACAACGCAGCCAACGAGGTCGCGGTCGCCGCCTTCCGCGAGGGCCGGCTGTCGTTCACCGGGATCGTCGACGTGGTGGCCGACGTCGTCTCGTCGCACGACGTAGTCTCGGAGCAGGCGATCGCTCTCGACGACGTCCTCGGAGCCGATGGATGGGCGAGGGAGGCGGCCGCCGCGGCCGTCGCCGGCAACCGCTGACGCCGACCCTCGTCGCCCCACCGCAACTCGAACCCGAACCCCGCGAGGACCGCACCCTCATGACCGCACTGCTCTACCTGCTCGGCGTGGTGATCTTCGTCGTCGCGATCCTGGCCTCGATCGGCCTGCACGAGCTGGGCCACATGATTCCGGCCAAGGCCTTCGGCGGGAAGGTGACCCAGTACTTCATCGGCTTCGGACCCACGGTCTGGAGCAAGCAGGTCGGCGAGACCGAGTACGGCATCAAGGCCATCCCGCTCGGCGGCTACGTGAAGATCGTCGGCATGCTGCCGCCGGGTGCCGACGAGCTCGTCGAGGTCGAGGCGGGCGCAGCCGCGGCCGGCGAGCCGCAGACCTTCCGGGTGCGCAAGTCCAACACCGGCATGTTCACCCAGCTGATCTCCGACGCCCGTGCCGCCGAGTGGGAGCTCGTCGGCCCCGAGGACTCCGATCGGCTCTTCTACCGCATGTCCTGGTGGAAGAAGGTCGTCGTCATGGCCGGCGGGCCGACGGTCAACCTCGCCATCGCGTTCGTGATCTTCACCGGTGTCTTCGCGACCTTCGGCAACCCCGCCGACATCCGCAGCAAGACCGTCATCGACGAGGTGAACGCCTGCGTGCTGCCGAGCTTCGACAGCGGTCGGGTGTGCACCCCCGAGGAGATCGACTCCTCACCGGCCCCGGCCCGTGCGGCGGGCATGCGCGCCGGCGACCGGATCGTGTCGTTCAACGGCACGCCCATCACCAGCTGGTCGCAGGTGCAGCGCTTCGTCAAGGACAACGGCACCCGCACCGCCGAGATCGTCGTCGAGCGCGGCGGCCGCGACGTCGCCCTCACCGTGACCCCGGCGGTGCGCCCGCCCACGAGCGCGGGGCAGAAGGCCGACACGAAGGTCGGCTTCCTGGGCGTCGTCCCGGTCACCGAGCGCGCCACGGGTGGCCCGTTCTACACGCTGCGCCAGATGGGCACGATGACCGTCGACGTGGTCCAGTCGCTCGTCACCCTGCCCGCCAAGGTCTGGGGTGTCGCCAAGGCGATCGTCGGCGTCGAGCAGCGCGACCCGGAGGGACCCGTCAGCATCGTCGGCGGGGGCCGCCTGGCCGGGGAGACCGCGGCCGAGACGAGCATCGACACCACCTCGAAGCTGGTCTCGCTGCTGCTGCTCGTGGCCGGCTTCAACTTCTTCATCGGCATGTTCAACCTCGTGCCGCTGCTGCCGCTCGACGGCGGCCACATCGCCAGCGCGCTGTGGGAGGCCGTGCGGCGCGGCTGGGCGCGGGTCACGCGTCGTCCCGACCCGGGCTACGTGGACGCCGCGAAGCTGCTCCCGGTCGCCTACGTGGTGGCGAGCGTCCTGCTCGTGATGAGCCTGGTGCTCATCGTGGGCGACCTCGTGGTGCCCGTGCGCCTCTACTCCTGATCAGGTCGGCCCGGGCCGCCATCGCGTGCGGACTAACCTGGTGCCATGACGTCGATCGACCTCGGCATGCCGGCCCCGCCCCCGCCCGTGCTGGCCCCCCGCCGCCCGACCCGCCAGATCCAGGTGGGCAAGATCGGGGTGGGCAGCGACCACCCGATCTCGGTGCAGTCGATGACGACCACCCTCACCGCCGACGTCAACAGCACGCTCCAGCAGATCGCCGAGCTCACCGCCGCGGGCTGCGACATCGTTCGCGTCGCCTGCCCCAGCCAGGACGACGCCGATGCGCTGCCGCAGATCGCGCAGCACTCGCAGATCCCGGTGATCGCCGACATCCACTTCCAGCCGAAGTACGTCTTCGCCGCCATCGAGGCGGGCTGCGCCGCCGTGCGCGTCAACCCCGGCAACATCAAGCGCTTCGACGACCAGATCAAGGAGATCGCCCAGGCCGCCACCGAGCACGGCACGTCGATCCGCATCGGCGTCAACGCGGGCTCGCTCGACAAGCGACTGCTCGAGAAGTACGGCAAGGCCACGCCCGAGGCGCTCGTCGAGTCGGCGGTGTGGGAGGCCTCGCTCTTCGAGGAGCACGGCTTCCGCGACTTCAAGATCTCGGTCAAGCACAACGACCCCGTCGTCATGGTGCGCGCCTACGAGCTGCTCGCCGAGCAGGGCGACTGGCCCCTCCACCTCGGTGTCACCGAGGCCGGCCCGGCCTTCCAGGGCACCATCAAGTCGGCCACCGCCTTCGGCGCCCTGCTCAGCAAGGGCATCGGCGACACCATCCGCGTCTCGCTGTCGGCGCCTCCGGTCGAGGAGGTCAAGGTCGGCATCCAGATCCTGCAGTCGCTCAACCTGCGCCCGCGCAAGCTCGAGATCGTCTCGTGCCCCTCCTGCGGTCGCGCCCAGGTCGATGTCTACAGCCTCGCCGAGAAGGTGACCGCCGGTCTCGACGGGCTCGAGGTGCCGCTGCGCGTGGCGGTCATGGGCTGCGTCGTCAACGGCCCCGGCGAGGCCCGCGAGGCCGACCTCGGCGTCGCCTCCGGCAACGGCAAGGGCCAGATCTTCGTCAAGGGCGAGGTCATCAAGACCGTGCCCGAGTCGGAGATCGTCGAGACGCTCATCGAGGAGGCGATGAAGATCGCCGAGACGATGGAGCCCGTGGACGGCGCGACGCCCGACGTCTCCGTCGGCTGAGGCCGGCGAGCGCGGCGGGAGCGCGGGCGAGGCCCGACCCCCTAGGCTCGTGGCGTGTTGACCACCCGCCACGGCGTCCGCGTGCTCGCGAGCGCCGACCTGCCGGCTTTCCTCGAGCTGGCCGGTCGCGATCCCGTGGTCAACGTCTTCGCGATCCACCGTGCCCGCACCACGAACCTCGAGCCGCGGTGGCTCGGCGGCGAGATGTGGGGGCGCTACGTCGACGGCGAGCTCGTGGCCGCCTGTCACGCCGCTGCCAACCTGGTGCCGATCGGTGCGAGCGTGGACGACGCCCGCGCCTTCGCCGAGCGGGCGATGGCGCGCCGGCGCACGGCGTCCACCATCGTCGGCCCGCAGGACGCCGTGCGCGAGCTGTGGGTGCGGGTCTCCGAGCAGTGGGGGCCGGGCCGCGACCTGCGCTGGGACCAGCGGCACCTGGCCATCGCCGGCCCGCCGGCGGTCGACCCCGACCCCGAGGTACGCGTCGGGGTGCGCGGCGACCTGCCGACGCTCTATCCCGCCTGTGTGGCGATGTACACCGAGGAGGTCGGGGTCTCGCCGGAGGCGGGAGGCGGCGCCGACCTCTACCGCGCCCGGGTGGCGCAGCTGGTGAGCCGCGCCTGGTCGTTCGTCCGCTACGACGGCGACGAGCTCGTCTTCAAGGCCGAGGTCGCCTGCGCGACGCCCGAGGCCGCCCAGGTCCAGGGGGTCTGGGTGCCCCCGCACCGCCGCGGTGAGGGGATCGCGACGACGGGCATGGCGGCGGTCGCCGCCCTGGTGCGAGCGCGCATCGCGCCCACGGTGTCGCTCTACGTCAACGACTGGAACACCCCGGCCCGCAGCGCCTACGAGCGGGTCGGCTTCGTCGAGACGGCACGCTTCGCCACGATCATGTACTGAACCGCGGCCCGGGTCGGCCCGGGTCGGCCCGTGCCCGGGGCGTCCGGTAGGAAGGACCCATGAGCCTTCCCCTCACCGCCAAGGCCGTCACCGGCGCCTTCGCCGTCAGCGGCGTGATCCACCTGGTCAAGCCGGAGGTCTTCGAGCCGCTCGTGCCCGAGCAGCTGCCCGGCGGCCCGCGCCCGTGGGTCGTCTGGAGCGGAGTGGCCGAGCTCGCCTGCGCGGCCGGGCTCGCGGTGCCGGCCACCCGTCGTCCTGCTGCCGTGGCGAGTGCGGCGCTGCTGGCCGGCGTCTTCCCCGGCAACGTCAAGATGGCGCTCGACGCCCAGCGCAGCTCGAACACCGCGTTTAAGGCGGGCACGCTGGCCAGGCTGCCGCTGCAGTGGCCGATGATCCGCAGCATGCTGAAGGTGGCGCGCGAGTCCTGACCCCGCGCGCCGCGGTGCTGTAACCGGTTCGTGCCGCGCCTCGTGCCGCCCGTAGGCTTCGCCCGTGCTGATGCGGATGTCGACCCTGTTCGTGCGGACCCTGCGGGAGGACCCGGCCGACGCCGAGGTGCCCAGCCACCGGTTGCTGGTGCGTGCGGGCTACATCCGCCGCGCGGCCCCCGGCATCTACACGTGGCTGCCCCTGGGTCTGCAGGTGCTGCGCCGCATCGAGGCGATCATCCGCGAGGAGATGAACTCGATCGGCGCCCAGGAGGTCAGCTTCCCGGCGCTGCTGCCCCGTGAGCCCTACGAGGCCACCAACCGGTGGACCGAGTACGGCGACGGCATCTTCCGGCTCAAGGACCGCAAGGACGCCGACTACCTCCTCGGCCCCACCCACGAGGAGATGTTCACCCTCCTGGTGAAGGACATGTACAGCTCCTACAAGGAGCTGCCGCTGAGCCTCTACCAGATCCAGACGAAGTACCGCGACGAAGCACGCCCGCGTGCCGGTCTGCTGCGCGGGCGCGAGTTCACGATGAAGGACTCCTACTCCTTCGACATCGACGACGCCGGCCTCGAGGCCAGTTACCGGGCCCACCGCGACGCCTACGTGCGCATCTTCGACCGCCTCGGCTTCGACTACGTCATCGTCAAGGCGACGGCGGGCGCGATGGGCGGCTCGACGTCGGAGGAGTTCCTGGCCCGGGCCGATGTCGGCGAGGACACCTACGTGCGCTGCGACACCTGCGACTACGCCGCCAACGTCGAGGCGGTGCAGGTCCGCCGTCCCGACCCGCTGCCCGTGGACGACGCCCCGACCGCGCACGTGGAGGACACCCCGGACACGGCGACGATCGACGCGCTCGTCGACCACCTCAACGCGGCCTTCCCGCGCCAGGACCGGCCCTGGCACGGCGGCGACACGCTCAAGAACGTGCTCGTCATGCTCAAGCACCCCGACGGCACCCGCGAGCCGCTCGCCATCGGCGTGCCGGGGGACCGCGAGGTCGACGCCAAGCGACTGGAGGGACAGCTCGAGCCCATCGAGGTCGAGCCCATGGACGAGGCCGAGTTCGCCCGCCACCCCGCCCTGGTCAAGGGCTACATCGGCCCCGGCGCCCTGGGGGAGGAGTCGACCAGTGGCATCCGCTACCTCGTCGACCCGCGGGTGGTCGACGGCTCGCGCTGGGTGACGGGCGCCGACGAGTCCGGCAAGCACGTTCTCGACCTCGTCGCGGGCCGCGACTTCACCCCCGACGGCACCATCGAGGCCGCCGAGGTGCGCGAGGGCGACGCGTGCCCGGTGTGCGACGGTGCGCTGCACACCGCCCGCGGCATCGAGATGGGCCACGTCTTCCAGCTCGGCCGCAAGTACGCCGACGCCCTCGACCTCAAGGTGCTCGACGAGAACGGCAAGCTGGTCACCGTCACCATGGGCTCCTACGGCATCGGTGTCACCCGCGCGGTGGCGGTGATCGCCGAGGCCACCCTCGACGACATCGGTCTCTGCTGGCCGCGCCACGTCGCCCCGGCCGACGTCCACGTCGTGGCGGCGGGCAAGGACGCCTCGATCTTCGAGGCCGCCGAGAAGCTGGCGGCCGACCTCACCGCGGCCGGTCTCGACGTCCTGCTCGACGACCGCGCCGGCAAGGTGAGCCCGGGCGTGAAGTTCAAGGACGCCGAGCTGATCGGCGTCCCGACGATCGTCACCGTGGGCCGCGGGGTCGCCGACGGCGTCATCGAGGTCAAGGACCGTCGCAGCGGCGAGAAGCAGGAGATCGCCCTCGAGGGCGCCAGCGAGGCGCTGGTCGCCCTCGTGCGGGGCTGAGCGCGCTGCTCGCCGACGCTCGTCCGGAGTGATCCGGGCGGGCGTCGTGCGTGTCGGCGGCGCTGCCTAGGGTGGGCGCCATGGCGATCGACGCAGTGATCTTCGACTGGGGCGGCACGCTGACCGCTTGGCACGACATCGACTTCCACGCCGAGTCCGTGGCGCTGGCGCAGGCGGTGCGCAGCACCCCCGACCCCAGCGACGACCACCACGCGTTCGCCGAGCGGCTGCACCGCGCGGGATCGGTGATCTGGGGACGCAGCCGCGACCACCAGCGCAGCGCGAGCATCGGCGACCTGTTCGACGAGGCGGGCCTCGACCACGACCCCGACCTGCTCGACGCCTACTACGACTTCTGGGAGCCCCACACCCTCACCGACCCCGAGGTGGCGCCGCTGTTCCGGTGGCTGCGCGGCGAGGGCATCAAGGTCGGGATCCTCTCCAACACCCTCTGGCCGCGCGCGTGGCACCGCGGCTTCTTCGAGCGCGACGGCGTACTCGACCTCATCGACGGCGACGTCTACAGCTGCGAGATCCCGTTCACCAAGCCGGCTCCCGAGGCCTTCCGTGCGGCCATGGACGCCGTCGGCGCCACCGATCCCGCGCGTTGCGTCTACGTCGGCGACCGGCTCTTCGACGACGTCTGGGGCGCCCACAACGCCGGACTCCGCGCCATCCACGTGCCGCACAGCGACATCCCCGCCGAGCAGGTCGGCCACACGGAGGGCACTCCGGACGCCGTGGCGCACCGCCTCAGCGAGATCCCCGACCTGCTCGCTCCCTGGCGCTGAGCCGGTGATCGTCTGCAGGTTTGTGCACTGCACATTTATGAGGATTGCGAGCTAGAGACCGCACCCGGTCGCGTGTTGCATGATTGTGCACACGGACGGCGACGAGCCCCACCTCTCCCGCCGCTCCGCGACCGTGTCCCCGGTCGACCAAGCGGTTCGTGGCCTCCGAGTTTCGGGGGACGTCTCGGGAGTTCCTCGGAACTCGGAGGCCACGAACCGCTGACTGGTTTTGGGGACCAGTCGAGTCGGCCGGCGGCCCGCGCCCTGTGCCCCGCGCTCTACAGCCCGGGCAGGCGATCGGGCGCCGCCCCGAGACCCACCGCGCGCACGGCCGCGTCGATCAGCGCCTCCACGCCGAACTGGCGCACCGCCCCGCTGCTGCGGGCCACGAGGTAGGCGTAGGTGGCCGCGCACGACTCCTCCAGCGAGGCGGCGCGGCGCCGGGTCGCGGCCGCGTCGGGTCGCAGCGGCAGGGCGTAGGCGGGCTCTGCCGCCACCGGTGTGGCCCGCCGCGCGGCGAGCAGTCGCTCGACCTGGTCGCGGCGCCCGCGGTGCACGTCGTAGGCGGAGGTCAGCGCCCGGTAGCCGCGCGGGTCGCCGCTGCTCGAGGTGCGCGCACCCAGGGCCGCGAGGACGAAGACCGCCGCGTGCTCGGCGGCCAGCACGGTCTGGAGGGCCTCGACCTCGGCGCTCGCGGCGTCGGAGCGCTCCGCACCGTCGGTGCCCGGCGAGGACGAGGAGCCCGGCGACGGCGCGCTCGTCGTCCCGCTCACCTCAGCACCGCCCGCTGCTGGGCCACTGACGCGGCCATGGAGGCGAGGAGTTGAGCCAGGACACCGCTGCGGGCCTGCAGCGCGGCTCCCACCAGTTCGTCCTGGAGGCGACGCTCCGCGGTGACCAGTGCGCGCAGTGCCCGCGCTCGGTCGCCTGCGGGCGCCGGCGCGGCCGGCGCGTTCGTGGAGGGCGAGGTGGAGGCTGCCGGCGAGGAGGACGTCGCGGTGCCGGCGACGGCGCCGAGCTCGCGCAGGTGCGCGCGGTGCAGTCGCGCGAGGCGGGAGCCGATCGCGGCGAGCGCGGGCACGCCGGCCGCGGCGACGGCGGCCCGCTCGGCCGACTCCAGAGCGGCCTTCGCGCGACCGACGACCGCGTCGTCGGCATCGGCTGCGGGGGCCGTGGGGGTGACATCACCGGAGGGGGAGGCGCCGTCGGGGCCGCCAGTGACGGCGTCGAGGGCATCGCACCCGCTGAGGGCCACCACGGCGCCCGCTCCGACGGCGATCACCGCGCGGCGCGACGGGCGCGTCCGGCCGAGAGAGGTGTCGCGCACATCGTGACCCTAGCGGCCCACGCGCTAGGGTGATGGATCCACCCGCGGTGGAGACGAGCGTGCCTCAGGCAGCCGGTCCCGCCCGCCGCGAGCGGACGCACCCACAACCAGACACACAACAGGACACGGAGGCATCCATGGGTTCGGGCCAGGGCGCACGTCGCGCCACCGAGGAGCGGGTCGCCGCCGCTCTCACCACACCGCTCGCCGAGGTCGGCCTCGACCTCGAAGCCGTCGAGCTCAGCCCGGCCGGCAACCGCCGCGTGCTCCGTGTCGCCGTCGACGCCGACGGCGGCGTCTCGCTGGACGACGTGGCCTCGGCCACCAAGGTGATCGACCGCGTGCTCGAGACGCCCGGCCCCGACGGCGCCTCCGACGCGATGGGCCAGCAGCCCTACACCCTCGAGGTCACCTCCCGCGGCGTCGATCGACCGCTCACGCATCCCCGCCACTGGCGGCGCAACCACGACCGGCTCGTGGCCGTCGTGCTGGGCGAGGGCGAGACGCGCGAGGAGGTGACCGGCCGCATCGGCGAGAGCGACGACGAGGGCGTCGTCCTCGAGGTCGACGGCGCGCCCCGCCGCCTGGCCTACGCCGAGATCACCAAGGCGCTCGTGCAGATCGAGTTCAACCGCCGCCCCGCCCGTGGCGCGGCCGACGAGCCCGACGACGGGATCGACGCCGAGGGCACCGACACCGACGGCACCGACAACGACGACACCGACGAGGTGGAGAACTGATGGACATCGACCTGAGCAACCTGCGCGCCCTCGAGCGCGAGAAGGAGATCTCCTTCGACGTCCTCGTCGAGGCCATCGAGCAGGCCCTGCTCACCGCCTACTACAAGACCGACCGAGCCCTGCCCGGCGCGCGCGTCGAGCTCGACCGCAAGTCCGGACGCGTGCGGGTGATCGTGCCCGAGCTCGACGGCGAGGGCGCGAAGGTGGGGGAGTACGACGACACCCCCGACGACTTCGGCCGCATCGCCGCCACCACGGCGCGGCAGGTGATGATGCAGCGGCTGCGCGACGCCGAGGACGAGATCAAGTTCGGCGAGTTCTCCGGCAAGGAGTTCGACATCGTCTCCGGCGTCATCCAGCAGGGGCGTCGCTCGGACGACGTCCTGGTCGATCTCGGCCGCCTCGAGGCCCAGCTGCCCGCGAGCGAGCGGGTGCCCGGCGAGGACTACAGCCACGGCACGCGCATCAAGGCGCTCGTGGTGTCGGTGCGCAAGGGCATGCGCGGTCCGCAGGTCTCGCTGTCGCGATCGCACCCGACCCTGGTCAAGAAGCTCTTCGCCCTCGAGGTCCCCGAGATCGCCGACGGCACCGTCGAGATCGTCGCGATCGCGCGCGAGGCGGGCCACCGCTCGAAGATCGCTGTGCGCTCGACCGTCCCCGGCGTCAACGCCAAGGGCTCCTGCATCGGCCCGATGGGCCAGCGCGTGCGCAACGTGATGGCCGAGCTCGGCGGCGAGAAGATCGACATCGTCGACTGGGCCGAGGACCCCGCCCGCTTCGTGGCCAACGCCCTCTCGCCGGCCCAGGTGCGCTCGGTCACGGTGGTCGACGCCTCCGCTCGCGCGGCCCGGGTCGTCGTCCCCGACTTCCAGCTCTCGCTCGCGATCGGCAAGGAGGGGCAGAACGCCCGACTCGCCGCGCGACTCACCGGATGGCGCATCGACATCCACTCCGACGAGGAGTCGAACGACTCCTGAGCCGCCGCGACACCGCCGGTTCGTGCTGCGGCCCACACCGGCGGTAGAGTGGACGCTCGGTGACCCGCCGACGAGATTCCCCTGCAGGGGCAGACGACCTCCCGATCCCGGGACCTGTCCGCACTTGCATCGGGTGTCGGCAGCGGGCCACCCGACGCGAGTTGTTGCGGGTGACCGCCGGCTCGGGACGCGACGGCCGCCCGGCCGTCGTCCCCGACCCGACGGGAGCTGCGCCGGGCCGTGGGGCGCATCTGCACCCCACCTCCGGCTGCTACGACCTCGCCGTGCGGCGGAAGGCCTTCGCCCGCGCCCTGCGCATCGCGCCGGGTCCGGACGGGCTGTCCACCGCGCCGGTGGGGGAGTACCTCGCGGCTGCGGCCGCCGGCGACCCGCACGATCCGAATCCGACCGAACCGTCCACCAGAGACTGGAGCAGCAGCTCATGAGCACTCGATGAGTACCTCGCGATGAGCCAGTTCGTTCTGCACCACCCACCAACGGTCTGAAGATCCCCCCGGGTCTTGGGCCAGAAGGAGAAACGTGGCCAAGACCCGAGTTTCCGAGCTCGCGAAGAAGTACGGCATCCCCAGCAAGGAAGCGCTGGAGAAGCTGAGCGCGATCGGTGAGTTCGCCAAGACGGCGTCCTCCAGCATCGAGCTCCCCGCCGTGAAGAAGTTCGAGGACACCTACGGTGCCGACCTTCTCGCGAAGATGAAGCCCGCCGGCGGCGAGGCTGCGGCACCTGCCGCTGCGCCCAAGCCCGCCGCGCCCAAGCCGGCCCCCAAGGCTCCGGCCGCTCCCGAGGCCCCGGCAGCGCCCGCTGCTCCGGCCCCGGCGGCCCCGGCCGCGCCCGCCGCCGACAAGCCGTCGGCGCCGCGCCCCGGCCCCCGCCCCGGTCCGGCGAAGACCCCCGAGGCGCCCGCCGCCCCGGAGGCCCCCGCCGCTGCTGCGCCCGCCGCCCCCGAGGCGCCGGCCGCCCCTGCTGCCCCCGCCGCGCCGGCCCCCGGCCGCACTGACGGTGGTGCGACCCCGGGTCCCCGTCCGGCCGCCCCGCGTCCGCCGGCCCCCAAGGCCCCGGCCCCGCGTCCGGTGGGCAAGCCCGGTGGCACGCCGCGCCCCGGCAACAACCCCTTCGCCCCCAGCCAGGGCATGGGACGACGCCCCGCCCCGCCGCCGCGCGAGGGTGACGCCGGCCCCGGCGGCCCGCGTCCGCCGGCCGGCGCCGGTGCCGGCGGTCCCCGCCCCGGCGGGATGCCGCGTCCGAACCCCGCGATGATGCCCAAGAACCCGGCCGCCTTCGGCCAGGGTCCGGGCGGTCGCGGTCCGGGTCGTCCCGGCGGCGGTCCCGGCCGCCCCGGTGCCCCCGGTCGCGGTGCCCCGGGTCGTCCCGGTGCCGGCGCGGGTGCTCCCGGTCGCGGTCCCGGCGGCTTCGGCCCCGGTCCCTCGGGCGGCGGTCGCCCCGGCGGCGGTCGCCCCGGCCAGCGCGGTCAGACGCAGGGCGCCTTCGGTCGTCCCGGCGGCCCCGCGCGTCGCGGTCGCAAGTCCAAGCGGGCGCGTCGCCAGGAGTTCGAGGCCATGGAGGCCCCGACGATCGGCGGCATGCGCGTCCGCAAGGGCAACGGCGAGACCGTCCGTCTGGCCCGTGGCTCCTCGCTCACCGACTTCGCCGAGAAGATCGGCGTCGACGCCGCCTCGCTCGTGCAGATGCTCTTCCACCTCGGTGAGATGGTCACCGCCACCCAGTCCGTGGGCGACGAGACCCTCGAGCTGCTCGGCGACGAGCTGAACTACGTGGTCGAGGTCGTCTCCCCGGAGGACGAGGACCGCGAGCTGCTGGAGTCCTTCGACATCGAGTTCGGTGCCGACGAGGGCGACGAGTCCGACCTGGTCGTGCGACCCCCGGTCGTCACGGTCATGGGTCACGTCGACCACGGAAAGACCAAGCTGCTCGACGCCCTGCGCAACGCCAACGTGGTGGCCGGCGAGGCCGGTGGCATCACCCAGCACATCGGCGCCTACCAGGTGCGCACCGATGTCGACGGCGACGAGCGTCGCATCACCTTCATCGACACCCCGGGTCACGAGGCGTTCACCGCCATGCGTGCTCGCGGTGCGCAGGCCACCGACATCGCGGTGCTGGTGGTCGCGGCCGACGACGGCGTGATGCCGCAGACGATCGAGGCGCTCAACCACGCCAAGGCGGCGAACGTGCCGATCGTGGTTGCGGTCAACAAGATCGACAAGGAGGCGGCCGACCCCACCAAGGTGCGCGGTCAGCTCTCCGAGTACGGCCTGGTGCCCGAGGAGTACGGCGGCGACGCCATGTTCGTCGACGTCTCGGCCAAGGCCGGTCTGCACCTCGACAAGCTGCTCGAGGCCGTCGTCCTCACCGCCGACGCCTCGCTCGACCTGCGCGCCAACCCCGTGCAGGACGCACAGGGTCTCGTCGTGGAGGCGCACCTCGACCGCGGTCGCGGTCCGGTGGCCACGATCCTCGTGCAGCGCGGAACCCTCCGCGTCGGCGACTCCATCGTCGCCGGCCCGGCCCACGGCCGCGTGCGCGCCATGCTCGACGAGCACGGCAACGAGATCACCGAGGCCGACCCGGCTCGCCCGGCGATGGTCCTGGGTCTGTCGTCCGTGCCGGGCGCGGGTCAGAACTTCATCGTGGTCGAGGACGACCGCATGGCCCGCCAGATCGCCGAGAAGCGCGAGGCACGCGAGCGTGCGGCCATGCAGGCCAAGCGTCGGGTGCGCCGCACCCTCGAGGACTTCATGGCCTCCATGGAGAAGGGCGAGAGCCAGGAGCTCAACCTCATCCTCAAGGGCGACGTGTCCGGTTCGGTCGAGGCCCTCGAGGACGCCCTGGCGCAGATCGACGTGGGCGACGAGGTCAGCCTGCGCGTGATCGACCGCGGTGTCGGTGCGATCACCGAGACCAACGTCGACCTCGCCGCCGCCTCCGACGCCATCATCATCGGCTTCAACGTCCGGCCCCAGGGCAAGGCGGGCCAGATGGCGGAGAAGGAAGGCGTCGAGATCCGCTACTACTCGGTCATCTACCAGGCGATCGAGGAGATCGAGGCGGCCCTCAAGGGCATGCTCAAGCCTGAGTACGAGGAGTCGACGCTCGGTCAGGCCGAGATCCGCGCGATCTTCCGCTCCTCCAAGGTCGGCAACATCGCGGGCTGCATGGTCATCGGCGGCGTCATCCGACGCAACGCCAAGGTCCGTGTGCTCCGTGACGGTGCCGTGGTGGCCGACAACCTGGACCTCGCCTCGCTCAAGCGCGAGAAGGACGACGCCGCCGAGGTCCGTGAGGGCTTCGAGTGCGGTCTGGTCCTGCGCAACTTCCAGGACATCAAGGAGGGCGACATCGTCGAGGCCTTCGAGATGAAGGAGATCCCGCGGGGCTGAGACGCCTCCCGGTCCTCTGCGCCGCCCGTCCCGCACCGGGGCGGGCGGCGCAGCCGCTCCACCCTGCGAATCCCACAGCCGAACTGATAGGAACACCCCATGGCCAGCCCCCGCGTGCGCAAGATCGCCGACCGCATCCAGGTGATCGTCGCCGAGATGCTCGAGCGCCGCATCAAGGATCCCCGGCTCGGCTTCGTCACCATCACCGAGGTGCGCCTCACCGGCGACGCCCAGAACGCCACCATCTACTACACCGTGCTCGGTGAGGACGCCGACCAGCAGGCCACCGCGGCGGCGCTCGAGTCGGCCAAGGGGATGCTGCGCTCGGAGGTCGGCAAGCAGCTGGGCATGCGGCACGTGCCGAGCCTGGCCTTCGAGTTCGACGGCGTTCCGGAGTCCGCACGTCAGCTCGACGAGGTGCTCGCCCGCGCCCGCGAGGCCGACGCCGCCGTCGCCGCCGCCCGCGAGGGCGCACAGCCGGCTGGCGAGGCCGACCCCTACAAGAAGCCGCGCGAGATCGGCGAGGACGTCGAGGATGTCGAGGACGGCGAGGGCGACCGGGACGACGACTGATGGCGGGCTCCTTCATCGTGGTCGTCGACAAGCCGGAGGGCATGACCTCCCACGACGTCGTGGCCCGCGTGCGGCGCACCTGCGGCACCCGCAAGGTCGGCCACGCCGGCACCCTCGACCCGATGGCCACCGGCGTGCTCGTGCTGGGGGTCGAGCGCGCCACCCGTCTGCTCGGGCACCTGATGCTCACCGAGAAGGTCTACTCCGCCACCGTGCGCCTGGGCCAGGCCACGACGACCGACGACCGCGAGGGCGAGGTCGTCTCGACAGCCTCGGCCGCCCACCTCGACGAGGCCGCCGTGCGCGCGGCGCTGGAGGCCTTCCGCGGCGAGATCGAGCAGGTGCCCTCGGCGGTCTCGGCCATCAAGGTCGACGGGCGCCGCGCCTACGAGCGGGTGCGGGCCGGTGAGCGTGTCGAGCTGAAGGCCCGGCGGGTCGTCGTCCACGACCTCGAGGCCGATGGCTTCCGGCGGGCCGGCGAGGACGGCGCGCTGCTCGACCTGACCATCCTGGTGCGCTGCTCGAGCGGCACCTACATCCGCGCCATCGCCCGCGACCTCGGGGCGGCGCTCGGCGTCGGCGGCCACCTCACCTCGCTGCGGCGGCACTCGGTGGGCGGGTTCACCCTCGACGAGGCGAACACCGACCTCGACCACCTCGGCGTGATCGGCCTCGACGACGCCGCCCGGCAGAGCTTCCCGAGCCTCGACCTCGACGCCGAGCAGGCGCAGGCCGTGCGCTACGGACGCCGCCTGGCGCTGCGCATCGACGACCTCACCGCTCTGTTCGACCCGGCGGGGGAGTTTCTCGCCCTCTACCGCCCCGACAGCGACGGCGCGCGCCCCGAGGCCGTCTTCGTCGGCTGAACCCGGAGCCCCACGTCACCGGCGATGTGGGAGAGTGACCGACGTGCGAGTGTGGCGTGACTTCAGCGACGTCCCGGCCGATCTCGGCCGCACGGTGGTGACGATCGGCAACTTCGACGGCATGCACCGCGGGCACCGCCACGTGGTGGCGCAGGCCCGCGAGGTGGCCCGGCGCGTCGGCGTCGACCACGTGATCGCCGTGACCTTCGACCCGCACCCCATCGCGGTGCTGCGACCCGACCACGCGCCGGCCGCGCTCACGAGCATCGCGGAGCGCACCCGGCTGATGGCCGAGGCCGGGGTGGACGACGTGCTCGTCATCCCCTTCAGTCGCGACATCGCGGCCTGGAGCCCGCAGGAGTTCATCGACCGGATCATCGTCGACACCCTGCACGCGCGCGCCGTCGTGGTCGGTGCGAACTTCCGCTTCGGCAACCGCGCCGCCGGCGACTGCAACCTGCTGCGCGCCGTGGGCACCGAGAAGGACTTCGAGCTCGAGGAGGTCACCCTCGACGGCGGGCCCCAGGTGTGGTCCTCCACCTACGTGCGCACCTGCCTGGCGGCCGGCGACGTCTCCGGCGCCGCCGAGGCCCTCGGCCGGCCCTTCACCACGCGCGGGATCGTCGTGAAGGGCGACCAGCGGGGCCGTGAGCTGGGCTACCCCACGGCCAACGTGGCGGTCGGTGAGGGAGCCGCCGCTCCGGCCGACGGCGTCTACGCCGGACGGCTCACGGTGCTCGACGGACCCGACGCCGGCACCACCTATCCCGCGGCGATCAGCGTGGGCACCAATCCCACCTTCGCCGGCGAGCGCGAACGCCGGGTGGAGTCGTACGTGCTCGACCGCGACGACCTGCGGCTCTACGACCGCGAGGTCGAGGTGGCCTTCGTCGAGCGCGTGCGCGGCATGGCCCGCTTCGACTCCGTCGAGGAGCTGCTCGAGGCGATGGCGGGCGACGTGGCCGACACCCGCAGGGCCCTCGGGCTGTAACCGGTGGCGGCATCGGCGGCGGAGGTCGAGGCGGCCGAGCGGTGGTTCGTGGACCACGGCCTGCCCTACTTCGTCGACGGCTACCGCGCGTCGGTGGCCCGCGGGCTGACGCGAGCCCGCCTCGTGCCGATCACCGCGGCGGCCGTGGTGCTCGCAGCAGCCGTGGGCGCGGTGGGGGCGCCCCTGCTCGGGGCCGCCGCCTCGCTCGGTGCGGCACTGACGACGATCGGGCTCGTCCTGTCGGTGTACGCCGTGGCCACGCTGCGCGCCTGGCTCATCGTCGTCTGGGCGCTGCGGCGCACCTTCGGTTCGCTCGGGCTCCTGCTGCCGCTGGTGACGCGCGCCCTGCCGCTCCTGCTCCTGTTCATCACCTTCCTCTTCATCAACACCGAGGTCTGGCAGGTGGCGGCCGCACTCGACAGCGGCGTGCTCTGGATCGCCGTACTGCTCTTCGCCGCGGTGGCCGTGGGCTTCCTGCTCACTCGGCTGCCCGAGGAGCTCGATCGCGTCGACGACCAGGTCGAGGCCGAGCAGCTCGTCGAGGCCTGCGCGGGCACGCCGTTCGAGCCGACCTCGCGCGCCATCGCCGACCGTGTCGATCGGGTCGGCGGGGTGCATGCCGAGGTCACCGGTCTGCAGCGGGCGAACCTCGTGCTGGTGCTCCTCGTGACGCAGTTCGTCCAGGTGCTCCTGCTCGCGGTCGCGGTGTGGGCCTTCTTCCTGCTCTTCGGTGTCGTGGCGATGGATCCGGCCGTGCTCGAGCTGTGGCTCACGCACCCGCTCACCGCCGTCCGCGGGCCGGTCGGCGACCTGTTCGGCACCCGACTCAGCCTCGAGCTGCTGCGCGTGGCCACCTTCCTCGCGGCGTTCAGTGGGCTCTACTTCACCGTTTACGCCGTCACCGACGACCTCTACCGGCGCCAGTTCTTCTCCACCGTGACCCGCGAGCTCGAGCGGGCTGTGAGTGCGCGGGTGGCCTACCGCGAGATGCGTCGCGACGACTCCCCGACGATCGAAGAAGATTAAGAGGACTAAGAGAGTCTTGTTACTCTCTTCGCATGTCGCTCTCGGTGGACCGTCGCTCCCTGCTCGCCCTCCCGGCCGTCGGCGCCGCTGGCCTGGCCGCGGCTCGACTCGGGGCCCTGGTGCCTCCTGCTCAGGCGGCCAGCCCCGCGATCCTCAAGCCGACCCCGCCCGCGACCTTCATCGACTTCGGCACCAATGCCGAGATGCGCTTCTCCGCCGTCGATCCGCGCCGCTACCTCACTCCGCAGCCGCGCCTGTTCGTGCGCAACCACACCCGCACGCCGCAGATCGACCCCGCGACCTACCGGTTGCGCCTGCACGGCGACGGCCTGCGTCGCCCCGAGGGCGTGAGCCTCGGGCTCGATGAGCTGCGACGACGCTTCCGCGTCGTCGAGCTCACCTCAGTGCACGAGTGCACCGGGAACGGCCGCAGCTTCTTCGCCACCCAGCAGGGCACGCCCGCGCCGGGCACGCAGTGGACGCTCGGTGCGGTCGGCACCGTGCGCTGGCAGGGCGTGCGGCTGCGCGACGTGCTGCGCTGGGCCGGAGTGCGCCCCGACGCCGTCTCGATCCAGGCGGTCGGCCTCGACGACGACTACATCGACAAGGGCGAGAACCTCGGGCGCGTGCGCCGTGCCTTCCCCGTCGCCAAGGCGCTGGACGACGCCCTCCTCGCCTGGGGTGCCAACGGGCGGCCCCTGCTGCCCGACCACGGGTTCCCGCTGCGACTGGTGCTGCCCGGCTGGGTCGGCATCGCCAGCATCAAGTGGCTCGGGGAGCTCGAGGTGGCCAGGCGCGAGCTGACCTCGCCGTGGAACACCCGCTGGTACAACATCGGCGGTCCGCTGACGGTCAACCCCGTGCGCTCCGCGTGGGAGCTGCCGTGGGAGGCCGCGCTGCCGGCCGGGCGCAGCGTCGTCCTCACGGGCCGCTCGTGGTCGGGAGCAGCGCCCATCGCCCGCGTCGAGATCAGCACCGACGGCGGCACGACGTGGCGGGCCGCCCGCCTGCGCCGCGACGACGCCCGCAGCGCCGACCACGGCAACGGCTGGACGCGCTGGAGCCACGTCTGGAGGTCGCCCCGAGCGGGGCGCCACGAGCTGCTCGCGCGCGCCACCGACCGGCTCGGCCGCACCCAGCCCGACGTGGCCGCCGCCAACCCCAACGGCTACTTCTTCGACGCCGTGGTGCGCCACCCCGTCGTCGTCGGCTGAGAACGGCGGCTGGGCCGCCAGGCAGCTTCAGTCCTGGACGCGCCCGCGCAGCCGCTTGACGTCGCCGCGACGCGACTTGGCGTCGAGCCGGCGTCGCTGCGAGCCGCGGGTCGGCTTGGTCGCGCGTCGCGGGGGCGGCGGAGGAGCGAGCAGCTCGCGGATAAGCGCCGCCAGTCGTTCACGGGCTGCCACCCGGTTGCGGTGCTGGGAGCGGTGCTCGTGGGCCACCACGCTCAGCGGCCCGGGCGCGCGGACGACGAGCCGCTCGCGCCGTCGCTCGTCGAGCACGCTCGAGGTGGCGGGGTCCCAGAGGAGCTCGACGCGGCTGTCGGCGGTGTTGACCGACTGGCCGCCGGGGCCGGGAGAGCGGGAGAAGCGCTCCACGAGCTCGCCCGCGGGCACGACCAGTCCACCGGGCACGCCCGGCCCGGGAGGCACGATCAGGTCCACCGGGTCTCCCGTGGGGTCATCCGCGCGCCGACACGGCAGCCGGTCAGGCGACCGTGACCGGCACGCCCGACAGGGCGGCGTTGCCGGACACGTCGAGGCGCTCGGGATCGGTGAGGTCGTTGATCGAGACGCCGACGACCGACTCGGCCACCGCCAGGCGCACGTTCGCGCCGGGTCGCTGGTGCCCGTAGCCGTGCGGCAGCGAGACCACGCCGCGCATGACGTCCTCGCTGGCGCGCACCTCCACCTGCACCGACCCGACGCGGGAGGTGACCGTGACCGTCGCGCCGTCGACCAGCCCGCGCTCGGCCAGGTCGCCGGGGTGCATCAGCAGGTGGTGGCGGGCCTGCCCCCTGGTCAGCCGCTCGGTGTTGTGCAGCCACGAGTTGCAGTCGCGCTGGTGGCGCCGGCCGATGAGCAGCAGGCGGCCGTCGTCCACGGGCTGCTGGGTGCGCAGGCGGGCGAGGTCGTCGCCCACGATGCCGGGCAGCGCCCGCACTCGCTTGTCGCGGGTGAAGAGCCGTTGCGGCAGCTGGCCGGGGGTGAGCGGGCCGAGGTCGACTCCCTGCGGGGTGCGGCGCAGGTCGGTGAGGGTGACGCCCGAGCGGCCCGTGCGCAGCAGCATGCCGACGAGGAACGTGGGGCTCATGCTCATCCTGGCCCGCGCGGTGAGTCGCGAGCGGAGCGATCCACCGGCGGGCAGGCGCTGCTGGAGTCGGGCGTGGAGGTCGCGGAAGATCTGCCAGTCGTGACGCTGGTCGCGGCCCTTCGGCAACAGGGCCGGGGTGAAGCGGGCGGTGTCGCGCACGGCCAGCGCGTGGAAGACGAGGTCGTAGTGGTCGCGCTCGAGCAGGGTCGTCGGGGGCAGGATCACGTCGGCGTGGCGCGTGGTCTCGTTGAGGTAGATGTCGATGGACACCATGAAGTCCAGGTCGTCCATCGCGCGGTCGAGCGCAGCGCCGTCGGGGGTGGAGAGCACCGGGTTGCCGGCGATGGTGAGCAGCGCCCGCACCTGCCCCTCGCCAGGGGTCTCCATCTCCTCACGGAGCACCGAGACCGGCAGCTCGCCGCCGGTCTCCGGCGCCTGTCGCACCCGCGAGCGCCAGCGGGCGTGACCACCGCGGCCGATGAGACCGCGTCCGACGATGTCGATCGCCGGCCGCGTCAGCATCATGCCGCCCTCGCGGTCGACGTTGCCGGTGACGAGGTTGATCAGCTGCACGGCCCACTGGCACACGAGGCCGAACTCCTGGGTCGAGACCCCCATGCGGCCGTAGACCGCGGCGCCGTCGGCGGCGGCGATCTCGCGCGCCAGGCGCTCGATCGTCGCTGCGGGGACGCCGCTGGCCCGCTCGGCAGCGTCGGGGGTGAAGTCCGCGATCGCGGCGCGGACGTCGTCCACGTCGTCGAGCCAGGCCGGGGGAGTGGCGAGTCCCTCGTCGAGGATCGTGCGCAGCACCGCGAGCAGCACCCAGGCGTCCGTGCCGGGCCGCACGAAGTGGTGCTCGTCGGCGCGTTGCGCGGTCTCGGTGCGCCGCGGGTCGAGCACCACCATGCGCCCGCCGCGCTCCTGCAGCGCGCGCAGCCGTCGCGGGAAGTCGGGCACGGTCATCAGCGAGCCGTTGGAGGCCATCGGGTTGCCGCCGATCACCACGAACAGCGAGGTGCGGTCGATGTCGGGCACCGGGAGCAGCAGCTGGTGGCCGTAGAGGAGGTGGCCGATCAGCTGGTGGGGGAGCTGGTCGACCGAGGTGGCGCTGAAGGGGTTGCGGGTGCGCAGCGACTTCACCAGCGCCGTGCCGTGGGTCATCGAACCGAGGCTGTGCGCGTTGGGGTTGCCCAGGTAGACCGCCACGGCGTCGCGCCCGTGCTCGCGGACGACGCCCGCCAGCCGATCGGCGACGAGGTCGAGCGCCTCGTCCCAGGACATCTCCTCCCAGCGCGCGGCCTCGCCGTCGCCGATGCGGCGCACCGGACGGCGCAGGCGGTCGGGGTCGGCGTGGACGTCGCCCAGGGCGACGCCCTTCGGGCAGATGTGCCCGCGCGAGAGCGGGTCGTCGGGGTTGCCGCGCGCGCGGGTGACGCGGCCGTCCTCGATCGTCAGGAGCAGACCGCAGGCGGCCTCGCACAGATTGCAGACTCCCACGCGCTCCGCGGCCTTCTCGCTCATCCGTGCATCCTCACACGCGCGCGAGGCCCGTTCCGCGATTGGGTCGGGCCCGCGGGGCGTTGGTAGTCTCCTGCGGTTGCCGTCAGAACGGCCGCGGACAAAGAGAGCCCCAGGATTCCAGGCTGGAGCGCCGCGCAACGAGTGAGAGAAGGGTCCCCATGTCAGTCGGAACCGACGCTGAGACCAAGAAGAAGATCATCGCCGAGTACGCCACCGTCGAGGGCGACACCGGCTCTCCCGAGGTGCAGATCGCGCTGCTGAGCCACCGCATCAGCCACCTCACCGAGCACCTCAAGAAGCACAAGCACGACCACCACAGCCGTCGTGGCCTGCTGCTGCTCGTCGGCCAGCGCCGTCGCCTGCTCAACTACCTCAAGAAGACCGACATCGAGCGCTACCGCTCCATCATCGAGCGCCTCGGCCTGCGCCGCTGATCTCGACACGTCTGCGGAGCGTCTCCGGCGTTGCCGGCTCTCGACGGCCCGCTCCGCTCGAAGGCCGCCTTCGAGCCGGCGCCTTGGAGCCGCACACGCAGACGTGCCGAGCATCCCGCTCGAACGGGCGACCCTCGTGGGTCGCCCGTTCCGCATTTCCGGCGCTGCTCGCTAGTGTGGTGCGCGACATCTACGTCCATTGCGCGGGGCAACGCGTCCCGCACCGTACGAATAAGAGAAGATTTTGACTGACCCCGTCATCTCCGAGGTCGAGACCGTCCTCGACAACGGCAAGTTCGGCACGCGCACCATCAAGTTCGAGACCGGGCTCCTGGCCCGCCAGGCCGCCGGTTCGGTGAGCGCCTACCTCGACGGCGACACCATGCTGCTCTCGGCCACCACGGCCGGCAAGCACCCGAAGGACCACTTCGACTTCTTCCCGCTCACCATCGACGTCGAGGAGCGGATGTACGCCGCGGGCCGCATCCCCGGCTCGTTCTTCCGTTCCGAGGGCCGCCCGGGCGAGGACGCGATCCTCGCCTGCCGCCTCATCGACCGCCCGCTGCGCCCGACCTTCAAGAAGGGTCTGCGCAACGAGGTCCAAGTCGTCATCACCGTGATGGCGCTCAACCCCGACACCCCCTACGACGTCCTCGCGATCAACGCGGCGTCGCTGTCGACCCAGCTCTCGGGCCTGCCGTTCAGCGGCCCCGTCGGCGCCACCCGCGTCGCCCTCATCGACGGCCAGTGGGTCGCCTTCCCGACCCACAGCCAGCTCGAGACGGCCGTGTTCGACATGGTCGTCGCCGGCCGCGTCACCGCGTCGGGCGACGTCGCGATCATGATGGTCGAGGCCGAGGCCACCGAGCAGACCATCGAGCTCGTCCGCGGCGGTGCGACCGCCCCCACCGAGGACGTCGTGGCCGGCGGCCTCGAGGCCGCCAAGCCGTTCATCAAGCAGCTGTGCGAGGCCCAGGCCGAGCTCGCCGCCGTGGCCGCCAAGCCCGTCCAGGAGTTCCCGATCTTCCTCGACTACGAGGACGACGTGTACGCAGCCGTCGAGGCGGCCGCCAAGGACAAGCTCTCGCAGGTCATGACGATCGGCGACAAGCAGGAGCGCGAGTCGGCCACCGACGAGCTCAAGGCCGAGGTCCTCGAGTCGCTCGGCGCCCAGTTCGAGGGTCGCGAGAAGGAGCTCGGCGCGGCCTTCCGCTCGGTCAACAAGCAGGTGGTGCGCGAGCGCATCCTGCGCGACAAGGTGCGCATCGACGGCCGAGGCCTCGCCGACATCCGTCCGCTGCACGCCGAGGTCGGCGTGATCCCGCGCGTGCACGGCTCCGCGCTGTTCGAGCGTGGCGAGACCCAGATCCTGGGCGTCACCACCCTCGACATGCTCAAGATGGAGCAGCAGATCGACACGCTGTCGCCGGAGACCCACCGGCGCTACATGCACAAGTACATCTTCCCGCCGTTCTCCACCGGCGAGACCGGTCGCGTGGGTTCGCCCAAGCGCCGCGAGGTCGGCCACGGCGCGCTGGCGCGCCGCGCCCTGCTGCCGGTGCTCCCGAACCGCGAGGAGTTCCCCTACGCGATCCGCCAGCTCTCCGAGGCGATGGGCTCCAACGGCTCCACCTCGATGGGCTCGGTCTGCGCCTCCACCCTCGCGCTGCTGCAGGCCGGCGTGCCGCTCAAGGCCTCGGTCGCGGGCATCGCCATGGGTCTCATCTCCGGTGAGGTCGACGGCAAGACCGAGTACGTCGCGCTCACCGACATCCTCGGTGCCGAGGACGCCTTCGGCGACATGGACTTCAAGGTCGCCGGCACCAAGGAGTTCGTCACCGCGTTGCAGCTCGACACCAAGCTCGACGGCATCCCGGCCGACGTCCTCGCCGCTGCGCTGCAGCAGGCGCGCGGCGCCCGACTGACGATCCTCGAGGTCATGGCCGAGGCGATCGACGCTCCCGAGGAGATGTCGATCCACGCGCCGCGCATCATCACCGTCAAGGTGCCCGTCGACAAGATCGGCGAGGTGATCGGGCCCAAGGGCAAGGTCATCAACCAGATCCAGGACGACACCGGCGCGAGCGTCTCGATCGAGGACGACGGCACCGTCTACATCGGCGCCACCAACGGCGAGGCCGCCGAGGCCGCCCGGGCCGCGATCAACGCGATCGCGAACCCGACGATGCCCGAGGTCGGCGAGCGCTACCTCGGCACGGTCGTGAAGACCACCAACTTCGGTGCCTTCATCGCGCTCATGCCGGGCAAGGACGGCCTGCTGCACATCAGCAAGCTGCGGGGTCTCGCCGGCGGCAAGCGCGTCGAGAACGTCGAGGACGTCGTCGCGGTCGGCCAGAAGATCCAGGTCGAGATCGCCGAGATCGACGACCGCGGCAAGCTCTCGCTGATCCCCGTGGTCGACGAGGCGGCCGAGGGTGCCGGCACCGAGGGCTCCGAGGAGTCCGAGGAGGCGTGAGCACCACCCGCTCCACGACGGCCGGTCAGCAGCACGCTGACCGGCCGTCGGCCGTCTCCCGGGCCACCACCCGCACCCTCGAGACCGTGCGCGACGACGCCGGTCAGGTCACCTCGGTGGTCCGCCGCACCACCCTGCCCTCCGGCCTGCGCATCGTCACCGAGCAGATGGCCGGCGCCCGCTCGGCCTCGCTCGGTGTCTTCGTCGGGGTGGGCTCGCGCGACGAGAACCCCCGCACGCACGGCGCCTCCCACTTCCTGGAGCACCTGCTCTTCAAGGGCACCGCCGAGCGCTCGGCACTCGACATCTCGATCGCGCTCGACGCGGTCGGGGGCGAGTTCAACGCCTTCACCGCGAAGGAGTACACCTGCTACCACGCGCGGGTGCTGGCCGACGACCTCCCCGTCGCAGTCGACGTCCTGGGCGACATGATCACCGGCTCGCTCATCGAGGCCCCCGACGTCGACGCCGAGCGCGACGTGATCCTCGACGAGATCGCCATGCACGACGACGATCCCGACGACGTCGTCCAGAACCTCGTGGCCGCGCTCGCCTGGGGTGAACAGTCACCGCTCGGGCGCCCGATCGCCGGCAGCACCGCCTCCATCGAGGCGATGACCCCGCGCCAGATCCGCACCTTCTACCGGCGCCACTACACCCCGGCGAACACCGTCGTGGCGGTGGCCGGTGCACTCGACCACGCGGACGTCGTCCGCGCGGTGCGGGTCGCCTTCGCCCGCAACGGTTGGCTCGAGGACGCCGCGGCTCCCGCCCCGGGCCGTGGCGCGGGACCCCGACGCCGCCCCGCGCTGAGCGAGGCCGAGGGCCGCGTCGAGCGGCCCTTCGAGCAGGTGAACCTCGTCGTGGCCCGCCAGGGTCTGCACCGCGACGACGAGCGCCGCTACGCCCTCGGCGTGCTCAACACCGCGCTCGGCGGCGGCACGTCGAGCCGGCTGTTCCAGGAGGTGCGCGAGGTCCGCGGCCTGGCCTACTCGGTCTACTCCTTCGCCTCGCAGTACGCCGACGCCGGGCTGGTGGGCGTCGCCATCGGCTGCCTGCCCGAGCGCACCGACGAGGTCCTGCGGGTCGTGCGCGAGCAGCTGCAGATCATCGCCGCCACCGGCATCACCGCCGACGAGCTCGCCCGCGGCAAGGGCCAGCTGATCGGCGGCATGATCCTCGGGCTCGAGGACAACGGCTCGCGCATGATGCGCCTGGGCAAGAACGAGCTCGTCCACCACGAGGTCGTCGGCATCGACGACGTCATCGCCCGCATCGAGGCCGTCACCGTCGAGCAGGTCCGCGACGTCGCCGCCGACGTCTTCACCCGCCCCGAGATCCTCGCGGTCGTCGGGCCGGCGGGGGCAGATTCACCGGCCGGCCGGTGAAACTGGCACTGGGACGACGGAACTCCGTCGTCCCAGTGCCAGTTTCCTCGTCCAGGTCACATCGACCCCTGTGGACGACGCCCGCTCAGCGTCCGCTGACGGAACTCTGTCGCCGCTCGGCCGGGGTCGGCTCGCTCGCCCCGACCACCAGCGCGAAGTCGTCGCCGTGCTCGCTCACCCCGTCGATGACGGCCTGCTCGACGGCCTCGACGGCGTAGCGGCGCCGCACGACGAGGGGGTCGGTGCGCAGGTCGGCGACGAGTGAGACGGCGAGGCCGATCAGCACGAACACGAAGGGCAGCGCCGCGACGATGGTGATCGTCTGCAGCCCCTCGAGCGCGTCGGTGCCCGCGAGCAGCATCACCGCGGCCACCGCGCCGGTGGCCACGCCCCAGAAGATCACCACGGGGCGGCGCGGAGAGGTGCTGCCGTGCTCGGACAGGCTTCCCATCACGATGGAGGCGGCGTCGGCCCCGCTGACGAAGAAGATGGCGACCAGCACCATCACCACCACGCCGGCGATGGTGCCCAGCGGTAGTGCGCCGAGGGTGTCGAAGAGCTGTGCCTCGAGGCCGTCGGCGCTCGCGAGGTCGCGCCCGGCGTCCTGGAGGTCGATGGCGGTGCCGCCGAGGATGCAGAACCACAGCAGGCTCACGGCGCTGGGGACCAGCAGCACGCCGGTGACGAACTGCCAGATGGTGCGTCCGCGCGAGATCCGGGCGATGAACATGCCCACGAAGGGCGTCCACGACAGCCACCAGGCCCAGTAGAAGACGGTCCAGTCGCCGAGCCAGTCCTGGGTGCCGGTGCCCTCCGCGCCGGTGCGTCCAGCCATCATGCCGAGGTCCTGCACGTAGCTGCCGAGCGAGGTCGGCACGAGGTTGAGGATGAATACGGTGGGGCCGACGATGAAGACGAAGAGCGCGAGGACGACGGCCAGCACCATGTTGGTGTTCGACAGCCACTGGATGCCCTTGGCCACCCCTGAGACCGCCGAGGCCACGAAGGCGGCGGTGAGCACGGCGATGATGGCCACGAGTGCCCCGTTGCCCAGCGGCCCGACGCCGCCGACGATCTCAAGGCCGCTGCTGATCTGCAGCGCCCCCAGGCCCAGCGAGGTCGCCGAGCCGAAGAGGGTCGCGAAGATCGCGAAGACGTCGATGAGTCGTCCGGCGCCGCCCGACGCGCGACGGCCGAGGAGCGGGGCGAAGGTCGCGGAGATCAGCTGCACCCGGCCCTTGCGGTAGCTGCCGTAGGCGATGGCCAGGCCCACGAGGGCGTAGATCGCCCAGGGGTGCAGGGTCCAGTGGAACATCGTGGTGGCCATCGCGGTGGCGGCCGCCGCGTCGTCCCCGCGACCCTCGGTGCCGGGCGGGGGAGTCGTGTAGTGCGACAGCGGCTCGGAGACGCCGTAGAACATCAGACCGATGCCCATGCCCGCGCTGAACATCATCGCGATCCACGAGACGGTGCGGAACTCCGGCTCCTCGTCGTCGCGCCCGAGGGGGATGGCGCCGTAGCGGCTCAGCGCCAGCCACAGCACGAAGACCACCACGGCGCTGGTGGTGAGCACGAACAGCCAGCCGGTGTTGGTGAGCACCCAGTCGAGCGCCGCGCTCGAGGACGACGACAGCGAGGCGGTGTCGAGCAACCCCCAGACCACGAACCCGACGATCACCGCTGCCGCGATCCCGAAAACGGTGCGGTCCAGGCCTGCGGCGGGAGCGGGGGCGGTGGCGAGGTCGTGGTCGACGACCTCCGACAGCGCGGGGTGAGGGGCCTCGTCCGCCGGTGGCGGCGCCTCGTCGAAGGGGGTGGCGGTCGGCGTTCGGTCCAGCTGATCGGTCACGGCGCTCCTCGTCGGGGTCGCGGGCAGGTCCGCGGCGGCTCCGGGCGTCCTGGACGACGGCAGCCGGCCGCTGGGGGAGGAACCTGCTCGCGGGTGGCAGCGCACGAGTAGCAGCGCGAGGGCACGGCTACGTGCAGGCTCGACGTCCCCGAGGAGATCGAGTACCCGGCGTCCCGGCGGGCACACCCTGGCATGCGTCGGTGCGAGTCACGTCACGGTGCGGCGTGACCAGCCGCGAGCGTTCAGCGGCGGCCGATGATGCCGATGACGGGCGGTTGTTTGGAGTCGACGATGTACACGCGGAAGCCACCGTCGCGCAGCTGCGCGGAGGCCTTCTCGAGCACCGCAGGAACCTGCTCGGGCCGCGAGGTGTCGAAGAAGAGGTTGACCGAGCCGCCGGGCATGAGGCGCTCGTGCAGCAGTGCGATCTCCTCGGCGGCGTCGCGCACCCAGAAGAGGTTGACGTCGAAGGCGAACACCTTGGTGAGCCGCTTCACGGGCACCCGGAGGGTCGCGAGGTCGATCTGGCGCACGGTGAGCCGTCCGGCCTCGACGTACTCCGCGCAACGCGCCTTGGTGCGGTCGACGCCGGCCTCGGAGCGGTCGATGGCGAACATCTTGCCCTTGCCCTCGAGGCGGCTGCAGATGAGCTCGGCGGCAGCCCCGTTGCCGCATCCGATCTCGAGCACGTGGTCGCTGGGCTGCACGTCGATGAAGTCGACCGCCCAACGGATCCGGGCAGGGATCTTGTTCACCATGGGGGTCAGCCTGCCAGAAGCGTCGGGGCCGCGACGCACTACGGTGGTGCTGTGACGTCACGTGTCGCCCACAGCACAGGTCCTGACGCCGATTCCGCCGCCACCGGCGCGCCCCTCAGGGTCGGCGTCCTCGGTGCCCGCGGCAAGGTCGGCTCGGAGGTGGTCGCTGCCGTCGAGGCCGCCGACGACCTCGAGTTCACCGTCGGCGTGGACGCCGGCGACGACATCGCCGAGCTCGCCGCGAGCGGCACGCAGGTCGTCGTCGACTTCACCCACCCCGATGTCGTGATGGACAACCTGCGCTTCTGCATCGAGCACGGCATCCACGCGGTCGTCGGCACCACCGGCTTCGACGACGATCGCCTCGCCACGCTGCGCGGCTGGCTCGCGGAGAGCCCGAGCACCGGCGTGCTGATCGCCCCCAACTTCTCCATCGGCGCCCTGCTGATGATGCGCTTCAGCGCGATCGCCGCTCCGTTCTTCGAGTCCGTCGAGGTCGTCGAACTGCACCACCCCACCAAGGCCGATGCACCCAGCGGCACCGCGCGCCGCACCGCCGAGCTCATCGCGGCCGCGCGGCGCGAGGCCGGGGTGGGTCCGGTGCCCGACGCGACGTCCACCTCGCTGGAGGGGGCACGCGGCGCCGACGTCGACGGCATCCGCGTGCACGGGCTGCGCATCCGCGGCCTGGTGGCGCACCAGGAGGTCGTGCTCGGGGCCCTGGGTGAGACCCTCACGATCCGCCACGACTCGCTCGACCGGGTCTCCTTCACCCCCGGGGTGCTCACCGGGGTGCGCCGCATCGGCACGGTGCCCGGGCTCACGATCGGTCTCGAGCACTTCCTCGACCTCGACTGAGCGCCGGGTCGCCGACGGCGCTAGGCCGCCTCGGTGACCCGCCGCACGAAGGACGCCAGATTCTCCTGCAATCGCGCGACCCGCTGCTCCACGCCCAGCGTCTCGGGGAGCCCGACGACGGCGGGACGACGCCGCCCCCGCACGTAGAGCGAGCACGCGAGGTCGGCGCAGATGTAGGTGCCGACCGAGTTGCCGTCGCTGCCGCGACGCCCGGCCCGCGGGGCGACCATGAGGTTCACGCCGCCGGTGTGGGCGGTGAGGCAGAGCGAGCACAGGTTGCGGCGCCCTGCCGCGCCGGCGGCCGACCCCGCGCGCAGCACGATGCCGACCGGACCGTGCTCGGTCGGGGCGACGAGACACCCGCGTGCGGGGGCGCGCGGGTCGCGCCACCCGAGGTAGTCGAGGTGCTCCCAGGGCTGCTCGACGAGATCGCGGGGGAGCGCGAGTCGCGTGGCCTCGCCCCGGGTGCAGTTGACCAGGCTGGCGCGGATCGTCGACTCGGTGAGCGGTTCCATGGCCTCGACGCTACGTTTCCTATGATGCATAGGCAAATGATTACTACTCATAGTCGCTGGGCTAGGGTGGCGGCGTGCCCCGCGCTGGTCTGAGCCCTGAGACGGTGGTGCTCGCCGCCGCCGAGATCGCCGACGCCGAGGGACTCGAGGCGGTCACGCCCTCCGCGGTCGCCCACCGCTTGGGGGTGCGCCCGCCCAGCATCTACGCCCACGTCGACGGTGCGGGCGACCTTCGGCGACGTCTGCTCGCCCGAGCGCTCGACGAATCGGCCGACCGGGTCGCGGAGGCCGTCGCGGGTCGCGCCGGCGACGAGGCGGTGCGGGCCCTGGCCGAGGCCCACCGTCAGTGGGCCCACCAACATCCGGGCCGCTACGCCGCCACCCGGATCGTCACCTCCGGCGCCGAGGACGACGAGGCCTCCTTGCTCGCGCTGGCCGCGGGCCGTCGCCACGCCGACCTCCTGCGCGCCGCGCTGCGCGCGTACGGGCTGGACGACGCAGCTGAGGTGCACGCGGTGCGATCCGTCGGAGCCTTCGTCCACGGCTTCATCGCGCTCGAGCTCGCGGGCAGCTTCGAGCACTCGCGGCCCGCGGCCGCGTCGAGCTGGTGCGTGGGGCTGCGGATCATCCTGGCCGGTATCGCCGACCTCGCGCGCGACTCCGCGGGGCCCTGACGGCGCGAGGTCACCCGCCCAGTGCGCGCAGTCCGGCCGTGACGGCGGCCGCACCGAGCACCACCACGAGGAACGGCGCGCGTGCCACCAGCAGGGCGATCGCGGCGCCGAGACCGGCCAGCCGGGCGTCGGCCACCAGCCCCGCACCGGACGGCGCGGCCAGCACCTGCACGGCCACCAGGCCGGAGAGCAGCGCCACGGGCAGGAGCGTGGCGGCGCGCGCCACCCGTGGTCGGGCCAGGACGCGTGCGGGCACGCTGAGGCCTGCGAGCTTCAGCAGGTAGCAGCCCACGCCGGCCCCCAGCACCGCCCACCAGATCACCGCGTCACCTCCCCGGAGCCGTCACGGCCCCCGCTGAGCGCGGCGACGAGCAGGGCGACCCCGGCCGCCGCCAGCACCGGCACGCCGGCGGGCACGAGGGGCACCGCGCCAGCGGCCACCGCGGCCGCGCCGAGGGCGACGAGGCGCTCGACCGCGCCATCGAGGCGCGGCCACAGCAGTGCGAGGAACGCCGCTCCCACGGCCGCATCGAGGCCGACCGCCCGCGGGTCGCCCAGACGGTCGCCCCCGAGGGCGCCGAGCGCGGTCGCGAGGTTCCAGAGCGCGAAGATGCCGAGTCCCGCGGTCCAGAATCCGGTGCGCGCGACCTCGCGCTCCTCGTGGCCGATCGCCATGGCGGTCGACTCGTCGATGAGCACGTGGGCGGCCACCACCCGTCGCCAGCCGCGGTAGCCGAGCAGGGGAGCCAGCCGCAGGCCGTACAGCGTGTTGCGGACGCCGAGCAGCAGCGCCGCGGCGCCCGCGGCGAGCGGGCCGCCGCCTGCGCCGAGCACCCCGACGAGGGCGAACTGGGAGGCGCCGGTGAACATCACCAGCGAGAGCGCGCAGGTCTGCCAGACATCGAGGCCTGACGCCACGGAGACCGCCCCGAACCCGACACCGTAGGTGCCGGTCGCGACGGCGACCGCGAGGGCGTCGCGGCGCACCGCGCGCACCCGCTCCGGCGTCGGACGACGAGGGGCCACCGCATCCGGCCCATCCGGCCCATCCGGCCCATCCGGCCCGGCCGGCCCGGCCGGCCCGGCCACCTCAGCCATGCTCGTCCGCGGCGCCTCCGGTGCCGATCGCGGCCAGGAGGCGGATCTGCTTGAGCCTGCCGGAGGGTGCTCGCTCCGTGCCGGCTTCGGCCGCGGGCGCTGCGTCGTCCTCGAGGGCGAGCTCGCGGCTCGCGCCGTCGGGCTCCCACCCCGCGCTGGCGAGGAAGGCGCGCAGGCGATCGTCGGAGCCCTCCACCCACACCACGGCCCGCGTGAAGCCGTCGGCCACCAGCGTGTCGACGGCGGCCTGGACCAGCCGGGACCCGTGACCGACGCCGCGGTGGTCCGGGTGCACCGTGAGCTCCGCGAGCTCACCGTCGCGGGCTGGGTCGAGGTCCGGGTCGGTGCCCGGCGCGCAGAGCACGAAGCCCACGACGCTCGCCCGGTCGAGGGCCACCAGGACGCGGTGGCGGGCGGTGGGGGGCCGGGTGAGGCTCGTCGTCCACGCGGAGGTCAGCGCGCCCCGGTCGATCCCCGTGGCATCGAGGTCGAGCCCGTCGGCCGTCGCCGCCCGCTGCGACCAGGTCGCCCACTGGGCCGCCGCCATACCGGGGGCGTCGGCGGGCCAGGCGAGTCGGACGGAGAGATCGGCGGCCACGCGCCGAGTCTGCCAGCAGCGCGGCCCACCCGGATTGGGCGGTGCGGCCTAGGGTCGCAGCATGGAGATTCGCAACCTCGGAGCGAGCGGCCTGAGGATCTCGGCCATCGCGTACGGCAACTGGCTCACCCACGGCTCCCAGGTCGAGGAGGACGCCGCGCAGGCCTGCGTGCGTCAGGCCCTCGACGACGGCATCACGACCTTCGACACCGCCGACGTCTACGCCAACACCGCGGCCGAGACGGTGCTCGGCAAGGCGCTGTCGGGCGAGCGCCGCGAGGGCCTGGAGATCTTCACCCAGGTCTTCTGGCCCACCGGCCCCGGCTCCCACAACGACCACGGGCTCTCGCGCAAGCACATCCTGGAGTCCATCGACGGCTCCCTGCGGCGCCTCGGCACCGACTACGTGGACCTGTACCAGGCCCACCGCTTCGACCACGAGACGCCGCTGGAGGAGACGATGCTGGCCTTCGCCGACGTCGTGCGCTCGGGCAAGGCGCTCTACATCGGCGTCTCCGAGTGGCGTGCGGAGGAGATCCGCGCGGCGGCCGAGCTCGCGCGCGAGCTCCGGGTGCCGCTCGTGTCGAACCAGCCGCAGTACTCGATGCTGTGGCGCGTCATCGAGTCCGAGGTGGTGCCGACCAGCGAGGAGCTCGGCATCGGCCAGATCGTCTGGTCGCCCATCGCCCAGGGCGTGCTCACCGGCAAGTACCAGCCGGGCCAGCCGCCGCCGAGCGGCTCGCGCGCCACCGACACCAAGGGCGGCGCCGACATGATCGGGCGCTGGATGAAGGACGACGTGCTCGAGCGCGTCCAGCGGCTGCGCCCCATCGCTGACGACCTCGGCCTGAGCCTCGCCCAGCTCGCCGTGGCCTGGGTGCTGCAGAACGACAACGTCTCGGCGGCCATCATCGGCGCCAGCCGTCCCGAGCAGGTCACCGAGAACGTGAAGGCGGCCGGTGTTCGCTTGGAGAGCGACGTGCTCGCCGCCATCGACGAGGTGCTCGACGGCGTCGTCACCACCGACCCCGCGCTGACCACCTCGCCCCGCCGGTCGGAGATGTTCAGCTGAGATCGAGCAGGTAGCGGCTGGTCGGCACGAGGTCCAGGCCCTCGGCCGCCCCGAAGCGGGCGCAGCTCTCGAGCAGCTCGCCCATGCGCCGCTCGAGTTCGCTCCGGTCGCCGCCCGACCCGTAGAAGACGTGCGGGTCCCGGGCGGCGTCCGGCGCGAAGAGCTCCTCCACGATGCCGGCGACGTCGTCGCCCGTCGCGGTCAGGCACTCCAGCACGGGGTTCTGGACGTAGCCGAAGGTGGCCTGGGTGGCGATCGCCACCGCGGTGTGGCGCCCGAGCCAGTCCGCCAGCCACTCCTCGTGCGCCATCGCGGCCGGACGCCGCAGCAGCGCCACGTTGGCGAGCGCAGCGGCTCGCTCGCCAACGTCCACCGCCGGCGGCTCCAGCGGCACGACCTCGTCGGTCACCCATGCCCGCGCCTCGGGATCGACGCCGCGCATCAGGTCCACCAGGGCGCCGGGCGAAACGTCGTCGGTGAGGTGGACCGACACGACGGCTCGCACGGGTGCGGCGGGGTCGGGCCCGAAGCGCATCGCGTCGGCGACGTGGGCGTCGTCCAGGTTGACCTGAGCGCTGCTCGCTCCGATATTTCGCAGCGACGAGGAGAAGTCGGGGGAGAGCAGGAACGGATCCGCCGTCGCGAGCGCGCCGATCACCTTCATGGCGTCACGGTAGGGAGCCGCGGCAGAAAAGAGAACACGTTCTCCTTCGCCGGCCCGTCGATGCGTACGCGGACCGGGCCGATCAGCTATAGCGCTCGGGGAGGGTGTCGCCAAGCGCGTACTGCGGCTTCGGCAGTCGCATCAGGCGCGGCAGCATCGCGCGACGCACCGCGTAGAAGGTGGTGCCGCGCAGCCGCTCCTCGGGGAAGCGTCGGGTGAGTTCGCGCCGCACTCGGAAACGCAGCGCGAAACCGCCGAACAGGATCGCCAGCGCGGTGGCGGAGAAGAGGTAGCTGGCGGCGAGGCTGAGCGCGCTGATGTTCGTCGCCGTCGACTGGGCGCTGCCGATCGAGCTGAGCACGAGGGTGAAGATCATGAGCGGGATCGAGAGACCAAGGATCGAGAACCGGCTGTCGACGTAGTCGCGCACGAAACGGCGCACCGGACCGCGGTCGGAGGGGGGAAGGAACTTCTCCTCGCCGCGCTTGATGCCCTCGCGGATCTCCTTCGACGACGGTCCGCCGGCCGACGTGCGCCGACCGCGTGTCTTCTTGCCCGATGCAGCGGCCTTGGCGCGCGCCTTGGCCGCCGCCTCGGCCTCCTTGCGGGTCGGGGTCGGCCGCCCCTTGCCGCCAGGCTTCTCGACGACGGTCGCCGCGGAGGCGGTCTCGGTGGACTTGGTGCGCTTGAACACGCTGCGTGCCTTTCTCAGCGCGGCTCCGTGGACGACGTCCCGCGCTCCGGGTGGTTCGGGTGGTTCGCGATCGGTGGGGAGAGGGGATCAGTCCTTGTGCGTGCGGCCGGGCAGGTCGAGCATCCGCTGCAGCGCCACGAGTGCATCGGCCTCGGTGCGGCTGTCGACCTCGATGCGGTTGACCACGTTGCCGGCCACGAGGTTCTCCAGCGCCCACACCAGGTGGGGCAGGTCGATGCGGTTCATCGTCGAGCAGTAGCAGACGTTGCGGTCGAGGAAGACGATGTTCTTGTCGGGGTGGGCGCGTGCGAGTCGCTGCACCAGGTTGAGCTCGGTGCCGATCGCCCAGCTCGACCCGGCGGGTGCGGCCTCGATCGTCTTGATGATGAACTCGGTCGACCCGACGAGGTCGGCCTTGAGCACGACCTCGTGCTGGCACTCGGGGTGCACGAGCACGTTGAGGTCGGGGATGCGGGCGCGCAGGTCGTCCACGACGTCGGCCGAGAAGCGGCCGTGCACCGAGCAGTGCCCCTTCCAGAGGATGACCTTGGCCGCGGTGAGCTCCTCGCGGGTGAGACCGCCGTCGGGCTTGTGGGGGTTCCACACGACGCAGTCGTCGAGGGAGTAGCCGAGCTTGAGCACCGCCGTGTTGCGCCCCAGGTGCTGGTCGGGCAGGAAGAGCACCTTCGTGTCGGCGCCCTTCTGCTCGAAGGCCCACTCGAGCGCCACCTCGGCGTTCGACGAGGTGCACACGACGCCGCCGTTGCGCCCGCAGAAGGCCTTGATGGCCGCACTGGAGTTCATGTAGGTGACCGGGACGACGACGTCCTGCACGCCCGCCGCGGCGAGCGCCTCCCAGGCGCGCTCCACCTGGGCGATGCGCGCCATGTCGGCCATCGAGCACCCGGCGGCGAGGTCGGGGAGCACCACGGCCTGGTCGGGCCCGGTGAGGCTGTCGGCCGACTCGGCCCTGCAGTGGACGCCGCAGAACACCACGAACTCCGCGTCCGGGCGTGCGGCGGCGTCGCGGGCCAGCTTGAAGGAGTCGCCGGTGACGTCGGCGAACTGGATGACCTCGTCGCGCTGGTAGTGGTGCCCCAGCACGAAGAGCCGGTCGCCGAGGGCCTCCTTCGCGGCCTTCGCACGGGCCACCAGGTCGGGGTCGGAGGCCGGCGGCAGGTCGCCGGGGCACTCGACGCCGCGCTCGGAGAGCGGGTCGGTGCCTCGCCCGAGCGGCAGCAGCGGAAGGTCGACGGTCGTCATGGGGTCATCGTAGTTGTGCGCCCCGTCGGCACCCCGCACCGGACGGGCGCCGGATCAGAGCAGGACGCCGTGCGGCAGGTAGGGGGCGGGCACGGCGAGCCCCCGCACGGCCAGGTAGCCGCGGCTGCCGAGCCCCAGGCCCGCGCTGAGCCCGACGTCCACGGCCCACTGGTTCTCGGAGGTGACGTGCAGCAGCTCGGCCGGTGGGGCCTCGGGCCCGGACGTCGGCCCGGCGCAGGCGGCCCCCCCGAGCACCTCCACGAGCAGGCTGCGAGCGCTCGTCTCGTCGCGGGCGGCGAGGAGGTCGACGCGTCGTCCGGAGGCGTAGACGTAGCCCGCGCGATCGCGGTGCACCAGGAGCACCGCCTCGGCCGAGAGCACCGCGTGGTCGGTGCCGTGGGCGCCACCGCGCAGCTCGCGGTCGAGATCGTCCATCCAGTCGCGGTCGCCGTGGTCCCCGACGTGGACGACGCCCGCGCCCACCGCCGGCAGGCGCGAGGCCTCCACCCGGCCGGTGAGCTGCATCCGCGGATGCAGGTGGAAGCCCGCGCGGTGGTAGCTGCGCACGGCAGCGGGGTCGGGGGACGCGCAGAGCATCGCGTGGGTGCACCCGCGGCCGTGCTCCTCGACCGCTGCGAGGAGCCGCCTCCCGATGCCGTGGCCCTGCAGACCGGGGCGCACGGCGAAGCTCCCGAGGCACCACAGGGACTCCCTGCGCAGGCTGGTGGCGAACCCGACCAGCTCGCCGTCCATCTCGGCCGCCCAGCAGCCGTCGGGGTCGGTGTCGACGAGGTGGCGGGTGCGCGCGGTCCAGCGGGCACTGCCGTCGTCCCCGCGGCGGGCGGCGGGAGGGTCGTCGGCCTGCCGGGCTGCCTCGGCGACGGCCAGGAAGGCATCGTCGCTGAGTCGCTCTGCAACGGGCGCGTCGCCGCTGGTGAGCGGACGCAGGGTGACGGTGCCGAAATCCACGGGCACGACCTTAGGACGCAGTGGCGTCGGACCTGGGCGTCGGACCTGGGCGTCGGACCTGCCGTCCATGATGGGCCCATGAGGATCCTGGTGGCGCCCGACAAGTTCGCAGGCACGCTCACCGCCGTCGAGGCGGCCGAGGCCATCGCCGCCGGCTGGCGCCGCACGTGTCCGGACGACGAGATCGTGGCGATGCCGCTCTCCGACGGCGGCCCGGGCTTCGTCGACGTCCTGCACGCCTGCCTCGGCGGCGAGCTGTTGGCCGTCACCGCCACCGGTGCCACGGGATCCGACGTCCCCACCACGCTGCTGCTCGTCGGCGAGACCGCCTACATCGAATCGGCGCAGGCCTGCGGCATCCACCTCACCGGCGGCCGCGGCGGGGAGTTCGCCACGTCCGCGGGGGTCGGCACCCTGCTGTTCTCGGCCGTGCAGGCCGGCGCTCGTCGGGTCGTGGTCGGGCTCGGCGGCTCCGGCAGCAATGACGGCGGCGCCGGGTTCCTGGCGGCGCTGGGCGCCGAGGCCGACGTCCCGCTCGACGTCGGCGGGATCTTCCTCGACGGCGTGAGCCGGGTCGATCTCGCGATGGCCCGCGACCTCGTGGCCGGCGTCGAGATCGTCGCCGCCACCGACGTCGACATCCCGCTCACCGGCCTCTTCGGGGCCACCCGCACCTTCGGCCCCCAGAAGGGGATCGAGGAGGAGCACCAGCTGGCGCTCGACGGCTTCCTGGAGCGTTTCGCCGCCGCCACCGATCGCCGGCTCTCCCTCGAGCCCGGGGCCGGCGCTGCCGGAGGCCTGGGGTTCGCCCTGATGCTCCTCGGAGCACGCCGGGTCTCCGGCCTCGACCTCGTGGCCGACGCGGTCGGACTCGCCGCCCAGGCGGCGCAGGCCGACCTCGTCATCACCGGGGAGGGGGCCTTCGACGTCAGCAGCCGCGCGGGCAAGGTGCCCGCCGGCGTCGCCGCCGTCGCCACCTCCGCGCTGCGCCCCTGCATCGCGCTGGCCGGTCGGGTCCTGGTGGGCTCGCGCGAGATGCGCGCCCTCGGCCTGGATGCCGCCTACGCCCTCGTCGACGCCTTCGGTGAGGAGCGGGCGCTCGGTGAGCCGGCGTCCGCGCTCAGCGACCTCGCCGAGCGGGTGGCCCGCACCTGGGCGATGTGACCCGCGGTGCCACCCCTGGTGTGACCCTGGTGTGACCGCGGTGTGACGAGGTCGACGGGCTCCCGCGCGACGGCGGTGGAATAAGGCGCCCTGTGCGAGGATTGGGCAGAGGACACCCGTTCGACACCCACTTGGAGTGATGCATGAGCGACCAGTGCTGCGGAGGCGCCGCCCACAGCCACGAGGCCCCCGGTGCGACCACCACCGTTGCCGCGCCTGTCGACGTCGACCGTCGTGAGGACCAGATCAACCTGAGCCCCGTGGCGGCCACCAAGGTCAAGACCCTGCTCGAGCAGGAGGGCCGCGACGACCTCTCCCTGCGCATCTCCGTGCAGCCCGGCGGTTGCAGCGGTCTTCGCTACCAGCTCTTCTTCGACGAGCGCACCCTCGACGGCGACGTGGTCACCGACTTCGACGGCGTGGCCGTCGTCGTCGACCGCATGAGCGTGCCCTACCTCAACGGGGCGCTCATCGACTTCGTCGACACCATCGAGAAGCAGGGCTTCACCATCGACAACCCCAACGCCACCGGCTCCTGCGCCTGCGGCGACTCGTTCCACTGATCGGCTGACACCGCCGGCCACTGATCGGCTGACGCCGCCGGTCGAACCCGGAACAGCACGACGGCCCGCCACCTGCGCAAGGTGGCGGGCCGTCGTCGTCCTGCGGCCGGGTAGGGCGGCCGAGGAAGCCGCCGAGGACGCCTCAGTCGAGGTGGAGGTGCAGGGCGTTGGCGAGGCGCTGGGCCGCCTCGGAGATCTCGATGCCGCGCTTGGACTGCTCACGCGGGAACTCGTCGTAGTGGATGCTGGGCGCCGGGCGGGTGGCCCGGACGGCGGCCTGCTCGAGGCGGCGGTTGACGGCCTCGCAGTCGGCGGAGAGGTCCTGCGGGGTGGCGATCTCCTCGTATGCGGTCATGGCTCGACGCTAAGCGTTACCCCGGGGTAGTCCCAGACGTACCAGCGAGTAGTTCCCCGGGCGGCTCGGCGCCGAGATGCGGGGACCGACCGGAGGCTGGGCGTTAGTGTTCGGTCTCGTGACTTCTCCCGCTGGCTCCCTCCTGATCGCCGGTTCGATCGCCACCGACCACCTGATGACCTTCGGCGGCAAGTTCGCCGACTCCCTCGTCGTCGACCAGCTCGACAAGCTGTCGGTGTCGTTCCTGGTCAACGACCTCGAGATCCGCCGCGGCGGTGTGGCACCGAACATGTGCTTCGGCCTCGCCCGCCTCGGCCTCCGCCCCGTGCTGGTGGGCGCGGCGGGCGAGGACTTCGCCGACTACCGCTCGTGGCTGGAGCGCCACGGGGTCGACTGCGACTCGGTGCACATCTCCGAGTCCAAGCACACCGCGCGCTTCGTCTGCACCACCGACAGCACCATGGCCCAGTTCGCCTCCTTCTACCCCGGCGCGATGGCCGAGGCCGCCCAGATCGAGCTGGCTCCGATCGTCGAGCGGGTCGGTGCACCGGCCTACGTGCTCATCGGCGCCGACGACCCCGAGGCCATGCGTCGCCACACCCACGAGTGCCGCCAGCGCGACTACCCCTTCATCGCCGACTGCTCCCAGCAGCTCGCCTTCGCCGAGGGCGACCTGATCCGCGACCTCATCGAGGGCGCGGCCATCTTGTTCTCCAACGAGTACGAGTCGCACGTGATCGAGAAGAAGACCGGGTGGAGTGCCGAGGAGATCCTCGAGCGCGTCGACATCCAGGTCACCACGCTCGGCAAGGACGGCGTGCGCGTCACCCTCAAGGACGGCACCTCGTTCGAGGTGGCCGCCGCCACGGGCGTCAACGCCGTGGAGCCCACCGGCGTGGGCGACGCGTTCCGTGCCGGCTTCCTCGCGGCGCTGTCGTGGGGCACCACGCTCGAGCGCGCCTCCCAGGTGGGCTGCGTGCTCGCCGCCTACGTGGTCGAGACGGTCGGCACCCAGGAGTACGACTTCACCGCCGAGCAGTTCGTCGAGCGCGTGCGCGTCTCCTACGGCGACGAGGCGGCTGCGGAGATCGGCGGCTTCGTGCGCTGAGCTGGCCTCGTCCCCTCACCCCTGCGGCGGCGTGCCCGGCCGCCTCGCCCAGCGCGCCTATCCGGCGACGCGGACGAGGTAGCGGGGCACGCCGTCGTCGGTGAGGTCCTCGCCGAGGTAGCTCTGGCCCCTCATCCGACACCACGCCGGCACGTCGTGGCGCGCGGCGGGGTCGCGAGCCACGACCGCCAGCACGCCTCCGGGCGCAACCCTCGGCAGTGCCCTGCCGAGCTCGATCACCGGCCGCGGGCAGGGCAGGTCGCGGCAGTCCAGCTCGACGTCCACCGCGGGCATGCTCACAGACCCTCCCGGGAGCGGATATCGGCCACGATCTCGGTCACGGCCCGGCACAGGCCGTCGACGTCGGCCTCCTCGGTGTCGCGGCCCACCGAGACCCGGACGTTGCCGTGCGTCAGCGCTCCCACCGCGGCGAGCACGTGGCTCGGTTCGAGCGTGGACGCCGTGCACGCCGAACCGCTCGCCACCGCGTAGCCGCGCCGGGCCAGCGCGTCGACCAGCTCGTCGCCGGCCACGTACAGGCACGAGAAGGTCAGCACGTGCGGGAGCCGGTGCACGGGGTCGCCCACCAGCTCGAGATCCGGCACCTCGGCCAGCGCCGCGCGGGCGCGGTCGATGAGCGCGTGCTGGCGTGGTGCGGTCTCGGCAGACTCCGCGAGCACGGCCTGCAGGGCGGCGGCCGCCGCCAGCGCGGCCGGCACGTCCGGGAAGGGCGACTCGTCCACGGCGTCCTCGCCCGGGAACGGGTTGCGCCAGCGGGTGCCCCGACGCACCACCAGCACACCTACGCCGCTGGGCCCGCCCCACTTGCGCGCCGATGCCGCGAGCACCGACCAGCGCCGGGGGAGCGGCCCCCGGCCGACCGCCGCCGCGGCGTCCATGAACACCGGCACGCCCGCGGGCACGTCGAGCTCGTCCACCGGCTGGAGGGTGCCGATCTCCTGGTTGCCCGCCTGCACGGCCACGGCGCCCACGCCGTCCACGCGGGCAGCGGCGGCGAGCGCCTCGACGTCCACGCGTCCCGTGCGGTCGACGCCGACGGCGGCGTGGGCGTCGTGCTCGCGCCAGGCGAGCGCGTGCAGCACCGCCGAGTGCTCCACGGCCGTGTGCACGATGCCGCCACGCCCCGAGGAGGCGGTGAGCCCGAGCAGGCCGCGGTGGACGGCGCTCGTGCCCGACGCCGTGAACCCGACCTCCTCCGGGTCGACCTCCAGACACTCCGCGATGGCGGCTCGCGCGTTGTCGAGCAGGAGCCGCGCGTCGCGACCGGGGGCGTGGCGCCGCCGGGGGTCGGCCCATCCGCGGGCCAACGCGGCCTCGAGGACGTCGCGCGCGGCCGGGTGGAGCGGTTCGGCCGACGCCGCGTCGAGGTAGCTCGCGGAGATGATCGTCACACCGCGTCAGCCTAGGTGCACGCTGTTCCCGCGTGGAGACCGCCTGCTGCAGCGCGGATCGGACCATGCGCACCTGGAACGGGGACGGGCCTGCGGCCGGCCGGCGGGAACCCTCGGATAGACTTACGACGTTCAGATCACCGAGAGGAAGGCTCGTTCGTGGGCTGGTGGCACCCCGAGCGCACACGGGACGGTCGACGCGCGCGTCGCCTGGGCCCGGTGGCCGGATTCGTCGTACTCGCGTTCGCCCTCACGGGGTGCTCCTCCGACTCCCAGTGGGAGCGGTTCGGCATGCCGGAGATCAAGTCGGAGCAGGGTGTCCACATCCTGCACCTGTGGCAGGGCGCATGGATCGCCGCGCTCGTCACGGGCGTCGTGACCTGGGCCCTGATCATCGGGGTACCGCTCTACTACCGCCGTCGCAGCGAGGACGAGGTCCCCGTGCAGACGCGCTACAACCTGCCGATCGAGATCTTCTACACGATCTTCCCGGTCATCATGGTGATCGCGTTCTTCTCGCGCACCGTCGACGTGCAGAACACCGTCCTGGACGACAAGAAGCCCGACGTGGTCGTCTACGTCGTCGGCCAGAAGTGGTCGTGGACGTTCAACTACCCCGACACCCCGCAGGCCGACGGCAAGAACGTCTACATCTCCGGCACCGGCGACAAGATCCCGCAGCTCGTGCTGCCGGTGAACAAGACCGCCGAGTTCCAGCTGCGCAGCCCCGACGTCATCCACGACTTCGGCGTCCCCGCCTTCGCGATGAAGATGGACGTCATCCCGGGCCGCGAGAACCACTACCAGATCAAGCCCACTGAGACCGGCACGTACGCCGGCAAGTGCTACGAGCTCTGCGGTGCCTACCACTCGCGGATGCTCTTCACCGTCAAGGTCGTGAGCCAGGCCGACTACGAGAAGTTCCTCGCCGGTCTCGCCGCCGATCCCGCGAGCGTCTCCGACGAGCCTGTCGTGGGCGGTCGCTACGCGAACGAGCTCATCAACACTGAGGAGGGGTGACGAATGGCCGCGGTCCTTCGTAACGCCGACATCCCCGCGCGCAAGCCGCTCGGGCAGCAGGTCGTGCGGGTCCTCACCACGACCGACCACAAGCTGATCGGCAACCTGTACTTCGGCACGGCGATGTTCTGGTTCATGGCCGGCGGCATCATGGCCCTGCTGATCCGGTCCGAGCTCGCCTACCCGGGCAGCCAGGTCGTCAACGAGGAGCTGTACAACCAGCTCTTCACGATGCACGGCACGATCATGCTGCTGCTCTTCGCGACGCCGCTGTTCTTCGGTTTCGGCAACGCGCTGATGCCCCTGCAGATCGGTGCTCCGGACGTCGCGTTCCCGCGCCTGAACATGTTCAGCTACTGGCTGTACCTCTTCGGCGGCCTGATCGCCGCGGCGGGCTTCCTCACCCCCTCCGGTGCGGCCTCGTTCGGCTGGTTCGCCTACGCGCCGCTCTCCGACGCGGTCAACAGCCCCGGCGTGGGTGGCGACCTGTGGATCATGGGCCTGTGGCTCGGTGGTCTCGGCACCATCCTCGGCGCGGTCAACTTCATCACCACGATCATCTGCATGCGCGCGCCCGGCATGACGATGTTCCGGATGTCGATCTTCACCTGGACCGTGCTGATCACCGCGATCCTGGTGCTCATCGCGTTCCCGATCCTCGCCGGTGCGCTGCTCTCGCTCGAGGCCGACCGCATCCTGGGTGCCCACGTCTTCGACTCCGCCACCGGCGGCGCGATCCTGTGGCAGCACCTGTTCTGGTTCTTCGGGCACCCCGAGGTGTACATCATCGCCCTGCCGTTCTTCGGCATCATCTCCGAGATCCTGCCGGTGTTCAGCCGCAAGCCGATCTTCGGCTACATCGGCCTGGTCGGTGCGACGCTCGGCATCGCGATCCTCTCGGTGGCGGTGTGGGCGCACCACATGTTCGTCACCGGCGGCGTGAACCTCGCGTTCTTCTCCGGCATGACGTTCCTCATCGCTGTGCCCACCGGTGTGAAGTTCTTCAACTGGATCGGCACGATGTGGGGCGGATCGGTGCGCATGGACACGCCGATGCTGTGGTCGATCGGCTTCCTGACCACCTTCCTGTTCGGTGGCCTGACGGGCATCATCCTCGCCAGCCCGCCGCTCGACTTCGCCGTGTCCGACTCCTACTTCGTGGTGGCGCACTTCCACTACACCGTCTTCGGCACCGTGGTCTTCGCGATGTTCGCGGGCTTCTACTTCTGGTGGCCCAAGTTCACCGGCAAGATGCTCGACGAGCGTCTCGGCAAGATCCACTTCTGGCTGCTGTTCGTCGGCTTCCACACCACCTTCCTGGTGCAGCACTGGCTCGGCATCGAGGGCATGCCCCGTCGTTACGCCGACTACCTGCCCAGCGACAACTGGGAGTTCCTCAACCAGGTCTCCACCGTGGGCGCCTTCCTGCTGGCCAGCTCGATGCTCCCCTTCTTCTACAACGTCTACGTCTCGGCCAAGGGTCCCCTGGTCGGCACCGACGACCCGTGGGGTTGGGGCCGGTCCCTGGAGTGGGCCACCTCGTGCCCGCCGCCGCGCCACAACTTCAACTCGATCCCGCGGATCCGTTCGGAGTCGCCGGCCTTCGACCTGCACCACCCTGAGATCGCGGCCATCGAGATGTACGACAACCCGGCCGACGAGCTGGTCACGGAAGGCGGCGCACGATGAAGATCGAGTCCTGGATCTTCGGGGTCACCACCGTCTTCCTGGTCCTGGTCAGCCCGGCCTACTGGTTCATCACCGACGCCGGCGAGTCCGGTGCCGACTGGACCGGAACGTCGGCACTGGTCATGACCACGCTCCTGACGGCGATGCTGTGGCTCTACCTCGGCTTCCACGCGCGCCGCATGGATGCTCGGCCCGAGGACCGCGAGGACGCCGAGGTCGCCGACGGTGCCGGCGAGCTGGGCTTCTTCCCGCCCTACTCGTGGTGGCCCCTGTGGTGCGCGGCGGCGCTGGCCGTCGTGACCTTCGGTATCGCCGTCCAGGCGTGGTGGCTGTTCATCATCGCGATCGTGCTGGGCGCGGTGGCCCTGTCGGGGTGGATCTTCGAGTACTACCGCGGCGAGTACGCCCACTGAGGCGATCGCATCGCTACGCCGACGGCGGCGTCGGACCTGCTAGAGGTCCGACGCCGCCGTCGTCGTTGCGAAGGCGGTCCTGGCGACACTGGCGGGTATCGTCTGAGGAGTGCTCGTGACTTCCACCCCTGTTCGACGCGGCCTCGGCGCTGTGGCTCTGCTCGCGGCTGTGACCTCCACGCTCTCCGCGTGCGACGGGTCAGGTTTCTCGTCGTCGTCCGAGACCCCGCGCCCCTCCGCTGCTTCGTCCTCGGCCGCGGCGCAGCCCGTGGACATCACGACCAACCCCGCCCAGGGGGCCACGGGCGTCGGCGTCGACACCGTGGTGAAGGTCGGCGCCCGCGGTGGAGACCTCACCTCGGTGGTGGTGCGATCCAAGGCCGGCCCCGTGCCCGGCACGCTCGCCGACGACGGGTCGTCGTGGACGGCGAGCGGTCGCCTCGAGCCCGGCACCCGCTACCGGATCCACGCCGTGGCCACCGACCAGGCCGGGGAACGGCAGGAGAGCGACACCCTGTTCACGACGCAGAACCTCACGCTCGACCAGCAGACCTACCCCTCGGTCGCGCCCCTCGACGGTGAGACCGTCGGGGTCGGCATGCCGGTGGTCGTCAGCTTCGACCTGCCCGTCGCCGACAAGGCGGCGTTCGAGAAGCACATGGTGGTCACCTCGACCCCTGCCCAGGCGGGCGGGTGGCGCTGGGTGAGCGACCGCGAGGCGCACTGGCGCCCGCGCTCCTACTGGAAGGCCGGCACCAAGGTGAAGGTCGCCGTCGACGTCAACAGCGTGCCGGCAGGCAACGGCATCTACGGCCAGGAGGACCGCGACATCGACTTCGCGGTCGGTGCTGCGCACATCTACCGTGTCAACGCCAAGACGCACCGGATGAAGGTCTACAACGACGGTCGTCTCGTCCGCACCCTCCCCATCACCACCGGCAAGCCCGGGTTCATCACCCGCTCAGGCACGAAGGTGATCATGGAGAAGTTCGCCAGCCGCCGGATGAACTCCGAGACCGTCGGCATCCCTCAGGGTTCCTCCGAGGCCTACGACCTCGACGACGTGAAGTGGGCCATGCGGCTCACCAGCTCGGGCGAGTTCATCCACGCCGCCCCGTGGTCGGTCGGCTCGCAGGGGCGGGAGAACGTCTCCCACGGATGCACCGGCATGTCCACCGCCGACGCCAAGTGGCTCTACGACCGCAGCCGCCGCGGCGACGTGGTCGAGTACGTCGGCACGGATCGTCCGATGACGGCCGACAACGGCTGGGGTGACTGGAACCTCCCGTTCTCGAGCTACCAGCAGAGCGACGCCTGAGCAGCGTCCCCAGCGCTCAGAGCACCACGACCGCGGTGGAGACGCGTCCTGCGGTGAAGTCCCACACCGTGCGCGCCATGCGTGCGCTGAGGCGCACGCATCCCGACGACTCGCCGCGCAGGTCGGTGCCGAGGTAGTACTCCGCGTGCAGGGGAGCGCCCCCGGCGACGTGGCGCGGGATCCGGTGGAAGCCGATGCCGCAGGGTGCGAAGCGCACGAAGTGGTCGAGGTAGAGGTTGCCGTGCGCGCTGCGGTTGAGCCGCACTCGGGCAGGGCGACCGCACTGCGACCCGGTGCGGTAGCGGCCCCGCTTCAGCACGCCGGGGTTGTCAACGATCCCGCCCTGCGCCACGACGCGGCCGGTGTCGGCGACCAGCCAGATCCAGGACTGCCGCTGGCTGAGGACGACGCGTCGTCCACGCCCGGAGGCCCGCGGGACGGGGCGGAGGTCGCACCGCTGCGCGCGAGCTGAGGCCAGGAGACGACGTGTGGGCGCGTCAGGCTGGCCGGTGGCGCGCAGTCCGTGCCGGGTCTGCACCCGGACGAGCGCGCTGCGGGTGTGATCCCCCAGGCGGCCATCGGCGGGACCCGGATCGCAGCGCAGCTGCTGCAGTCGCTGCTGCACCCGGGTCAGGGCGGGGGAGCGGGGCGCGTCCGACGTCCTCGTCGCGGCGGCGGCGGCAGGGCGCGTGCCGTGCGCGGCGGCGCGCGGGACAGTCGTGAGCGCGGTCGTCGAGGCGACGACCACGGCTGTGGTGATGAGGGTGACCGCCAGGTTGCGGCAGGGGGAGCGTCGGAGCACGGGCGTGATCTCCTCGATCGTGCTCAGGCGTGCCGCCCGAGCGGGGAGTGCCCGGGAACGACGACGGGCGCCGCCCATCCTCGCACTGCGAGGTGGACGGCGCCCGTCGTCTGATGCGATCGGCGCCTGAGGATCAGGCGTCGGGACCGTGCCGGTTGGGGCCGGCAGCGATGTGCGCCTCGAGCTCGTGGAGCTCGTGCTCGGCGTGGTGCTGGCCCTCCTCGAGCTCGGCGAGGGTCGGCTTCTGCACGTTGTCGGCGTAGAAGGCCGTCTGCAGGCGAGCCCGCAGCTTGCGCAGCCGCAGCGCACGACCCTCGAGGCCGAGGGCCTCGATCTCCTCCGGGGTCTCCGGGATCGGGTCGCGCTCGCGAGCGGTGAGCGTGTAGGCCTTCTCGTTCGACAGCGGCAGGTGCTTCTCCGCGTAGGCGCCATCGGGCGAACGGACCAGCACGCCGGTCTCGTAGCCGTGGAGCAGCTTCGCCTCGTCGTGACGCTGGAGCGAGATGCACCAGCGTCGCGTGATGATGAAGGCGATCACGGGGCCGACGAACAGCGCGACCCGCAGGAAGTACGTGATCTGGTTGATGCTCAGGTGAAGCTTGATGGCGATGATGTCGTTGCCGCCACCGGCCCAGGCCAGACCGTAGAAGGTCATCAGCGCGACCATGATGGCCGTGCGAGTCGGGGCGTTGCGCGGGCGCTCCAGCAGGTGGTGCTCGCGCTTGTCACCGGTGATCCACGACTCGATGAACGGCAGCGCCATCAAAATCATGAGCATCAGCGGCGGCATCACCAGGATGGGGATCATCACGTTCCACGAAATCGTGTGACCGAACAGGTGGGTCTCCCAGCCCGGGATGATGCGCAGGAGGCCGTCGGGCCATCCCATGTACCAGTCGGGCTGCGAGCCTGCCGTGACCTTGGAGGGGTCGTAGGGGCCGTACTTCCAGACCGGGTTCAGCGTGAAGAGACCGCCCATGAAGGCGCAGATGCCGAACACGATGAAGAAGAAGCCACCCGCCTTGGCGGCGTAGACCGGGAGCATCGGGTAGCCGACGACGTTCTGCTCGGTGCGACCGGGTCCAGGCCACTGCGTGTGCTTGTGGTAGACGAGCAGCAGCATGTGAGCCGCGACCAGGGCGAGCAGGATGCCCGGGATCAGCAGGATGTGGATGGCGTACAGGCGCGGGATGATCGAGTCACCCGGGAACTCACCGCCGAACAGGAAGAACGACAGGTAGGTGCCCACGACCGGCGTGGCCTTGATGAAGCCGTCGGCCGCGCGGATACCGGTGCCCGAGAGCAGGTCGTCGGGCAGCGAGTAGCCGGTGAAGCCCTCGATGGTGCCGAGGAGCAGCAGCAGGCAGCCGATGACCCAGTTGAGCTCGCGAGGCTTGCGGAACGCGCCGGTGAAGTAGACGCGCATCATGTGGATCATCATCGAGGCGATGAAGATCATCGCGGCCCAGTGGTGCATCTGCCGCAGGAGCAGACCGCCGCGCACGTCGAAGGAGATCTCGAGGCTCGAGGCGTAGGCCGCGGACATGTGCACGCCGCGCAGCGGGTCGTAGGACCCGTTGTAGGTGACCTCCTGCATGCTCGGGTCGAACCAGAGCGTGAGGAAGACACCGGTCAGCAGGAGGACCACGAAGCTCCACAGGGCGATTTCGCCCAGCATGAACGACCAGTGGTCGGGGAAGACCTTGCGCAGGTTCTTCTTCATGGCGGTGCCGAGCCCGAGACGCTCGTCCGCCCAGTTCGCGATCGCGCCCGCAGCCTTGGCGCCCTTGGGGCTGGCTGGGGTTGAACCGTTGGTGGTCGCGACCTTGCTCACATCAACGCTCATAGTAGTCACGCTCCCAGAAGCTCGGCCCGACCGGCTCGTCGAAGTCGCTCGCGGCGACCAGGTAGCCCTCGTCGTCCACGGCCAGCGGGAGCTGGGGGAGCGGACGGCCGGCAGGGCCGAAGAGGACCTTGCCGGAGTCGGCGAGGTCGAAGGTCGACTGATGGCACGGGCACAGCAGGTGGTGGGTCGTCCGCTCGTTGAGCGAGATCGGGCATCCGACGTGGGTGCAGATCTTCGAGTAGGCGACGATTCCGTTGACCGACCAGTTCTCACGGCTGGAGCCGTCGGCGGCCTTACCCGGCTTGATGTCGCGCGGGTCCATGCGCAGCAGGATCAGGGAGGCCTTGGCCTTCTGAGTCTGCAGTTCGATGCCCTCGACCTCGGCGGGGTCGATGCCGTAGCGCTCAGGGTTCTTGAGCGCGTCGGGCTGGCAGTTCACCAGGTCGCCGATCTCGAGGTCGGAGGCCAGGATGGGGGTCCAGATGCCGTCACGCACGATGCGCATCGGGGCATCGGCGGTGCCGCGGCCCCAGATCGTGCTGAGCAGCTTGTCGCCCGGGAGCGGACCGAGGTCGCGCAGGACGACGATCGCCGGCAGGCCGAGCAGGCCCACCGCGCCGAGCAGCGAGTTGCGGATCAGCGGGCGGCGTCCGATGCCGGACTCCTCGAGACCGTCGTTGAGCGCCTCGATGGTCTGCTCGCGGTCCTCGTCGCTCGAGCGCGCGGGGTGGCGCATCTCGACCATCTCGTGGTCGGCCATGAGCTTGCGCGCCCAGTGGATGACGCCGACGCCGATGAGCATCATGGCCAGGCCCAGCGTCACACCGAGGACGATGGTCGAGGCGCCGAAGCCGGCCACCACGCTCCAGTTGTCATCGATGTCGAGGGTGAAGTAGCCGACGAGGAACAACACCGTGCACACGGCCGAGGCGCCGAACAGCGAGGCGACCTGGCGCTCAGCGCGCTTCTCCGCCGCCGCGTCGACGTCGGTGGGGCGCCACTGGTGCTCGGGCAGGCCGGGGTCGGGGATCGGCTCGATGGAGGAGTCGGCCTTCTCCAGCTCCGAGCCGGGGGTGTCGCGGTGGTCGATGCTCACGTCGTCACCTCGTCCTTCTTCTTGGTGGACCGCGTGGTGTGGGCCGCGATCCAGATCGCGAAGGCGACCAGGCCCCCGATGCCGACGACCCAGGCGATGATGCCCTCGCTCACCGGACCGAGGCTGCCGAGCGTGAGGCCGCCGTAGTTGGGCGACTTGTTGAGGGTCTCGAGGTAGGCGATGACGGCCTTCTTGTCCTCCGGCGGGATGTTGCCGTCGGAGAAGGTGTCCATCGACTGCGGGCCGGTGAGCATGGCTTCGTAGATGTGGACGGGCTCCACGCCGCGGATCTTGGGCGCGTAGCCGCCCCGCGGCATCGCTCCGCCGGAGCCCTCGAAGTTGTGGCAGGCGGTGCAGTTGGCCAGGAAGATCTGGCTGCCGCGGGTGACGAGCTCGTCGAGCTCGTCCTTCGGGATCCCCTCAGTGGAGTAGAGCTCCTTGTCGGGGATGGCGGGGCCGGTGCCCAGGGAGGCGACGTAGGCCGACAGCGCCGCGATCTCCTCCTTGGTGTAGACGACCTTCTTGCGCGGGGCCTGGCCGCCGGGCTGGGCCATCGGCATGCGGCCGGTGCCCACCTGGAAGTCGACCGATGCGGCGCCGACGTCGGTCAGCGCGGGGCCGTACTGCTTGCCGTTCTGGGTGAGGACGCCCTCGCCGTTCTGGCCGTGGCAGAACGCGCAGCCCACGAGGAAGAGCTTGCGGCCCTCCTGCACGAGCGCCTTGTTGTCCTGGCTGGAGTCGGCCTGGGCCGGCGCCAGGGCTGCGTACAGGCCGCCGGTGAGCAGCAGTCCGCAGACCAGGACGAGCAGACCCGCGATGGGGCCGCGACGGTGCCGGGACAGTCGTCCGGCGGATCGGTTGATGAGTCGCACAATCAGTCCTTGCAGTCCTTGCAGCAGGTGCGGTTCGGATCGGTTGCGGGGCGCAGCGGGGGCTGGGTACTGCTGGAAAATTCAGGGGTGGTCACGCGCATCACTTCACCAGGTAGATCGTGGCGAACAGGCCGATCCACACGACGTCGACGAAGTGCCAGTAGTACGACACGACGATCGCGCTGACGGCCTGTTCGTGAGTGAACCGGCGGGCCAGGTAGGTGCGTCCGAGGACGAAGAGGAAGGCGATCAGACCGCCGGTCACGTGGATGCCGTGGAAGCCGGTGGTCAGGTAGAACATCGTGCCGTAGCCGTCCTTGGGGATGGTGACGCCCTCGTGGATGAGCTCGGTGTACTCCAGAGCCTGGCCGCCGATAAAGATGGCGCCCATGACGTAGGTGGTGATGAACCACTCGCGCAGGCCCCACTTGCTCACCTGGAAGAGCGAGCCGAGCCGCCCGACCTGGCCGCGCTCGGCGGCGAAGACGCCCAGCTGGCAGGTGAACGACGACAGCACCAGGATCGTGGTGTTGATCGAGGCGAAGGGCACGTTCAGCAGCTCCGTGTTCTCGGCCCACATCTCGGGCGCCACGGAACGGATCGTGAAGTACGACGCGAACAGCGCCGCGAAGAACATCAGCTCGCTGGACAGCCAGATGATCGTGCCGACCATGACCATCGAGGGTCGGTCGTGCTGGCCGTGGAGCCGGGAGGCCGGGAGAGTTGCCGAAGCTGAGATCGCCACCCTCACATTATGCGGCAGGGATCCGCGCCGTTCACGCCGGACCCCAGGAAAGCGGTCGAGCGTCGTCCGTCGTCGTCCACAACGAACGACCCCTGCGAGCCGTTCCCCCGCGTGAACACGGGGTTGACGTGCAGCGACATCCGCCGACGCGCGTGGGAATCGTCACACGCCCGGGAGCGTCCGCACACGGAGTAGCATCTCGCGGGTGAGCTCTCCCAAGGCCGTGAAGGTGCTGGTCTACAGCGACGACGTGCACACCCGCGAGCAGGTGATCCTCGCGCTGGGGCGTCGTCCTCACCCCGACCTCCCCGAACTCGAGTACGTCGAGGTGGCCACGGAGCCGGTCGTCGTGCAGCAGATGGACGCCGGCGGCCTGGCGCTCGCGATCCTCGACGGTGAGGCGGTGCCCGCCGGCGGACTCGGGATCGCCAAGCAGATGAAGGACGAGATCCGCGACTGCCCGCCGCTGATCGTGCTCACCGGCCGTCCGCAGGACGCCTGGCTGGCCACGTGGTCGCGGGCCGACGGTGCGGTGCCGCACCCGATCGATCCGCTGCAGCTCGCCGAGACGGTGATCTCGCTGCTGCGCTCGCGCGTCCCGGCCTGATGAGCTGGCCCGACGTCCTCGGCGCCCTCGTCGCCGGGGAGGACCTCCAGCCTGCCCAGGCCCGCTGGGCGATGGGCGAGATCCTCGCGGGCGAGGCCTCGCCCGCCCAGATCGCGGGCTTCGTCGTGGCGCTGCGCGCCAAGGGCGAGACGGTCGCGGAGCTCAGCGCGATCGTCGAGGCGATGTACGAGGTGATGACGCCGATCAGCGTGCCGGGCCGCCTGCTCGACGTCGTCGGCACGGGCGGCGACCGCTCGTCGTCGGTCAACATCTCGACGATGTCGGCCATCGTGGCCGCCGGCGCCGGCGCTCGGGTGGTCAAGCACGGCAATCGCTCGGCGTCCTCGCAAGCGGGCACCGCCGACGTGCTGGAGAAGCTGGGCGTGCGCCTGGACCTGCCCGCCGAGCGGGTGGCGGAGGTGGCGCTGGAAGCCGGCATCACCTTCTGCTTCGCAGCCGCCTTCCACCCGGCGATGCGCCACGCGGCGGTCCCGCGCCGCGAGCTGGGCATCGGCACGGCGTTCAACGTCATCGGCCCGCTCGCGAACCCGACCCGCCCGGCGGCCCAGGCGATCGGCTGCGCCGACGCCCGGATGGCCCCGGTGATGGCCGGCGTGTTCGCCGGGCGCGGTGTCGACGCCTGGGTGTTCCGTGGCGACGACGGGCTCGACGAGCTCACCACCACGACGACCTCGCGGCTGTGGGTCGTCCACGGCGGCGAGGTCGTCGAGACCACGCTCGACCCGTCGGACCTCGGGCTGGCCCGGGCCACGGCCGAGGACCTCCGCGGCGGCGACGCCAGTCACAACGCCGATGTCGTACGACGGCTTCTTCAGGGCGAGACCGGTCCGGTGCGCGACGCGGTGCTGCTCAACGCGGGCGCCTCGCTCGCTGTGTACGACGCCCCGGGCGAGCCGGTGCAGGAGGCGTTGGCCGCCGGTATCGCGCGTGCCGCTGAGGCGATCGATTCGGGCGCGGCACGGGCGACCCTCGAGCGGTGGGTCGCTGCGTCGTCCTGATCGAGCGGCGCAGGCGGCGCGGGCGGCTCAGCTGGCGGTGCCCTGCGGGGGCACCAGCAGGAGCCAGGTGCCAGCGCGCTCGGACGTGCGCCAGCCGGTCACGGTGAGGGCCTCGGTCAGCGGCGCGGTGCGGGGCAGCACCGCCACACGGGGGTCGAGCCCACGCAGGGTGGTCCGCCAGCCGGGCGCGAGGCGGGCGAGCGCGTCGTAGCGGTCGAGCTCGCGGTCGGTGTACATGTCGCCGTAGGCGTGGATCGCGACGTCGAGCCCGGGATGGGTGTGCAGCAGGATCGTGCCCGCCTCGCGGTCGGTGAGCACCCGGCTGCCGGCTGGCAGCGCGGAGAGCCGGGCGTCGAAGGGTCGGAGGGCGTCGGCCGGCGCCCCGCGCTGCGGGAGCAGGGGAGCGGCGACGACGACGGCTGCGACGAGTGCCAGCCCGACGAACGTCTCCCGGGGTCCGACACGCGGAGGCCCCGGATGCTGTCGGCGACGCTCGCGGGCGGCGAGCACCACCGTGACGAGCGTGAACAGGGCGAGCGGCAGGGTGCGCGTGGAGTAGACCGCCAGGCCACCGCCCAGCGCGAGGAGCGCGACCTCGTACGGCGGCACCGCGCGCTCGACCACGAGCGCCAGCACCGCGAGCGCGAGGACGAGGGCCACCGGCGCCCCCGTGGCCGAGAGCAGCTCGGGCGCGCGCCACTCGTCGAAATGGCTCGCCCGGCCGTTGACCGTGACCACCTGGGCGAGCAGGGCGGGCCCGGCAGGGGTGAGGAGGGCGACGGCTCCCGTAGCTACGGGCACCGCGACCAGGGCGCGGGTGTCGCGTCGGGTGAGGCCGGCGCCCCGGCGCTGGGCGGCGACTCCCACCGCCAGCACGACGCTCGCCCCGACGCCCACGATCCACATGCCGTGACACATCGCCCAGACCCAGGTGAGCGGGACCAGCCACCACAGGCGCGCCGTGGAGGTGGCGCCGAGCGCGACGCCGCGCCACAGCGCGAGCAGCAGCGCCGCGAACAGGTAGCTGAGGACCTGCGGGCGCAGGGAGAGGAACGGCAGCGAGCCGAGCACGACCACCGCGGTCGCGACGGCGGCGCCGGCGGGAGTGGTGATGCGGCGCAGGGTGAGGTGGCACACGAGCGCGTAGGCGCCGACGAGCAGCGCCAGCAGCGCGGACAGCCCGGGATCGCCGAGGTGGTCGTCGATCCAGGCCAGGGCGGCCTCGGGGAGCCACTGGGTCGGCACCCACGCGGCGGTGGAGGCGACGCTCGGCTGGCCGGGCGCGCTGATCGACCAGCGCCCGGTGAGGAACTCCTCGCCGAGGCGCAGGTGGAAGTAGGTGTCGACCGCCCGGAACGGCGAGCGCGCCAGGGTGAGGACCGCCGCCGCGACCACGAGGCCGACCAACGGCGCGACGGCGCGGGCCAGCAGGGGGAAGCGGGGCGAGGCGTCGTCCGCGGGGAAGGCGGGGGGCACGGCCGGGCGGCCAGGCTCAGTCGAGGCCGAGGGAGAACGCGGCCTCGAGGTCGTGGCGCGAGTAGGCGCGGTAGGCGATGTGGGTCTCGGTGTCGACGACCCCGTCGACCTTGTTGAGGCGGTCGGCGACCACCGTGGCGACGTCGTCGTGGTCGCGCACGCGGATGAGCGCGATGAGGTCGATGCGACCGGTGACGGAGTAGACCTCGCTGACGCCCTCGAGCGCGGCGATGGCCTCGGCGACCTCGGGGATCCGCGCGGTCTCGGCCTGCACGAAGACGATGGCGGTGATCATGCGCTCACCCTAGGCCACCGCGAGGACGCCGAGCGGCCGCTGCGAGCGGGTGCCGTGGCCTCGGCCAGCACGTCGAGGTGGCGGCCCGCGCCGGCCACCGGGCACGCCCACTCGCCCTCGACGTCGACCAGCCGCACGCCCGGCGACTCCAGCCAGCGCAGGATGCGTTCGGACTCCTCGGCGCTGGCCGCGGGGGTGGGGCCGATCGCCGGCAGCACCGTCTCGGCGCTCGCGCGCAGCTGGTCGGTGTAGGCGAGGGCGTCGTGGCCGGGCGGGATGACCCCGGCGGCCGCCAGTCGGCCGTGCCGCACCACGTGGACGGCCCAGCGGCCGTCGTCCTCGCGGCGGGCCGCGACGACCTCGGGGCAGGCGGTGAGTGCTCGCAGGCGTTGCGAGCGCGCGGCCGCCCGGACGAAGGCGGCGAGGCGGTCGCGTTGCTCGGCGGCCTCCTCGAAGCGCTCCTCCTCGGCCAGCGAGCGCATGCGTGCGGAGACGAGCTCGACGAGGTCGTCGGGACGGTGGAGCAGGTTGTCGCGCACCTGGCGCACGAGTGCGGCGTAGCTCTGGAGGTCGACGCTGCCGTCGCAGGGGGAGAGGCAGCGCTGCATCTCGGCCAGCACGCAGGCCGTGCGCCGGGGCGAGCGCCCCAGCCGGTCGGTGCAGCGGCGCAGGGGGAAGACGTCGTGCAGCGCGGCGACCGCCTCCTCGGCCACGCGGCGCGACGAGAACGGCCCGACGTAGTCGGCGTCGTCATCGAGCACGCGGGGGACCAGCGACAACCGCGGCCACGGTTCGCGGGTGAGCTTGAGCCAGGTGACCTTCTCGGGGAAGCGCGAGCGGCGGTTGTAGGGCGGTTTGTGCTGGGCGATCAGGCGCAGCTCGCGCACCGCCGCCTCGAGGGGGGTGGCGCACGCGATGCCGTGCACCTCGCTGGCGAGTCGCACCATCTCGCCCATGCGGCTGCGCTTCTCGGAGGCGGTGAAGTAGGTGCGCACGCGGGTGCGCAGGTCGCGGGAGGTGCCGACGTAGAGCACCCGCTCGCGCTCGTCGCGGAAGAGGTAGACCCCGGGGGCGTGGGGGAGGTGGTCGGCGAGGTGGCGCTTGCGGCGGGTGGCCGGCGCGACCTTGGCCGAGTAGCCCTGCAGCTCCTCGAGCGTGTGGACGCCGAGCGTGCCCAGGCGCCCGATGAGCCCGTGGAGGACGTCGACGGTGGCGCGTGCGTCGGCCAGCGCGCGGTGGTTGGGCGTGGTGGAGGCGTCGAAGAGGCGTGCGAGCGTGCCGAGCTTGTGGTCGCGCACCTCGTCGCGCCCCACGACGTGGCGGGCCAGCTTGACGGTGTCGAGCACGTCGGGCTCGGGCCAGGCGATGGCGAGGGAGCGGGCGGCGTGGCGCAGGAAGCCGACGTCGAAGCGGGCGTTGTGGGCCACCAGCACGCTGCCCGCGGCGAACTCGAGGAAGGCCGGCAGGGCTGCGTCGATGCGGGGCGCGCCCGCCACCATCGGGTTGGTGATGCCGGTGAGCACGGCGATGAAGGCCGGGATGGCCGCGCCGGGGTTGACGAGGGTCTGGAACTCCCCGAGCACCTCGCCGCCGCGGACCTTCACGGCCCCGATCTCGGTGATGGCGTCGCCGTCGGCCGGCGACCCGCCGGTGGTCTCGAGGTCGACCACGCAGAAGGTGACCTCGTGCAGGGGGCGGCCCAGGGACTCGAAGGTGCGCTGCTCCTCGAAGCGGCGATGGGCCGTGCTCATGGCGGTGACGTTAGGCGGGACCTCCGACGCAAGGTCGCAGGCGGGCGTCGGCGGGTCGCTGGCCGACGTCGTCCGCGCACTCGTGTCGGACTTGTGTCGGAGGGTGTCGGCAGGCTGCCCGCCATGACGACGAGGATCGATTGCGACAGCTGCGTGATGCGCTCGCTGGCCTGCCACGACTGCGTGGTGACGGTGCTGCTCGGGCCGCCGCCCGAGCTGATGATCGACGATGAGGAGCTCCGCGCGCTCGACGTGCTGGCCGAGGGCGGCCTGGTGCCGCCGCTGCGGCTCGTGCGACCCGTCGACGGGCCGCCGCAGGTCGAGTCCGCCTGAGCGACGGCTCCGGTCGTGGCGGCGTGTGGGGCCGTCGGGATCGGAGCCATCCCCCGCGAGGCTGGTGTGGCAGGTGGTGCTGCTGCGGCTGGCGGTGCTCGTGTGACGTGAGGATCCGTCCGTCGCGCGGTGTGGGCGACGACACGCCCGATGCGGGTTTGGACCGCTCGCAGGGCGCCGTTAGGCTCAGCCGCCAGGTGTCTCGTGGAAGTGGACCGACCGGTCCGCGCGAGCACCGCGCTGAGTCCTCTGGCCGTCCGCGGTCCGAGGAGCCGGGGAACCAACCTTCCTGGGGTCAATCCCGCACGAGGCGCGACCAGCAGGCCCCACCGGGCCCGTCGGCGTCGCGAGGAGTGCGGGACGGGCGATGTCGTGTCCGAACCCGTCAGCTCACCCGGTAGGCGTACGACGAGACCGAAGGGGACCGCCAGCTCGTGCTGAACGGCCGCAACCGCATCACCGCATCGCTCGCTGCCCTCGCTGTCGCCGGCTCCATCGCCGTCGGCGTCTCCTCGGTCGGCTCCCCGGCCCAGGCCGAGCCCGACGTCGCCACCGTGCGCGACCGCGTCGAGAAACTCTTCCACCAGGCCGAGCAGGCCTCGGAGCGCTACAACGACGCCCGGCTCGAGCTCGCCGACCTCGACCAGGAGCTCTCCTCGCTGCAGGCCGACCAGGACCGCCAGGCGCGTCGTCTCGCCGGCGTGCGCTCCGAGGTCGCCGACGCGATCGTCGGCCGCTACAGCGGCGGTGAGCTCGGCGCCGCAGGCGGGCTGCTGTCCTCCGACAGCAACGACTTCCTCGACCAGGTCACGACCCTCGACACCGTCGACGGACTCCAGGAGTCGCTCCTCGCCGACTACGGCGACGAGCTGAAGGCCTACGAGATCCGCCGCGACCAGACCGAGGAGCGCCGCGACCGCGTGGCCGACGTCAAGAGCGACCTCGCCGCCGAGAAGAAGTCGGCGGACGACAAGCTGGCCGAGGCCAAGGGGCTGCTCGAGCGGCTCGAGGCCAAGGAGCGCGAGGCCATCTTGTCGCGCGGCTCCGAGCGGGTCCCGCTGTCCTCCATCCCGGCCTCCGGTCGCGCGAAGGCGGCCATCGCCTACGCGATGGCCCAGGTCGGCGACGCCTACGTCTACGGTGCCGCCGGCCCCAACGCCTTCGACTGCTCCGGGCTCACGATGATGGCCTGGGGACAGGCCGGCGTCGGTCTCCCGCACTCCTCGCGCGCGCAGTTCGCCGGCGGTGCCAAGGTCGCCAAGAGCGACCTGCAGCCGGGCGACCTCGTCTTCTACTACAGCCCGATCAGCCACGTCGGCATGTACATCGGCAACGGCCTCATCGTGCATGCGGCCAACCCGGGTGCGGGCGTCAAGGTCTCCAGCGTCGACGAGATGCCGTACGCCGGTGCGGTCCGTCCGGGCTGACCCCTCCGAGCCTGCACCGCGGGCAGGTCGTGCCGCCGGGCGTCGCCTGGCGGCGCTCCCGCTCGCGCTGATCCTGGCCGTTTTGGCACCGATGGTGGCGGCGTGCTCCTCCGACGAGTACGTCGCGCCGGTGCCTGCGGCCGTCTCCTCCGACGGCGTGGACGCCGCTGCTGCGGCCGGCACGCTCGTCGGCCTGCAGCGGGCCTGGACGGCCGGTGACGCCGAGGCCGCACGATCGCTCGGTGTCGGGCCGGGCGCCGAGCTCGCCGCGGCGGTGGCCGACAACGTGACGCGCATCGGCCTCGGCGACGTCACCCTGCGCTACGTCACCGAGACCGGTCGCACGAGCGGCACCGGCGACACCGCCGGCTGGGACGCCCTCGTCGAGGTGACCTGGCGCGTCTCCGGCATCGACCGGGCCTCCGCCCGCGTCGAGGTGCCGTTCTCCTTCGCCGACGGCGGACGACGGGTGGCCGCGTTCGGAGCGAATCCCACCACCGCAGCGCCGTCGGGCCCGAGCAGCGGGGTCTCCGGTGCGCCGGGGTCGAGCGCGGGCGGTGCCGCGAGCCCGACGGCGCTCGCCACCGGTCGCGTCCCCCTGTGGCTCGCGGGAGCGGCTCGCGTCGTCCGCGTGCCCGACGGGGTGGTCTACACCAACGACCCCGGACTCGACCTCGCCGCCTACGGCCGCTGGGCCCGCACCGCGGTGCGCAGTGCGCGCGCCGTGGTGGGCGGCGACGCCGGTCTCGTGGTCGAGGTGCCGGCCGACGGCAGCCAGCTGGATCGCGCGCTCGGTGTCGGGCCGGGCGCCTACGACGGCATCGCCGCGGTCACCGCCCCGGTCGACGGCTCGCGCGCCCCGGGCAGCCCGGTGCACGTCTTCGTCAACCCCGACGTCTTCAAGGGCCTCGATCCCACCGCCGCGCAGGTCGTCATGACGCACGAGTCGGTGCACGCGCTCACCGCGGCGCCGCTGTCGACGTCCGCGCCGCTGTGGTTGGTGGAGGGCTTCGCCGACTACGTGGCGCTGCGCGACGTGCGGCTGCCCCCGAGCCGCACGGCCGGGCAGATCCTCGCCCAGGTGCGCGCCGACGGGCCACCGAAGACCCTGCCGCCCGACACCGAGTTCGACACCGTCGGCACCCACCTCGGCGCCGTCTACGAAGCGGCCTGGCAGATCACCGAGGTGCTCGCCGAGCGGCGTGGCGAGCGTGCGCTCGTTCGGCTCTACGACGACGTGCTCGGCGGTGCGAAGCTCGCGCCCGCGCTGCAGTCGGGGTTCGGGTGGAGCCAGGCGCAGTTGACCGCGGCCTGGCAGCAGCGGCTGCGGTCGCTCGCGGCCGTGACCGGCTGAATCCTCATCGACGCCTCAGGCAGGGGTGTCAGGCTGGGACCGTGGAGCAGGTGACGGGCCGTCGGTCGGAGCACGCGGCGCAGGGCCGAGGTTCGACGAACGACTCCTCCGTCACCCGCACGGTCGCCCTGGTGACCGTGGTCGTCGGTGCGATGGCCTTCGCCGTCATCGCCGCCCTGCGCGTGCCGTGGGACGTCGTGCCCGGACGCTTGCCCGACGTGCGGCCGGGGGAGGTGTTCACCTCCGCCCAGCTGCGCGAGGCCGACCACCTGGCTGGCTGGTCGAGGGCCTGGAGCTGGTCGTCGCTCGCCGTCTCGCTGCTCGTGGCGCTCTGGCTGGGCTTCGGACGTCGGGGGCGGGCGGCGGTCGAGCGCCTGCGTGGCCCGTGGCCCGTGCGACTGGTCGTGGCGGTCGTGGGTCTCACGCTCATCGGGACGCTCGTCACGCTGCCCTTCGGCATCGCGCTGCGCCAGCTGCGCCTCGACGCCGGCCTGGCCGCGGGCAGCTGGGCGGCCTGGGGGGTCGACGTCCTCACCGCCGACCTGGTGCGCGTCGTCGCCACGACCATCGGTCTCGCCGCGCTGATCGGGTGCGCTCGCGCGCTGCCGCGCCTGTGGCCGCTGGTGGCCGGACTCGGGGCGGCCGTGCTCGTCGTCCTCGGGTCGTTCGTGTACCCCGTGCTCGTGGAGCCGCTGAGCAACAACTTCGACTCGCTGCCCGAGGGCCCGCTGCGCCAGGACGTGCTGGCGCTGGCCAGGGCCGAGGGGGTGAAGGTCGATGATGTGCTCGTCGCCGACGCCTCGCGACGCACCACCACCCTCAACGCTTACGTGTCGGGCTTCGGCGACACGCGGCGCGTCGTCCTCTACGACACGCTGGTCGACGGCACGCCGCGGTCGGAGGTGCTCACCGTGGTCGCTCACGAGCTCGCGCACGCGCGCTACGACGACGTGCTCACCGGAACGGCCCTCGGGGCTGCGGGCGCGATGGCGGGGGTCGGACTGCTCGGCCTGCTGCTCACCGGGCGGCGGCGGGGGATGAGCCCAGCGGAGGTGGCCGCAGTGCCGCGTGTGCTGGCGCTGGTGGCCGCCGGTTCGCTGCTCGCGCTGCCGCTGCAGAACACGATCAGCCGCCAGCTCGAGATGCGCGCGGACCGCACCGCGTTGGAGTACACCCGCGATCCCGCGGCGTTCTCAGCGATGCAGGATCGGCTCTCGACGCGCGCCAAGGCCGACCCCACCCCGCCCGCGTGGTCGCAGTTCTGGTTCGGCTCCCACCCGACCGTGCTGCAGCGGATCGGGCTGGCTCGGCTCCTGGCGTCGTCGGGCGACGCCGGCGACTGACGAGGTGTGGCCCATCCGGGCACTGGAGAGGACGGGCGCTGTCCCTCCCGCTGATCGAGGAGGCGCGTCAGCGCCGTCTCGAGATCCGTCTGGCGAAGCGCGACCTGTCACCGGTCGGGCTTCGAGACGGCCGTGGCCGGCCTCCTCAACCACCGGTGGTGGCCCCCGTTGGTGGTCGAGGAGGCGCGCCAGCCGGGGTCCCTGCTGGTGGTCGCTACTGGTGGTCGAGGAGGCGCGCCAGCGCCGTCTCGAGACCCGGTGACCTGTCTAGGAACCTGCTTGTCCACAGAGTTCTGCGGGATGTTCGGGTTGTGTCGGAGGTCCGTGCCACCATCTTGATATGACTCTCGGGGATGGGTTCGACGACGTGAACGGTGGCGTGGACGACGGTCCGCACGCGCCGTTCGACGGCGTCGCATCGTCGGTGCTGTTGGGCGTGCTGGTGGGTGAGGAGCAGGCTCGTCAGGCCTCCGAGGTCCGCACCTGGCAGGGCATCGTGGCGTGGGCAGAGCGCAACCTCCACGACGAGGCTGAGAAGCCGGTCGAGGACGTCGTCGCCGCCCTCGACACCGGTGTCAGGCTCGCGGGTGACGGCGCGCCGTTGGTGGCGGAGTTCGCGCTCATGGAGCTGGTCGCGGTGCTGGGCCGCACCCCGGATGGTGGACGCCGTTACGTCGCGCGGATCCTGGAGTGCGCGTGGCGGCTCCCGCACGTCTACGCCGCTGTCGTTGCGGGCCGTTTGGCGCCGTGGCGAGCCGCGAAGATCGCCGAAGCCACCGTGCAGCTGAACGCGCAGGCCGCCGGATTCGTGGACCGGCAGCTGTTCGCCGCTCACAAGGTGTCGTGGGCCCAGCTGGACCGGCTCATCGATGAGGCGATCAAGCGTTTCGACGCCGAGCTGGCTGAGGCGCAGCGTCAGCGTGAGTGCGAGCAGCTGGGGGTGCGGTTCTCCGACCCGACGCCGGACGGCATCGCCTACCTCGATGCCACCCTCGACGCCGGCGATGCCGCCGACCTCGAAGCCGCTGCGAAGCGGCGGGCGGCGACGCGGGCGCAGTTCGGCGATGAGTCCTCCCACGACGTCCGCATGGCCAGATCACTCGGCGACATGGCGCGTGCTGATCTCGAGCTCGACCTGACCACGGTCGATGAGGGCACCGGCGAACTCATCACCGCCTCCGTGGGCAGGAAGGCCGAGGTCGTCGTCCACGTCACCCCCGAATCCTTCACCGGCGACAACCCGGTGGGGCGCTGCAACAACCGCCCCGTCGCCACGGCACAGATCAGGGAGTGGTTGCAGCAGGCTTCTCACATCACCGTGCGCCCTGTGGTTGACCTCGCCGGGTGTGACCACGTGGATGCCTACGAGATCCCGGACCGCCTGCGCCGCCACACCACCTGGCGTGACCACACCTGCCGCTTCCCCGGCTGCACCATCCCCGCCACCAGCTGCGACCTCGACCACCGCGACCCCTACGACCAGGGCGGCGCCACCTGCCCCTGCAACCTCACCCCACTCTGCAGACGCCACCACCGGGCCAAGACCCACAGCCGCTGGCGCTACACCGCACTCGCGCCCGGCATCTACCGGTGGACCAGCCCCCTCGGCCACCGCTTCCTCGTCACACCCACCGGCACCTACCCCCAGCGCGAATAGCCACGCCCCGTCACCGGTCGTTGAGGAGCCTGCTCCGCAAGCGTCTCGAAACGCCCCCGGGCTCACTGCCGCCTGACACCACGGGGGTCTCGAGACGGCGCTGGCGCGCCTCCGCGCCCACCGGTCCCGGCGACCCACCGGTCGGGGAGGAGGCCGGCCACGGCCGTCTCGAAACGCCCCCTGCTCGCTGCTCGCCTGACACCACACGGGTCTCGAGACGGCGCTGGCGCGCCTCCTCGACCGCTCGTTCCGGTTGCGCGCTGGCGCGCCTCCTCGACCGCCGGAGGCGCTAGCGCGCCTCCTCGACCGCCGGAGGCGCTAGCGCGCCTCCTCGACCGCTCGTTCCGGGGCTGACCACTGGTCGTTGAGGAGGCCGGCCACGGCCGTCACGAAACTCCCCGGTTCACTGTCATCGATTGCTCAACCGGACGGCACGGTTGCGCCGGGTCAGAAGTCGACGGTGGAGAACAGGCTGACGACGTCGCCGCCGAAGGCGATCACGACGCCGACGATCACGGCGGCGATGAGCGAGACGAGGAGGGCGTACTCGACGGCAGTCGCGCCTCGTTCGCTGGGGTGGGCGAGGAGGTCATCGAGGGGGAGGGTCACGGCTGACTCCGTTCAGGGGGTGGGAGCAGGAGGTGCACGCGCCGCGACCGCGTCGCCCGAGGTGGGCGACGCGGTCGCGGGTGGTGGGTCAGGTCGGGATCATCCGGCGTCGGTGCCGATGCTGTTCTCGACCGAGTCGAAGGCGTTCTTCACGTCGGTGCCGAGGAAGCCGACGATCGCGATGATCGCCGCGGCGATGAGGGCGACGAGCAGGCCGTACTCGACCGCCGTGGCGCCGCGCTCATCACGCTGACGGGCCCGCTCGGGACGTGCGGCGTCGAGCAGGATGGCGAGGTAGGTGATCACCTGGAGATCCGAACGTTCTCGAGGTCTTGATCAGCCCTGGCTGCCGCCGATGCTGTTCTCGACCGAGTCGAAGGCGTTCTTCACGTCGGTGCCGAGGAAGCCGACGATCGCGATGATGGCGGCGGCGATGAGAGCCACCAGGAGGCCGTACTCGACAGCCGTCGCGCCGCGCTCGTCGCGACGGTCGAAGCGGGCGATCTGGGCGTCGAGCAGGATGGTGAGGTACTGGATCATCGGGGTGTGCTCCCTAGGAAGTGAGGTGTGCCGTACGTGTCCCCGGGGATGTCTCCCCTTCGAGGAGAACTCTGCCGTTCGCACGGACCACGGCGGATCGGGAAGTCGTCTCCTCGCCGTTAGTCACTTCGGACTAGCCGTGAACCTCCCCGGGGAGGACCCGTCCCAGGGCCCCGCCACCCCGGGTGGTCCAACGCCGACGAGGCCCGACCGACAGCGTCAGTCGGGCCTCGTCCGGGCCGGTGTTGGGGGCCCTCAGCGCGCCGAGGGCTGCACCGTGGAGAGCAGGCCCACCCGCATCGCGGTGACCAGCGCCTGAGCGCGGTTCGCGGCGCCGAGCTTCTGGTAGATGCGGGCGATGTGCGACTTGGTGGTCGACTCCGAGAGGTAGAGCTTCGCGCCGATCGCGGCGGCATTGAGTCCCTCGGCCAGCAGCAGGAGGACGTCGTGCTCGCGTTCGGTGAGCGCGGTCGACTCCGCCGACTGTCGGCGCATCATCGCGCCCACGAGGCCGGCGCACACGAACGCCTTGGGGGAGACCGCCGCGTGGCGAGCGGCCTTGATGACCTCGGTGGAGGGGGCGTCCTTGCCGACGAAGCCGGAGGCGCCGGCCTGCATGGCGGCGAAGATCTGCTCGTCGCCCGAGTGCATCGTGAGCACGATGAGACCGATCTCGTCGCTCTCCTTGCGCAGGGTGCGGACGACGTCCAGGCCGGTGCCGTCCTGCATCTGCAGGTCGGTGATCACGACCTGGGGCCGCACCTCGCGCGCCTTGGCGATGCCCTCGGCCACGGAGCCAGCGGTCGCGATGACGGTGAGGTCGTCCTCAAGGTCGAGGACGGCGCCCAGGCCGTCGCGGATGAGCTCGTGGTCGTCGATCAGCAGAACGGTGATCTGGTCGCTCATCGCGATGCATCCTCCTGGGAGCTGAAGGCAGCCGAGCTGCCGGACGTACGGGTGCTGCTGGCGCTGCTACTGGCACTGCTGGTGACGCTGGTGCTGGCCCGCGGGATCTTGACCGCCACGGAGACGGTGAGTCCACGGCTGGCGTTGTCGCGGACGACGAGGTCCGCTCCGATCAGTCTCGCACGCTCGCGCATGATCTTGAGGCCGTGCGAGTCGGTGCGCGCCGACTGCAGGCCGACGCCGTCGTCGGTGACGGTGATGACCGCCTCCGGCGCGTAGACCTGGCAGCGGACGTCGATGGCGGTGGCACGGGCGTGCTTGACCGCGTTGGTCATCGCCTCCTGGGCGATGCGGAACAGCTCGGCCTCGACCTCGGGGCGCAGGCGAGCCGGCTGCTCGTCGAGCCGCACCCGGATCGGGATGCCCGACGACTCGGAGAGGTGGCGGGCAACGGTGCTGATCGCGGCGCCGAGGCTCTCGGCCTCGCCGATGCTCGTGCGCAGGTTCATCACCGAGCGCCGCACCTCGGCCACCACGGTCGACACCCGCTCGCGCAGCATCGCCAACGCCTTCGCCTGCGCCTCGTCGGCCGGACGAGCGGCGAGGGCGTCGATGATGTAGCCGAGGGATGCGATGTCCTGGGCGACGCCGTCGTGCATCTCACGGGCCAGGCGGTTGCGCTCGTCGGCGGTGGCGGCATCGCGGAACTGGGCGAAGAGCAGCGCGGCGTCCAGCTTGACGGCGTTGTCGTCGAGCTCCATGGCCATCGCGGAGAGGTCGAGGCTGACGGTGGAGTCGCTGTCGGCGGGCCGGAGCCCGGCCACGATCGCGTGCTCGCTCACCCGGAAGGCGAAGCCGTGCCCGATCTCGACGCTGGCCGGGGCGGCCCCACTGCGCGCCCGCACGTCACCCGCGAGGGTCTCGCAGGCGGCGCTGTCAGCGGTCGAGAGCTCGACCGTGGAGGCGACGGGCGTGAGGGTCTCGCCGCGCGGCACGTAGAGCACGAGACCGCGGTTGGGGATGCGGTCGCTGACCTCGCTGAGCAGCTCGCCGCCGAGGGCGCCGACGTCGAGGCCCGAGCTGAGGCTGCCGGCGAGGTCGAGCAGCTGCTTGAGGTGCTGCTGGGCGTCGCGGTAGGGGGCGAGGGGGTCGATCACGCGCTCAGTGGCGAAGGTGACGCTGGCGATCATGCTGAGGCCGATGCCGGCCATCACCCAGGTGAAGATCGAGACGGACTGCTCGGAGGTGATGTCCTCCCACCACATGAGGGCGAGGGCGATCACGGTGATGGCCTCGACCAGGATCGTGCGCACCATCGTGCGCAGGCCCGCCGTCGCCGTGGCGTAGAGCGGCGGGACGACGAGCGCGGCCAGAATCGAGGGGGAGTAGTCGAGGGCGAGCGCGCATACGATGCCGACGACCGCGGCCTCGGTGGTGGGACTCAGCGCGAGCTGCAGCTCGCGGCGGGTGGCGGTGACGCCCTGGTAGATCCAGAGCGCGCTGAGGGTGAGGAGGGCGAAGACGCCCTCCTCCTGGTGCGCCCACAGGATGGGGCCGCCGATCGCGAGCAGCGCGAAGAACCGCGCGGCGCCGACCACCGCGTAGTTCTGGCTGCTGAGCATGGACATGAGCCTATGTCGTGTCGATCGATCGTGGAGGTGTGGACGCGCAGGTTCTTCGTCGAATCGCGTCCGTGAGAGCGCTCAGCCGAAGGCGTCCATCGCGTCGAGCACCGCGGGGCCGATGACGACGACGAACAGGCACGGCAGGATGAAGAGCACCAGCGGGATCATGATCTTCACCGGCACCTGCTGGGCCTTCTCCTCGGCGTACTGGCGGCGCTTGAGGCGGATCTCGGAGGACTGCACCCGCAGCACCTGCCCGATCGGCACGCCGAACGCGTCGGCCTGCACCATCGAGCCGACGAAGGTGTGGAGGTCGTCGACGTTGCTGCGCTCGCCCATCGCCCGCAGGGCCTCGCTGCGCGACATGCCCAGCTGCATCTCGCGCAGCACGCGCGAGAGCTCCTCGGCCACCGGGCCCTCGGTGTTGCGCGCCACCTGCTGCACGGCGGCGTCGAAGCCGAGACCGGCCTCCACGCTGATGGTGAGCAGGTCGACGGCGTCGGCCAGGGTGCGCCGCACCTCGTCGGCGCGCTTGGCGGCGCGCTGATACAGGTAGAGGTCGGCGCCGAAGAAGCCGATGGCCGCGCCGGCGAGCGCGAGTCCGATCAAGGTGGTCGGCGCGAAGCCGAGCAGCAGGCCGTACAGCACGAAGGCCACCGGCAGCCCGACCGCGCCGAGCACCTTGAGTGAGACGACGCGGTCGACCGTCCAGCCGTGGGGATTGCCGGCGAGGTCGAGCCGGCGGCGGATGCTCTCGGCCTGGTCGGCGCCGGTGATGCGTCGTCCGACCGTGAGGGCGCGCCCCTGCAACGGCTCGAGCACGCGCTCGGAGAAGGAGCGGTCGACCTGGGCGTCCACGTCGGCGGCGCTCACGCCCTGCTTCTCGAGGGCGTCGAGGGCACGGGCCAGGCCGTCGGGGCGCTCGTCGCGCACGGTGGCGGCGGCGAGCGCTCCCACGGCGCCGAGGAGCAGGACGGCAGCGAGCAGCAGGATCATCAGATCTCCACCTTCACCAGGCGCGACATCCAGAAGACGCCGATCGAGAGCCACAGGACGCCGAAGCCGGACATGATCATGCCGCGCACGTCGCTGTAGAGCGGCTGCAAGAACTCGGGGTTGGTGGCCAGCAGGTAGAGCAGCACCCCCGGCGGCAGGCCGCACAGGATCATCGCCGACATCCGACCCTCGGCCGAGAGCGCCCGCACGTGGCGGCGCAGCGAGGCGCGGTCGCGCATCGTGGCGGCCACCGTGAGCAGGAGCTCGGCCAGGTTGCCGCCGACCTGTCGCTGGATGCGGATGGCCATCACGGCCCACGCGAAGTCGCGGCTGGAGTAGCGCGTCGCCACACCCTCGAAGGCGTCCTCGAGGGAGACGCCGATGCGGGTCTCGACGAGCACGCGCTTGAACTCCGAGGCGATGGGCTCGGGCCCCTCGCGCACGATGGTGTCGACGGCCTGGGCGAGCGACAGACCGGCGCTGAGGGCGCCCGCGAGCATCTGCAGGACGTCGGGCAGGTTGTCCTGGAAGGCCTTCACGCGGCGTCCGGCCCGGATGCGCAGGAAGATCTCGGGCACGAGCGCGCCGAGGACGACGAACAGCAGACCCAGCGCGAGATTGCCGCCGCCGACGAGCAGTCCCAGCACAGCGGCCCCGATCACGGACCCGACCTGCACCAGCAGCCACTCCGAGGGCTTCATCTCGCTGCCGGCGGCGGCGAGCTTGCGGCCCAGCTTCTCGTCGTAGCCGCGGTTGCGCTCCAGCAGCCCGGCCGCGGCCGCGCGGGCCTGGTCGAGCACCGGCTCGGACGCCGCCTTCGAGACGACCTCGGGCGTGCGGGTCGTCGTGCGGCTGTAGGCCTCCACCCGCTCGGCGATCGTCATCGGTGCCGGGCGACCGGGCACCGCCAGCACCGCGACGCCCATCGCGCCCAGCGCGAGGACGGCGAGTCCCGCCGTGAGCACCCAGCTCGGCGCGGTCCATCCCTCCGCGGAACGCACCGTGGCCGCGGCTGGCGCGGTGTCGGCGTCGGTCTCGGAGGTTGAGCCCGGCGCCGCCTGCTGAATCGGGGCGAGGGCGCGCGCCACCACCGGCTCACCGGCCGTGGGCAGCGTGATCTCGACGCTCGCCTGCTGGCCGGAGAAGGCCGGGGGGAGCGGTGCGCTCACGAGCACCTGCGTGGCGAGCACGTCGGCCTCGCGGCGGAAGGTCGCGGCCAGCGCGGTGCCGCTCGACTCGATCACCTGGCCCTGACCCGCCCGGGCGAGCGAGCCGAGGGACGCCAGCGCCTGCCCGCTCTGACCGAGGCTGACGACGTCGACGAGGACGCCGGCGTCGCGCAGCTGCGAGGTGACCATGCCGAGGCGGGCGGAGCTGCCGGAGTCCGCGCCGTCGCTGATGAGCAACACGCTGCGCTGACCGTCGGTGCCGGTGGCTCGCACGGCCGCGGCGACGCCGTCGTAGAGCTTCGTGCCGCCCGCCAACGTCAGGCCTTCGACCACCTTGCGAGCCGCAGCCCGGTCGTCGGTGGGTGCCAGCGCGACGTCCACGTCACCGTTGAAGGTGACCACGCCGATGCGGACGTCGTCGGGGGCGGCGTCCAGGAAGGTGGCGGCCGCGGCCTTGGCAGCGGTGAAGCGACCCTCCTGCGCCATCGAGTCGCTGGTGTCGATGGCCAGCACGGTGGTGCGCAGCACGGAGGCCCCGTCGGCCGCCGACTCCGCGGAGGCGTCGAGGCTGGTGCCGTCGAGCGTGGCCTTCACGCCGGTGAGGTCGACGTCCGAGCCCTCCGGCACCGACACGAGCACCTGCAGGCTGCGGCCGTCCGACTGCACGTGGGCGATCTGGCCGTCGGCGGCGTCCGCCGCACCCACGGGCAGCAGGACGACGAGGGCGGCCGCGCCGGTGGCCGCCAGCAGTCGCCGCACGCCCGTCATGCCGCACCTGTGCGGAAGACGGCCGGGTCGACGGCGACGTTGGCGTAGGCGAGCTTCTCGAGGAACTTCGGGCGCAGCCCTGTGGCGCGCAGGCGCCCGAGCACCCGGCCGTTCTCGTCGAAGCCGGCGGTGTTGTCGAAGACGAAGATGTCCTGCAGCGTGATGATGTCGCCCTCCATCCGCTCCACCTCGGTGATGTGGGTGATGCGGCGCGAGCCGTCCTTGAAGCGGCTCTGGTGCACGATCAGGTCGACCGCGGAGGCGACCTGCTCGCGGATCGCGCGGATGGGCAGGTCCATGCCGGCCATCAGCACCATCGTCTCCATGCGCGAGAGGGTGTCGCGGGGGCCGTTGGAGTGCAGGGTGCAGATGGAGCCGTCGTGGCCGGTGTTCATCGCCTGCAGCATGTCGAGTGCCGAGGCGTCGCGGACCTCGCCGACGACGATGCGGTCGGGGCGCATGCGCAGGCTGTTGCGCACGAGGTCGCGGATGGTGATCGCGCCCTTGCCCTCGATGTTGGAGGGGCGCGACTCCAGGCGCACCACGTGCTCCTGCTTGAGCTGCAGCTCGGCGGCGTCCTCGATGGTGACGATGCGCTCGTCGCGCGGGATGAAGGACGACAGCACGTTGAGCGTGGTGGTCTTGCCCGCACCCGTGCCGCCCGAGACGATCACGTTGAGCCGACCGCGCACGCAGGCGTCGAGGAAGTCGGCCGTCTGCGGGCTGAGCGAGCCGAAGTTGATGAGGTCCTGCACCGTGAGCGGGTCGGTGGAGAACTTGCGGATGGTGAGCGCCGAGCCGTCGATCGCCAGCGGCGGCACGATCGCGTTGACACGGCTGCCGTCGGGCAGGCGGGCGTCGACCATGGGGGAGGACTCGTCGACGCGACGGCCGATGCGCGAGACGATCTTGTCGATCGTGCGGCGCAGGTGCGCCTCGTCGGTGAAGTAGGCCTCGGCCTTGGTGAGCCGACCGTTGCGCTCGAGCCACACGCTGTCGTGGCCGTTGACCATGACCTCCGAGACCTCGGGGTCGCGCAGGTAGGGGTCGATCGGGCCGTAGCCGAGGATGTCGTCGGTGATCTCCTGGGTCACCCGGGCGCGGTCGGCGGCGCTCAGCGGACGGTCCTGCGATCCGAGCACGTCGCTGAGCACCGTGCGCACGGTGTCGTCGAGCTCCGACTGGTCCATGTCGGCGTCGTAGAGGTGGGGCCCCAGCTGCACGAGCAGCTCGCTGTGCACCTTGCCCTTGAGCTCCTCGATCCGGTCGCCCTCGACACCGCCGGCGCTGCGGCGCGCGCCGCCGCGGGCCTCGGCCGCCGCTGCTCCGGCCGCAGCGGCGCGAGCGGCCAGCGGTCCTGGTGCGGCGGGTGCGGTCGGTGCCGCGGGCGCCTCCGCCGCGGTGGGGCCGGCCGCGGGCGGCGCGCCGGCGTCGTCCACGCTGGGGGAGGAGGGCGCCGGTGCCGCCGTGTGCGCGGCGTGCGCCGCAGGTGCGGCGGACGACGAGGGACCCTCGGTGTCGCCGTCGGGCGCGCCGGCGTGGCGACCGGCAGCGGCCGCGTCACGCCGTGCCGCGGCGAGGCGTTCGGACAGGCTGCTCACGAGGACCTCCCGCGACGGAAGAAGCTGCGCGAGCGCTGGGGCTCGCCGGAGGTGTCGCCCGCGGACGCGCCCGGGGCCGCCACCGGGTCGCCGGCCACGGCTGCAGCGAGGCGGCCGTAGGCGAGGCTCGCCGGGTGCTGGGGCTTGTGGGTGACGATCGGCGTGCCGGCGTTGGTGGCCGCGGCGATCTCCATCGCGCTGGCGACCTGCGCCGAGACCGGCATCGAGAGGATGCTCTCGACCTTCTCGACGCTGATCCCGACCTCCTCGTCGGCCCGGTTCAGCAGCAGGTGCCGGTGACCCCGGGCGATGCTCAGCATGTCCATCGTCTCCAGCGCCACCTTCACGTTCTTCAGGGTGGGCACGTCGAGCGTGGCGATGATGACGCACTCGTCGGTCTCGTCGAGTGCCGTCAGCGTGGCGTCGTCGAAGGAGGGCGAGGTGTCGACCACCACGAAGTCGAAGCCCTCGCGCAGCGCCCGCAGGATCCGCGAGATGAGCAGCGGGCTGATGCGTTCGCGCACGTCGGGGTGGGCCGGAGCGGCCAGCACGGTCAGCGCGGCCGTCTCGTGAGGTGTCAGCAGCGTCTCGAGCATCGCGAGGTCGACCGACTCCTCGGCCCCGACGGCCTGCTCGATCGAGTGGGTCGGGAAGAGCTGCATCGTGATCGCGACGTCGCCGAACGCGAGGTCGAGGTCGACCAGGCACACCTTGCGCGCCCCGCCGTCGGCCAGGGCGAGCGCGAGGTTCACCGACGAGGTGGTCTTGCCGACGCCGCCCTTGGGCGAGAACACGGTGACGATGCGGCCGAGCTGGCGGGCTCCGGTGGGTCCGCGCAGCGCCTGGTAGAGCTGGTGCGCTCGCTCGACGGCCCGCGTCAGGCTCTTCTCGTCGTCGCCGGCCACGACCACGTCGCGCACCCCGGCGTGCATGGCCCGGGTGAGCACGTCGGTGTCGAAGTGCTCGCGCAGCAGCACCACGCTCACCGTCGGGCGCTGGATGCGCAGCTCCTCGGCGGTGCCGAGGGCCACCTCGAGCGGCACCGACGACCCGAGGACGACGACGTACTCGTCGCCGTGCTGGTCGACCCAGGCCACCGCGCGGTCGACCGAGCCCACCGCCTGCGAGCCGGTCGGCATGGCCCCCAGCAGCTGGGGGACCAGGGACGCGTCAGTCTCGACCAGGACGGGCATCTGCACTCACCTCCCGGGTGGGGCTCACTTGAACAGGTTGGAGCCGGAGACGCCGTCGTCGCGCTTGACGGTGCTGCCGTCGTTGAGCAGGGCGATCGACAGGTTGCCGTCGCGCTCGGCGAAGCGGACCTTCTCGGCGTCGCGCTGGCTGACGGCCACGGTGATGAGGCGGCCCAGGGTGGCGTCGTCGGCGGCGTTCCCGCTGCCCTCCTCGGCCGCGGTGCCGTCGGGCACCGAGGTGCGCACGCCGTCGGCGAGCACCGTGACGCGGTCGAGCAGCACGCGGCTCTCGATCGGGGCGCCGTCCTTCGGGCGGGTCAGGATGATCGCGACCTCGGCCCCGGCGCGGATGAAGGCGCCGACGCGGGCGTCGTCCTCGACGGAGATGGAGATGGCGAGCTTGCCGGCCGGGATCGGCAGCACGGCGGCGGCCTCCACCTGGTCGGCGCCGCCGAACTTGACGGGCACGAGCTGCTCGCCCGGGTAGATGGTGGTGAGGGCGACCTTGCCGCGCAGCGGGCCGGCGTCCTTGCCCGCGCCCTCGAGCATCTGGGCCTTCGCCACGCGGGTCAGCGTGACCTTGCCGGCGGTCAGGGCGTCGTCCACGCTCTCGCCGGGGGCGATCTGCTGGGTGGCGGTGAGCACCTCGACGGCGTCGAAGCGCTCGGCGGCGCGAGCATCGGCACCGCGCGCGTACACGAACACCAGCGCCACCCCGAGGGCGGCGATCACCGCCGCCGCGACGAGCAACAGTCTCCGTCGGTCCACCAGAAGCCCTCCGCTCCCCATGTGGGGCCCCGGTGCCCCGCTCGACGCACCCGACCCGACGTCGGACGCTGTCGCGCCTCTGCCCTCCCCGCATCGGCGCGCTGCGACGCTAGCGAAGGAAAAACGCCACGGTGGAGCGATTCGAGCAACCCTGACCGATCGGACCAGGGGGACTAGGCGGGGGTCCTAGTCACCCCGTCGCCAGGGCGGGCGGTCAGCGGTAGAGCGCCTCGACGTCCTCGCGGAAGTCGCGCATCACCACGGCCCGCTTCAGCTTGAGGCTGGGTGTGACGTGGCCGGCCTCCTCGGTCCAGTCCTGCGGGAGGACGGCGAACTTGCGGATCGCCTCGGCCTTCGAGACCGCCTTGTTGGCCTCGTCGACCGCCTCCTGCAGCTCGGCGAGCAGGTCGGGGTGCTGCAGCAGGTCGGCCGGCTTCGCGCTGGTGCCGTGCTGCTCGGCCCACAGCGGCAGGGCCTCCTCGTCGAGGGTGATGAGGGCGGCGATGAACGGTCGACCGTCGCCGACCACGAGGCACTGGCTGACCAGCGCCGCCGCGCGCACCCTGTCCTCCAGCACCGCCGGGGCGACGTTCTTGCCACCCGCCGTCACCAGGATCTCCTTCTTGCGCCCGGTGACCCGCACGAAGCCCTCGTCGTCGACCTCGCCGACGTCGCCGGTGTGCAGCCAGCCCTGGGCGTCGCGCACCTCGGCCGTGGCCTCGTCGTTGTTCCAGTAGCCGTCGAAGACCTGCGGCCCGCGGAAGAGCAGCTCACCGTCGTCGGCGATCCGCACGCCGGTGCCCGGCAGCGGGCGCCCCACGGTGCCGACCTTCTGGGCGTCGGGGAGGTTGACCGTGACCGCCCCGGTGGTCTCGGTCAGGCCGTAGCCCTCGAGCACCGTCACCCCGATGCCGCGGTAGAAGTGGCCCAGTCGCTCGCCGAGCGGCGCCCCGCCGGACACGGCGAAACGGCAGTGGCCGCCGAGGACGGCGCGCAGACGGCCGTAGACCAGGCGCGAGAGGATCGCGTGCTCGGCGCGCACCCGCACCGGGATCCGCCCGGCGTCGATGCCGCGGGAGTAGGCGATCGCCACCTCGACCGCTCGGTCGAAGGCGCGCCCCCTGCCGTCGGCCGTCGCGCGCTGGGAGGCGGTGTTGAAGACCTTCTCGAAGATGCGCGGCACGGCGAGGACGAAGGTCGGCTCGAGCGCGGCGAGCTGGGGGAGCAGCCGGGCGACGTCGCTGCTGTGCGCCAGGCGCGTGCGGGAGGCGATGCAGCCGATCTGGATGATCCGCGCGAACACGTGGGCCAGCGGCAGGAACAGCAGCGTGGAGGCGTCGTCGCCATCGAAGAGATGGTCGAGCTCGCGCACCGCCACACCGAGCTCGGCCATGAAGTTGCCGTGGGTGAGCCGGCATCCCTTCGGACGGCCCGTGGTGCCGGAGGTGTAGATCAGGGTCGCGAGGTCGCCCGGCCCCGCCGCGGTGCGCCGGGCCTCCACCTCGTCGTCGCCGATCCCGGCGCCCAGCTCGGTGAGGGTGGCGATCGCGCCGTCGGCCAGGCACCACACGTGCTCGGGCCCCGGCGAGGCGGTGGCCTCACGCAGGCGGGCGAGGTGGCCGTCGTCCTCGAGGACGACGGCGCGCGCACCGGAGTCCTCGAGGATCCAGCGGATCTGCTCGGCCGAGGAGGTCTCGTAGACCGGCACCGTGACGGCGCCCGCGAACCAGATGGCGTAGTCGAGCAGCGTCCACTCGTAGCGGGTGCGCGACACGATCGCCACGCGGTCGCCCGCGGCGATGCCCGCGGCCACCAGGCCGGCCGCGACGCGGCGCACCTCGCGCTCGAAGTCGGCGCAGGTGACCTCGTGCCAGCCGTCGGTGGCCGGGTCCGGGCGCATGAACTGGACGGCGCCGGGTGCCTCGGCCGCGTTGCGCACGACGTCGTCGGTGAGATTGCCGGACGTCGGGGCGGGCAGCGTGGGCGGCGTGGAGTACTCGCGCACCGTGCCTCCTCTCAGGGCTCGGGTCGAGCGAAGGCTATCCCGCCGGTGACAGGTGTCCGGGGTCGCGGCGCAGCGCGCAGGAGGTCCGGTAGCCTTCCGGCCATGGCCGAACAGACGTCCTCGTCGATCGTCGTGGACGCTTCCGCGTCCGCCGTGATGGCCGTGATCGCCGACTTCGAGTCCTACCCCGCCTGGGCCAAGGGCGTGATGCGGGCCGAGGTCCGCTCGCGCCATGCCGGCGAGCCGGCCCGCGCCCGCGAGGTGTTCTTCGCCCTGGACGTGCCGCCCATCAAGGACGAGTACACCCTCGCCTACACCTGGGACGCCGATCGCGCCGTGACCTGGACCCTCGTCGAGGGCAAGATGCTGCGCTCGCTGGAGGGCGCCTACGTGCTGCGCGAGCTCGGCCCCGGCTCCACCGAGGTCACCTACCGCCTCGCCCTCGACGTGAGCATCCCGCTGATCGGCATGCTCAAGCGCAAGGGCGAGAAGATCCTCATCGACACCGCGCTCAAGGGATTGAAGAAGCGCGTCGAGACCGGCGCCTGAGCGCGGCGTGCGGATCATCCTCTTCACCGGCAAGGGCGGTGTCGGCAAGTCGTCGGTGGCCGCGGGCACCGCGGCCATGGCGGCGGCGCGTGGACGACGCACCCTGGTGATCTCCACCGACACCGCCCACTCGCTCGCCGACGCCTGCGACGCCGAGGCCCCGGCCCGCGCGGCCGAGCCGGTCGAGGTGGCGCCGCACCTCCACCTGCAGCAGGTCGACCCCCAGCTGCGCTTCGAGCAGTCGTGGGCCGACATCCAGCGCTACCTGCTGAGCGTGCTCGACGCCGCCGGGATGGACCCGGTCGCAGCCGAGGAGATGACGGTGATCCCCGGCGCCGAGGAGGTGCTGGCGCTGCTCGAGCTGCGGCGCCAGGCCCGCTCGGGCGCGTGGGACGTCATCGTCGTCGACTGCGCGCCCACGGCCGAGACCCTGCGCCTGCTGGCGCTGCCCGAGGCGCTGGGCTGGTACATCGAGCGACTCCTGCCGATCCAGCGGCGCCTCGTGCGGGCCCTGCGGCCGGTGCTGAACCGGGCCGCCGGCGTGCCGATGCCGGGCGACGGCGTCTTCGACGCGGTCACCCGCCTGCACGCCGAGCTCGACGAGGTCCACGCGCTGCTCACCGGGCCCCGCGCCAGCGTGCGGCTGGTGCTCACACCCGAGCAGGTGGTGCTGGCCGAGGCGCGCCGCGCCTTCACCAGCCTGTGCCTCTACGGCTACCGCGTCGACGGGGTCGTGGCCAACCGCGTCTTCCCGCGCGAGGCCACCGACCCCTGGGTCGCCGGCTGGGTGCGCGCGCAGGACGCCGTGCTCGCCGAGGTGGCCGAGAGCTTCACCGACCTGCCGGTGTGGACGTCGGCCTATCGCGCGCAGGAGCCCGTCGGCGTCGATGCGCTGCGCGAGCTGGCCGAGAGCCTGTACGTCACCGACGACCCGCTCGCGCCGCCGTCCGGCGAGGGACCCTTCCAGGTGGAGCGCCTCGACGGGGGCGGCGCGCTCGCGCGTCTCGCCCTGCCGTTCGTCAGCCGCGCCGAGGTCGACCTCGCCCGCAACGGCGACGAGCTCGTGATGACCGTCGGCTCCCACCGCCGGCTGCTCACGCTTCCACCGGGTCTGGCGCGGCTGCGGGTCGCCGGGGCCCGGGTCGTCGACGGCGAGCTGCAGGTCCGCTTCACTGAACCCGCAGGGTCGGTCGAGCCCGCTGAGCCCGGCAGGCTCACCGGAGCCACCGGGGCCACCGGCGTCGTCCGGAGCGGGGGACGCCGATGAGCGACGAGCGCGAGACCCCCGGGGCGGGGCGCGACGCCGGTCCGGACGGCCCGGACGGCCCGGACCGCCCGACGGGGACCCCGGGCGCCGACATCGGCAGTGTCGGCGAGGAGGCGATGAAGCTGTTGGGCGTCTTCGCCGACCTCGCCCGCCAGCACGGTGGCGACGCCGCCTCGGCCGCGGGGGCGATGGCCGGCCAGGCGTCGTCCTTCGCCCAGGAGATCAATGACCACCTCGCCACGGACGCGGCCGAGTGCCGCTACTGCCCGATCTGCCGGGTCGTGCACGCCGTGCGCCAGACCTCGCCGGACGTGCGCGCCCACCTGACGAGTGCGGCGTCCTCGCTGCTGCAGGCGGCGGCCGGTCTGCTCGAGACCCTCCCGCCCCCGCCGGGCGACCCGTCCGGCGCGGACGGCGCGTCGACGTCGCCTCGTGGACCCTCGGTCGAGAGGATCGACCTGGACGACGGCGGCCCCTGGGACTCCCCGCCGCACCGCCCCGATCCCCGCGAGCCCGAATCTCACGAGCCCGAATCTCACGAGCCCGGCCCCGAACGACCAGGAAGCACGCCATGACCACCACCGGAGCCGCCGCCGGCGCCCTCACCTGCGGCATCGACATCGGCGGCACCAAGATCGCCGGTGCCGTGGTCGACGCCGACGGCACCGTGGTGGCGGAGGCGCGGGTGACCTCGCCGGCCACCGACCCCTCGGCGATCGAGACCGCGGTGGCCGGGCTCGTGGCCCAGCTGACCGCCGACCACCCGGTCGAGGCCGTGGGCGTGGGGGCGGCGGGCTACATCGCCTCCGACCGCTCGACGGTGCTGTTCGCGCCCAACATCGCCTGGCGCAATGAACCGCTCGGTGCCGACCTGGCCCGGCTGATCGGTCTGCCCGTGGTGGTCGAGAACGACGGCAACGTCGCGGCATGGGGCGAGTTCCGGCACGGAGCCGGTCGCGACCACGACGACCAGCTGATGGTCACCGTCGGCACGGGCGTCGGCGGCGGCGTCATCGCCTCGGGGCGCCTGCTGCGGGGAGCCCATGGCGTCGCCGGTGAGATCGGCCACCTGCGACTCGTGCCGAACGGTCGACTCTGCGGCTGCGGCAACCACGGCTGCCTCGAGCAGTACGGCAGCGGCACCGCCCTTGTACGTGACGCCCGCGCCGCGGTCGCGGCGGGGGAGGCCGGCTCGGCCGCGCTGCTGGAACGGGCGGGCGGCGACGTGGAGAAGATCGACGGCCCGCTCATCACGACCGCTGCGCACGACGGCGACGCCTTCGCCGTCGCCGCCCTCGCCGCGCTCGGCGACGCCCTCGGGCAGGGCGTGGCCTCGCTCGCGGCGGTGCTCGACCCGGGGGTGGTCGTCGTCGGCGGCGGCGTCAGCGATGCCGGCGACCTCTTGCTCGGCCCGCTGCGCGAGGCCTTCGAGCGCGAGCTCACCGGGCGCGGAGTCCGCCCCGAGGCCGAGATCCGCCCGGCTGCCATGGGCAACCGGGCGGGCATGGTGGGTGCGGCCGACCTGGCCCGGAACTGAGCGCGAGGCCGCCGTGACCACGACCGCGGGCACCGGGTGCCACGTCGGCGTGGACGTCGGCGGCACCAAGGTGCTCGCGGTCCGCCTCGCGGCGGAAGGCTCGGGCGGCGCGGTGACGGACCATCCCGGGGAGGCGGCGGTCGCCGCGGTGGCCTACCGCCCGATGCCGGGACGCGAGGCGCCCCCCGAGGCGGTCGAGGTCGCGGTGGCCGAGGCGGCGCTGGAGGCCGCCGGCGGCCGGCCGATCGCCGCGATCGGCGTGTCGGCCGCCGGCCTGGTCGACCGGGCCGGCGACACCTACCTCTTCGGCGCCCACCTGCCGTGGCGCGACGCCCCCGTGCGCGCCCGACTGGAGCAGCGCACCGGGGTGCGCGTCGTCCTCGACAACGATGCGAACTGCGCTGCCTACGCCGAGGTGCGCGCCGGCGCCGCGCGAGGCGTGGACGACGTGGTGCTGGTGACCGTGGGCACCGGCATCGGTGGGGCGCTGGTGCTCGGGGGGCGCGTCGTCCGCGGTGCGCACGGGCTGGCCGGGGAGTTCGGCCACGTCCAGGTGGTGCCCGACGGGCTGGCGTGCGAGTGCGGGCTGCGCGGCTGCTGGGAGCAGTACTGCAGTGGCCGGGCGCTCGAGAGGGTGACCCGGGTGGCGCTGGGACGCCACCTCGACGGCCCGGAGGTGGCCGCCCGGGCCCGGCGCGGGGACGGCGTGGCGCGCGAGGCGTTCGGCTCGGTGGGCACCTGGTTGGGCGTCGGCGTGGCCGGCCTGGTGTCGGCCTACGACCCCGAGCTGGTCGTGGTCGGCGGCGGAGTGGCGAGCGTCGGCGACCTGTTGCTCGAGCCCGCCCGCGTCGCCCTGCGCACCTCACTGCAGGGCACCGACCACCGCCCGGTGCCGCCCCTCGTGCCGGCCGCGCTGGGCCCTGAGGCGGGCGCGATCGGCGCCGCGCTGCTGGCGCGCGACGGACGAGGCTGAGCCCCAGGTCAGTGCGGCCAGTGCGGCCTCAGAGCTGCGCGCCGTCGTCCCAGGGGTCGCGAGGGGCCGAGGGCATCGTGGCCACCAGGTAGCCGAAGCCGATGAGGAACCAGCCGACCAGCCCCGTGATCACCAGCTGCGAGAGGTCGATGCCGAGCACCACCAGGACCAGCAGCGCAGCGGGGGCGCCGAGCACGCCGCCCCAGGCCAGGAGACGATCGGGCGTCGGGCGTGGGACGGGCGGGGGCGTCGGCGGCACGAAGCGGTCGTCGTCGGCGGTGGCGAAGGGATCGAGGTCGGGGTCGACCGCGTCGTCGGCGTCGCGCGGGTCGACGGGGCGGAACAGGCGTCGCAGCCGCGCGGCGTCGGCTGCCGTCGGCTCGGCCGCGGAGGTGTCGCCGGTCGCGGCCGCCTCGGCGGGCGAGTCGGCCACGGGGCCGAGCACGGAGTCGCCGTAGTTGGCCACGATGGCCGCCCAGGCGGCGTCGTGGTCGCCGTCGGGGGATGGGCCCGAGTCGGCTGCGTCGGCGGACGTGCTCGCGTCGGCGGCGTCGGCTGCGTCGCCGGGCTCGACCGCGCGGTCGGCCTCGGGGTCCTCCGGGTGCTCCCGTGTCACTCCGTCAGCCTAGGCGCTCGTCCCCAGCCCGGCCACCCGGGCGATGAAGGCCGCCGACTCCTCGTGGATGCGCGCGGCGTCGTTGTCGAGGGTGGCCACGTGGTAGCTGTCGGGCAGCTCGACGCGGGTGATGTCGGTCGTGGCCACGCCACGCATCACCAGCGGCTCCGTGGAGTCGTCGACGACGTGGTCCTCGGGCGAGCGGAAGTAGAGCAGGGGGGAGGTGACGCCGCCGAGGTCGGTCACCAGCCGGGGCCACGCCTGCATCATCGAGTGGACCGCCTTGAGCGGGGTGCGGTCGTAGCCGTGCTCGACCACGCCCGGCTTCTTGATGTCGCCTGCGATGGCCGGGAACGAGGCGACGACGTGCTTGAGCACGGGCAGCAGCTTCACGTCGAGGCGGCGCGTGGCCAGCGCTGGGTTGACCACCATGACACCGGCCAGGTCGGCGCCCACGTCGGCGGCCAGGCGCAGCACGAGGGCGCCACCCATCGACAGCCCTCCCGCCACGACGACGTCGTGCTCGGCCCGCAACGCGTCGTAGGCGCGGCGCACCTCCCCGGACCAGTCGGCCCATCGATGCCGGTTGAGGTCCTGCCACGAGGTCGCGTGTCCCGGGAGCAGGGGGACCCGCACGCCGTAACCGAGCGCGGCGAGGTGCTCGCCCCACGGGCGCATCGAGAAGGGCGAGCCGGTGAAGCCGTGGCTCAGCAGCACGCCGACGCGTCGTCCACCGGTGAGCTCGGGGCGGGCGGCGACGATGAGGGGTGAGGTCGGCGAGTCGGGTGCGGTGGCCATGGCGCGATCATGCCCGACGCGGCGCCTGCAGGGGCGACCGCGACCGCCTCCAGGCACTAGGCTGCTCACGGCGACGTCGCCTGCGGCGTGGCCGGCCCGACCGGCCTTCGCGGACGGGTCCCGACTCGGCCGGGGCTGGCCCCCACGGAAGGTGCGCATCCGTTGCTGTACTGGTTCCTGAAGTTCGTGGCACTGGGTCCGCTGCTCAAGGTGGTCTTCCGCCCGCGCGTCCAGGGCGTCGAGAACCTCCCGACCGACGGGCCGGCGATCCTGGCGAGCAACCACCTCTCCTACGCCGACTGGCTGTTCCTCCCGCTCGTCTCCCCGCGCAAGGTCACCTTCGTGGCCAAGGCCGAGTACTTCACGACCCCCGGCTTCAAGGGCTGGCTGCAGAAGCAGTTCTTCAGCGGCACGGGCAACATCCCGATCGACCGCGAGAGCGCCAACGCCGCCGCCGGCGCTCTTGTCTCGGCCAAGCGCGTGCTCGGCGAGGGCGAGCTGTTCGGCATCTACCCCGAGGGCACCCGCTCGCACGACGGCCGCCTCTACCGCGGCAAGACCGGCGTGGCCCGCCTGGCGCTGGAGACCGGCGTGCCGGTGATCCCCGTGGCCGTGGTGGGCACCGACGTCGTGGCGCCCCCGGGCAAGAAGATCGGCCGCTGGACCCGTCCGGCCGTGCGGATCGGCGCACCGCTCGACTTCAGCCGCTACGCCGGCCTCGAGAACGACCGCTTCATCCTCCGCTCGGTCACCGACGAGATCATGTACGAGATCATGCGGCTCTCGGGCCAGGAGTACGTCGACATGTACGCCGCCAAGGCCAAGTCCGAAGCCAAGCGCGCCGCGCGGGGCGAGGACGGCGACGGCGACGCCCGGCCGCTCGCGTCCTGACCGCTCCGCCGGTGTCCGACGCAGCGCCGGGGCCCCGGCCGAGCGCCGCCGACGGCACCCGCGCCGCGCTCGCGGTCGAGGACCGGCTCTTCGCCGCCCTCGCGGTGGTGCGGGTGGTGGTCGTCGTCTACACCGTCGCGGTCACGGCCTACCGCAACAACTTCGACCATCCTGTCGCCGGATGGGCCTGCATCGCCGCGATGGTCGTGGCCAGCGTGGTGCTGCCGGCCGTGTACGCGTCCTCCCATCGCCGGGTGCCTGCGGTGCTGCTCGCCGACCTCGCGCTGGCCCTCGCTCTGCTCCTGCTGACGCCGGTCGTGAAGGGGCCCGGCTTCGCGGCGACCATCCCGGGCTTCTGGATCCTGTGCGCGATGCTCGCGTGGGCGGTGCGCTACGGCTGGCGTGGTGGGGCGCTCGCGGCCGCCGTGCTCGGTGCGGTCGACCTGCTCATCCGCTCGCGGATCGAGGAGAAGAACTTCGGCAACGTCTTCCTGCTGGTGCTGTGCGGGTCGATGGTGGGCTTCGTCGCGGAGTCGCTGACCCGGATGGCGGCCGAGCGCGACGCGGCTCAGCGCGCCGCCGCGGCGGCGGCGGAGCGGGCGCGGCTGGCGCGCGTCGTCCACGATGGGGTGCTGCAGGTGCTGGCGCTGGTGCAGCGACGGGGCAGCGAGCTGGGCGGTGAGGCCGCCGCGCTCGGACGACTGGCCGGAGAGCAGGAGCAGGCGCTGCGCACGCTGATCCGCACCCAGGCCTCGCCCCGGGTGCCGGTGCCGACCGCCGCCGGGCCCGAGGCGGGATCACTGCGTGCCGAGGCCGATCTCGCCGCAGAGTTGGCCGCGCTCTCCACGAGCACGGTGCAGGTGGGCGTGCCCGCCGGCGCGGTGCTGCTGCCGGCGGAGGTGACCGCGGAGCTCACGGCCGTGGTGGCGGCCTGCCTCGACAACGTGCGCCGCCACGTGGGGGAGCACGCACCTGCCTGGGTGCTGCTCGACGACCTCGGCGACGAGGTCGAGGTGTCGGTGCGCGACGCCGGGCCCGGCATCGCCCCCGGCCGCCTCGAGGACGCCGAGCGGCAGGGGCGTCTCGGCGTCAGCGAGTCGATCCGAGGGCGCGTGCGCGACCTCGGCGGCCGGGCGAGCCTCGACACCGGCGCCCACGGCACCGAGTGGACCTTCACCGTGGCGCGCGGGTCGGTCGCGCACCAGTGAGGCCCGCTAGGGTCGGCGCCATGACCGAGCCGATCCGGGTGATGGTGGTCGACGACCATCCGCTGTGGCGTGACGCCGTGGAGCGCGACCTGGCGGCGGCGGGCCTCGAGGTGGTGGCCACCGCCGGCACCGGCACCGAGGCCATCAACCGCTTCCGCGCCACGCAGCCGCAGGTGGTCGTGCTGGACCTGCAGATCCCGGAGCCCACGGGCGTCGAGGTCACCGCCACGGTGCTCGCGGAGGCGCCCTCGTCGCGTGTGCTGGTGCTCTCGGCCTCCGGCGAGCAGGACGACGTGCTGGCCGCCGTGAAGGCCGGCGCCACCGGCTACCTGGTGAAGTCCGCCTCCAGCGCCGAGCTCGTGGCCGCGGTGCGGCGCGTCGCCGCCGGCGACAGCGTCTTCACCCCGGGCCTCGCCGCGCTGGTGCTCGGAGAGTTCCGACGCATGACCGCGCCCGACCAGCCGCCGGCGCCGCCGGGGGAGCGGCTCACCGAGCGCGAGGTCGAGATCCTGCGCATGGTGGCCAAGGGGCTCTCCTACAAGCAGATCGCGGAGCGCCTCGTGCTCTCGCACCGCACCGTGCAGAACCACGTGCAGAACACCCTGCGCAAGCTGCAGATGCACAACCGCGTCCAGCTCACCCGCTACGCGATCGAGCAGGGGCTCGACGGCCCCGACGACGACTGAGGGACCGGCGCGGCGCGTGGATGGGATGAGCGACGGGGAGGGCGACGCCGCACTGAGCAGCACGCTGCTCGCCGTCGCCGACGAGCTCTACGCCCTCGCGCCGGGAGAGTTCACCGCGGCCCGTGACGCACGCGTGCGGGAGGCACGAGGAACTCCGCTGGCCGCCCGCCTGAAGGCGCTGCGCAGGCCGTCCAGCGCCGCCTGGGTGGTCGACCTGCTGGTGCGGCGCGACCCGGCGCAGGTCGAGCAGCTCATCAGCGTGGGTGCCGCCCTGCGAGAGGCGCAGGAGGCGATGGCGGCCGGTGAACTGCGCGCACTCACCCGCCAGCGCCGGCAGGTGACAGCCGCGGTGACCACGGGTGCACGCCGGCTCGCGGCCGCCGAGGGGCTGCGCGTCACCGAGGCGGTGGCCGAGCAGGTCGAGGCCACGCTCACGGCCGCGATGCTCGACGCCGGCTGCGCGCGCGCCCTCGCCAGCGGGCTGCTGGTCACGCCCCTGCGCACCACCGGGCTCACCCCCGTCGAGGACGCCGACCTGCACGCTGCGCTCGCCCTGCCCGAGGCGCTCGGTCACCACGCGACGCCCCGGGAGGCGCCCGAGGCTCCGGCCGGCGGGCAGGTGCCGGCGCTGCGCGTCGTCCACGACCCCGGGGCCGCCCTACGGCGACTCGAGGCCGCACGTGAGCGCGTGGAGACCGCCACCGAGCGCGACGCCGGGGCGGCCGCCGCGCTGGCCGAGGCCACCGACGAGGTCGAGCGGCTCGCCGCGCGGTCCCTGCAGATCGAGGCCGAGATCGACGAGCTGCGCCGGCGCCTCGCCGAACTCGAGGACGACGCCGAGGCGCTCGAGGAGGAACAGGCGGAGGCGGAGGAGGCCCAGGAGGCGGCCGGGGCCGAGCAGCGCACGGCGGCGGCCGAGCTCGCCGCGGCGCGGGCGGCGCTCGAGCGTCTGGAGCAGGCAGACCGCCCCGACTGAGCGGGTGGGCCGCGAGGTCAGCCGGCGCGCACGATGGCGAGGATGCGGCGGTCGATCCAGGCCAGGTCGGCGGCCACGCGCATCTCGTAGTTCTCCGTGCCCACCCAGGTGGTGAAGTCCGGGTGGCCGGCGGCCTCGGCGAAGGCGGCGAGCTCGGCGCGCAGCGCGTCGTCCACGGGCACCCGCTCGGTCTCGGTGGAGGCCACGAGGTAGAGCTCGTGCAGGTCGAGCAGGCGCGCGAGCTCGTCGATCGGTGCCGGGTGGTCGTCGACGCGCAGGTCGGCAGCGATGTCGTCCAGGCCGCCGTAGCCCGCCTCGTCGCGGACGACGAGCAGCGCCGCCGACTGTCGACCGCGCTTGTCGCCGCCGGCCTCGTCGCCGGCCCGCAGCGCGGCCAGCAGGCGGCCCTGCAGGGGCGCCTCCGGGTCGCTGCCCAGCCAGGCGGCCTCCATGGCCTCGACGACCTCGGGGCCGGCGAGGCAGTTGCCCTGCACCGCGTAGCCGTCGCCGGTGCGACCGCCGGCCCACGGGATGCAGGCCTGGCCGGTGTGGCTCGCCGCGCCACCGTCGACGTCGACGATGCCCACCTGGCGGTGGTCGCGCCCGGGGTCCTCCTCGAGGAGGCGGTCGAGGGCGATCGGGGCCGTCGCGCCGTCGTCCAGGTGGGCCAGCGCGAGGCCCTTGTAGGCCACGTTGGCGTCGGCCTGCGTCGCGATCGCGCCCACGCCGGCCACCGCGGCCGGCACGGCGGAGCCGACGGCGAGGAACTTGGAGGCGACGGCGACGCCCCAGGTGCTGCCGTCGGAGGAGCGGGCGACGATCGAGAAGGTCATGGCGCCACGGTAGTGCCGCTCGCCCGAGCAGCCGATCGGGCGGGGGCGTCGATCGGCGAGCACGACGACCCGTCCGGACACCGCACATCGGGACCTTGGCCTCTGGTCGACCTCCTCAGGGCCGCCTCCTCGTGGCCGATGCCTTTGGTTGCTCGGGTGGATGAGCGGTGCCTCTGCACCGCCGACACGGCACGCGCCGGCCCTGGGGGGGACCGGCCGGTAAGCGAAGGGATGAGCGCCATGACCTTGACCTCCGACCGCTCCGACGAGACGGCGGCCAGCAACGCACCGATGAACGGCACCAGCGCCGCCACGACGGGCTCGAGGAAGCAGGGCTCGGTCGACCTGCGCAGCCTGCCCGACGTGCTCGACCAGATCCCCGGCCGCGTGATGCTCGCCGACCGCGACCTCGTCATCACCTACGTCAACCCCGCCTCGCTCGAGGCCCTGCGCTCGCTCGCCGACTGGCTGCCCGTGGCGCCGGACAAGGTCGTGGGCTCCACCATCGACATCTTCCACAAGAACCCCGCCTTCCAGCGTGGACTTCTCGCCGACCCTGCGAAGCACCTGCCGCGCCAGTCCCACATCCAGGTTGGCCCCGAGACCCTGGATCTGCGCATCACCGCGCTGCACGACGACCGCGGCCGCTACGTCGGCGCGATGGCGACCTGGGACGTCATCACCGAGAAGCTGCGCCTGGCCGCCGAGGTGGGCCGGATGACCTCGATGATGGAGCAGGCGCCCACCAACATGATGTACGCCGACCGCGACTTCGTGATCACCTACATGAACCCGCGCTCGCTCGAGACCCTGCGCGGACTCGAACAGCACCTGCCGGTGAAGGCCGACGAGGTCGTGGGCTCGAGCCTCGACATCTTCCACTCCAACCCGGCCTACCAGCGCGGTCTGCTCGCCGACCCCGCGAAGCACCTGCCGCGGCGCGCCAACATCAACGTCGGTCCGGAGGTGCTCGACCTCAACGTTTCGGCCATCACCGACGCCGATGGCACCTATGTCGGCGCCATGGCCACCTGGGAGGTGGTCACCGAGAAGCTGCGCGCCGAGAAGGCCCTCGCCGAGGCGGCCCGCGACGCCGCAGCGGTCAACCGGGTGCTGAGCGCGGTGAACGCGGCGGACAGCATCGAAGACGCCGCCCGCCGCGCGCTGGAGGCCGTGCGCGAGGAGTTCGGCTGGGCCTACGGCTCCTTCTGGCGCATCGACCCCGAGACCAACGCGCTCCGCTTCGCCGAGGAGTCCGGCGACGCCGGTCCGGAGTTCCGGCGCGTCACCTTGGAGGCCACCTTCGCCCGCGGCGTCGGACTCTCCGGTCGCGCCTGGGCGAGCCAGGACCTCGTCTTCGTCCGCGACCTCGGCGAGATGACCGACTGCGTGCGAGCGCCCGTGGCCCAGCGGGTCGGCGTGAAGTCAGGCGTGTGCTTCCCGATCACCGCTGGCGGCGAGGTGATCGGCACGATGGACTTCTTCGTCACGGAGATGATCGAGCCCGCCGAGCAGCGCCTGGAGTGCCTACGCAACGTGGGCCGGCTGGTGTCGGCGAAGATCACCAACCTGCTGCGCGAACAGGCCGAGCAGGAGGCCGCGGAGGCGGAGCGGGCCACGGCAGCGCAGCTCGCGGAGCGGGTCGACCTGATCCTGGCGACGGTCGAGCAGGCCGCTGCCGGCGACCTGACGGCCACCGTCCCCTTCACCAGCGACGACGCCACGGGCCGTGTCGCGGAGGCCTTCAACGGCTTCCTGCAGACCCTGCGCGGCAGCGTCACCGAGATCGGCTCCACGGCGCACACCCTGGCCGTCGCCGCCGAGCAGCTCACGGGCCTGGCCCGCTCCATGGAGGACGGCGCCGGCGCCACCGCGATCCGCGCGTCGTCGGCCTCGGACGCCTCCCAGCAGGCGAGCGCCGCGATCTCGTCGGTGGCCTCCGCCGCCGAGCAGATGACCGCCTCGATCCGCGAGATCGCGCAGAACGCCACCGAGGCCGCCACCGTCGCCACGGGCGCGGTGCACACGGCGTCCTCCGCCCAGGGCACGGTGTCGAGCCTCGGCGAGTCGAGCGCCGAGATCGGCCAGGTCATCAAGGTGATCACCTCGATCGCCCAGCAGACCAACCTGCTCGCGCTCAACGCCACCATCGAGGCCGCACGCGCCGGCGAGGCGGGTCGGGGCTTCGCGGTCGTGGCCAACGAGGTCAAGGAGCTCGCCAAGGAGACCGCGCGGGCCACCGAGGACATCGGCCGCCGCATCGAGGCCATCCAGGGCGACACCTCCAACGCGGTCAGCGCCATCAGCGAGATCGCCGACGTGATCGGGCGCATCAACGACATCCAGTCGACGATCGCCTCCGCGGTGGAGGAGCAGACCGCCACCACCAACGAGATCGCCCGCAACGTCACCGAGGCGGCCGGCAGTGCCACCGCGATCGACGCCGACGTCAACACCCTGTCGGGCTCGGCGGAGGAGACCCGCGTGGGTGCCCAGGACACCGCACGGTCGGCCACCGAGCTCGCCTCGCTGGCGGCGGCGCTCCAGGCGCTGGTGGAGCGGTTCACCGTCTGAGATCAGGGGTAACGGGGGTGGGTCCGAGCTTCGGGCCCACCCCCGCTGCTTCCCCTTCCGGGGCAGGTGCGACAAGGTGGAGCCGCACCGAACCCACGCCGCTCGGGCAGGAAGGGAATCATGTCGACCGACACCACCGGAGCCACCGCTCACCAGCACGACCAGCAGCCGTCACTCAAGAGGGTCCTCGGCCCGGGGCTCCTGCTGCTCTTCATCGTGGGCGACATCCTGGGCGCCGGCGTCTACGCGGTCACCGGTCGCCTCGCCGGACAGGTGGGCGGCGTGGCCTGGCTGCCGTTCGTGGTCGCCTTCGCGATCGCCACGCTCACGGCCTACTCCTACCTCGAGCTGGTCACGAAGTACCCGCAGGCGGCGGGGGCCGCGCTGTACGCGCACAAGGCGTTCGGCGTCCACATCGTCACGTTCCTGGTGGCCTTCACCGTGGTGTGCTCGGGCATCACCAGCGCCTCGACGTCCTCGGGCCTGCTCGCCTCGAACCTGCTCATCGGCTTCGGCGTGGACGAGCCGGGCAACGGCCTCGTGCTGGCCGTGGCCCTCGGCTTCATGCTGCTGCTCGCCGCGATCAACCTGCGCGGCGTCGGCGAGAGCGTGAAGTTCAACGTCGTGCTCACGCTGGTGGAGATGACGGCGCTGGCGATCGTGATCATCATCGGCTTCGTCGTGATCGGCCAGGGCGACGGCGACCTCTCGCGCGTCACGGTCTTCGAGAGCGCCGACGACAAGAACCTCTTCATGGCCGTCACGGTGGCCACCGCCATCGCCTTCTTCGCGATGGTGGGCTTCGAGGACTCGGTGAACATGGTCGAGGAGACCAAGGACCCCCAGCGCATCTTCCCGAAGATGATGTTCACCGGCCTCGGCATCGCCGTGATCATCTACATCCTCGTGTCGATCTCGGTCGTGGCGGTCATCCCGGCCGACCGGATCGCGACCCCCACCAACGCCGAGGCCGGCATCCTCATCGACGTCGTGAAGACGGGCGCACCGGACCTCCCCATCGACAAGATCTTCCCGTTCCTCACGGTGTTCGCCGTGGCCAACACCGCGCTCATCAACATGCTCATGGCCAGCCGCCTCATCTACGGCATGGCGCGACAGAACGTGCTCCCGCCGGTGCTCGGCCGAGTGCTTCCGAAGCGGCGCTCGCCCTACGTGGCCATCGCCTTCACCACGCTGCTGGCGTTCGCGCTCATCACCTACGTGCGCCTGGCCTCGGAGAGCACCATCGTGGCTGCCCTGTCGGGCACCACCTCGCTGCTGCTCCTGGTGGTGTTCACGATCGTCAACGTGTGCGTGCTGGTGCTGCGCCGCGAGCCCACCACCGGCTTCCGCGCGCCGATCCTGGTGCCGATCTTCGGCGCGCTCGCCTGCGCGTACCTGCTCGGGCCGTGGGCCCGCCTCGAGGCCGACCTGATCCAGTACAAGATCGCGGGGGGCCTGCTCCTGCTCGGCCTCGTGCTGTGGGCCGTCACGCGCCTGTTCCACAAGCCCGAGGGCGGCCACTTCGCCGACATCGAGCACATGGACATCGACCCCACCGACGACCACCTCCCCGACGGGAGCGGCACCCCGCGCTGATCGCCGCGGGCCGCGGCGTCCACACCCACCGGGGCGAGGACGCCGCGAGCCCGCGCGCGCCGTAGGCTGGGAGTGTGAACATCCCGTCCCTCGAGCAGCTGCACGCCATCGGAGCGAAGCAGCAGCCCACCTACGACGATCCCGCGGCCGTGGCCGCCGTCGTCGAGCGGCTGCGCACCCTGCCTCCGCTGGTGTTCGCCGGCGAGTGCGACGGCCTGAAGCAGAAGATCGCCGCGGCCAGTCGCGGCGAGGCGTTCCTGCTCCAGGGCGGCGACTGCGCCGAGACCTTCGTCGACGCCACCGCCGACAACACCCGCAACAAGCTGCGGGTGCTGCTGCAGATGGCGGTCGTGCTCACCTACGCCGCCTCCGTGCCGGTGGTCAAGGTCGGTCGCCTGGCCGGCCAGTACGCCAAGCCGCGCTCGTCCGACGTCGAGACCCGGCAGACCCCCGAGGGCCCGGTCACGCTGCCGGCCTACCGCGGTGACGCCGTCAACGGCTTCGACTTCACCCCCGACTCGCGCCGCCCCGACCCGCAGCGCCTGCTCGACGTCTACCACGCCTCCGCGTCCACGCTGAACCTCGTGCGCGCCTTCACCACCGGCGGCTACGCCGACCTGCGCCAGGTGCACACCTGGAACTCCGAGTTCGTGCGCAACTCGCCGGTCGGCCAGCACTACGAGGCGATGGCAGCCGAGATCGACCGCGCGCTCACCTTCATGAAGGCGATCGGCGCCGACCCCGTGGAGTTCCACCGCGTCGACTTCTACTCCTCCCACGAGGCGCTGCTGCTCGAGTACGAGCACGCGATGACGCGCGTGGACTCGCGCACCGAGAAGCCCTACAACGTCTCGGGCCACATGGTCTGGATCGGTGAGCGCACCCGCCAGCTCGACGGCGCGCACGTGGAGTACTTCAGCCACATCTCCAACCCCATCGGCTGCAAGCTCGGCCCCACCGCCACCGCGGACGACGCGCTGGCCCTCGCCGCGAAGCTCAACCCCACCAACGAGCCCGGCCGCCTCACCTTCATCACCCGCTTCGGTGCCGGCAAGATCCGCGACGGTCTGCCGCCGCTGGTCGAGAAGGTCACCGCGGAGGGCGTCGACGTGGCCTGGGTGTGCGACGCGATGCACGGCAACACCTTCGAGGCGTCCAACGGCTACAAGACCCGTCGCTTCGAGGACGTCGTCGACGAGGTGCAGGGCTTCTTCGACGTCCACCGCGCGCTGGGCACGGTGCCCGCAGGCATCCTGGTCGAGAACACCGGCGACGACGTCACCGAGATCATCGGCGGCGGCGAGGAGCTCGACGAGCAGGGGCTCGCGCACCGCTACGAGTCGGTCGTCGACCCGCGCCTCAATCGCGTTCAGTCGCTCGAGCTGGCCTTCCTCGTGGCAGAGATGCTGCGCCGCGCCTGACGGCCCCTGCCGTGCCTCGCGGCGGTGCTGCGAGGATGACGCGGTGATCGATCTGCGCTCGGACACCGTCACCCGCCCCACCTCCGCGATGCGCGCGGCCATGGCCGCCGCCGAGGTGGGCGACGACGTGTACGGCGAGGACCCGACCGTCCGCCTCCTGGAGGAGCGGGTGGCCGACCTCCTGGGCCACGAGGACGCACTGTTCACGCCCACGGGGTCGCTCGCGAACGTGCTCGCGGTCGGGTTGCTCGTCGAGCCGGGCCAGGAGGTGCTGTGCGAGGCGCGCGCGCACATCGCCCGCGCCGAGCTGGGCGCGCACGGGGCGATCACGGGCCTCACCATGCGCACCTGGATCGACGCGGGCGGGGGAGTCGACACCGACGTCCTCGACGGGCTCGTCGCGCCCGACCTCGGGCCCTTCTTCGTGCGCACCGCGGCGATCTCGCTGGAGAACACCCACAACTTCGCCGGAGGCACCGTGCTCGGCCTCGACGCCCTGAAGGCAGTGCGTGCCCTCGCCGACCGGCACGGGGTCGGGGTGCACATCGACGGCGCACGCCTCTGGAACGCGCACGTGGCCACCGGCACGCCGCTGCGCGAGTACGGCGCGGTCGCCGACGTCCTGGCGGTGTGCTTGTCGAAGGGCCTCGGGGCGCCGGTGGGCTCGCTCGTGGTGGGCTCACGCGAGCACATGGCCACCGCCCGGGTGCGGCGCAAGCGGCTCGGCGGAGGGCTGCGGCAGGCCGGCATCCTCGCCGCCGGGGGACTGCACGCGCTCGAGCACCACGTCGAACGGCTCGCCGAGGACCACGACCACGCGCAGCTGCTCGCCAGCGCCTGCGGGGTCGATCCCGCCCGGGTGCACACCAACATCGTGGCCTTCGAGCACCCCGACGCCCCCGCGCTCGTGGCGGCGGCCCGCGAGGCGGGCGTGCTCATCGGCACCGTCGGCGCTCGCACCGTGCGGCTGGTGACCCACCTCGACATCGACGCCGACGCTGCGCGCCGCGCCGCCGACGTCCTGCACGGACTGCTGCAGGCGGGCCGGGTCGACGGTTGAGATCGGCCGTCAGGCCGGCGCGCCGAGCAGGCGCACCTCGCTGATCGCGGTGAAGTCGCGCCCGCGGCTGCCCTCGCCGGGCGCGCTCACCTCGAGCAGTCGCAGCCGCACCCGCGAGGTCTCGACGGGGTCGATCGGCAGCGACTGCAGCGTGCGACGCTCCGTGAGGTCCTGGGTGACCGTGCGGCCGTCGTCGAACTCCCAGCTGACCTTGAGCACCCGTCGGTTGGAGGGATACCAGTCGTTGGGCCCGTCGACCTTGGCGTAGCCGTTGAGCAGGCCGACCTCGGTGAGCACCGTGTCCTCGGGCAGGCGGAACGTGATCGTCTGGCCGCTGGCGTCGCCAGCGGTGCGCCAGCAGGTGCGCGCGTCGCCGTCCCACATGTTGCGGGCGCGGAAGGTGACCGGCCTACCCTTGCTGTCGCGGCTGGCCGGCGCGGTGCCCGGCACCCGCGCCCGGACGCCGGGCGTGACGTCGACGATGTCATCGGGATCCGGGGCCGCGACGTCGCTCGCGTCGTCGCCGGGGTCGTCGCTGTCGGCCCCCTCGGGGCCCGCCGAGGAGCCGTCGTCCGTCGCCGAGGCGGTCGAGGACGACGAGGCGCGGTCGCGGGCGCTGTCGGCCTCCTCGCCGTCGTCGCCCCCGGCGAGCAGGACGGCGCCGAGCCCGGCGAGCACGGCGACGGCGGTGCCACCGGCGACCCAGGGCAGCCAGGGGCGGCGTCGGCCACCGGGTGGCGGGGCATCCGCCCCGCCGGTGCGACCGATGCCCGGCAGCAGGTCGGCCTCGTCCGTGCGGGCCGGGGCGGGGTCGACAGGGGCGGGGGGAGCGGTGGGCTCGTCGGCGTAGAGCGGGTAGCGGGCGGGTGGCGGCGTGCTCCCCGGGTGGAACGTTCCGGGCACGCCGGCGGGCGGACCCGCCTCGGGGTGGCGACCGGGCACCGGCCTGCCGCAGTTGGTGCAGAACCGGCCGATCCCGAGGAGGTGTCCGCAGGCCTCGCAGAACGACGGGGAGCTCATGGCGGGGCTCAGGTTACCGCCCGAGGGCGTCGCGAGCCGCCCCGAGCACTCGCTGGCGGCCCAGGCGGAGGGGGCGTCCTCAGACGGCCAGGTGCGTGACCTCGGCCTCGATCCGGCGGCGCCGACGCGGCAGCAGCTCGACGAGCAGCATGGCCGCGACGACCATCGAGCCGCCCAGGAGCAGGCGCGGCGTGACGCCCTCGCCGCCCAGGGCAACGGCGAATCCGGCCGCGAACACCGGTTCCATGCTCATGATGATCGCGCTGCGGGTCGGGGGCAGGTGGGCCTGCGCCCAGGTCTGGGCGACGATCGCCACGGCCCCGGCCACCAGCGCCATGTACACCAGGGAGAGCCAGTCGCTCGATCGCTCGGGCAGCACCACCCCCGCGCGGCCGGTGGTCGCGGCGGCGGCCATGCAGATGGCCGCAATCACGAGCAGCTGCACCACCGAGAGGCCCACCGCCGCCCCCGGCTGCGACCACGCGCCGAGACCCACGATGTGCAGGGCGTAGAGCACGGCGGCCACCAGCGTGATCGCCTCGCCGTAGCCCACGGAGAAGCCCTGCAGGGTGAGGACGCCGAGCCCGAGGGCCGCGAGGGCCACCGCGGCCCAGGTGGCCCCGCCGATGCGCGTGCGGAGGATCGCCGCCGCGAGCAGCGGGGTGGCCACCACGTAGAGGCCCGTGACGAAGCCGGACACGCTCGCCGGGGTGTGCGCGAGACCCGCGGTCTGCAGGATCTGCGCGACCCCGTAGAGCCCGCCCAGCACCACCGCGCGGCGCAGCACCGGGCGGGGGAGCGCCAGCACCGACCGGTGGGCGACGACCAGCATCGCGAGGCCGGCGATGGTGAAGCGCACCGCGAGGAAGTCCACGGTGGGGACCCGGTCGAGGAGGTCCTTGATGAGGAAGAACGTCGAGCCCCAGCTCGCCGTCATCGCGAGCAGGGCGAGGGTGGCCAGCAGCGCCACGCGGCGCTCGTCGGGGGCCCTCACACGACGAAGAGGACGACGGTGCTGCCCTTGCGCACGCGCTTGCCGGGCTTGGGGTCGGTGTCCCAGGCCACCTGACCGGTGAGGTAGATCGGCGCCCGCTCGGTGCGCACCTCGAGACCGAGCTTCTCGAGCCGGTCGATGGCGCTCGAGGTGGAGGAGTAGCGGACCGACGGGATCGTCACGAGCTCGGGGCCGCGCGAGACCACGAGCTCGACGGTGTCGCCCCGGAAGAGCTGCGTGTCGGAGCCGGGCTCCGGCTGCTGGCTCACGATGTCGCCGGCCGCGACCTCGTCGCTGAAGACGCGGTCGCTGATCTCGACGACGAGGCCCTTGGCGCGCAGGGCCTTCACGATCTGCTCGGCGTCGCGTCCGGTCCAGTCGCGCACGGGGATCGGCTCGCGCCCGCGGCTCACGACGAGGCCGATGGCGGTGTCGACCGGGAGCGCCTCGGCCTCAGCGGACCCGAACGCCGGGTCGGAGCGAATGACCCGACCCTCGGGAACGGTCTCGGAGAAGGCTTCGGCGCGTCGTCCGACGACCATCTTGACCTCCTCGAGCGCAGCGGTGGCCTGCTCGAGGGTCAGGCCGCTGAGGTCGGGGACGTCGTAGCGCTCGGGGCCCCGCGAGACGGTGAGCCCCACGGTGGCATCGGGCAGGACGCGGTCGCCCGGCGCGGGGTCGGTGGCCACGACCTGACCGGCCTCCACGCTCTCGGAGTACACCCGCTCGCGCACCTGCGCGCCCAGGCCGGCGTCCTCGAGGGCGGCGATCGCCGCGGTCTGCTCGAGTCCGACCACGCTCGGGGTGGAGGTGTAGCGACCCCAGCCGAACCAGTAGCCGGCCGAGCCGAGCGCGCCGAGGAGCACGACCACCACGAGGGCGAGGATCCAGCGGCCACGCCGACGAGGACGACGGTCGCGGCCGGTGTCGGCGGACGCCGGGTCGAGTCGGCGCGGGGGCGGCGGGCCCGGCGTGATCACGGCGGTGCGCTCGGTGCGCTCAGGAAGCTCGGTGCGCTCGCGCAGCAGCGTGGTGGCGCTTTCGTCCACGCCCGCCCACAGGCTCGACACGGGCTCCGGGGTGGTGTCGCCGGCGCGGCCGCTGCGAGCTCCCGGCAGGAGGTCCTGGACGAGCTCGGCGTCGCTCGTCAGCCCCTCGCGCAGCGCGTGGACGACGCGGCGCACGTGGTGCAGCAGCACGCCGGCGTCGGCCGGGCGGAGCGTCACGTCGCGCACCGTGGCCCGGGCCACCAGCGCGTCGACGTAGTCGGGGATGCCGGCCACGCGCAGCGAGGGCGCCGGCACGTCGTGGTGCACGTGGCGGTAGGCCACGGCGATCGGGGTCTCGGCGTCGTGCGGCTTCTCGCCGGTGAGCAGCTCGTAGAGCATCACGCCGGCCGCGTAGACATCGACGCGCGCGTCGGCCTCGGCCTCCACGACCAGCTCGGGAGCCAGGTAGGACACCGTGCCGATGAGCACGCCGGCCGTGGCGGTGTGCTGGGTCTCCGCGCCGACCGCGCGCGCGAGGCCGAAGTCGGCGACCTTGACCCGGCCGTCGTCGGCGATAAGGACGTTCTCCGGCTTCACGTCGCGGTGGACGACGCCCGCGCGGTGGGCTGCGGCGAGGGCGGAGAGCACGGGGTCGAGGAGCGCCAGCGCCCGCTCGGGCGACATCGGCGCCTCCTTGGCCACCACGTCGCGCAGCGTGTGGCCGGGCACGTACTCCATGACGAGGTAGACCGTGCCGTCGCTCGGGTCGCGGCCCTGGTCGTGCACCGCCACCACGTTGGGGTGCGAGAGCTGGGCGGCGGCGCGCGCCTCGCGCACGAACCGCCTGGCGAAGGACTCCTCGGCGTCGCGGGTGGCGTCGCCGAGACCGGGGTGCATGATCTTCACCGCGACCGTGCGGCCGAGCCGCTCGTCGACGGCCTCGTAGACGCCGGCCATGCCGCCGCGGGCGATGCGCTGACCGATGCGGTAGCGGCCCTCGAGCAGGCGGCCGGCCTGATGGTCCTCGGTCCCTCGGTCCGGCACAGCGACCCTCCTGTGCGCTCGATCGATGCCGGCCGGGGAAGTGGCCGGAGCGTCCATGGTACGGCGCGGGTGCGTCGTCCTCGGGCAGCGGCGCGCGGGGCGCGGCGCGCGGCGCGGCCCCTCGATGGGCCAGGATGGAGCCATGACCGAACCGCGTCTCGCCGATCACGACCTCGCCGCCCTCGTCGCCGACTGGCTCACCTGGGACGAGGCCGGGCGCGAGCTGGGTGTCACCCCGGCCAAGGTCCGCACGATGGTGCGCGACCACCAGCTCGCGGCCGCCAAGCCCGCCCCCGACCGCCCCCAGGGCGTGCCCGCGCTGTTCCTCGTCGACGGCGAGCCGGTGAAGGGCCTCCCGGGGCTGCTCACCCTGCTGCACGACAGCGGCTTCGACGACCGCGAGTGCATCGCCTGGATCTTCCTCGACGCCGATCTGCCGGGCCGACCGATCGACGCGCTGCGCGAGAACCGCGGCTCGGAGGTCAAGCGGCGCGCCCAGGCGCTGGCGCTCTGATCGCCGCCGGGCGCCCCGGTCAGTGCGCCCCGGTCAGTGGGCGCGGTCGGTGGCGGCCGCCGCCAGCTGCTCGAGGACGCCGATCGCCCGCTCGTCCCAGTGCTGCTCGCCCGCACCGCGGTGCAGCGCGGCCACGGCGTCGTCCGCGAGGCGCTCGATCAGCGTCTCGACGCGCTCGCGTGCGCCCGAGCGCTCGATGAGCTCGCGCAGCCGGGCCACCTGGGCGTCGTCCAGCTGGGTGCCGAGTGCCGCGTCGAGGTGGGCGGCCTCGGCGGCGGAGGCGTGCTCGAGGGCGAGGGCGACGAGCACCGTGCGCTTGCCCTCGACGAGGTCGTCGCCCGCGGGCTTGCCGGTGGTGGCCGGGTCGCCGAAGACGCCGAGCAGGTCGTCGCGCAGCTGGAAGGCCTCGCCGAGCGGTAGGCCGAACGCGGTGAGGGCGGCCAGATCGGCGGCGCCGGCTCCGGCCAGTGCCGCGCCGACGTGGAGCGGACGCTCGATGGAGTACTTGGCCGACTTGTAGCGCAGCACCGTCATGGCCTGCTCGACGCTCGCGACACCGCGCGCCTGCACCGACACGTCGAGGAACTGCCCGGCGATGACCTCCGAGCGGCACAGGTCGAAGACGTCGAGCGCCGCGGCGACCGTCGTCCACCCGAGGCCGCAGCGGCGCACCAGCTCGTCGGCCCAGGTGAGCAGCAGGTCGCCGAGCAGGATCGCGGCGGCGGCGCCGTACTGGTCGGGATCGCCGCGCCACCTGTCGCCGCGGTGCTCGGCCGCGAAGCCGCGGTGGGTCGCGGGACGACCCCGTCGGGTGTCGGAGGCGTCCATGAAGTCGTCGTGCACGAGGGCGCTGGCGTGCAGGAGCTCCAGCCCCGCGGCCGCGCGGACGACGGCCGCCTCCTCCTCGCCGCTCGGCAGCCCCGCCACCGCGGCGAACCCGCCGTGGCAGAAGGCGGCGCGGAAGCGCTTGCCGCCGCCGACGACGGCACGCGCCTCGGCGAGCAGCCGGTCGGCGTCGGCGCCCAGCGGAGCCAGGCGCTGCTGCTGGTCGTCGAGGAAGGAGTCCAGCGCCCCCTGGACCCGCTCGCGGAAGGTCACGGGATCCCAGGCCGGTTCGCTCACCCCTCGAGGGTAGTGATGCGGTGCACTTGCGAGACCGCCGGGCCGGACTCGGTGAACGGACCTACACTCACCGCCATGACTACCGGTGCAGGCCGCTCCCTCGGTGAGATCATCCGCGAGGGTTCCCGGTCCTTCTCGTTCGAGTTCTTCCCCCCGAAGGACGAGGCCGGCGAGGCTCAGCTGTGGGACGCCATCCGCACGCTCGAGGCCTACCGCCCCACGTTCGTCTCTGTCACCTACGGCGCGGGTGGCAGCACCCGCGACAAGACGGTCGACATCACGGGCCGCATCGCCCGTGAGACCTCGCTGGTGCCCATGGCCCACCTCACGTGCGTCGGCCACACGCGCGAGGAGCTCGAGGGCATCCTCGACTCCTACGTGGAGGCCGGGGTCAACCACGTGATGGCCCTGCGCGGCGACCCGCAGGCCGGCCCCCGTGCCGAGTGGACCCCGACCGACGGCGGCCTCAACTACGCGATCGAGCTGGTCGAGCTCGCCCGCACGCGCGGCGACTTCCGCGTCGGCGTGGCGGCCTTCCCCGAGGGCCACCCGTCGGCGGAGTCGCTCGACCACGACGCCGACGTGCTGGTGGCCAAGGCCAAGGCCGGTGCGGAGTTCGCCGTCACCCAGATGTTCTTCCGTGCCGAGGACTACTTCGGGCTGGTGGAGCGCGTGCGGGCCCGTGGCGTCGACCTCCCGATCCTGCCGGGCATCATGCCGATCCTGAACCTCAGCGCGATCCGCCGTCAGGGCGAGCTGATCGGCACGAGCGTCCCCGACGAGATCGTCGATCGCATCAGCGCCTTCGACGGCGACCCCGCCGCCGTGCGGGCCGAGGGCATCCGCCTGGCCGCCGAGCTCTGCGACGAGCTGCTGGCCGGGGGCGCGCCGGGCCTGCACTTCTACACGCTCAACCGCTCCAAGGCGACGCTCGAGATCTTCGAGGCGCTGCAGATCACGGCCTGAAGCGACCCCGCGGCGCCTCGCGCCGGGCACCGAGCCCGGCCCGGGGCGCCGCAGTGCGTCAGGCGGGGCCGATCAGCTGGGCGGCGAGCGCCGCCGACTGAGCCACGAACGGGACGCCCGACCCCGGCGCGGCGTGCGCACCGACGGCGTAGACGCCCGGGATCGGGGTGCGGGGTCCGAGGCGGCGGTACACGGTGCCCCGCCCCTGCCAGAGGACGCCGAGGGGCGAACCGTGCCACTGCTCGACCAGGTCGCGCGGGCTCAGGTCGACGCGGGTGACGAGGTGGTCGCGCACGTCGATGCCGTGGCGGGCCAGCGCCACGAGCACGTCCTCGGCGATCTTGCCGCGACCGTGCAGCGTCCAGGCCGTGCCGCCGTCGGGTGCGATACCTCCGGGTCGCACGGTGATGAGCGGCTCGGCGTGGAAGACCACCTCGTGCTCCAGCTGCGGGGCGCCGGCGTCGAGGCCGATGTGGCACACGACCGGCGGGATCGCCGGCATCGTGCGCTCGACGAGCCCGGCGAGGGTCGGCAGACGCCGCGGATCGATCGCGACGACGACCACGTCGGCGTCCACCTCGCCCTGCGCGGTGCGGACGCCGACCGCGACCCCCTTGGCCGTGACGAGGTCGAGCACGGGCAGGCCGGTGCGCACGACCACGCCACGGGTGGACAGCCGCGCGGTGAGGAGGTCGGCCACGCGGTGCATGCCGCCGGGCACCCGCCAGCCACCGAAGCGCTGTTCGAGGTAGGCCTCCACCCCCACCCACGAGGGGACGTTGCGCAGGTCGTGGCCGGCCGCGATGGCCGCGTGACCGGCCACCAGCGCGAGCCGCTCGTCGCGGAAGGATCGACGCAACCGCTTGTGCAGGGTCTCGCGGATGCCGAACAGCTGCTCGAGATCGCCGGGCACGGCACCCTTGGTCAGCGGGTCCCAGGGCGCCTCGACGTAGTGCTGGCGCAGCACCTCCCACACCTCGGCGTAGAGGTCGACGTGACGCGCCCACATCTCGCCCAGGCCGGGCCCGAGCTCGTCGAAGCCCTCCATCTGGCGCGCCCGCGAGCCGCTGGCCAGGCGCACCGACGTGCGATCGGCGAAGCGGTGCTCGCGCAGCACGTCCATCGGCACGAGGTCGGAGCCGATCTCCTTCTCGAGCGGCCGGCCGCTCTTGCGGAACAGGTCGCGCAGCGCGGCCGGCATCAGGGTCCAGGCCGGTCCGGCGTCCCAGACGTGGCCCTCGTGCTCGACGGGCGCGAGCGCGCCTCCGAGGTGTGGACCGGCCTCGAGGAGCGCCACCTCGTGGCCCTGCTTGGCCAGGCGCACGGCTGCGGCCATGCCGCCCAGACCTCCGCCGACCACGACGATGCGGGACATCGGTTCTCGGGTACTCCTCCTGCTCGGTCCCGCGGGCCGCTCGGCCGGCAGGTGGGTCGGGCACAATGGCGGGCGACCTGGGCCGACCCTAGCGCCGCCCCACCACCGCCCGAGGGAGACCTGCGTGACCAAGCGACCCCCTGCTGTCGACATCGCCTGCTGGATGCTCTGGATCCAGGTCGTGGCCGGGGCCGCCGTCTGCGTGATGGTGGTGCTGCGTCGCGACGACCTCGGTGCGGTCTGGTCGCCCGTGCAGGTGGGTGACAGCACCGTGCAGCCGGTCGAGTTCGTGCCGGTGATCCTCGTGCTCTACTCGGTCACCGCGATCCTGGCGCTCACGCTGATCGCCCTGTTCCGCAGCGGGCACCGCTGGGCGAGGCACGGCCTCGGCTCCATCGCGGTCGGCATCTTCCTCGTCTCGCTGGGCACCGTGCGCACCGATCCTCCGCTGCTCGTCGACTGGACGGCGGTGCTCGCCGCGGTGCTGAGTGCCGTGAGCCTGGTCTTCCTGTGGCACCCGCAGAGTCGCCGCTGGGTCGGGGCCCCGTCGACCTGGGGCCGACCGCGCCGGGCCGAGGACCGCGACGCCGATCGCGGATCCGCTCCTACGGCCGGCGCCGGCGCCCGTTCCGAGTGACCTTCCCTCGTCGCGGACCTCTGGCATGTGTCGGAGGGCGGGTGTAGCGTGGTCGATGTTCGAACAGATGTTCGAACGCGACACCGAGGAGGCACCCCGTGGCCCAGACTCTCCCCATCCCCGCGCCGTCGTCCCCCGGGCCGCACCTGCTGCCCGCCACGACGCACAGCTACCTGATCCGCGCCACCGAGTCGCTGCGCGAGGCGGTGCTCTCCCGCGAGCCGGCCACCCGCTACGCCTGCGCGCACGTCGCGGCGCTGCGGGCGGCGGCCGCCCTGCTGTCGGCCCGTGCCCGCCCGGCGACGAGTCGGCGTCCCCAGCGCAACGCCTGGGTGCTCCTGGCCGAGGTGGCGCCCGAGCTGGGGGAGTGGGCCACCTACTTCGCGGCCGGGGCGGCCAAGCGGGCCGCCGCCGAGGCCGGCTCCACCCGCGCGGTCACCGAGCGTGAGGCCGACGACCTCGTGCGCGATGCCGATCGGTTCCTCGCCCTGGTCGAGCAGGGCCTCGGGCTCATGCCCCACGCCGACGTCCTCGAGATCGCGTTCGGGCTCGACGAGCAGCCGGACGCGGGCTCGCCCGGCGTCGTGCGCCGTGCGGCGGGGTGAGGGGCGCGACCCCCGCCGTCCGTCTCGCCGTCCCTCGCACGCGTTAGGGTGCGCGCCATGGTCAGTCGCGAGCGGACGCCGGTCCGCACCGCCGTGGTCCGCGAGGCGCTCGAGTCGGCGATCGGATCCGAGCCCCTCGACGTCGTCGACCTCGGCGGCGGGACGGGCGGGTTGGCGGTTCGCCTGGCCGAGGCCGGTCACCGGGTGCGCGTGGTCGACCCCAGCCCCGACGCCCTGGCGGCGCTCGCCCGCCGCGCCGACGAGGTCGGGCTCTCGGTCACGGGCCTGCAGGGCGACGTCACCGAGCTCGTGTCGGTGGTCGGCGCCGGCAGTGCCGACGTGCTCCTGTGCCACGGCGTCCTCGAGGTCGTGGAGCCGGAGGCGGCCCTCGCGGCGATCACCGAGGTGCTGCGCCCCGGCGCCCTCCTCAGCCTCGTCGTCGGCCAGCGCCACGCCGCCGTCGTCGCGCGGGCCATGGCGGGGGCCTTCACCCAGGCGCGGGACCTCCTCGACGACACCGCGCCCCTCGATCCGCGCACCGGTCGTCGCTACACGCGCGGCGAGGTCGAGGACCTCCTCGCCGCGGCCGGCCTGTCCGTCGTCGAGGTGCAGGGCGTGCGGGTCTTCACCGATCTGGTGCCCGCCGCGCTGCTCGACCTCGAGCCGGGGGCCTCGGCGGCGCTGCTCGACCTCGAGCGCGCGGTCGCCGCGCGTGCGGAGTACCAGCCGCTCGCCACGCAGCTCCACGTGCTCGCCCGGCGTTCCTGACCCGGCGACTCCGGCGACTGCGGCGACTCCCAGGCCCCCCGCGACGCTGCCGCGCCGCTGCGTGGCGCGATGAGCCGTGAGACCGGCGCCGACCCGTGCCGGCTGCTGCACGTCGACATGGATGCCTTCTACGCCTCCGTGGCCGTGCGGGCCCGCCCGGAGCTGGCCGGGCTGCCGGTGATCGTCGGCGGAGGTCACCGCGGGGTCGTCCTCGCCGCGAGCTATGCCGCCCGCGCCCGCGGGGTGCGCTCGGGAATGTCGGGGGCCGAGGCTCGGCGGCGCTGTCCCGAGGCAGTGTGCGTGCGCCCCGACTTCCCGGTGATCCTGGCGACCTCGCGCGCGATCATGGCGACGCTGCGCACATTCTCGCCGGAGGTGGAGGTGGCCTCGCTCGATGAGGCCTATCTCGACGTCGGTGGCGTGCGGCGCCTGCACGGCACCCCGCTCGAGATCGCCGCCGCGCTGCGGGAGCGCATCGCCTCCGAGCACGCGCTCACCTGCTCGGTGGGCATCGCCGCGTCGTGTCCGGCCGCCAAGCTCGCGAGTCGCCTCGCCAAGCCCGACGGGGTCGTCCGCCTGCCGCCGGAGGAGTTCGCCGCGCGCGGGGGCGGTCTCGACGTCGGTGTGCTGCACGGCCTGGGTCCCGCCACCCGCGAGCGGCTGGCTCGGCTCGGCGTGCGCACGGTGGCCGACCTGGCCGGATCGCCGCGCGAGGTGCTCGAGCCGGCCGTCGGACAACGCGCCGCCGCATGGCTGCGCGAGCTCGCCGCCGGGCGCGGACGTGATCGTCTGGCGCCCGCTGGAGCCGGCTTCTTCGGGCTCGGCGAGGGCGACCCCGAACGCAGCGCCGGTGCCCAGCGCACCTTCGCCGCCGACCTGTCGACGGAGCCCGACGGCCGGGCGGAGCTGCACCGCGAGCTCCTGGCGCTGGCCGAGGGGGTGTGTCGCCGGGTGCGCCGGATGGGCCGCGAAGGTCTCGTCGTCGCGGTTGACGTGCGCTTCGACGACTTCTCCAGCCGTCAGCGTCAACGTCGTCTCCCACGCCCGACCGCCCGCACGGGCGAGGTGCACGACGTCGCCACCGACCTGCTCGACAGCCTCCTCGACAGCCTCCTCGACACCCTCCCTGCCGCCCACGTCCACGCTGGCCTGAGCGGCTCGCCGGGAGTGCGTCGCCTCGGAGTGCGCCTCGGCGACCTGCGCGAGCCGCGGGGGTTCGAGCGTCAGCGCACCCTCGACGAACCCGAGCTCGGCTGGGGCCAGGTCGAGTCGGTGGCCGACCGGGCCGTGGCCAGGTTCGGCCGCGATGCGCTGGTTCCCGCCAGCCTCCTGCGAGCCGGTCGGTCGCAGGCGGGCGAGCGTGACCGACCGCCCGGGTGGCCCGATCAGGCCATCGCGGCGGACCGCTCGGCCAGATTCGGCGACGATTCGGTGACGATCTCCGACTAACCGCCGAGACCACCTTCCTCGCGTTGTGCTCGCCTGCCTACACTGGGGCAAAGGCCACTGGGCGGAGAAGCCCCGTACGTGTCGGAGGATCCGGTGCCACTCTCTGAAGAGGAGCTGCGACTGCTCGAGCAGATGGAGCGCGCCCTCAGCGAAGAGGACCCGAAGTTCGTCTCCACGCTGCGCGGCACCTCGCTGCGGCAGGTCGCACGACGTCGTGCGATCGCCTCGGGCGCGGTGTTCGTCGTCGGCGTGGCCGTGATGATGGGCGGTGCGGTCTCCAGCTACTGGCCCGTCGGCGTCGCCGGCTTCGTGGTCATGCTCGCCTCAGCCACCGTCTTCATGACGGCCCTGCGGCATCGAAGCGCACCCGAGACCGCGATGGTCAGCCATCCCTCGGGGCTCGGCGTGATCAGCGGGGGGCGCGCCGCGAAGGCGGGTCGCCCGGCACGATCCGGCCGCGGTGGTCGCTCGTCGCACGGGTTCATGGACACCCTGCGCTCGCGCTGGCGCCGTCGTCGCGAGAGCGGCGGCTACTGACGCCGCACCGTCAGAGTTCCTGAGATCCCCGGTCCGCAACGGACCGGGGATCTCTGCGTTGGCGGCCAGCGCCTCGCCGGAGGGACCGGACACCCTGTCGCATCCGCTGGCGCGAGGGGCCCCGCCGGCGAGGCCCAGGGACGCCCGGGGAGGCCCGGGGAGGCCCAGCGAGGCCCTGCCGGCGCGGGCGCGCTCAGTCGCGTCGCCAGACCGACCGCGGAGCCCACGCCGCACGACGCTGCGCGCGGGGACCGGCACCGGCCGCCAGGGAGGCAACGACGAGGTCGAGGTCGTCGGTCAGGCTCGCGGTGCGCTCGAGGACGGCGCGACGGCCCGACGAGCCCGCCGCCGGTGCCGCCGGGGTGTCTGTTGCCTGCGGTCGTGCGTAGCGCTCACGCTCGACGGCGAGCACGAGCGACTCCAACGCGGCCGCCGCGCGAGGGGCGGCGTCGGGGCCGGTGCGAGGACGCTCGACCTCTCCTCGGGCGTCACCGGCCTCCTCGGCCCCGGGGCCGTCCGGGTCGCCCAGGTGCTGCATCAGCACCGTCCCGACCTCGCGTGGGGAACGGTCCTCGGGCCAGGGGAGCGCGAGGTCGAGGGCGGTCGCCCGGAGCTCGGCCCAGGCCCCCTCGGCGCCGCCGGCGCTCCGTCGTCCTCGGCGGGCCGTGGCGCGCAGCGACCGCGGGAGCCAGGCGAGGACCCCGGCGAGGGCGAGGACGGCGAGTCCGACCAGGCCGAGCACGAGCAGCCGGCCCGGACCGGACCCGGCGCCCTGCTCGGCGGCGGCCTCGTCGACGCGCTCCTCGGGCGCGGTGCTCGGGGCGGTGCTCGAGGGCCCGGTGGGGGCGGTCGAGGGTGCTGCGCTGGTGGCGTCCTCGGGAGCCTCCTCGGCTCCCTGCACCCGCACGCGGGAGTAGTCGGGGGTCTCGGCGGCGCGGCCGGCGGGCGTGGGTTCGAAGCGCACCCAGCCGGCACCGGCGAAGAAGAGCTCGGGCCAGGCGTGCAGGTCGTGTGCGCTGTACTGCCAGGTGCCGTCGTCGAGCTGCTCGGGTCGCAGGAAGCCGACCGCGATGCGGGAGGGGATCCCGAGGACGCGGGCCATCACGGCCATCGCGGAGGCGTACTGCTCGCAGTAGCCGACACGTCCGGAGGGGGAGAGGAAGGACTCCAGGGTGTCGTTGCCCATGCCGTCGGGCGCACTCGCGAGGTCGTAGGTGAAGCCGCCGTCCTGGCGGAACCAGCGCTGGAGGAGCAGGGCGCGCTCGTAGTCGTTGTCGGCACGCTCGGTGACGCTGCGGGCCAGGTCCTCCACCAACTGCGGCACCTCGGGCAGCGTGCGCACCTCCGCGCTCGTCTGCCCCGAGGCCGAGTCGCGGAAGAAGCGGCCGTCGGTGCCGTACTGAGGTCGCAGGGCGGTCATCGAGTAGGTCAGCCCGCTCGTGGTGAGTCCGTCCTTCGCGGCGAGGACGTCGAGCGTCGCGGGGTCGAAGCGCCAGTCGCCGCGCGCGTCGACCGCGGCGGCCGGGTAGGAGGTGGGTAGCCACGTGGAGTCGAAGCGGCGGCTGACCGTGACCCGGTAGTCGTAGGGCTGCACCGGCACCGCCTCGTCGAGACCGGCGGCGCGGGGCAGCGGGCCGTCGGCGCGGTCTTCGCTCGCGACGTCGCGGTCGCCGCTGCTCCACTGCTCACCGGTGTAGCGGTTGAGCACCGAGATCCGCAGGTAGGACGGATCGGGATCGTCGGTGTCGACCTCGATCAGGGGGATGTCGGCGCCGCGCTCGAGATCGCGCTTCATGTCGGCCACGGGCTTGCGGATGCGGATGTCGTCGTTGCCGCTGCCGGAACCGACGTCGAAGAGCTGGAGCCCGATCTGCGGCACCGCCACCGGCACCGCCACCGCCACCACCACGGCGGCGACGGCGATGCGCGAGGCCGTGCCGAGCGACCCCCCGACGGCCGAGCCCCACGATGCCGGCCGGTCGTCGGCAGGACGTGCCACGCGACGGCCCCACCGCGACCCCGAGTCCAGGTGGTCCAGGTAGAGCAGTGCGGCGAAGCCGAGGGCCGCCAGCACGAACCCCCACACCCCGGCGCTCTCGTCGGTCAACCCGCTGGGCACGGCGTAGACGGCGAGCAGCACGAGACCGGCCCCCGCCACGCGGTGGAGGCTGCACGCGACGAGGTCGACGATCAGCAGCGCAGCAGCGCCGGACACGACCAGCAACGGCCAGATCGGCGGCGCGCCCGGCCCGATGGGGGCGGCGAACTCGCGCGAGACCGCGACCGCCACGTCGAGCGAGCGCCCCACCGCCCCGGGTGCGAACGGTGAGCCGGTGATCACCGTGCTCACCACCACGAAGCTGACCATCGTCTGGGCGATCGCGACCACCGCGAACGGCGCGTCCAGGGCGCGCAGCACACTGCCGACGAGCACCAGGGCGAGCGCCACCGCGGCCAGCCGCGGCAAGAAGGTGGTCGCGTCGGTGACGAAGGGGGTCCACGCGGTCAGCGCGCACCAGGTGGTCAGGGCGGCCACCGCTGTCAGCAGTGCGGCGCGGGTCGGGGAGGATGCGCGTTCGGTGGTCATCGAGTGGTGCTCCCGGAGCTGTGGGCATGGCTGCGGCCGAGCTCGCGCCATGCGGTGTCGAGGCGGTCGCGCGGGCCGACGGTGCGTGCGCGCCAGCCGAGGCCGGCCAGCACCGCGGACGGATCGGTGCGCTCGACGCCGCGGGCGGGCGTCGTCCACGCATCGACGTCGAGGACGACGGCCAGGGCCGTGCCGGCCTCGTGGCGCAGCCGACGCAGGGCTGCGGTGTCGTCGGCAACGGGCGCCCCGAGCACGGCGATGAGGACGCCGCCGCGCAGCTGCTCACCCGCCCACGCGACCTCCAGGCCTGATCGCGCGGAGGGCTCGAGGGCCGCGAGATGACGCATCGCCGTCGGTGCACCCACCGCGACGGGACCGCCCGCGGTCGCCAGCCGCACGGTGTAGCCGTGCTGCTCGAGGTGGGTGACGACCGAGGCCGCGGCGACCACCGCCGACTCCAGGCTGGACGCCGCCCCCTGGCCACGGTGGGCGAGCAGACGATCGTCCATCAGGACGACGGCCTGCGCCTCCCAGGGCTGCTCCTCGCGTCGCACCATCAGCTCGCCGAGGCGTGCCGAGGAGCGCCAGTGCACGCGACGCAGGTCGTCGCCGCGCCGGTACTCCCGCACGCTGGCGTCCTCGGAGGAGCCGGCGGCGAAGGACTGCGGTCGGTGCTCGCCGCCCCCCTGCCACCCGCCGGTGAGCGGGATGGCCGGCAGGGGCAGCACCCGAGGGGTGACGACAAACCGCGTCGTGCCCCCCGCGTCGGAGCGCTGCTCCACCAGTCCGAACGGGTCGGTGGCGCGCAGCTGGAGCGGTCCGAGCTCGTAGACCCCCCGCAGCTCGGGGCGCACCTGGTAGACGAGGTCGCGACGCCAGGCGCCGGTGAGTCCCTCGAGCAGGTAGCGCGGGCGGGCGCCGAGCGCGTAGGGGAGGGTCTCCTCCGCATGCAGCTCGGCCCCGCCCCCGCGGCCGGAGAGCGTCATCCGCACCTGGGCGATCTCGCCCACGCGGCCGGTGGCGGGGGCGACGACGCGCTGCACCTGCGGGGCGACGGTGCGGCGCACGACGAGCAGCGAGGCGATCAGGGGCAGCGCGAGCACGAGCACGCCCACCCGGGTGAGGGCGTCCTGGCCGAACACGATCGCGCAGACCACCGCGGTGATGCCGGCCGCCACGAAGGCGCGGCCCCGCAGCGTCAGTGCCCCGAGGCGTCGGCGCATCGCGCCGCGCGCGCGGCGTGGTCGCAGGGGCGCGGCGTCGCTCACCGGGCCCTCACCCCGTGCTCGCCCGCCGGCCGCCGCCCATCGCCGGTCACCGTGCCGGCGACGGAACGGGCACCCGCGCGGCGATGTCGTCGAGCACGGCCGCGACGTCGCGGCCGTTCATCGCAGCCTCCGAGCTGGGCAGCAGGCGGTGGGCGAGCACCGGCTGGAGCAGCGAGACGAGATCGTCGGGGATCACGTAGTCGCGGTGCTCGAGCGCGGCCCTCGCCTTGGCGGCGCGCACCAGGTGCAGGGTCGCGCGCGGCGACGCGCCGAGCACCAGCTCCGGGTGCTCGCGCGTGGCCGACACCAGCTCGACCGCGTAGCGCTGCAGGGGTGCGGCCACGTGGACGGCGGCCACCACCGAGCACAGCTTGCGCAGCTCCTCGGTGGTGGTGACCGCCTCCAGCTCGTCGAGCGGGTTCGCGGCCCCGTGCTGGGAGATCATCGCGATCTCGGCCGTCGGCACGGGGTAGCCCACGGACAGCCGCGCCATGAAGCGGTCGCGCTGCGCCTCGGGCAGGGGGTAGGTGCCCTCCATCTCCACCGGGTTCTGGGTGGCGATGACCATGAAGGGGCTCTCGAGCGGGTAGGTGACGTTGTCGACCGTGACCTGACGCTCGGCCATGCACTCCAGGAGCGCCGACTGCGTCTTGGGCGATGCTCGGTTGATCTCGTCGCCGATGACGATGTTGGCGAAGACCCCGCCGGGGCGGAACTCGAAGCTCCGCGTGCCCTGGTCGTACACCGACACGCCCGTCACGTCGGAGGGCAGCAGGTCGGGAGTGAACTGGATGCGCCGCACGCTGGCGTCGATGCTGCGTGCGAGCGCCTTGCTCAGCAGCGTCTTGCCGACACCCGGCACGTCCTCGAGGAGCAGGTGCCCCTCGGCGAGCAGCACGACGACCGCGGAGGTGATCACCTCCGACTTGCCCTGCACGACCTTCTCGACGTTCGCGCGGATGCGGGCGGCGGCGCGGGCCACCGTCTCGATGTCGGCGTCGGCGGGTGGAGCCCACCCGGGCGAGGTCGGGGCTGACGGCGCGGGCTGGTGCGCCGGGGACGGCGGGCTGGTGGGTTCCACGAGTACTCCCTGGTCGTGCGGGGGTGCGGGTGGCGCGGGTCGGTCGCCCTGCCGGTGGCGCCGTCCGCTGGTCGTGTCGACGCCTTTGGCCACCCTACGGCCGCAGTGGCTGAGACGGACCTGAGAAGGAGCCGCCCGCTCCACCGTCCTCCACCCGGACCCACCACGGCGCCCACCCCGGCGTCCCACGCCCCTCCACCGCGCCCCACTGCGCCTTCCCCCCCTGGTCGAGCGCTCCCATCGCTGCCGCCCGGGAGGGGCGTTCGGGGGTGGCCGGGGGCGGATCGGGGCGGTCGGTGGGGGAGTGGGGGGAGCGATGGGGGGCGAAGTGGTTGACGGTGGAGGAAAGTGGAGTAGGGTGGGGCGAAGTGGAGGAGAGGGAGGTGCCAGATGCTCTTCATGGGCACCTACACCCCCAAGCTCGATGACAAGGGCCGCCTCGTTCTCCCCGCGAAGTTCAGGGATCGACTGGCGGAGGGGCTCGTGGTGACACAGGGACAGGACAAGTGCCTCGTCGTGTGGCCCACGGACGTCTTCGAGGCCGAGGCCGAGCGGGCTGCCGCGCGGCCGATGACCAACCGGGCAGCACGCAACTACGCCCGTGTCCTGTTCGCGGGCGGCGACGAGTCGACGCCCGACAAGCAGGGCCGCATCGGCATCCCGGTGCCGCTGCGGGCCTACGCCGGACTCGAGCGCGACGTCGTCGTGATCGGTGTGCGGGATCGCCTCGAGATCTGGAACCCCACCGCGTGGGCGGAGTTCCAGAACCAGGCCCTGGAGGAGTTCGCCGACCTCGACGAGGACGACGACTGAGGTTGCCCGAGCCTCGGACGACGTCCGAGCCGGTCATCAGCACAACACCACAGCGGATCCGCAGGGCGAGGTCTCAGCCCGCTCCTGCTCCCGACGTCACCGTCGTCGCGACCTCCTGGGGCACCTTCCCCGGCACCAGGCGCTCGCGGCACCGGCGACCTTGACGACGCGGCCCCCTGGAGCACCTTCCCCGGCACCAGGTGGCCCCCGGAACGCCCGGGTCGGGAGCGGGCAGGGACCTGGCTCGGCGGATCCACCGGCGCGGCGGTCGTCCGCGCCCTGGCACCAATCAGCAGCAATTAGCAGCAACGCACAGCAGTCACAGCAGTCACAGCAGTCACAGCAGTACCGGGTCGAAACGGGTCGAGGGGTCGAGAGATGAGTGCCGTCGGAGCACAGTCGCAGTCGGAGCGGGAGGCGCCGCGCCGCGTGCGGGAGCAGGCGCGCGACGCCGCCGTCCTCATGGCCTTCTCGCTGGTCGTCTCGATCGGATGCGCGCTCGCGCTGCTGCTCGCCCCGCGGATCGGACGCTGATCACGCCGTGGGCACCTTCCCCCCCGAGCCCACCGAGCCCACCGAGCCCACCGAGCCAACCGGGGCCAGCGTTGTCGCGCCGCGTCACGAGCCCGTGCTGCTCGCGCGCATCGTCGAGCTGCTGAGTCCCGCCCTCATCTCGAGCGGCTCGATCCTCATCGACGCCACCCTCGGCCTCGGCGGCCACACCGAGGCCGTGCTCACCGCGTGTCCCGAGGCGACGGTCATCGGCGTCGACCGCGACCCGCACGCGCTCGCGATGAGCCGCGAGCGGCTCGCCGGATTCGGCGATCGCTTCCTCGGCGTCCACGCCGTCTACGACGAGATCCCCGATGTACTGGAGCGTCTCGGGATCCCCGCGGTGGCGGCGGTGCTCTTCGACCTCGGCGTCTCCTCGATGCAGCTCGACGTGCGCGAGCGCGGGTTCGCCTACGCCATCGACGCGCCGCTCGACATGCGCATGGACCCCACCCGCGGACTCACGGCCGCCGACGTCCTCAACACCTACAGCGCACCCGAGCTGGCCCGGGTGCTCAAGGAGTACGGCGAGGAGAAGATGGCGCGGCGCATCGCCGACGCGGTGGTGCGTGAGCGTGCGAGCGAGCCCTTCGCCACCTCCGCTCGCCTCGTCGAGCTGCTCTACGACGTGATCCCCGCGCCGGCGCGCCGCTCCGGGGGACACCCCGCGAAGCGCACCTTCCAGGCGCTGCGCATGGAGGTCAACGACGAGCTGGGCGTGCTGCGGCGCGCGATGCCGGCGGCCATCGAGGCCATCGGCGTCGGCGGGCGCGTGGTCGTCGAGTCGTACCACTCGCTGGAGGACCGGCTGGTCAAGCGCGCCTTCACCGGCGTCACCCGCTCCACCGTGCCCGACGACCTCCCGTTCGTGCCGGAGGGCTCCGAGCCCGCGTACCGCCTCGTGACCCGGGGTGCCGAGCAGGCCGACGAGGGCGAGCGCGAGCACAACCCCCGCGCGGCCTCCGTGCGACTGCGCGCGCTCGAGCGCCTGCGCGGGCCGCATCCGGTCGCGCCGCACCGGCCCGCCCTCGACGACGACCAGCTCGATGACCAGCACGACGACCAGCTCGACGACCACGGCAAGGGAGCCCGCTGATGTCCGCCACCGCCCCCCAGGCACGCGCTCGGCTGCCGCACGCCGCGCCGCGTCTCGCGCAGGCCGCCCTGGACCGCGCCCGCTTCACCGTGGTGCCGCGCCGGCGCACCACTGCTCCGCGCGTGCCCTTCGTCATCTTCGTCAGCGTCATCCTGCTGGCCGGCGTGGTCGGCCTGCTGATGTTCAACACCTCGATGCAGCAGGCTTCCTTCCGCGAGTCGGCCCTCCAGCGCCAGGCCACCGACCTCGGCGCCCAGCAGGAGGCGCTCGAGATGGACCTCCAGCGCCTGCGGGAGCCCCAGCGGGTGGCCGCGGCCGCCCAGCGCCTCGGCATGGTCATCCCCTCGACGCCGGCCGGCATCGTCCACCTCGACACCGGCAAGGTGACCGGGCGCCCCACCCCGGCCAGTGCTGACGACAGCATCCCGCTGCAGACGCCGGCCCCGGTCAAGCCCGGCGTGCTCCGGCCCGGCACCGTGCGCGTGGAGGTGCCCGCGCCGGTGCGGAAGGCCACGCCCGCCCCGCGCACCGCGCCCCAGCGCACCAGCACGGCCCCGAGGACGGCGCGCCCCGCGCGCTGACGAGCGGCCCGACCCGGCCACCCGCGTCGTCGGACCCCGGCGTGCCGAGCCGAGGTCGCGGGCCCGCGGATCGTAGGTTGAGCCCGAGCCCTCCCGAACCGTTCCCGACCACCCGCCCGACGCCACGCAGACGAGGAACCGTGAGCCGACCCAGCCCCCTCCGCAAGCCGCGCCCGGCCCGACCGCCGCGCCCCGGACGTGCCGGGAGCACGACGCGCGGGGGTCGGCGCGGGTCGCCGTCGCGACGCATGAGCGTGGGCTTCGTGCTCATCGCGATGGTGCTGTCGGTGTTCGCGGCCCGCCTGGTGCAGCTGCAGGCCGTCGACCCCCACTCCTACGCGCAGATGGCGGCGGAGGAGGGCTCGCGCACCGTGATCCTCCCGGCTGCGCGGGGCGAGATCCTCGACCGCAACGGCGAAGCGCTCGCCGAGACGGTCGACGGCCGCATGATCGTGGCCGACCCGGCCGTCACGAAGCGGGTGGCCCCGCAGCTCGCCACCTTCCTCTCCCAGCGCCTCGGACTCGACTACATCGAGACCCTGGAGAAGCTGCGGGTCACCGGAGCGGGCGGTCGCTTCCAGTACATCGCCCGCCAGGTGCCGGCGAGCAAGGCGGAGAAGGTGGTGGCCGACGCCACCGACAGATTCCGCGACGAGAAGGGCCGCCCCTTCGCCGGCCTCGCCACCGAGCGCGACCCGCTGCGGGTCTACCCGAACGCTGACATCGCCGCCAACGTCCTCGGCTTCCTCGGCACGCCTGACGCCGACGGCACCACCAAGCCGCTCGCCGGGCTGGAGGCGGCCTTCAACCGCTACCTCTCCGGCAAGGACGGCGAGGCCCGCTACGAGGTCGGGGCCGGTGGTGCCCAGATCCCGCTCGGCGACAGCACGCTCACCCCGGCGGTCGACGGCCGCGACCTGCACACCACGATCGACCGCGACCTGCAGTTCTACACCCAGCGGGTGCTCCAGCAGACCGTCCAGGGCTCCGGCGGCCAGTCCGGCATCGCGGTCATCATGGACTCGCGCACCGGTGACCTGCTCGCGCTCGCCGACTACCCGACCTACGACGCCTCGCGCCCCCGCGAGTACGACGACTCGCTCTACAAGTCCTCCGCGCTCACCGACGTCTACGAGCCCGGCTCGGTGGAGAAGGTGCTGACGCTCAGCTCGCTCATCGACGCCGGGCTGTCGAGCCCTTCGCAGCGCTTCCGCGTGCCGGGCAAGCTCATGCGCCAGGACCGCCCCATCGGCGACTACTGGGAGCACGGCACCCTGCGACTCACCCTGGCCGGCATCCTGGCCAAGTCGTCGAACATCGGCACGGTGCTCGCCGCCGACCAGTTCCGCCGGGGCCAGCTGCGCTCCTACCTCACCCGCTTCGGCCTCGGCACCCGCACGGGCCTCGGGCTGGGCGGCGAGACCCGCGGCCTGCTGCCCGACGGCGCGGCCTGGACCTCGCAGGTCGGCGACCGCATCGCCTTCGGTCAGTCGCTCTCGGTCAACGCGGTGCAGATGGCCGCTGCGGTCAACACGATCGCGAACGGCGGCGTGCGCGTCGACCCCAGCATCATCGAGGGCGAGGCCACCACCGATCGCGGGGCCGCCGTCGGCAGCGCGACGGCGTCGGCTCGCCGCGTGGTGAGCACGGATGCCGCCCGCGAGACCATGCTCATGATGGAGCGCGTCGTCGACCCCGAGGCGGGTGTGGCCCCCAAGGCGGCCGTGCCCGGCTACCGCGTCGCCGGCAAGACCGGGACGGCGCAGCGCGTCGGCGCGGAGTGCGGCTGCTACGACGGCAGCACCTCGGTCTCCTTCGCCGGGTTCGCGCCCGCCGACAAGCCGCGCTTCACCGTGTACGTCGTCGTCCACAGCCCCCGCGCCGGCAGCGGCGGTGGTTCGGTCGCCGGCCCCGCCTTCAGCCGACTCATGAGCTACACGCTGCGCCGCTACGGGGTGCCCCCGACCGGCCAGGCGCCCAACCGCATCCCGGTGGAGTGGTGAGGCGGGCCGTGGCGAGCACACCTGCGACCCGCCCGGCCCGACCTCCGCACACCCCGCTCGCGCGGGTCGCCGAGGTCGCGGGCGCGGTGCGTGCCCCCGAGGCTCCCGAGGTCGCCGTCACCGGGCTCACGCTCGACTCGCGGCGCGTGCAGCCCGGCGACCTCTACGCCGCACTGCCCGGCGCCCGCGCGCACGGGGCCGACTTCTCCCTCCAGGCCGCCGCAGCAGGGGCGGTCGCGGTGCTCACCGACGCCGAGGGTGCCGAGCGCTCGGCCGTGCGCGAGGCGGGGCTGCCCGTCGTCCTCGTGGACGACGCCCGCGCCGTGCTCGGGCGGGTGGCCGCGCTCGTCTACGACCACCCGGCCGAGGCGCTGCGCACGATCGGCGTCACCGGCACGCAGGGCAAGACCACCGTCACCCGCCTGCTCGAGGCCGCGCTACTCGCCAGCGGGGTGCGCAGCGCCGTGGTCGGCACGGTGGGCACCCGGATCGCCGGGCAGGACCTCGCCACCTCGCTCACCACGCCCGAGGCCCCCGACCTGCACGGCCTCTTCGCCCGCATGCGCGAGCTCGAGGTGCAGGCCTGCGCGCTCGAGATCTCCAGCCACGCCCTCGTGCTCGGGCGCGTGGACGGCGTCGTGGTCGACGTCGCGGTCTTCACCAACCTCGGACGCGACCACCTCGACTTCCACGTCGACATGGAGGACTACTACGCCGCGAAGGCCAGCCTGTTCACCCCCGAGCGCTCCCGCCGCGCCGTCGTGTGCGTGGACGACGAGCACGGCCGTCGCCTCGCCGGCGAGGTGGCCGCCACGTCGGTGCCGGTGCGCACCTACGGCGTGAGCGAGCGCGCGGCGGGCGCCGACTATCGCGCCGTCGACGTCGAGTCCGGCCCCACGGGCTCGCGCTTCACCGTGCTCGGCCCCGACGGCCTGCGCCTCCAGAGCGCCGTCGCGCTGCCGGGTGCCTTCAACGTGGCCAACGCGCTCGCGGTGGTGGCCGCCGCGGCCGAGGCCGGACTCGACCCGGCCGCCGTGGCGGCGGCGCTGCCCGGTGTGGGCGGCGTGCCCGGCCGCCTTGAGCGGGTGGTCGCCCCGAGCGCCACCGACCGGCCCCAGCCCACCGTGGTCGTCGACTACGCCCACAAGCCCGACGCGGTCGAGGCGGTGCTGCGCACCCTGCGCCCGCTCACCCGGGGCCGCCTGGTCGTGGTGATCGGCGCCGGTGGCGACCGCGACCGCGGCAAGCGACCCCTGATGGGCCGCCTCGCCGCGGCGCTGGCCGACGAGGTGGTCGTCACCGACGACAACCCGCGCAGCGAGGACCCCGCCTCGATCCGTGCCGAGGTGCTCGCCGGCGCAGCCGACGGGCCGGCCGTCGTCCGCGAGGAGGGCGACCGGGAGCGGGCGATCACCGGGGCGATCCTGGGCGCCGCACCCGACGACGTCGTGCTCGTGGCCGGCAAGGGCCACGAGACCGGCCAGGAGGTCGCCGGCACCGTCCACCCCTTCGACGACCGGGAGGTGGCCCGCGCAGCCCTCGCCGCACGAGCATCCCAGGAGGATCCCCGGTGATCGCGACCCGCCTCTCCGAGATCGCGGCCGCCGTCGGCGGCACGCTGGCCGGTGACGACGTCAGCGTCACCGGCGAGGCCTACTACGACAGCCGCACGCCCAGCGCGCACGGCCTCTACGTGGCGATCGTCGGCGCGCGCTCCGACGGTCACGACTTCGCCGACGGCGCCCACGCGGTGCTCGGCAGCCGCCCGACGTCGGCGCCCACGGTCGTCGTCCCCGACCCGGTGGCCGCGCTGGCCCGGCTCGCGCGCCACCAGCTCGAGCTGCCGCAGGCGCCCACCGTGCTGGCCATGACCGGCTCGCAGGGCAAGACCGGCACCAAGGACTACCTCGCCGCGGTGCTGCGCCACGTGCACGGCGACGACGCCGTGGTGGCCACGGCCGCGAACAACAACAACGAGCTCGGCGTCCCGATCACCGTGCTCAAGGCCGGGCCGAGCACCAGCCACCTCGTCGTCGAGATGGGGGCGCGCGGCGTCGGCCACATCGCCGAGCTGTGCCGCATCGCCCCGCCCCGGCTGGCCGCCGTGCTCAACGTCGGCAGCGCCCACCTGAGCGAGTTCGGCAGCCGCGAGGCCATCGCGCAGGGCAAGGGCGAGATCGTCGAGGCCCTCCCGGCCGACGGCGTCGCCGTGCTCAACGCCGACGACCCGCTCGTCGCGGCGATGCGCCCCCGCACCCGCGCCCGCGTGCTGACCTTCGGCACCGAGGGCGACGTGCGCTGGCGCGACCTGCGCACCGGTCGGCTCGGCAGCACCACCTTCGAGCTCGGCTACGCCGGGCGGTGGACGACGGTCAGCCTCCGCCAGCCCGGCGCCCACCAGGTGCTCAACGCGGCGGCCGCCGCGGCGCTCGCGATCGGCGACGGTGCTGACCTCGAGGCGGTGGCCGACGCGCTGAGCGCGGCCGGGCCGGCCTCGCGCTGGCGCATGGAGGTCGCCGAGCGCGCCGACGGCCTCGTGGTCGTCAACGACGCCTACAACGCCAACCCCGAGGCCGTGCGCGCCGCGCTCGAGGCGCTCGTCACGATGGCGGGCGAGCCTCCCGCGCGCCGACGCACGGTCGCGGTGCTCGGCGTCATGCTGGAGCTCGGCCCCGAGCACGACGCGGGCCACCGCTCGGTGGGTCGCGCCGCACGCGAGCTGGGAGTCGACGTCGTCGTCGTCGTCGGATCGCAGGCCGCAGGGATCGCCGAGGGCGCCGAGGGCACCGGGGAGGGCGGGGACGCACACGGTCCGCTCGTCGTCCGCACCGAGGGGCGCGACGGAGCCGTCGCCTGGGTGAGGCAGAATGCGCGCCCGGAGGACGTCGTGCTGGTCAAGGCGTCCCGAGGTGCAGCCCTCGAGCTCGTGGTCGAGGCGATCATGGAGGAGACGACGTAGTGAGAGCGATCCTGCTCGGCGGGGGCATCTCCCTGCTGATCTCGCTCCTCGGCACCCGGGTGGCCATCAACGTGTTCACCTCGTGGGGCTACGGCCAGGAGATTCGCGACGACGGCCCCACCAGCCACCACGTCAAGCGGGGAACACCCACGATGGGTGGCGTCGTCATCATCCTCGCCGCGGTCATCGGCTACTTCCTGGCCAAGCTCATCACGCTCACCACGCCGAGCGCCTCCGCGCTGCTGCTCCTCTTCCTCTTCGTCGGCATGGGCCTGGTGGGCTTCCTCGACGACTTCATCAAGATCTACAAGCAGCGCAGCCTCGGCCTGCGCAGCAAGGCCAAGATGGCGGGGCAGACCGTGATCGCCCTGGTCTTCGGTGGCCTGGCGCTCTCCCCGTGGCTGGAGGACGAGAACGGGCGCACCCCGGCGAGCCACAACGTCTCGTTCCTGCGCGAGATCGACTGGCTGGTGCTGCCCACGGTGCTCGCCCTGGTGCTCATCTGGCTCTTCGTGGCCGGCTTCAGCAACGCGGTCAACCTCACCGACGGGCTCGACGGCCTCGCGGCCGGCGCCTCGGTCGGTGTGTTCGGCGCCTACACGCTCGTCAACATCTGGCAGAACAACCAGTTCTGCCAGAGCGAGCCGTCGGCCACCTGCTACAACGTGCGCGACCCGCTCGACCTCGCGATCATCGCCGCGGCCATCACGGGTGCCTGCTTCGGGTTCCTGTGGTGGAACGCCTCGCCGGCGCGCATCTTCATGGGCGACACCGGGTCGCTCTCGCTCGGCAGCGCGCTCGCCGGCTTCGCGATCCTCACCCGCACCGAGCTGCTGCTGGTGATCCTCGGCGGGCTCTTCGTCCTCGAGACCCTTTCGGTCATGCTGCAGGTGGGCTTCTTCAAGGCCACCAAGGGCAAGCGGATCTTCCGCATGGCCCCGATCCACCACCACTTCGAGATGCTCGGGTGGGAGCAGGTCACCGTGGTCATCCGGTTCTGGATCATCACCGGGCTGTTCGTCGCCACCGGGCTGGGCATCTTCTACGCGGAGTGGGTCTCGCGGCTGTGAGCGAGCCGGCCCCCCGCGTCGATGCCCTGACCTCGCGCGACTCCTGGGAGGGCGTGCGGGCGGTGGTCGTCGGCTTCGACGCCGCCGGCGCCTCCGCGGTCGACAACCTGCTGCACCTCGGTGCCGACGTCCACGCCGTCTCCGAGGACGTCGACCCGGGCATGCTCGAGCGCGTCGAGCTCTTCGAGGTGCTCGGCGCCCGCGTCGACGTCCACGCCGGCGCCACCGCGGCGCTGCCGCGCGAGGCGGCGCCCGACCTGCTGGTCGTCACCCCCGACATCGCGTCCGACTGCCCGGCGCTGCGCGAGGCCGAACGGCTGGGCGTGCCGGTGTGGGGCGAGGTCGAGCTCGCCTGGCGCCTGCGCACCCCTGACTCCCCGCCCCCGTGGCTCGCCGTCACCGGCGCCGATCTCGAGGACGTCGCCCTCACCACCTCGATCCTCGGCAGCATCCTCACCGCGGCCGGCCTGCAGGTCGCGGTCGCGGGGGAGGGCGGCGCGCCCCTGGTCGAGACCGTGATGGATCCCGAGGCCCGCGACGTGCTCGCGGTCGGCCTCAGCGCGCGGCAGCTGGAGCGGGCCGGCGCGATGGCGGCCGAGAGCGCGGCGGTGCTCTCGCTGGCCGCCCCCGACGCGGCGGCCGGGGCCGACGAGGCCGTGCGGCGAGCCGTCGGGCGCATCTACCACCTCGTCGCGCAGGCCTGCGTGTACCCCTTCGCCGATGAGCGGGTCGAGGACCTCGTGCGCGACGCCGAGGTCACCGAGGGCGCCCGGGCGATCGCACTGACGCTCGGCACGCCGGCGGTGAGCATGCTGGGCGTGGTCGAGAACATCCTCGTCGACCGCGCCTTCATCGAGGAGCGCGCCACCAGCGCGGCCGAGCTCGGCACCTTCGACGACCTCGCCGAGGCCACGCCGCGCTACGTGCAGGCCGCACTCGCGGCGTCCGCGCTCGCCCGCGCCCACGGCGTGGGCCAGGTGGCCGTGCGCGACGGCCTGCGCGCCCACCGTCCCTGATCGCGCGCACCGGCCCCCCATCCCGTCCGGGCACTGCGGAGTCCTCGACCCCGCGACACGCGCCGGATGTGCACGGTGGTGAGCGCGGGACCGGTGAGACTTGTGGTGCGCCGGTGACGGATGTGACCAGCGCGTCCGTCGTCCACCGTGCGCCGCTCGTCGCCCGACCCCAGGGGGCCGTCATCACCACCGCGAACCCCGAGCCGTCGTCGCTCGACTGGCGAGCCCGCCTCGCGGGAGGCGCGGCGGCGCTGTCCCCGGCGCGGCTGCGACGCCACCGTCAGCGCGACGCCGCCGGCGCGACGGGCTGGACCGGCGCGCTGCGCGAGGCCCTCGACCGGCCGCTGACCACCTACTACCTGCTGCTCGGCGTCACCGCGCTCCTGCTGACCATCGGCCTGATCATGGTGCTGAGCGCCTCGAGCGTGTACTCCTACCGCCAGACCGGCGACTCCTACACTGTGGTCAAGCGGCAGCTGATGTGGGTGCTGATCGGGGTGCCGGCCGCCGTCGTCGCCGCGCGCGTGTCGCCGCGCTTCGTGCGCGGCCTCGCCTACCCGGCCTTCTCGGTCTCGCTCCTGCTCCTCGGCCTCACCGCCGTGGTGGGCGTCGAGCGCAACGGCAACACCAACTGGCTGGCACTCGGCCCCCTGCTCATCCAGCCCTCCGAGATCGCGAAGCTCTCGCTGATCATCTGGGCCAGCCACATCTACGCCAACAAGGAGCGCCGACTCCACGACCTGCACCACATGCTGGTGCCCGTGGTGCCCGGCATGGCGATGGCCACCGGCCTGGTGATCGTGGGGCGCGACCTCGGCACCGCGCTGGTCTTCTTCGCCCTCGGCGTGGCGCTGCTCTGGATCGTGGGCGCGCCCGGGCGGCTGTTCGCGATCGCGCTCGCCGGTGTCAGCGTGCTCGCGCTCGGCCTCGCCGCCACCGACACCGAACGCCTGGCGCGCATCGCGACCTTCGCCGACCCGTTCAAGGACTTCCATGGCACGGGGTGGCAGCCGGCGCACGGCCTCTACGCGATGGCCAGCGGGGGAGTGTTCGGCGAGGGCATCGGCGCGAGCCAGCAGAAGTGGGGTCAACTGCCCGAGGCTCACACCGACTTCATCTTCGCCGTGCTCGGCGAGGAGCTCGGGCTCATCGGCTGCCTGCTCGTCATCTCGCTGTTCCTCGCCCTGGCCTACGCCGGCCTGCGGGTCGCGCGCGAGGCCACCACGCCGTTCGTGCGCTACTGCTCCTTCGGCATCGTCGTGTGGCTCCTCGGGCAGATGATCATCAACATCGGCATGGTCCTGGCGATGCTGCCCGTCATCGGCATCCCGCTGCCGCTCGTCTCCTACGGCGGCTCGAGCCTCGTGCCCGCCCTCACCGCGCTCGGACTGCTCATCGGGTTCGCACGACGCGAGCCCGCGGCCGCCCGCGCCCTGCAGCAGCGGCGCCGGGCCCGTTCGGCCGGCCTCGCCGCGCGCCGGTAGGTTGCTCGCGTGAGAGTGCTACTGGCCGGCGGAGGCACTGCGGGCCACACCTCGCCCCTCCTCGCCACCGCCGACGCCCTGCGCCGCCTCGACCCCGCCGTCGAGATCACCTGCCTCGGCACCCCGCGCGGTCTCGAGAACACCGTGGTGCCCGCGGCCGGCTACCCGCTACGGCTGGTGCCGCCGGTGCCGCTGCCCCGCAAGCCCGGCGCCGACCTCGCGCGCGTGCCCGGCCGGTTGCGCGCGGCCGTCAAGGCCGCCCTCGACATCGTCGACGACGTGCGCCCCGACGTCATCGTCGGCTACGGCGGCTACGTCTCGGTGCCGGCCTACCTGGCTGCCCGCCGCCGCCGGGTGCCGCTCGTCGTCCACGAGCAGAACGCGCTGCCGGGCGTGGCCAACAAGCTCGGCGCGCGCATCGCGGGGCGGGTCGCGGTCAGCTTCCCCTCCACGCCGCTGCGCGGGGCGGAGTACGTCGGCCTGCCGCTGCGCCGGATGATCGCCACGCTCGACCGCGCGGCCCTGCGCGCTGAGGCCCGGGCCTCCTTCGGCCTCGAGCCCGACCGGCCCACGCTGGTCGTCACCGGGGGATCGCAGGGTGCGCGCCGGCTCAACCAGGCGGTCACCGGTGCGGCCCCGGCCCTCGCGGCGGCGGGCGTGCAGGTGCTCCACGTGGTGGGCCCGAAGGGGGCCGACGACCCCAGCTGGAGCGAGCCCGTGCCCAGCGGCGTGCCCTACATCGTCCTGCCGTTCGTCGAGCGCATGGACCTCGCCCTCGCCGCCGCCGACCTGATGATCTGCCGCAGCGGCGCCAACAGCGTGGTCGAGGCCGCCGCCACCGGTGTACCCGCCGTCTTCGTGCCGCTGCCGATCGGCAACGGCGAGCAGCGCCTCAACGCCCAGCCCGTGGTCGACGCCGGCGGCGCCCTGCTGGTGGAGGACGCCGCGATGACCGCCGACCACGTGGCCGACGTGATCGCCCCGCTGGCCCGCGACACCGAGCGTCTCGCCGCCATGAGCACCGCCGCCTCCGGCCTGGTCCCGCGCGACGCCGACGAGCGCCTCGCCCGCCTGGTCGCCGAGGTCGCCTCGTCCGGCGGGAGCGCCCGATGAGACTCCCTGTGCCTGACGAGCTGCTCGCCGCCGAGCAGCTCGGCCGCGTGCACTTCGTCGGCATCGGCGGCGCCGGCCTGTCGGGCATCGCGCGCATCATGGCGCGCCGCGGTGTCGCCGTCACCGGCAGCGACGACAACGACACCCCCTTCCTGGTGCCGCTGCGCGAGATCGGGGTGCCGGTGCACCGGGGCTACGCCGCCGACCACGTGGCCGACGCCGACACCCTCGTGGTCACCACGGCCGCCCGCGACGACAACCCCGAGGTGCTCGAGGCGCAGCGGCGCGGCCTGCGACTGCTGCCGCGCTCGGCCGGCCTGGCCGCGGTGATGGCCGGACGCCGCGTGCTCGCCGTCGCCGGCACCCACGGCAAGACCACGACCACGAGCCTGCTCACCACCGCGCTGATCGAGGCCGGTGCCGACCCGTCCTACGCGGTCGGCGGGGTGCTCACCGCCACCGGCCGCAACGCCGACCTCGGCGGCGGCGACCTGTTCGTCGCCGAGGCCGACGAGAGCGACGGCGCGTTCCTCGTCTACGACACACACGCCGCGATCGTGCTCAACATCGAGGCCGACCACCTCGACATCTGGGGCACGCCCGAGGCCTACGCCGCGGCCTTCGACGAGTTCGCCGACGGCATCGACGTCGCCGGCTTCGCCGTGTGCAACGTGGACGACGCCGGCGCCGCCCGCCTCGCCGAGCGCCAGCGCGCCGCCGGACGACGCGTCGTCACCGTCGGCGTGGACGCCGGCCCCGATCGCGCCGACCTGCGGGCGGTCGACCTGCGCGTGGTCGGCGGCGGCACGACGTTCACCGTGGTGCGCGGCCACGAGGTGCTCGCCGAGGTGGCCCTGCAGATCCCCGGGCGCCACTACGTCGTCGACGCGCTGGCCGCCTTCGCCCTCGGCGTCGAGCTCGGCCTCGACGCCTCCGCGCTCGCCCGCGGCCTCGGACAGTTCCGTGGCACCGGGCGCCGCATGGAGGCCATCGGCACCGTCGAGACCCCCACCGGCGCCGTGCGGGTCTACGACTCCTACGCCCACCACCCCAGCGAGATCGTGGGCGACCTCGAGGCCGCCCGCTCGCTCGTGGGGGAGGGCGGACGGCTGCTGGTGTGCTTCCAACCGCACCTCGTCTCGCGCACCCGGATCTTCGGCGCCGAGATGGGCGCCGCGCTGGGGGCGGCCGACGAGGTCGTCGTCCTCGACGTCTACGTGGCCCGCGAGCAGCCCGACGCCGAGGTGAGCGGTGCGCTCGTCGCGGACGCCGTGCCGCTGCCCGCCGACCGGGTGCACTTCGTGCCCGAGCGCGCTCGGGCGCTCGCCACCCTGCTCGGGCTCGTGCGCCCCGGCGATCTCGTGCTCACCCTGGGGGCGGGCGACGTCACGGCGCTCGCGCCGCAGGTCCTCGCGGCGCTGCGGTCCTCCGCCCCGGGCGAGGAGCGAGGCGATGGCTAGCGGCCGCGGCGCGACCCGCGGGCCGTCGGCCGCCCGGCGGCCGTCGTCCGCCTCGTCGGGGCGCGGCAGCACCTCGAAGGGTGCTGCGAAGAATGGCGCGTCCACGAAGCCGTCGGCGAAGTCGTCCGGCCGCCCGCCCGCCAAGAACGCGCCCAAGGGCGGCGCGAAGGGTGGTGCGAGAGGTGGCGGCCGTCGTCCGAGCGCTGCGGCCGATCGCTCGCTCGATCGCACCCGCCGCGCGTTCGCGCGACGCCAGCGTGCCCGCCGCTGGCTCACCTGGCGCTACGTGCTGGCGGCCGTGCTGGTCGTGGCCCTGGCCGGGTTCGCCACCTACGCCGTGTACTTCTCACCCTGGCTGCGCACCGAGTCGGTGCGCGTGGAGGGCACGAGCCTGGTCCCGCGCGACCAGGTGCTGGCCACCGCGAAGGTGCCCGTGGGCGAGGCGCTCATGAGCGTCGACATCACCTCGGTGGAGCGCAGGGTCGAGTCGCTGGCGGCGGTCAAGGACGTCGACGTCACCCGCAGCTGGCCGCACAGCATCAGCATCAAGGTCACCGAGCGCGTGCCGGTCGCCGTCCTCGAGCTCGGCGGACGACGCCTCGCCCTCGATGCCGCCGGCACCGCCTTCACCGCCCCCTCCCGTGCGCGGGAGGGGCTGCCGCGGATGCGCGTCGGCGCCACCGCGGATCGCGATGCCCTGCAGGAGGGGGCCTCGGTGATCACCGCCCTCGCCCCCGACGTGGCGCGGATGGTCGACTACCTCGAGGTGCGCACGATCGACGAGATCGTGCTGCACCTGCGCGGTGGTCGGCTGGTGCGCTGGGGGAGTGCGGAGCAGTCGTCGGACAAGGCGCGCGTGCTGCTCGCGCTGCTGACCCGCGACGCGCGGGTGTACGACGTGTCGGTGCCCGGCGCGCCGACCACGCGCTGAGCGCCCGCCTCGCGCCCGCCTCCCGCCCGCACGGCCCCGACCGGGGTCGGGGATTTCCTGCAGGACGCCGTCGCGCGGCGTGTCGGCGTCGATCAGGCGCTCGCGCTGCCTAGTGTCATGGGCACGACGAGGTTGACATAACTATAACCCTCTGCTTGAGGGTGAGGGTTGTGGACATCGGTCCGGTGGGGAAGCCGGCCCGCACCACTGACCCACCACCACCTCGATCACCACGTACGCCGACGAGACCATCGGGCCCGCAGGGTCCACCACCGGAAGGGTGAAGCCGCCGTGGCAGCTGCACAGAACTACCTGGCCATCATCAAGGTCGTCGGCATCGGCGGCGGCGGCGTGAACGCCGTCAACCGGATGATCGAGGTCGGGCTCAAGGGCGTGGAGTTCATCGCCATCAACACCGACGCCCAGGCGCTGCTCATGAGCGACGCGGACGTGAAGCTCGACATCGGCCGCGAGCTCACCCGCGGTCTCGGTGCGGGTGCCAACCCCGACGTGGGCGGCAAGGCCGCGGAGGACCACGCCGAGGAGATCGAGGAGGTGCTCAAGGGCCCCGACATGGTCTTCGGGCCCGCGGGCGCGGGCGGCGGCACGGGCCCCGGCGGTGCGCCGGTCGTGGCGCGCATCGCCCGCTCCCTCGGCGCCCTGACGATCGGCGTCGTGACGCGGCCCTTCACCTTCGAGGGCGCCCGCCGCAAGAAGTCGGCCGACGAGGGCATCGAGCGCCTGCGCGAGGAGGTCGACACCCTCATCGTCATCCCCAACGACCGGCTGCTGCAGATCTCCGACCGCAACGTGTCGATGCTCGACGCCTTCAAGCAGGCCGACCAGGTGCTCCTGCAGGGTGTCTCCGGCATCACCGACCTCATCACGACCCCGGGTCTGATCAACGTCGACTTCGCCGACGTCAAGGCCGTCATGAGCAACGCCGGCTCGGCCCTCATGGGCATCGGCTCGGCCCGCGGCGAGGACCGCGCCCTCCAGGCCGCCGAGATGGCCATCAGCAGCCCGCTGCTCGAGGCCTCCATCGACGGAGCCCACGGCGTGCTGCTCTCGATCGCCGGCGGATCCGACCTCGGCATCTTCGAGATCAACGAGGCCGCCGCGATGGTGGCCGACGCCGTGCACGAGGACGCCAACATCATCTTCGGCACCATCATCGACGACGCCCTCGGCGACGAGGTGCGCGTCACCGTCATCGCCGCCGGCTTCGACGGCGGCCTGCCCAAGCGCAAGGACGACGCCGCCGCGCGTCGGCCCGCGGCCTCGGCGGCCACCGCGCCCCGCGCGGCCCAGCCCGCCCCGGCCCGCCCGGAGCAGGCGCCGGCACGTCGCGAGGGCGAGTCGCGCGAGCAGCAGGCCCCGGCTCCCGCCCGGTCCGAGCGCCCCACCGAGCCCCCGGCGCCTCAGCCCGTCGGAGCCCGCACGCCGGCGCCGATGAGCTTCGACGACGACGACCTCGACGTGCCCGACTTCTTGAAGTGAGCCGTGTTCTCCTTCCGTGAGTCGTTCCTCCTCGACCCCGACGCCCCTGCGGCGTCGCGGGTCGAGGTGGCGTTCACGGACGCCTCGATCGACCTCCAGGGCTCGCGCGAGGGGTTCGCCTCGGCGCTCCACGAGCTCGAGGTGGTCGCGGGGGTGCCCTTCGCCCGTCTCAACCAGGTGCACGGGGCCGACGTCCACCGGGTGGAGGTCGTGCCCACCGTCGGTGTCGCCGACGACGTGCCCACCGCCGACGCCCAGGTCACGACCCTGCGCGGCGTGGGGCTGATGGTGCGCGTGGCCGATTGCGTGCCCGTCGTCCTCGCGGCGCGCGGTGCCGGTGACGGCGAGGCGGTGCTCGGGGTCGCCCACGCCGGACGACGCGGGGTCGCCCTCGACGTGGTCACGCGCACGGTCGAGGCGATGCGTGATCTCGGCGCCCGTGGCCTGCGGGCCTGGGTCGGGCCGCACGTGTGCGGTCGCTGCTACGAGGTGCCGGCGGCGATGCAGCGCGAGGTCGTCGACCTCGTGCCGGCCACGCGGGCCACCACCCGGGCCGGCACCGCCGCCCTCGACCTCGGCGCGGGCGTGCTGGCCCAGCTGGCGGCCGCCGACGTGGAGGCCGTCGCGGTCGGTCCCTGCACGCTGGAGGACGCGGGCCTCCACTCCTACCGTCGTGACGGATCGGCCGCGGGTCGGTTCGCAGGCCTGGTGTGGGCCGCATGAGCCGCGCGACGGAGTTGCAGGCCAACCTCGAGCAGGTGCGCGATCGCATCGCCCGGGCCGAGGCCGCTGCGGGACGCCCCGCGGGGGAGGTCGGCCTCGTCGTGGTGACGAAGTTCTTCCCCGCCTCCGACGTGCGGCTGCTGGCCGGCCTCGGGGTGCGCGAGGTGGGTGAGAACCGGCACCAGGAGGCGGAGTCGAAGGCCGCGGACTGCGACGACCTCGGTGTGCGCTGGCACTTCATCGGCGGTCTGCAGTCCAACAAGGCCGCTGCGGTCGGGCGTTACGCCGACGTCGTCGAGTCGGTCGACCGCGACTCGCTGGTGGCCCGGTTGGCCCGCGGTGCGGCCGAGACCGACCGCGTCGTCGAGGTGCTGCTCCAGGTGAGCCTCGACCCGCCGGGCACCGAGCACCGGGCCGGTGCCGATCCCGACGACCTCGCCGCCCTGGGCGAGGCCGTCCTCGCCCACGACTCCCTCGCGCTGCGCGGCCTCATGGCCGTGGCGCCGCTGGGTGAGGAGCCGGCGGCGGCCTTCGCCCGGCTCGCCGACATCCGCGCCAGGTTCCTGGCCCACCACCCGCAGGCCACCGTGCTCTCGGCCGGCATGAGCGGCGACCTCGAGGAGGCCGTGGCGATCGGCGCGACACACGTGCGCGTCGGCTCCGCGGTCCTCGGATCACGCCCGACAGTCCAGTAATGTCCGAACCAATCGATGCCCGCACGGGCAGCAATCACGGAGGCGAACAGTCATGAGCGGTGCGATGCGCAGGATCGGCGAGTACCTCGGCCTGCTGGAGGACACCGGCTACGACGAGTACGACGACGAGACCACCGAGCAGGCGCCGGCGCGCGATCAGCGCGCCGACCGGCTCCGCAAGGAGCCGGCGATGCGATCGGTCGCACCGGCCCCCGTCGCCGACCTCGCCGCCCACCGTCCCGTGGCCGCGGCGCCGGCGTCCATGGTCGCCGAGCTCTCGCGCATCACGACGCTGCACCCCACCACCTACAACGATGCGCGCGCCGTGGGGGAGCAGTACCGCGAGGGCATCCCGGTGATCATGAACCTCAGCGAGATGAACGACGCCGACGCCAAGCGCCTGGTCGACTTCGCCGCCGGCCTCATCTTCGCCACCCGCGGCAGCATCGAGCGGGTCACGAACAAGGTCTTCCTGCTCTCGCCGCCGAACGTCACCGTCGCCGCCGAGGACAAGCAGCGCATCGCCACCGACGGGTTCTTCAACCAGAGCTGACCGCACGCGGCCCCGTGCCGCCCGCAGCGCACACGACGCGCCGACACCGAACCGGTGTCGGCGCGTCCGCGTTCGGGGCCACCCGGTAGTTTGAGGGCGTGACGACCGTGGGCTGGATCATCGAGAGCGTCCTGTTCGCCTTCATCGCGTTCCTGTGGATCCGCTTCATCACCGACTGGGTGCTGGTGTTCGCGCGCGCCTGGGAACCCCGCGGCCCGGTGCTGGTGCTGCTGGAGGCCTCCTACACCGTCACCGACCCGCCGGTGAACGGCCTGCGTCGGGTGATCAAGCCGATCCGCATCGGCAACTTCTCCCTCGACCTCAGCTTCATCCTCGTGATGATCGTGGCCTACATCCTGCTCTCGGTGAACCGCTCGACGCTCCTGCTCTGACGCCGTTCCCGCGCGGGCTTCGTCCCACCGGTCCCACCTGTCTCGGCAGGTTGATGCGGCCATCGCCGAGGCAGGCGCTAAGGTTCGGTGGGACAGAGTGTCCTGTGAAGTTCTGCGAAGATAGGTGAGGTCATGCCGCTGACGCCTGAGGACGTGAGCAACAAGCGCTTTACGCCGGTCCGGCTGCGCGAGGGCTACGACATGGGCGAGGTCGACCAGTTCCTTGATGAGGTGGAGGCCGAGCTGGCCCGCCTGACCCAGGAGAACGACGACCTCCGCGCCAAGCTCGCGGCTGCCCAGGCGGGCAGTGCCGCCTCCTTCGATGTGCCCACGCAGCTGACGAAGGTGCCCGAGATCGCCCCCGAGCCCCCGGCCCCCGTGGTCGCGCCGGCTCCAGTGGCCGCGCCCGCCCCCGTCGCGAATGGTGGGGTCGAGACCATCCGCGTCGAGACGGTGCCCGAGGCCTCCAACGCGGCTGCGCGTCTTCTCGAGATCGCCACGCGCAACGCCGACGAGCTCGTCGAGGACGCCAAGAACGAGGCCGACAAGATCGTCGGCGAGGCCCGCACCAAGGCCGAGCGCCTGGAGTCCGAGGCCAAGGTCAAGGCCGACCGCCTCGAGTCCGACGCCCGCACGCGCGCGGAGATGCTCGACAGCGAGACCGCCGAGCGCCGCACCCAGCTCTTCGGCGACCTCGAGAAGGAGCGCGACAAGCTCTCCGCCGAGGTCGAGACGCTGCGCTCCTTCGAGCGCGAGTACCGCTCGCGTCTCAAGAGCTACTTCACCCAGCAGCTCGAGTCGCTGCAGACCCCGGGCGACACCCTCGCCCCCGCCGAGGAGTCGCCGGCACCCAAGCGCCTGCGCTCGATCCTCGGTGAGGACGACGCCTGAGGCGCACCCGCTCCACCACCTCGGCCGGCCCCGCGGGGCCGGCCGACGTGCTTTTCCGGGCCTGTCCTGCGCACGCCCGGGTCAGCAGTCGCCGACGTCGTGCGGTGTGGCTGCTTGGAGCCGTCGGGCTCAGCCGCTAGCCTCACGCTCGCCCGCGGGTGAGGCCCGGGCCGTCTGATGAGGAGGCCACCATGGCCCGCACCAAGAAGTCCCTCGCCGGTCAGGCCGCGTCGGCCGCGCGCAAGATCATCCGTCCGCGCAAGGCGGCCCCCGCGCCGGAGAAGCCCGCTGCGGCGCCCGCAGCGTCCGCGCCCGCGAAGAAGGCTGCGCCCGCGAAGAAGGCCGCGCCCGCGACGAAGGCCGCGCCCGCGAAGAAGGCCGCGCCCGCGAAGAAGGCCGCGCCCGCGAAGAAGGCGGCGCCCGCCAAGAAGGCCGCGGTCGACCCCGAAGTTGGATCGGCCCGCAAGACTGCTCCTGCATCGCCCGAGAAGGCGTCGTCCACCGACGCGCCGCCCCCCACGACGACCGAGGTGAACCCGGTGACCAAGGCCCCCGCCGAGAAGACCCCCGCCCCCGCTGCGAACGCCGACAGCGCGTCGCTCGTCGTCCTCGAGACCGAGGACGCGTGGTCGAGCGAGGAGCTCGCCGAGGTGTTGGCCGAGCTCAACGAGCAGCGTGAGCACAGCACGCAGATCCTCGCCGAGCAGGAGGCCGACCTCTCGGGCCTGCTGCGCAACCCCGGTGACGGTGCCGGCCAGGACCAGGCCGACGTGGGTGCCACCAGCTTCGAGCGCGACCACGAGCTCACCGTCGTCAACCACGAGCGCGAGAAGCTCGCCCAGATCGACCGGGCGCTGGCGCGTATCGCCGACGGCACCTACGGCGTGTGCGAGTCCTGCGGGCAGGCGATCGGCAAGCTGCGTCTGATGGCCTTCCCGCGCGCGACGCTCTGCATGGCGTGCAAGCAGCGCGAGGAGCGTCGCTGACCGCTCGTGCGATGGGCCGCCCCGCGGGCGGTCCTCGCGCTTGGGTGCGGTGCCCGCCCGTGTGGGAGACTCGGCCCCGCCATGGAAGACGCGTCCACCCCACCTCCGCCCGCCCCTGACGACACCGTGCGCGGGGGCGCCGGACGCCTCGCCGCCCCGCGGGTGTGGCGGATCTTCGCCGTGATCGCGGCGGTGATGCTGGGCGTCGACCAGGTCACCAAGGCGCTCGCCGAGCACCACCTCGAGGGCCGACCCGACATCCAGGTCATCGGCACGATCTTGCAGCTGCACCTCACCTACAACCCGGGCGCCGCGTTCAGCCTGGGCACCGGCTTCACCGCCGGCCTGAGCGTGCTGGCCATCGTGGCGACCTGTGTCGTGCTCTTCATCAGCCGCCGCCTGGTCGACCGCATCTGGGCGGTCGCACTCGGCCTGCTCCTGGCCGGCATCACCGGCAACCTGGTCGACCGGATCTTCCGCGACCCGGCCCCGTTCCGCGGCCACGTCGTCGACTTCCTCATGCTGCCGAACTGGCCGGTGTTCAACATCGCCGACGTGTGCATCAACGTCGGCGTCGCCCTCATCCTGCTGCAGGTGCTGCGCGGTATCGGGATGGACGGACGACGCGTGAGCGACGCCGAGAGTGCGGCCGACGACGACGCGCCGGCCGCACCGGCCGCGGAGGAGGGCCGATGACGCAGGTCGACCACCGCAGCCTCGCGGTGCCCGAGAGCCTGGAGGGCGAGCGCATCGACGTCGCCATGGCGCAGCTGTTCGGTGTCTCGCGGACCCGTGCCGCCGAGCTGGTCGCGCAGGGGCGCGTCGTCCTCGAGGGGGCGGCCGTCAGCGGCAAGAGCGAGCGGGTCTGGGCGGGCGCGCAGCTCGACGTCGAGATCCCCGCGGAGTCCGACCCGCTGGAGATCGTGCCCGAGATCGTCGAGGGCATCGGGATCATCCACGACGACGACGCCATCGTGGTGATCGACAAGCCCGTGGGAGTCGCCGTCCACCCCTCGCCCGGCTGGCGCGGCCCGACCGTCGTCGGCCACCTCGCCGGAGCCGGCTTCCGGATCTCCACCTCGGGGGCCAAGGAGCGTGAGGGCATCGTCCAGCGCCTCGACGTCGGCACCTCGGGCGTGATGGTGATCGCCAAGTCCGAGCACGCCTACTCGGTGCTCAAGAACGCCTTCCGCCAGCGCACCGTCGACAAGACCTACCACGCGCTCGTGCAGGGCCACCCCGATCCGCTCGAGGGCACGATCGACGCCCCCATCGGTCGCCACCCGAAGCACGACTACAAGTTCGCCGTCATGGACGACGGCCGCGCGAGCGTCACGCACTACGAGACCCTCGAGGCCCACCGCTTCGCCAGCCTGCTCGAGGTGCACCTCGAGACCGGTCGGACCCACCAGATCCGCGTGCACATGAGCGCCATGAAGCATCCGTGCGTCGGCGACCTCACCTACGGCGCCGATCCGGCCCTCGCCCGCCGCGTGCGGCTCGAGCGGCAGTGGCTGCACGCCGTGCGCCTCGGCTTCGAGCACCCGGGCACGGGGGAGTACGTCACCTTCTCCTCGAGCTACCCCGACGACCTCGCGGCCGCCCTCGAGACCATCCGTGCGAGCCACTGACGCCGACCCGCCCGACCTGGTGCTGCGCCCGGCCGAACCGGCCGACCTCGTCGAGATCGGGGAGCTGTTCTGGGCGGCGCGGGTGGCCGCCGCGCCGGCGATGCCGTCGCCGATGCACCCGCGGTCCGACGTCCTTGCCTTCTACTCCGCGATCGACCTCGCCGACGGCCGCGAGACGTGGGTGGCCGAGGACGCCGCCACCGCGAGGCTCCTCGGGTTCGCCGAGGTGAAGCGCGAGTGGCTCGACGACCTCTACGTGCTGCCCGCGGCCCAGGGCCGCGGGGTGGGCTCGGCGCTCCTCGACCTGGTCAAGGGCCTGCGCCCCGACGGCTTCGGCCTCTGGGTCTTCGCCTCCAACGCCCCCGCGCGAGCCTTCTACGCCCGTCACGGCCTCGTCGAGCACGAGACCACCGACGGCTCGGGCAACGAGGAGCGGGCTCCCGACGTCCGGCTCGAGTGGCCCGGGCGCTGATCCGTCGGTATGGGTCGGCGCCACTCGGACGCCGATCTGTGTCGGACCCTCCTGGCACGATCCGGGCGTCCGTTCACGTAGTCTGGTCCTCTTCCCCGAGGGCCCACACGTCCATCTCTCTTCTCGAGGAGTCGCGAACCGCACATGGCTGCTGACGCCGGGGATTTCGCTCACCTGCACGTCCACACCGAGTACTCCATGCTCGACGGGGCCTCGCTGCTCGACGGCCTGTTCTCGCGCGTGCGCGACCTCGGGATGTCGTCGATCGCGATGACCGACCACGGCAACCTCCACGGCGCCTACGACTTCTACTCCAAGGCCAAGAAGTACGACGTCAAGCCGATCATCGGCATCGAGGCCTACATCACCCCCGGCACCGCCCGAGGCGAGCGTCGCCGGGTGCGGTGGGGCAAGGGCGACCTGGCCGAGGAGGGCGGCGACGACGTCGCCGGCGGCGGCGCCTACACCCACATGACGATGTGGGCCGAGAGCACCGAGGGCATGCACAACCTCTTCCGGCTCTCCTCGCGCTCGAGCCTCGAGGGCTACTTCTACAAGCCGCGCATGGACAAGGAGATCCTCGCCGAGCACAGCAAGGGCCTCATCGTCTCCACCGGCTGCCCCAGCGGCGCCATCCAGACCCGCCTGCGGCTCGGGCAGTGGGACGAGGCCGTGCGCGAGGCCGGCGAGCTGCAGGAGATCTTCGGGCGCGACAACGTCTTCCTCGAGCTGATGGACCACGGCATCAGCATCGAGAAGCGGGTGCGCGACGACCTCCTGCGCCTCGGGCGCGAGCTCAACATCCCGCCGATCGCCACCAACGACTCCCACTACAACAACCCCGAGGACGCCGACGCCCACGACGCCCTCATCTGCGTCGCCTCCGGCAAGCGGCTCTCCGACACCAACCGCCTCAAGTTCGACGGGGGCGGCTACTACATCAAGTCCGCCGCCGAGATGCGCGAGCTGTGGGCCGACCGCTTCGGCATGCCCGAGGCCTGCGACAACACCCTCGCCATCGCCGAGCGCTGCGAGGTGCAGTTCACCGAGTCCACCGGCGGCTACATGGCCAAGGCCGACATCCCGGCCGGTGAGACCGAGGACTCCTGGTTCCGCAAGGAGGTCTGGCGGGGCATCGAGTCGCGCTACCCGGGCGAGGCGCTCACCCAGGAGGTGCGCGACCGCGTCGAGATGGAGCTCGCGATCGTGGCCCAGAAGGGCTACTGCGGCTACTACCTCGTGGTCGCCGACTTCATCCAGTGGGCCAAGGACAACGGCATCCGCGTCGGGCCCGGCCGCGGTTCGGGCGCCGGCTCGATCGCCGCCTACGCGCTGCGCATTACCGACCTGTGCCCGTTGGAGCACGGTCTGTTCTTCGAGCGCTTCCTCAACCCCGAGCGTCCCTCGATGCCCGACTTCGACATCGACTTCGACGACCAGCGCCGCGCCGAGGTCATCAACTACGTCACCGAGAAGTACGGCAGCGACAAGGTCGCCTACATCGCCACCTTCGGCCGGCTCAAGTCCAAGGCGGCCATCAAGGACGCCGCGCGCGTGCTCGACCACGGCTTCGCGATCTCCGACAAGATCACCAAGGCGCTGCCGGCCGACGTCATGGGCAAGGGCGTGCCGCTCAAGGAGCTCTTCAACCCCGAGCACAAGCGCTACAACGACGGCGGCGAGTTCCGCGCCCTCTACGAGTCCGACGCCGAGGTCCGCACGATCTACCAGACGGCGCTCGGACTCGAGGGCCAGATCCGCAACTGGGGCGTGCACGCCGCGGGCGTGATCATGTCGAGCGAGCCGCTCACCGACGTCGTCCCGATCATGATGCGCCCCCAGGACGGCGCCGTGATCACCCAGTTCGACTACCCGATGTGCGAGTCGCTCGGCCTGGTCAAGATGGACTTCCTCGGCCTGTCGAACCTCCGCATCCTCGAGGACGCCCTGCTCAACATCAAGGCCAACCGCGACGTCGACGTCGTCCTCGAGGAGCTGCCGTTCGACGACCGGGCCACCTACGAGCTGATGGGGCGCGGCGACACGCTCGGCGTCTTCCAGCTCGACGGTGGCGGCATGCGGGCCCTGCTGCGCTCGATGCTGCCCGACACCTTCGCCGACATCACGGCCGTCTCCGCGCTCTACCGGCCCGGCCCGATGGGTGCGGACTCGCACAACAAGTACGCGCGTCGCAAGAACGGCCGCGAGCCGATCGAGCCCATCCACCCCGCCCTGGCGGAGGCCCTCGAGCCCGTGCTGGGCGAGACCTACGGCCTGATCGTCTACCAGGAGCAGGTGATGGCGATCGCGCAGGTGCTCGCCGGCTTCTCCCTGGGCGCCGCCGACAACATGCGTCGCGCGATGGGCAAGAAGAAGAAGGAGGAGCTCGACAAGCAGTACGCCGGCTTCGAGGCCGGCATGCTCGAGCGCGGCTACCCGCTGGATGCGGTGAAGAAGCTCTGGGAGATCCTCGTCCCCTTCGCCGACTACGCCTTCAACAAGTCGCACTCGGCCGCCTACGGCGTCATCACCTACTGGACCGCCTACCTCAAGGCCAACTACCCCACGGAGTACATGGCCGCGCTCCTCACCTCGGTGAAGGACGACAAGGACAAGATGGCGATCTACCTCAACGAGTGTCGCCGCATGAAGATCCAGGTGCTGCCGCCCGACGTCAACGAGTCGGCGCACAACTTCACCGCCGTCGGCCGCGACATCCGCTTCGGCCTCACCGCCGTGCGCAACGTCGGGTCCAACGTCGTCGACGGCATCGTGGAGGCACGCACCAGCCAGGGCCGCTTCACCGACTTCAACGACTTCCTCTCCAAGGTGCCGGCCACGGTCTGCAACAAGCGCGTCATCGACTCCCTCATCAAGGCCGGCGCCTTCGACGACATGAAGCACCGCCGTCGTCCACTGGTGGCCGTGCACGAGACGGCGGTCGACCAGTACGTCGACATCAAGCGCAACGAGGCGATCGGTCAGGACTCGCTGTTCGCCGGCCTCGGGGACGACGACGACGCGGGCGGCTTCGGTGGCTTCGGGGTGAGCGTGGCGATCCCCGACCTCGACGAGTGGGACAAGATGACCCTGCTCGGCCACGAGCGCGAGATGCTCGGCCTCTACGTCTCCGACCACCCGCTGCTCGGCCTGGAGCACGTGCTGTCCAACGGCACCGACTGCACCATCGGCCAGCTGGTCACCGACGAGGACCGCCCCCACAACGCCACCGTCACGGTCGCGGGCCTGGTGACCTCCATCCAGCGCAAGATCACCAAGAACGGCGACCCCTGGGCCACCGTCACCCTCGAGGACCTCGAAGGTGCGGTCGAGGTGCTGCTGTTCCCGAGCTCCTACCGCCTGGCGGCCCCCTACCTCACCGACGACGCGATCATCCGGGTGCGAGGTCAGCTCGACAAGGAGCGCGAGACGCCGCAGCTGCGCGGCCAGGAGGTCACGGTGCCCGACCTCGAGCGCGGCAGCGACGGCCCCGTGGTCATCTCGCTGCCCTCCACCCGCTGCACCGGCCCGGTGGTCCAGCAACTGCGCGAGGTGCTCGTGACGCACCCCGGGCTCACCGAGGTGCGCCTGCAGCTGCTGAGCCGCGAGTCCACCAAGCTCATGCGCCTGGGGGACAATCTCAGGGTGACGCCCACTCCTGCGCTCTTCGCCGACCTCAAGCAGCTGCTCGGGCCCGGGTGCCTCGGCGCATGAGCGGCGCCCAGGCCGAATCCGCGGCCGATCACCAGCCCCTCGACACCTCGGCGGCCCGCTCGGGACTGGCCGCCCTCGGCGCCACCGTGGTGCTGGGCGCCGCGCTCGGCGCCCTCGGCGGCTGGCTGTGGTGGCGCTGGTGGGGCCCCGCACCGAGCGGTCGCATCTACCGCACCGACGCCGGCCCGGCCTGGTACCCCGACCCGTTCGACCCCGGCGTGGCGCGCGACTTCAGCGGCACGGCGGAGTACGTCGTCCTGGCGCTCGGGCTCGGCGTGCTGCTCGGCCTGGTCGGCGGGTGGCTCGCCCGGCGTCGTCCGCTCGCGGGGTTGGGCGCGGTGCTCCTCGGCGGCGTGATCGCCGCAGCCCTCAGCACCGTGATCGGGCAGGCCCAGAGCCCGCCCGATCCCCAGGAGAAGGCGAAGGAGGTCGCCATCGGCACCCGGCTGCCCGGCCACCTGAGCCTCGCCCAGGCGCAGATCGGTCCGGAGGGCAGCACGGTCGGCGTCACCGTGCCGTGGCTGATGTGGCCGGTGGCCGGCTCCGCGGGCTTCCTGGTGGTGATGCTCGCGCTGGGCAGCACCGAGCGTCGTGCCCAGCTCGCCACCTCGCTGCCGACCGCTCAGGGCAGCGGGATGCCGCTGCCGCCGCGCGAGGTCTGATAGGTCGCGGAAAGCTCGGCGTAGCGCGAGGAGAGGCCCGAGATGCGCTCGGCGACCCGCGCGTCGTCCACGCCCAGCTCGGCCACCGACCGCGCGGTGAAGAAGGCGTTGTCGCGCCGGTAGTCGACCGTGCCGAACACCTCCTGCAGGATCCGCAGGTCGTGCGGGATCGCGAAGCTGTCGCGCGAGTCCTCGTGGGTGAAGAGATAGACGATCGCGTCGAAACCCGACCACGTGATCGCGCTCAGGCACAGCGAGCAGGGCTCGTGCGTCGAGACGAAGAGCAGCTCCGAGGTGGCCGGGCGATCGCTCGACGGCAGCGAGTAGAAGCGCACGAGCGTGTGCACCTCGCCGTGGAAGAGCGGGTTGGCGGTCTCGTGGTTGGTCTCGGCCAGCACCAGCGACAGGTCGTCCTTGCGCAGCAGCGCCGCCCCGAACACCTTGTCGCCGCGAGCCACGCCCCGCGCGGTCAGCGGCACCACGTCGTGCTCGATCACGTCGAGCACGCGATGGGCGAGGGCGGGATCGGAAGCGCTCAGCAGCGCGGGCGGCAGGGAGGTCACGAGCGCCAGCGTGGCGCCCGCACGCTACGGGAAGGTTGCGGCCGGATCACGCTCGGGCGATCGGCGCGACCACGGCGTCGGTGAGGCGCTGCAGATCGGCGGGGGCGAGCTCGACGTCCAGCCCGCGTCGTCCACCCGAGACCAGCACGGTGCCGTGCTCGAGCGCGCTGGCGTCGAGAGCCGTCGGCAGCCGCCGCCGCTGGCCGATGGGGGAGATCCCGCCCACCACGTAGCCGGTGGAGCGCTCCGCCGCCCGGGGGTCGGCCATCGCGGCACGCCGGCCCCCGAGGGCGCGCGCGAGCGCCTTGAGGTCGAGCTGCCCGGTGACCGGCACGACGCCGACGACGAGGGAGCCGTCGAGGTCGGCGAGCAGCGTCTTGAACACCTTCGCGGGCGCCTCGCCGAGGGCCGCGGCCGCCTCCTCCCCGAACGAGGTGGCCCGCGGGTCGTGGTCGTACTCGCGCAGGGTGAACGCGACACCGGCGGCGGTGAGCGCCGCCGTGGCGGGCGTGCCACCTGCTCCGGGGGCGCCTCGTCGCGATCGCGTCATCGTCGTCCTCCTGAGTCGTGCTGGTCGTGCCGGTCGTGCCGGTCGCCCGCGTCCTGGAGCGCCTCGACGATCATCCGCGCGGTCTGCCCGATGGCCAGATCGGCCTCGATGTTCTCGATCGCCGGGACGGCGCACCGGGTGAGCATCGCGATCGCCACGGGTGCGCGGCCGGCGTCATCGTCGGCGTCCACCGCCTCGACGACACCCACCTCGTGGCGCAGGCTCAGGAAGGTGCCGGTCTTCGACCGCACCCGCACGGTGTCGCTGACCAGCTCGGAGGCGAGGCGGTGACGGGTCGTCTGGTGGCCGAGCATCTCGCGCAGCCGCGGGCCGACGCCGGGCGAGCCGAGACGATCGGCCCATGCGGCGTCCAGCAGGCCGACCAGTCCGCTCGCGGTGCCGACGTTGGCGCGGTCGACGGCAAGCTCGTCGATGACGTGGTCGCCGTCCGGGCCGCCTCCGCGCACGGCGATGTCGAGCCCCACCGAGTGGACCAGGCGCGACGTGCCGTAGAGCGAACGCATCGGGTGGCGCACGACCGCATCCTCCACCCCCAGCGAGCGGAGCCGAGCGGTGACCTCGGCGGGACCCCACCTCTCGAACAGGGCATCGGCGGCGGCGTTATCGCTGAGTGCGAGCGCGAGTCGCACGAGGTCCTCCAGCGCCACCCGGCACGGATGGCGCAGCAGGGCGATGCCGGTGGGGCCGGCGGTGCGGTCAGCGACGTCGAGCACCACCTGCTCGTCGGGGCGCGCCTCCCCGCGAGTGAAGGCATCGAGGACGACGGCCGCGAGGGGCAGCTTGACCACCGATGCGAGCGGCCACGCCTCGTGGGCCCGCAGGCCGATCTCGCGGCCGGTGCGCAGGTCGCGCGCCAGGAAGGATCCGCGCAGGCCCGCCGCGGCCCACTCGCGCTCGACGTCGGCGATCAGGCGGGCGCGATCCTCCCGCCTCACCGGCCGCCTCCGAGCGGCTCCCCGCCGAGCCCGCGGGCGAGGCGCCGGACGAGCGCGGTGCGGTCGTCGCGACCCAGACCGCCGTCGCCGAGCAGGCGGTACCCGCGGCGGAGCCCGACGCGGTCCGGCTCGAAGAACTCCAGCGCCTCCCGCTCGGCCTCCGCGCGGGTCGCGACCACGACGTCGTCCCACTCGTGCACGCTGGTCCACGCCTCCGCCTCGCCGGTGCCCACGACCACCTGGTCGGCCCGCAGGCCGGCCTCGGCCGCGGCGGCCCGCACGGGCTCGCGGACCGCGGGCACGTCGTCCTCGGCGCGCAGGTGGATGCGCCGCGGCCGCTCACCGCGCGGGCGCAGGGGGCGGCGCAGCGAGGACCACCGCAGTCGGGCCCCGGGGTGACCCACGAGACCGAGCGGCACCACGAGGTCGCCGGCGTCGCCGGCGACGGGCGTCAGCGCGAGGTGGGCACCCCCGTGGGCGAGGTGGCGCTCGCGCTGGTCGGCGTCGACGACCACGAATTCGACCCGCCGTCGCGGGAGGCCGCGGCGCACGGTGGCGCGGGTGCGAGCATCGACCGCGGCCGGCACGGCGAGCACCAGCCGCTCGGGTGCCGCCGTGAAGAGCGCCTCGATGCGGTCGAGTGCGGCGAGCACCTCCTCGGCGAGCGGGAGCAGACGCTCGCCCTCCGGGGTCAGGGACACGCTGCGCGACGATCGTTGCAGGAGGGCCACGCCCCACCGGCGTTCGAGCGCCGCCACCCGTCGGCTCGCGACCGGCTGGGGTTGGCCCAGCCGGGCCGCCCCGCGGGTGAAGCTGCGCTCGCGGGCCACCGCGACGAAGGTGGCGAGGGCCTCGGGGACATCCACCCGCCCGACCATACGCATCGTGCATGGATGGGCCCCTGATCGTCTTGGCGCGGGCATCCTGCGCCGCGGCAGGGTCGAGGCATGACCGAACCGCATCCGTCGCAGCCCGTCGATCCCACCGCACCTCCCGCCACGACTCGTCAGGGGGCCACCACCCGACGGAGCCTCCTGCTCGCCGGCTCCGCCGTGGCCGTTGGTCTGAGCGGCGCAGGCGCCGCCGTCAACCGACCGGGCCCGGCCGCGGCGAGCGCCGGCCCGGTCGCCGTAGGCCGCCCGCCCCACGCCGACGGCGGCCCGGTCCATCCGCAGGTGCTCGCGATCGAGCAGGCCCACGGGCGCCGCATCGGTGTGGTCGCCCACCACCTTGGCTCCGGGCGCACGCTGGTGCACCGGCCCGACGAGCGGTTCGCGATGTGCTCCACCTTCAAGACGCTGGCGGTCGGTGCCGTGCTGGCGGGCCACCTCACGAGCCCGGACCGCAGGATCCTCGAACGTCCGGCCCACTGGCCGCCGTCCCTGGTCGCGGGCTCCGGCTATGCCGTGCGCATGGAGGAGTGGCAGCGGCGCGGGTACGTGCCCCGCGTCGCCGAGGTGTGCGAGGCGGCCGTCGCCGAGAGCGACAACGCCGCGGGCAACCTCCTCCTCGGTCTGGTGGGCGGCCCTGCTGCCGTGGGCGAGCTCGCCCGCTCGGTCGGCGACCGGATCACCACCCTGACGCGTTGGGAACCGGACCTCAACGACTGGGAGCCGGGGAGCGCGGTCGACACCACGACGCCGCGGGCGGCCGCGCACACCCATGGTGCGCTCCTCCTCGGCCCCACCCTGCGACCGCGCGAGCGCGCGCGGCTCCTCGGGTGGTTGCGGTCGAGCACCACGGGCCGAGCCGCGCTGCGTGCGGGACTGCCGCGCGGCTGGACCATCGCGGAGAAGACCGGGTCGGGCGACTACGGCACCCGCAACGACGTCGGGGTCGCGTGGACGCCGGACGGCTCCCCGGTCGTGATCGCCTGTCTGACCCGTGCCGAGCAACCGGGCGCTCCCACCTCCGACGCACCCCTCGCCGACGTCGGTCGGCTCTGCGCGCGCCTGCTCGGCTGATCCGGACTCAGTTGGGCGACCAGCGCGTGCGCGCCACCTCGGTGGCGGGCAGCGAGGCGATCACGTTCATCGCCATCAGCTCGCCGCGCACCAGGTCGGTGGCCAGCGCGAGCCGCTCCTGCGCGTCGGTGGCCTCGAGCAGCTGCTGGCGCTCACCAAGCGGCAGCGCCGTGCCCGCTGCGATCGCCCACGCCAGGTAGTCCGGGTCGCGGGGGAGGGGGTCGTGGCCGGTGTCGTCGTCCAGCACGGCGAACGCGCCGGGCTCACCGCCGTCGGGCTCGTAGAGGTCGTCGTCCTCGGTGAACTCGGGCTCGAAACCGTCGGTGAGCAACCCACCGCGGCCGGCCACGATGTCGGCGACCACCACCCGGTAGGCCAGGTAGGTGGCCCGCGCGCGCTCCACCACCTCGGGGTGGACGACGGAGCGCTGCTCCGGCAGGGGGGTGATCTCACCGACGGGGAAGTCGCCGGTGGTGAGCAGGCGGTCGAGCTGCAGGCGGTCGCGGCCGAGCACCTCGATGTCGAAGCTGCCGTCGGGCCGCTCCCGCGCGGCCGTGAGCTGCAGGCGCACGCCGACCCGGAACAGGGACTGGGCGCCGTGCTCGCCGAGCTCGTAGCCCTCGCGGATGGCCACCGTGCCGAGCAGCCGCTCGGTCGGATCGCTGCGGCGCAGCAGGTGGTGCACGAGGGCGCGGTAGCGGTCGTCGGTGACCCGCACCAAGCGCCGGGCGCCGGGGAAGACCACCGCGTCGAGCGGGTACATCGGCAGCCGGTCGCTCACGTCGTCCACCCTAGGGCGTGGACGACGCTGGACGCCGCCGCGGGGCCGCGGGCGCGCCGACCGTAGAATCGGGGCCATGGCCCTCATCCGTCGCATCGACCTGCGCGAGGCCGGCCCCGCCGTCGACTACCGCGCAGCCGTGCCCCGCGCCGACTTCGACATCGAGGCGGCGGTGCCCGCGGTGCATGCGATCTGCGAGGAGGTCCGCACCGGCGGTGTGGACGCCGTGCGCTCGCTCGGCGAGCGTTTCGACGGCGTGCTGGTCGACGACCTCCGCGTGCCCGCCTCGGCGTTGAAGCAGGCCCTCGAGGACCTCGACCCGGCCATCCGCGCGGGTCTGGAGGAGTCGGTGCGCCGCCTGCGCGCCACCTGTGCCGCTGAGCTCGAGCGCGACGCCGTCACCGACCTCGCCCCTGGCGCGAGGGTCACACACCGCAAGGTGCCGGTCGGCCGGGTCGGCCTCTACGTGCCCGGCGGTCTCGCGCCGCTGGTGTCGAGCGTGCTCATGAACGCCGTGCCGGCGCAGGTGGCCGGCGTCGAGTCGATCGCCCTCGCCAGCCCGCCGCAGAAGGAGTTCGGCGGCTCGGTGCACCCCACGATCCTCGCGGCCTGCGAGCTGCTCGGCCTCGACGAGGTCTACGCCGTCGGCGGCGCCCAGGCGATCGCGATGTTCGGCTACGGCCTCGACGACGCCGATCCGGCCCGACGGGTGCCCCGCGTCGACCTCATCACCGGGCCCGGCAACATCTGGGTCGTCACCGCCAAGCGCCTGCTCAAGGGCCAGGTCGGCATCGACTCCGAGGCCGGTCCCACCGAGATCGCGATCCTCGCCGACGCCACCGCGGACGCCGGGTTCGTGGCGGCCGACCTCATCAGCCAAGCCGAGCACGACCCGGCCGCCGCAGCCGTGCTGGTCACGCCCTCGGAGGAGCTGGCCGCAGCCGTCGACGCCGAGCTCGACCGCCAGGTGCCGCTGGCCCGGCACCACGAGCGCATCCACACCGCCCTCACCGGCCCCCAGTCCGGCATCGTGCTCGTGCGCGACCTCGAGCAGGGCCTCGACGTCATCAACGCCTACGCCGCCGAGCACCTCGAGATCCACACCGAGGATGCGCCCGGCTGGGCCGCGCGCGTGCGCAACGCGGGCGCCATCTTCGTCGGCCCGCACGCGCCGGTGAGCCTCGGCGACTACTGCGCGGGCTCCAACCACGTGCTGCCCACCGCCGGCTGCGCCTGCCACTCCTCGGGCCTGTCGGTGCGCGCGTTCACCAAGTCGATCCACGTCATCGAGTACTCCGCCCAGGGCCTGGCCGACGTCGCCGACCACGTCGTGACCCTCGCCGAGGCCGAGGACCTCCCCGGGCACGGCGCCGCGGTGAGCATCCGCACGCGCGGGGCCGGGTCGTGAGCTGGCCGCCGCTGCGGGAGGAACTGCGAGGCATCGAGCCCTACGGCGCGCCGCAGCTCTCCCTCGAGCAGGCGCCGGTGCAGCTCAACGTCAACGAGAACCCCTACGGGCCCTCGCCGGCGTGCATCGACGACATCGCGAGCGCCGCGGCCGAGGCGGCAGCGACCCTGAACCGCTACCCCGATCGCGAGTTCGTCGCCCTGCGCGAGGCCCTGGCCGCCTACCTCTCGCGCGACACCCCGCACGGGATCGTCCCCGCCCAGGTGTGGGCGGCCAACGGCTCCAACGAGGTCATGCTCCAGCTGCTCCAGGCCTTCGGTGGCCCGGGTCGCACCGCGGTCAGCTTCGCCCCGACCTACTCGATGTACCCCGAGTACGCCCGCGACACCAGCACCCGCTGGGTGGCTGGCCGCCGCGCCGAGGACTTCAGCCTCGACCTGGACGCCGCCCGTGCCCTCATCGAGGCCGAGCGGCCGAGCGTCGTCCTGCTGCCGAGCCCGAACAACCCCACGGGCACCGCACTCGAGCCCGCGGCGGTCGACCTGCTGTGCCGCGCCACGGCTGCGGCCGGCGGCGGCATCGTCGTGGTCGACGAGGCCTACGGCGAGTTCCGGCGTGCGGGCGTGCCCAGCGCCCTCGCGATGCTCCCCGAGCACCGCAACCTCGTCGTCACGCGCACGATGAGCAAGGCCTTCGCCGGGGCGGGTCTGCGCCTCGGCTACCTGGCGGCCGACCCGGCGATCTGCGACGCGATCCGGGTGGTGCGCCTGCCCTACCATCTCTCGGCCGTCACCCAGGCCGTCGCGCTGGCTGCGCTGCGCCACGCCCCCGAGCTGCTCGGCCGCGTCGACGACCTGCGGGTCGAGCGTGACGCACTCGTCGCCTGGCTGCGCGAGCAGGGCCACGAGGTGGCCGACTCGGACGCCAACTTCTGCCTCTTCGGACGATTCGCCGACCGTCACGCGGTCTGGCAGGGTCTGCTCGACCACGGTGTGCTCATCCGCGAGACCGGCCCCGACGGCTGGCTGCGGGTCTCGGTCGGCACGCCGGAGGAGATGGCCGCCTTCCGCGCCGCCCTCACCGAGGTCACCGGCGACCTTCGCACCCACCTGACCACACCCCTGGACGGAGCCCGAGCATGAGCCGCACCGCCCGCATCGAGCGGCAGACCAGCGAGTCCAAGGTGATCGTCGAGGTCGACCTCGACGGCACCGGCCGCCACGACATCTCCACCGGCGTCGGCTTCTACGACCACATGCTCACCGCGCTCGCCCGCCACGCCCTCCTCGACCTGACGGTGCGCACCGAGGGCGACGTCCACATCGACGCCCACCACACGGTCGAGGACACCGCCATCGTGCTGGGTCAGGCGCTGCGCGAGGCGCTCGGCGACAAGCGGGGCGTGCGCCGCTTCGGCGACGCCACCGTGCCGCTCGACGAGGCGCTCGTGCAGGCCGTCGTCGACGTCTCCGGACGCCCCTACTGCGTGCACACCGGCGAGCCGGAGGGCCAGCAGTACGTGCAGCTCGGCGGCTCGGGGGTCTCCTACCTCGGCTCGCTGACCAAGCACGTGTTCGAGACCATCGCCTTCCACGCCCACATCGCGCTGCACGTGCGCGTGCTCGCCGGTCGCGAGCCGCACCACATCGTCGAGACGCAGTTCAAGGCCTTCGCGCGCGCCTTCCGCGACGCCGTGGCGCTCGACCCTCGCGAGACCGGCATCCCCTCCACGAAGGGTGCGCTGTAACCGCATGGGCGCCACGACGCCGTCCGTGGTCGTTCTCGACTACGGCTCCGGCAACCTGCGCTCGGCCGTGCGCGCGATGGAGCGCGCCGGGGCCGACGTCACCTTGACCTCCGACCTCGACGCCGCGCAGGAGGCCGACGGCCTGCTCGTGCCGGGTGTCGGCGCCTACGAGGCGTGCATGCGCGGGCTCCGCGCGATCCGCGGCGAGCGGATCATCGCGCGACGGCTCTCCGGAGGCCGCCCCGTGCTCGGCATCTGCGTGGGCATGCAGGTGCTGTTCGAGCGCGGCATCGAGCACGGCGTCGAGACCGAGGGGTGCGGCGAGTGGCCCGGGCTCGTCGAGCGCCTGCAGGCGCCGATCGTGCCGCACATGGGCTGGAACACCGTCGACGTCGCCGAGGGCACGCGCCTGTTCGACGGCATCGAGTCCGAGCGCTTCTACTTCGTGCACTCCTACGGCGTGCGCGAGTGGACCCTCGTCACCAACGACCGCACGCCGCCCAGCCACCAGCCGCTGGTGACCTGGGCCGAGCACGGCGGCGACCGCTTCGTCGCCGCCGTGGAGAACGGACCGCTCTGCGCCACGCAGTTCCACCCGGAGAAGTCGGGGGATGCGGGCGCACAACTGCTGAGGAACTGGGTGAAGTCACTGTGAGCGCCTACCTGGAGCTGCTGCCGGCCGTCGACATCAAGGGGGGCCAGGCCGTCCAGCTGGTGCAGGGCGTCGACGGGTCCGAGAAGCGCTTCGGCGACCCCGTCGAGGCCGCCCTCCGCTGGCAGGAGGCCGGCGCCGAGTGGCTCCACCTCGTCGACCTCGACGCCGCCTTCGGGCACGGCCAGAACCGCGAGCTGCAGGCCGAGATCGTCGGCCGGCTCGACATCTCGGTCGAGATGAGCGGCGGTATCCGCGACGACGAGTCGCTCGAGGCTGCCATGGCCACCGGCTGCCGCCGCGTCAACATCGGCACCGCGGCCCTGGAGCAGCCCGAGTGGTGCGCCAAGGCCATCGCCACCTACGGCGACCGCGTGGCCGTCGGCCTCGACGTCCGCGGTCGCACGCTCGCGGCCCGCGGCTGGACGAAGGAGGGCGGCGACCTCTACGAGACCCTCGCCCGTCTCGACGCCGAGGGCTGCGCACGCTACGTCGTCACCGACGTCAACAAGGACGGCATGCTGCAGGGCCCGAACCTCCAGCTGCTGCAGGACGTCTGCGCCGCCACGGACCGCCCGGTCGTGGCCTCCGGCGGCGTCACGACCCTCGACGACATCCGGGCCCTCATGAAGCTGGTGCCGATCGGCGTCGAGGGCGCCATCGCCGGCACCGCGCTCTACACCGGCCAGTTCACCCTCGAGGACGCTCTGGCGCTCACCAAGGGCGGTCTCGTATGACGCTCGCGGTGCGGGTCATCCCGTGCCTCGACGTCGACGCCGGTCGCGTCGTCAAGGGCGTCAACTTCCAGGAGCTGCGCGACGCCGGCGACCCCGTCGAGCTCGCTCGCCTCTACGACGCCGAGGGTGCCGACGAGCTGACCTTCCTCGACATCTCCGCCTCCCACGAGGGGCGCGCCACCACCATGGAGATCGTCTCGGCCACCGCCGAGCAGGTGTTCATCCCGCTCACCGTCGGCGGCGGCATCGCCTCCGTCGAGGACGTCGACCGCCTGCTGCGTGCGGGCGCCGACAAGATCGCGGTCAACACCGCGGCACTGCGCCGGCCCGAGCTGATCGCCGAGATCGCCGACCGCTTCGGCAACCAGGTGCTCGTGCTCTCGGTGGATGCTCGCCGCGTGCCGGAGGGAGCCGAGGCGCCGGGTGACTCCGGCTTCGAGGTGACCACCCACGGCGGTCGGCAGGCCGCCGGGGTCGACGCCGTGGAGTGGGCCGTGCGCGCCGCCGAGCTCGGTGCGGGGGAGATCCTGCTCAACGCCATGGACGCCGACGGCACCACCGACGGTTTCGACCTCGAGATCATCCGTCGCGTGCGTGCGGAGGTCGCGATCCCCGTGATCGCCTCCGGAGGCGCCGGAGCGCTCGAGCACTTCGCACCGGCGGTGGAGGCGGGGGCCGACGCGGTGCTCGCCGCCACCGTGTTCCACTTCGGCACCCTGCGCATCGGCGAGGTCAAGCAGACGCTGGCCGGCGCCGGTCTGCCCGTGCGCTGAGGCAAGCAGATCCCGCGACGGCGCGCGCCGCTCGGGCAGGATGACCCGCGTGAGCTACCAGCCGTACCGACCCCCCGGTGACGATGAGGGCCGTCCCGGACTCCCGCCCCTGCGTCGCGGCTACGAGGACTGGACCCGCGAGACCGGTGGCGTGTGGCGGGTGATCGTGGAGTACGCCAACAACGGCCAGGCCAAGCCGCCCACGGTGGTCAAGGTCGGGCAGCGCTCCTTCCTCCACTTCGACGAGGCGCTCGCCTCGGCCCACCTCACCGCTTTCGAGTACAACCCTCCGGACCCGTGGTCGCTGCAGTCGCGCGAGGTCTACCGCGACGGTCCGCACTCCTATCTCGTCGTCCTGCAGGGCGCGACCTCGACCTTCCACATGAGCGTGCGCGCGGTGCGGGTCGTGACCGCCTGACCCGCCTGACCCGTCTGAGCCGCTGACCCGCCGGGGGCGGCCGTCGGAATAGAGACCCCGGTGGCAGGGTTGGTGGAAGGCCCGGCCGCCCACCGCTGCCGGGCGTTCCGTTCACCGGCGAGGGGGAGACAGGCGTGACGACCGCGGAGCAGCAGGCGCCGGCGGCGGCCATCGGGACGACGTCCGCGGGCTTCCGGGTGCTGGGGGTGGCGATCCGCCGCGAGCCGTGGATCTTCACGCTCTCCACCGTCGGCAGCGTCCTCTTCGGCGCGCTGACCGTCGCCGACGCGTGGGTGCTCGGCTGGGCCACCGACCACGTCGTCCTCCCCGCCTTCCGCGACGGCGAGATCGGCGCGGGCCTGCTGTGGGCGGTGCTCGGGCTCTTCGTCGGGGTCGCCATCCTGCGCGCGGTCGGCATCGTCGCGCGGCGCCTCGGCGCCGGCATCATGCAGTACCGCATGCAGGCGCACAGCCGCCGCGCCGTGACGCGGCAGTACCTCCGCCTCCCGCTCTCCTGGCACCAGCGCCACCCGACCGGCGAACTGCTGTCGAACGCCAACTCCGACGTGGAGGCGGCCTGGGGCCCGATCGCTCCGCTGCCGATGGCGGTCGGCACGGTGGCGATGATGGTCATCGCGGTGGTGCAGATGCTGCTCACGGACCTCGCGCTGGCGGCCGTCGGGCTGCTCCTCTTCCCGATCGTGATCGCCGTCAACGTCGTCTACCAGCGCCGCGCGCAGGGCTGGGCCACGCGCGCGCAGCAGCTTCGCGCCGAGCTCTCCGAGATCGCCCACGAGTCCTTCGACGGCGCGCTCGTGATCAAGACCCTGGGGCGCGAGCCGGAGGAGACCGCCCGGTTCCGCGCCACCGCCGAGGCCCTGCGCGAGGCCAACATCCGTGTCGGCCGGATCCGCGCGGCCTTCGACCCCACCCTCGCGGCGCTGCCGAACCTGGCCGTACTCGTCGTGCTGGTGCTCGGGGTGCACCGCGTGGTGAGCGGAGCCAGCGTGGCCGGCGACGTCGTCACCGTCACCTACCTGCTCACCGTCGTGTCCTTCCCGATCCGCTCGATCGGCTGGCTGCTCGGCGACTTCCCCCGCAGCGTCGTGGGCTTCGAGCGGGTCACCGCGGTGCTCGGGGCCACCGGCGAGATGCCCTACGGCGACGCCCCGGCGCCCACCGGCTCCGGCGGCGCACGCCTCGAGGTCGACGACCTCGCCTTCGCCCACACCCCCGACCGCCCGCTCCTGCGCGGCGTCAGCTTCGACGTCGAGCCCGGACGACGCGTGGCCGTCGTCGGCGCCACGGCCTCGGGCAAGAGCACGCTGACCACGCTGCTCTCGCGTCTCGTGGACGCCGACCGCGGCGCCGTGCGCCTCGACGGCGTCGATCTGCGCGACCTGGCGCCGGGCGCGCTGGCCGAGGTGATGGCGGTCGTGCCGCAGACGCCGTTCCTGTTCGACGACACCGTGCGCGGCAACGTCGCGCTCGGTGCGGCGGTGGACGACGCCGACGTGTGGGAGGCGCTGCGCGTGGCGCAGGCCGACGGCTTCGTGGCCGCCCTGCCCGACGGTCTCGACACCCGCCTGGGAGAGCGCGGAACCTCGCTCTCGGGCGGTCAGCGCCAGCGGCTCTCGCTCGCGCGGGCCATCGTGCGGCGCCCGAGGGTGCTGGTGCTCGACGACGCCACCTCGGCGGTCGACCCCGAGGTGGAGAGCCGCATCCTCGCCGCGCTCGGAGCCCAGGACACCACGCTCGTGGTGGTGGCCTACCGGAAGGCGACGATCGGCCTGGTCGACGAGGTGCTCTTCCTGGCCGACGGCGAGATCGTCGACCGCGGCACGCACGACGACCTCGTGGCCCGCAACGAGGCCTACGCCCGACTGGTCAACGCCTACGAGGAGGTGCCGGCGTGAGCACCGCGCTGCACACGGGCGAGGAGCTCGGGGCGATCGCCACCATCCGGCGCGGCATCACGCACTCGCCGGAGCTGAAGGAGGGCATCGGCGTGACGCTGCTGCTCGCCGTCCTCGCCTCGGTGGGGCAGGTCGTGGTGCCCGTCGCGGTGCAGCAGACCATCGACCGCGGCCTGCGCGGGCCCGATGGACCGGACGTGTCGTTCACGACGTGGTTGGCGCTGGCGGCCGCGGCGGCCATCGTGGTCACGAGCTGGGCCTCCTACGCGATGACGGCGCGACTGTTCTCTACTGCCGAGCGCGGTCTGGCCACGCTGCGGGTCAAGGCGTTCCGGCACGTGCACGACCTGCCGCTGCTGACCCAGAACACCGAGCGGCGCGGTGCGCTCGTCTCGCGCGTCACCAGCGACGTCGACCAGGTCAGCCAGTTCCTGGTGTTCGGCGGGCTGCTGTTCGTCGTCAGCGTGGGGCAGATCGTCATCGCCACGGTCGTGATGGTGGTCTACAGCTGGCAGCTCGCCCTGGTGGTCTGGCTGTGCTTCGCTCCGCTGTTCCTCAGCCTGCGCTTCTTCCAGCGCAAGCTCGCCACGGCCTACGGCGTGGTCCGCAGCCAGGTGGGCGTGATGCTCTCGGCCGTCTCCGAGCCGGTCGTCGGCGCCGGCGTGGTCAAGTCGTTCGCGATCGAGGCGCGCACCCAGGAGCGCATCGACACCGCCATCGACCGCTACCAGGCCGCGAGCACCCGCGCGCAGGGCTTCACCGCGTTCTCGTTCAGCCTCGGCGGCCTCTCGGCCGGGCTGGCGAACGCCGGGGTGCTGATCGTGGGCATCTGGCTCGGCCAGGGCTTCGCCTGGGGCGAGGGCATCACGGCCGGCGAGGTGCTCGCCTTCGCCTTCCTCGTCACCCTGTTCGTCGGGCCCGTCCAGATGGGCACCCAGATCCTCACCGACGCGCAGAACGCCGTCGCGGGTTGGCGGCGGGTGATCGGCATCCTCGACACCCCGGCCGACCTCGTCGACCCCGGCGCCGACGGCCGCACGCTCCCCGTAGGCGCGATCGACGTCCGCTTCGACGGCGTCTCGTTCGCCTATCCGGGTGGCCCGGAGGTGCTCTCGGGCATCGACCTCGTCGTGCCGCCGGGGCAGCGGGTCGCCGTGGTCGGCGAGACCGGCTCGGGCAAGTCGACCGTCGCGAAGCTGCTCACCCGGCTCATGGACCCCAGCAGCGGTCGGGTGCTGCTCGACGGCATCGACCTGCGCGAGATCGACGAGGCCTCGCTGCGCCGCAGCGTCGTGCTCGTCCCGCAGGAGGGCTTCCTCTTCGACGACACCCTCGCCGCCAACCTGCGCTACGGGCGCATCGACGCCGACGAGCAGGAGATCCGCGCCGCCGCGGCCGAGATCGGCCTCGGCGACTGGCTCGACGGGCTGCCCGACGGGACCGCCACCCGCGTGGGGCAGCGCGGCGAGTCGCTGTCGGCAGGGGAGCGCCAGCTGGTCGCCCTGCTGCGCGCGCAGCTCGCCGACCCCGACCTCCTGGTGCTCGACGAGGCCACCAGCGCGGTGGACCCCCAGTTGGAGACCCGCATCGCCCGCGCGCTCGAGCGGTTGATGAGCGGGCGCACCTCGGTGACCATCGCGCACCGGTTGTCGACCGCCGAAGCCGCCGACGTCGTGGTCGTCGTCGATCGTGGCCGGATCGTGCAGCACGGGCCGCACACCGAGCTCGTCGCGCAGCCCGGCACGCCCTACGCCCGCCTGCACGCCTCGTGGGTCGCCCAGCAGGCCGGCTGAACCCGCTCCGCCCGACCGGCGCACCGATGCGGCCCCCACCCGCGCGGGTGGTGCCGCCTGAGAGGATGGAACCCGTGACCTCGCTCGCTCCCGACATCGCCGAACGGCTCAAGCGCACGCCCGACGGGCTCGTGCCCGCGATCGTGCAGCAGCACGACACCGGCGAGGTGCTGATGCTCGCGTGGATGGACGACGAGGCGCTGCACCGCACGCTCAGCAGCGGGCGGGCCACGTACTGGAGCCGCTCGCGCGGCGAGTACTGGGTCAAGGGCGAGACCTCCGGCAACCCCCAGCACGTGCACGAGGTCCGCCTCGACTGCGACGGCGACACGCTGCTGGTGAAGGTCGACCAGGTCGGCGTGGCGTGCCACACCGGTGCGCGCACCTGCTTCGACGCGGACCGGCTCGATGGCTGAGGCGCCGACCACCGGCCCCGGCAGCGGACCCGGCGAGCCGAGCTCGGGCCCCGCGGTCGCCGAGCATCGTGGGCGCGGGCTGTTCGGCCCGACGGTGCTCCTCGGACTCGCCGCCAGCGGCGGCGCGGCCGTCGGCGGCCACCGACCGATGCTGGCGGTGCCGGCCGAGACCGTCACGGCGGCGGGCGGCCTGGCCACGGCGCTCGCCGATCGATCGGCCGAGTTCCCCCTGGCCGGAGCGCTCGCGCTGGTGTCGCTCGCGTGCTGGGGCGCGCTGCTCGTCACCCGCGGGGTGGTGCGGCGTCTGGTCGCCGGCCTGGCCGCTCTCGCCTGCTCCGGGATCCTGCTCGTGCTCGTGGTCGGCGGCCTCGTGCAGGACGACTCCGCCGCCGCGGACCTGGCCACCCAGCTCGCACTCAACCCCGCGGCCATCTCGGTCGAGCGCACCGGCTGGTACTGGGTGACGTTGGTCTCCGCGGTGCCGGCGCTGCTGGCTGCGGTCGTCGCGGTGCGGCTGCTGCCGTCGTGGCCCGAGATGGGCACCCGCTACGACTCGCCCACCGGCGCCCCCGCCTCGCCGGGTGCCCGCACCCCCGTCGGCGAGGATGACGGCGAGCGCAGCAACCTCGACCTCTGGAAGTCGCTGGACGAGGGGCGAGACCCCACGGCCGAGGAACCCCCGGCGTCCTCCTAGAATGGTCGCGGCAGCGCAGCGCTGCCGTCCCGGACCCCGGGTCGGATCGAGCAGTCACGAGGAGCACCCATGGCCGACAACCACGGCAACACCCCGGCAGCCTGGACGGGCGTCCTGGTCTCCCTGCTCGGTTTCGCGGTGGGCTCGGCAGGAGTGATGCTCTCGCCGCTGAACTACGTGCTGCTCTGGGTGGGCATCGCGCTGATCATCGCCGGCGGCGTCGCCTTCGTGGTGATGGACAAGCTGGGCCTGCACACCTCGGGCCACTCCTCGGGCCACTGACGCGCCGCATCGTCGGGGTGCCGCACACCCGCGGCGACGCGAAAGCCCCTCTCCTGCCGCAGCAGGAGAGGGGCTTCGTCGTCTGGTGCGCCGGTGCCCGCCGCCCAGGTCCGATCAGGGCGACGTCGAGGAGCCGGCCGCGATGATCGCCAGGATGCCGTAGCCGATGATGCCCACCACGCAGAGCGCGGTGGCCACGATGCCGCAGATGCGCCCGGCGTTGACCTGGCCGCGGTTGGTGTAGGCGGCGGGGTTGGCGTCGATCTCGCGGATGGCCTTGTTGCCCATCACCCACGCGGCGATGCCGAGAGGACCGCAGCACACGATGCCGAGGATGCCGAAGATCAGGATCTGCGTGCCCTTCGGGTGCTCCTGCGCGAACCCGCCGCCGTAGCCGCCGCCGCCGTAGCCGCCGCCGCCGTAGCCGCCGCCGCCGTAGCCGCCGCCGCCGTAACCGCCGTCACCGCCCTTGCCGGGGTCGCCGGGGCCGCCGCCGTAGCCACCCGGGGGCGGGGGCGGGGGAGTGCCGTAGTTCGGGGGTTCGTTGTAGCTCACGTGGGTTCCTCCTGGCTGCGTGAAGGGTCCTCGACGTCGCTGACGGCCACGGCCGAGGTCCGGGCGGTGTGTGGCACCCTAACGGCCGCGTGGGACGATGGACACCGGGACCCGCGGGCCCGGGGCGTCCGAGTGCTGGCGCCGCGCCCGCCGACGGGTCCGTGAACGGATCGGTCGGGAGATCGGTGGCCGGACGGCCCTGGGGCCGCACGGAGGACGAGCGCGAGGAGGGACGCACGCCATGGCAGTGCAGGAGACGGTGCTCGACTCGATCGTGGCCGGAGTGCTGGAGGACCTCGCCCCGCGCCGCGCAGCGGCGCCGGAGGCCGAGTTGCGCGCGGTGCTCGCCGACGTGCCCGCTCCGCTCGACCCGATGCCGCACTTCCGCGGCGCCGGCTCGAGCGTCATCGCCGAGGTCAAGCGGCGCAGCCCCAGCAAGGGCGATCTCGCCGACATCCCGGATCCCGCGGCCCTGGCGGCCGAGTACGCAGCCGGCGGCGCGGGTGCGATCAGCGTGCTCACCGAGCAGCGGCGCTTCGGAGGATCTCTCGACGACCTCCGAGCGGTGCGTGCAGCGGTCGACGTGCCGGTGCTGCGCAAGGACTTCATCGTCACCGAGTACCAGCTGCTCGAGGCTCGCGCGGCCGGCGCCGATCTCGCCCTGCTCATCGTGGCCTCCCTGCCCGGCGACCTGCTCGACCGTCTCCACGACGCAGCCCGTGAGCTCGGACTCACCGTGCTGGTGGAGGTGCACGACGAGGAGGAGACCGAGCGCGCGGTCGCCCTGGGCGCGGAGCTGATCGGGGTCAACGCCCGCAATCTCAAGACCCTCCACGTCGACCCCGACACCTTCGGACGGCTGGCGCCCCTCGTGCCGGCCGACCGGGTGCTGGTCGCCGAGTCCGGCATCAGCGGACCGGGCGACGTGGAGCGGTACGTCGGCGAGGGCGCACGCGTCGTCCTCGTGGGCGAGGCACTGGTGAAGGACGGCGCTCCGCGCGAGGCGGTCGCCGCGATGACGGGAATCGAACGATGACTACCTTCGAAGCCGACACCCTCGGCTGGTTCGGCGGCACCGGCAGCTTCGGCGGCCGCTTCATGCCCGAGGCCCTGATCGCCGCCCTCGACGAGCTCGACCTCGCCTGGCAGGAGGCGATGGCCGACCCCGCGTTCACCGGTGAGTTCGACCGCCTGCTGCGCGAGTACGCCGGCGTGCCGAGCGCGCTCTACGAGGCGCACCGCCTCTCCGAGCACGCCGGGGCCCGCATCCTGCTCAAGCGCGAGGACCTCAACCACACCGGCGCGCACAAGATCCGCAACGTGCTCGGTCAGGCGCTGCTCACCAAGCGGATGTGCAAGACCCGCGTCATCGCCGAGACGGGTGCCGGCCAGCACGGCGTGGCCTCGGCCACCGCCGCCGCCTACCTCGGCCTCGACTGCACGGTCTACATGGGCGAGGTCGACACCGAGCGCCAGGCCCTCAACGTCGCGCGCATGCAGCTGCTCGGCGCCGAGGTTGTGCCCGTCACCAGCGGGTCGCGCACCCTGAAGGACGCCATCAACGAGGCCCTGCGCGACTGGGTCGCCAGCGTCGACCACACCGCCTACCTCTTCGGCACCGCCGCCGGGCCGCACCCGTTCCCGAGCCTGGTGCTGTCGTTCGTGCGCGGCATCGGCGACGAGGCCCGGCGCCAGTGCCTCGAGCTCACCGGCGGGCTGCCCGACGCCGTCACGGCGTGCGTGGGCGGGGGTTCCAACGCGATCGGCCTGTTCGCCGGCTTCCTCGACGACCCCGAGGTCGCGGTCTACGGCTTCGAGGCCGGCGGCTCGGGCGTGGAGTCCGGCAAGCACGCCGCCACCATCTTCGCCGGCACCGTCGGCGTCCTGCACGGTGCGCGCACCTTCGTCCTGCAGGACGACGACGGCCAGACCGTCGAGTCGCACTCGATCTCCGCCGGGCTCGACTACCCGGGCGTGGGCCCCCAGCACGCGGCGCTGGCCGCCGGCGGCCGCGCGACCTACCTGCCGGTCACCGACGACGAGGCGATGGAGGCGATGTCGCTCCTGGCCCGCACCGAGGGCATCATCCCGGCGATCGAGACCGCGCACGCCATCGCGGGCACGCTGAAGGTCGTTCGGGAGCGCCCCGGCCAGACCCTCCTGGTCAACCTCTCCGGTCGCGGCGACAAGGACATGGGCACCGCCCTGGAGTACTTCGGGCTCGGCACCGCCGGACGCGGGGGGCACGCGTGAGCGCCCGCAGCGTCACGGCGGCCTTCGAGAAGGCCCGCAGCGAGGGCCGGGTGCCGCTCGTCGGCTACCTGCCCGCCGGTTTCCCCGACGTCGAGGGCAGCATCGAGGCCCTCACCGTCATGGCTGAGGCCGGCTGCGACGTGATCGAGGTCGGGCTGCCCTACACCGACCCGGTGATGGACGGTCCCGTCATCCAGGCGGCCGCGCAGCAGGCCCTGGAGGCGGGCGTGCGCACCGACGACGTCTTCCGCGTCGTCGAGGCGGTCGCCGCCACGGGCACCCCGACGCTCGTGATGACCTACTGGAACCCCGTCGAGCGCTACGGAGTCGAGCGCTTCGCCGAGCGGCTCGCCGACGCCGGGGGAGCGGGACTCATCACCCCCGACCTCACACCGGACTTCGCGCCCGAGTGGAGCGAGGCGGCCGATCGCCACGGCCTCGACAAGGTCTTCCTCGTGGCGCCGTCGTCCACCGACGAGCGCATCGCGCTGACCACGGCCGCCTCGCGCGGCTTCGTCTACGCCACCGCCGTCATGGGGGTCACGGGCGGGACGCCGGTCGGCGACCTCGCCCAGCCCCTCGTGCAGCGCGCCCAGGCCGCCACCGACCTCCCGGTCTGCGTCGGCGTCGGGGTGAGCACCCGCGAGCAGGCGGCCTCCGTGGCCGGCTACGCCGACGGCGTCATCGTCGGCTCGGCGTTCGTGCGGGTGCTGCTCGACCACGCCGACGACCGGTCGGCCGCCCTCACGGCGCTGCGCGGGCTGACCGAGGACCTCGCGGCCGGGGTGCGCGAAGCAGCCGCCGCCGTCCCCGCGCAGTAGCCTCACCGGAGCACGACCCGTGCCCCCGCGTCGCCGAGCCACCTGAAGGAACGCCCCGTGAGCCTGCACCTGATCGCCGCCTCGATCCCGAGTCCGAGCAACGGGGTGTGGCACCTCGGCCCGTTCCCGATCCGCGGTTACGCGCTGTGCATCATCCTCGGCATCGTGGTCGCCGTCTGGATCGGCGAGCGGCGCTGGCAGGCGCGCGGCGGTCGCCTCGGCGAAGTGCAGGACGTCGCGCTCTGGGCCGTGCCGTTCGGCATCGTCGGTGCCCGCGCCTACCACGTCGCCACCGACTGGGAGAAGTACTTCGGCGCCGGCGGCAAGCCGATCGAGGTCTTCTACGTCTGGCACGGCGGCCTCGGCATCTGGGGCGGGGTCGCGCTCGGCGCGGTCGGCGCATGGGTGGGGGCCCGCCGCAAGGGCATCCGCCTGGCCCCGCTGCTCGACGCCCTGGCGCCCGGCGTCCTCGTGGGCCAGGCGATCGGGCGCTGGGGCAACTGGTTCAACCAGGAGCTCTACGGCCGACCCACCGACCTGCCGTGGAAGCTCGAGATCGACCGCGACCACTTCAGCGGCGAGTACGTGCGATCGCTGGTCGCCGCCGGCAAGCCGATCCCCGACGTCGCCTACTTCCACCCCACCTACCTCTACGAGTTCCTCTGGAACCTGGCCGCCTTCGCCGTCGTGATCTGGCTCGACCGGCGCTTCCGCCTGGGCCACGGTCGCGTGGTCGCCGTCTACGTGATGGCCTACACCCTGGGGCGCGGCTGGATCGAGGACCTCCGCATCGACGACGTCCAGCTGAACAACGTGCTCGGGCTGCGCTTCAACGTGTGGACCTCGATCGTCCTCTTCGTCGCGGCCGCGGCCTACCTGCTGTGGTCGCTCCGTGCCCGGCCCGGACGCGAGACCGAGGTGTACCTCCCCGGTCGCGGGCCGGTCGAGAGCACCCCCGCGGGCGAGGCCGACGGGGCACCTGGCGAACCGGCCGACATCGTTTCCGGCGGTGAGGTCGATGGCGGTACTGAGCCGCCTCAGCAGGACGAAGGGTCCTGAGGGGCCGTGCACCGACACCGCGTCAGGCGGTTCTTCAAGAGGCTGGCGCGAGGCGTGTCTCACGTCCACGTTCCGCTCCTCAAGACGCGGTGCTCCGCAACACAGTGGTAACCTGAGCATTCCGCCGCGTGGGCCAATGCTGTCCCCTGCGCCCCACCTTCTGGTGGCCCCGGGTCTCGGTCTCCGTGCCGAAGCCGGCCAGCCCCAGACGTAGTCGACGGGAGAACCCTGGTGCCCTACCCGCACATGTTCCCGCCGCCGGAGGGTCTCTACGACCCGCGTCACGAGCACGACGCCTGCGGCGTCGCCTTCGTCGCGACGCTGACCGGTGAGGCCAGCCACGACATCGTGGTGAAGGCCCTGACGGCCCTTCGCAACCTGGACCACCGCGGCGCTGCCGGCGCGGAACCCAACTCCGGCGACGGCGCCGGCATCCTGATGCAGGTGCCCGACGCCTTCTTGCGCGAGGTCGCCGCCGACGCCGGCGTGTCCCTCCCTGGCGCCGGCACCTACGCGGTCGGCACCGCGTTCCTGCCCGGTGACGCCGAGCAGGTCGCCAAGACCCGCGGGCGCATCGAGGAGATCGCCGCCGAGGAGGGCCTCACCGTCCTCGGGTGGCGCGAGGTGCCGGTCGAGCCGGCGATCCTCGGCACCATGGCGCGCAGCGTCATGCCGACCTTCACCCAGCTCTTCGTCACCGCCGCCGGTCCGGCCGGCGACCAGATGCAGCTCGAGCGCCTCGCCTTCTGCCTGCGCAAGCGCGCCGAGCGCGAGACCGAGGTCTACTTCCCGTCGCTCTCGTCGCGCACGCTCGCCTACAAGGGCATGCTCACGACCGACCAGCTCGACCACTTCTATCCCGACCTGCGCGACGAGCGCATGGCCTCGGCGATCGGCGTCGTCCACTCGCGCTTCTCCACCAACACCTTCCCGAGCTGGCCGCTGTCGCACCCGTTCCGCTTCATCGCGCACAACGGCGAGATCAACACCGTGATGGGCAACCGCAACTGGATGCGCGCCCGCGAGGCCCTGCTGGCCTCCGAGGCCATCCCGGGCGACCTCGAGCGGCTCTTCCCGATCTGCACCCCCGGTGCCTCGGACTCCGCCTCCTTCGACGAGGTGCTCGAGCTGCTCCACCTCGGCGGTCGCAGCCTGCCCCACGCGGTGCTGATGATGATCCCCGAGGCGTGGGAGAACCACACCGAGATGGACGAGAAGCGGCGCGACTTCTACCGCTTCCACTCCGCGATGATGGAGCCGTGGGACGGCCCCGCCTGCGTGGTCTTCACCGACGGCACGCAGATCGGCGCGGTGCTCGACCGCAACGGCCTGCGCCCCTCGCGCTTCTGGGTCACCGACGACGGTCTCGTCGTCCTCGCCTCCGAGGTGGGCGTGCTCGACCTCGACCCCGCCACGATCGTGCGCAAGGGCCGGCTGCAGCCGGGTCGCATGTTCCTCGTCGACACCGAGGAGCACCGCATCGTCGAGGACGACGAGGTCAAGGAGCAGCTCGCAGCCGAGCACCCCTACGGCGAGTGGCTGCACGGCGGCCTGATCCACCTCGACGACATCCCCGAGCGCGAGCACATCGTGCACACCCACGCCTCGGTCACGCGGCGCCAGCAGATCTTCGGCTACACCGAGGAGGAGCTGCGCGTCATCCTCACCCCGATGGCCAACACCGGGGGAGAGGCGCTCGGCTCGATGGGCACCGACACCCCCATCGCGGCGCTCTCGGACAAGCCGCGGCTGATCTTCGACTACTTCAGCCAGCTCTTCGCGCAGGTCACCAACCCGCCGCTGGACGCCATCCGCGAGGAGCTCGTCACCTCGCTCAACGGCTCGATCGGCCCCGAGGCCAACCTGCTGGAGCCGAGCCCGGCGTCGTGTCGCCAGATCGTGCTGCCCTTCCCGGTCATCTCCAACGACGACCTGGCCAAGATCCGCCACATCAACCGCGACGGCGACCACCCCGGGTTCGTCACCCACGTGGCGCGCGGCCTGTACGACGTCCACGGCGGCGGCGAGGCGATGGCCACGCGCATCGAGGAGATCTGCACCGAGGTCTCGGCCGCCATCGCCGACGGCGCGCGCATCATCGTGCTGTCCGACCGGCACTCCACCGCCGACCTCGCCCCGATCCCGTCGCTGCTGCTCACCGGCGCGGTGCACCACCACCTGGTGCGCGAGAAGACCCGCACGCAGGTGGGTCTGCTCGTCGAGGCGGGCGACGTCCGCGAGGTGCACCACGTGGCGCTCCTCGTCGGCTACGGCGCGGCCGCGGTCAACCCCTACCTGGCGATGGAGACCGTGGAGGACCTCGCTCGCGAGGGCCACTACGTGTCCACCGAGCCCGAGCAGGCCGTCAAGAACCTCATCAAGGCGCTCGGCAAGGGCGTGGTGAAGGTGATGTCGAAGATCGGCGTCAGCACCGTCGCCTCCTACACCGGTGCGCAGATCTTCGAGTGCATCGGCCTGTCGCAGACGGTGGTCGACAAGTACTTCACGGGCACCACCTCCAAGCTCGGCGGCGTCGAGCTCGATGTCCTCGCCGAGGAGGTCGCCGCCCGCCACGCCAAGGCCTACCCGCCGGCCGGCATCGCGCCCGCGCACCGCGAGCTCGAGATCGGCGGCGAGTACCAGTGGCGTCGCGAGGGCGAGCCGCACCTGTTCAACCCCGAGACGGTCTTCCGGCTCCAGCACTCCACCCGCACCGGTCGCTACGACATCTTCAAGCAGTACACGAAGGCCGTCGACGACCAGTCCGAGAAGCTGATGACCCTGCGCGGTCTGTTCCGCTTCAAGGACCCCGCGGCCCTGGGGCGCACGCCGGTGCCGATCGAGGAGGTCGAGTCGGTCAGCTCGATCGTCAAGCGCTTCTCCACCGGCGCGATGTCGTACGGCTCCATCTCGAACGAGGCCCACGAGACCCTCGCGATCGCGATGAACAAGCTGGGCGGCAAGTCCAACACCGGTGAGGGCGGCGAGGACGCCGAGCGCCTCTACGACCCGGTGCGCCGCAGCTCGATCAAGCAGGTCGCCTCGGGACGCTTCGGCGTCACCTCGGAGTACCTCACCAACGCCGACGACATCCAGATCAAGATGGCGCAGGGCGCGAAGCCCGGCGAGGGCGGTCAGCTGCCGGGCAACAAGGTCTACCCGTGGGTGGCCAAGACCCGGCACAGCACGCCCGGCGTGGGCCTCATCAGCCCGCCGCCCCACCACGACATCTACTCGATCGAGGATCTCGCCCAGCTGATCCACGACCTGAAGAACGCCAACCCCGAGGCCCGCGTCCACGTGAAGCTGGTCTCCGAGGTCGGTGTCGGCACGGTCGCGGCCGGTGTGTCGAAGGCCCACGCGGACGTCGTCCTCATCTCGGGTCACGACGGCGGCACGGGTGCCTCGCCGCTCACCTCCCTCAAGCACGCGGGCGGCCCGTGGGAGCTCGGCCTCGCCGAGGCCCAGCAGACGCTGCTGCTCAACGGCCTGCGCGACCGCATCGTCGTGCAGACCGACGGCCAGCTGAAGACCGGTCGCGACGTCGTGATCGCCGCCCTGCTCGGTGCCGAGGAGTTCGGCTTCGCCACCGCGCCGCTCGTGGTGTCGGGCTGCATCCTCATGCGGGTCTGCCACCTCGACACGTGCCCGGTGGGCGTCGCCACGCAGAACCCGGTGCTGCGCCAGCGCTTCAGCGGCAAGGCCGAGTACGTCGTGAACTTCTTCGAGTTCATCGCCGAGGAGGTGCGCGAGCTGCTCGCCGAGCTCGGTTTCCGCAGCATCGACGAGGCCATCGGCCACGTCGAGGCGCTCGACGTCGCCGACGCGGTCGACCACTGGAAGGCCCGCGGTCTGGACCTCGCGCCGATCCTGCACAAGGTCGACGTCGCCTCGACGCACTTCCCCGACCAGGACCTCCGCAACACCGGCACGCAGGACCACGGTCTCGAGCGCTCGCTCGACGTGACCGAGATCCTCCCGCTGGCGCGGCCGGCGATCGAGTCGGGCGAGCCGGTGCGCGCCCAGCTGCAGATCCGCAACGTCCACCGCACGGTCGGCACGATCCTCGGCCACGAGGTCACCAAGAAGTACGGCGGCGCGGGTCTGCCCGAGGGCACGATCGACCTCACCTTCACCGGTTCGGCGGGTCAGTCGCTCGGCGCGTTCGTGCCGCGCGGCATCACGCTGCGCCTCGAGGGCGACGCCAACGACTACGTGGGCAAGGGCCTCTCCGGCGGTCGGATCGTGATCCGGCCCGACCGTTCGGCACCGTTCAAGGCCAACGAGCACATCATCGCGGGCAACACGATCGCCTACGGCGCGACCTCGGGTGAGATCTTCATCCGCGGGGGCGTCGGCGAGCGCTGCTGCGTACGCAACTCGGGTGCCACGGTGGTCACCGAAGGTGTGGGCGACCACGGCTGCGAGTACATGACCGGCGGGCGGGTCGTCGTCCTCGGCAAGACCGGGCGGAACTTCGCGGCCGGCATGTCGGGTGGCATCGCCTGGGTCCTCGACCTCAAGGAGTTCCGTGTGAACCCCGAGCTGGTCGACCTGCGTCCCGTGAGCGCCGAGTACGCCGAGGAGCTCCAGCGCATCGTGCGCTCGCACTTCGAGGAGACCGGCTCCGAGGTCGCCGAGGCGCTGCTGGCCGACTGGGAGGCCGCACTGCCGCGGTTCACCGAGGTCATGCCGCGCGACTACGCGAAGGTCCTGGCGGTGCAGGCCGAGGCCGAGGCCGAGGGCCTCGACGCCGACGCCGCCGCCAACAAGGTGATGGAGGTGCTGCATGGCTGACCCGAAGGGCTTCTTGAAGGCCGGGCGTGAAGTGGCCGGACGTCGTCCGGTCGAGGAGCGCGTGAAGGACTGGAACGAGGTCTACCCCGACGGTGTCGGGCGCGCGCTCCTGCCGATCATCAACACCCAGGCGAGCCGCTGCATGGACTGCGGCATCCCGTTCTGCCACCAGGGTTGTCCGCTGGGCAACATCATCCCGGAGTGGAACGACCTGGGGTACCGCGACGACTGGGACGGCGCGATCGAGCGCCTGCACGCGACCAACAACTTCCCGGAGTTCACCGGTCGCCTCTGCCCCGCCCCGTGCGAGACCGCCTGCGTGCTCGGCATCAACGCCGACCCGGTGACCATCAAGAACGTCGAGGTCTCGATCATCGACCGCGCCTGGGAGTCGGGCAACGTGCGGCCGCAGCCGCCGGAGTGGCTCTCGGGCAAGACCGTGGCCGTCATCGGCTCAGGCCCCGCGGGCCTCGCGGTCGCCCAGCAGCTCACCCGGGCCGGTCACACCGTGGCCGTCTACGAGCGGGCCGACAAGCCCGGTGGTCTGCTGCGCTACGGCATCCCCGAGTTCAAGATGGAGAAGAAGCACCTCGACCGGCGTCTGGAGCAGATGCGCCGCGAGGGCACCGTCTTCCGCTCGGGCGTCGAGGTCGGCGCGGGCACCCTGACCGGCGACGCCCTGCGCGACCGCTACGACGCCGTCGTCCTCGCGACGGGCTCGACGGTGGCGCGTGACCTACCGGTGCCCGGGCGCGAGCTCGCCGGCATCCACCAGGCCATGGAGTTCCTCCCACAGGCCAACCGTGTGGCGCTGGGCGAGACCGTGGAGGGTCAGATCCGCGCCGACGGCAAGCACGTGGTGATCATCGGCGGCGGCGACACCGGTGCCGACTGCCTCGGCACCTCGATCCGCCAGGGCGCGGCCTCGATCACGCAGCTCGAGATCATGCCGCAGCCCACGGACGAGCGTCCCGGCAACCAGCCGTGGCCCACGTACCCGATGCTGTTCCGCGTCTCCTCGGCCCACGAGGAGGGCGGCGACCGGATGTACTCGGTCTCCACCAAGGAGTTCCTGGGCGACGACGACGGCAACGTGCGCGCACTCAAGCTCGTCGACGTGCAGTTCAAGGAGGGCCGCCTGGTCGAGATCGAGGGCTCCGAGCGCGAGATCCCGGCCGACCTCGTGCTGTTCGCGATGGGCTTCGTCGGCCCCGAGCGTCCGGGCCTGGTCGAGCAGCTCGGCGTCGAGCTCGACGAGCGCGGCAACATCAAGCGTGCGAACAACTACGCCACCAGCGTGGACGGCGTCTTCGTGGCCGGCGACGCCGGTCGCGGTCAGTCGCTCATCGTCTGGGCGATCGCCGAGGGCCGTGCTGCAGCAGCCGCTGTCGACACCTACCTCAGCGGCAGCACCCAGCTGCCGGCGCCGATCCCGCCGACGGCGCGCCCGCTCGTGGTGTGAGCGCGGTCGGCTGAGGCGCCGAGGGCGTCGGACGACTGGAGAACCGAGCCGGTGGGTCCCGTGAAAGCGGGACCCACCGGCCTTTTTCACGTTCCAAGGCGCCCGCTAGGGTGAGGCACGTGCGGAGAGCCAAGATCGTGTGCACCCTGGGTCCGGCCACCAGCTCCGAGCGGCGCATCCGCGAACTGGTCTATGCGGGCATGGACGTCGCCCGGCTCAACATGAGCCACGGCAGCCACGAGCAGCACGCCGAGGCCTACCGGCTCGTGCGCGCGGCCTCGGACGCCTCCGGTCGCGGAGTCGGCATCCTGGCCGACCTGCAGGGCCCCAAGATCCGTCTCGAGACCTTCCCCGACGGCTTCGCGGTGCTCAAGCGCGGCCAGCGCTGGACCATCACCACCCGCGACGTGCCTGGCGACGGCGAGATCTGCGGCACCACCTACAAGGGGCTGCCCGGTGACGTCTCGGTGGGCGACCCCATCCTCATCGACGACGGCAAGATCCGGCTGCGCGTCGCCGACGTCACCGACACCGACGTCGTCACCGAGGTGCTCACCGGCGGTCGCGTCAGCGACCACAAGGGCATCAACCTCCCGGGCGTGGCCGTCTCGGTTCCGGCGCTCTCGGAGAAGGACAAGACCGACCTCCGCTTCGCCCTACGTCTCGGTGTCGACTTCATCGCGCTGAGCTTCGTGCGCAACGCCGCGGACGCCGAGGACGTGCGCGTGATCATGCGCGAGGAGGGGGTGATGCTCCCCATCATCGCCAAGATCGAGAAGCCGCAGGCCATCGAGAACCTCGACGAGGTCGTGGCGGCGTTCGACGCGTTCATGGTCGCCCGCGGCGACCTCGGCGTGGAGTGCCCGCTGGAGGAGGTCCCCTTCCTGCAGAAGAAGGTCATCTTCGCCGCGCGTCGCAACGCCAAGCCGGTGATCGTGGCCACGCAGATGCTGGAGTCGATGGTCGCCAACCCGGCGCCGACGCGCGCCGAGGCGAGCGATGTGGCCAACGCCGTCCTCGACGGGGCGGACGCGGTGATGCTCTCGGGCGAGACGAGCGTGGGGGAGCACCCCATCCACGTGGTCGAGACGATGGCTCGCATCGTGAAGGCCACCGAGGACCACGCCCTCGAGGACGACAACTTCTCCCGCTTCGGTCGTATCGAGTGGGACCCCCACACCCGCTCCGGCGTCATCACGAAGGCGGCGGAGGAGGTCGCGCAGCGGGTCGGTGCCAAGTACGTCGTCGCCTTCACCCAGTCGGGCGACTCGGCCAAGCGCCTCGCGCGCCTGCGCAGCCCCATCCCCGTGCTGGCCTTCACCCCCGAGGCCCGGGTGCGCTCGCAGCTGGCCGCCACCTGGGGTGTCGAGGCGTTCAAGACGCTGCCCGTGGAGCACACCGACGAGATGGTGCGCCAGGTCGACGAGGAGTTGCTGCGCATCGGTCGCGTGCAGGAGGGCGACCTGGTCGTCATCGTCGCGGGGAGCCCTCCGGGCATCGCCGGTTCGACCAACGCGCTGCGCGTGCACCGCATGGGCGACGCGATCAACGAGGTCGCTCCCGCCTACCGACGCTCCTGAGGGAGCGGATCGACTCGGTGCCCCGGGTGGGATTCGAACCCACACTGGATGGTGTTTGAGACCACTGCCTCTGCCGTTGGGCTACCGGGGCGGCAAGGTCACACCGTAGCCGAGACGGTTCGTGCGCTCGGCGGCGGTCGGGCCGATAGCCTTGCGCCGTGACCCAGAGCGTGCCGAGCCCCCAGTCGACCCCGCGCACCGTCGTCATCGCCGAGGACGAGACCCTCATCCGCATGGACCTCGCCGAGATGCTCGTCGAGGAGGGCTACGACGTCGTCGGTCAGGCCGGCGACGGCCAGAAGGCGATCGAGCTGGCCGAGGAGCTGCGGCCGGACCTCGTCATCCTCGACGTGAAGATGCCGGTGCTCGACGGCATCGCGGCCGCCGAGGCCATCGCCGGACGACGCATCGCTCCCGTCGTGATGCTCACCGCCTTCTCCCAGCGCGACCTCGTCGAGCGCGCCCGGGAAGCCGGCGCGATGTCCTATCTCGTCAAGCCGTTCAGCCAGGGTGACCTCGTGCCCGCCATCGAGATGGCGGTGAGCCGCTTCGCCGAGATCACCCAGCTCGAGAGCGAGGTCACCGACCTCAAGGAGCGTCTCGAGACCCGCAAGGCCGTCGACCGAGCCAAGGGCATCCTGCAGGAGCAGCTGGGCCTCACCGAGGCCGACGCCTTCCGGTGGATCCAGAAGACCGCGATGGACCTGCGCCTGTCGATGCGACAGGTCGCCGAGGGCGTCGTCACCCACGGCGTGCCGGGCACCACGTCGTCCTGACGGCGCCGCTGGCGGGGCGCGCGGCGCAGAAATTGCGGTCGGTACCCGCTCCCAGGTAACAGATTCGTCAGGATTTGTGACCTGGAGCACCGAGTTACTGCCGAGACGGCTGTTACCGGTGTAGGTTCCCGCGGCAGGACACCACCTCCTGCGTGCGCACGAACGCCGCGGGAACGACGAAGGAAGCGGGATTCCCCTTGAGGCTTAACAAGGTAGTTGGAATCAGTGCAGTCGCTCTGACGATGAGCCTTTCCCTCACCGCATGCGGCTCGGACGACAGCGACGGCGGCGACGGCGGCAGCTCCGCCGACAGCGGCTTCTGCGGCAAGAACCTGGCCTTCCTCGGCGCCCTCACCGGCGACGCCGGCGCGCTCGGCCAGAACATGGTCAACGGCATCGAGCTGGCGCTGAAGGAGTACAACGCCGACAACGCCGACTGCAAGATCAGCCTGAAGAAGTTCGACTCGCAGGGCAGCCCGGACAACGCGCCGGCGCTCGCGACCCAGATCATCAACGACGACACCATCTTCGGCCTCGTCGGCCCGGGCTTCTCGGGTGAGTCGCTGGCCACCGGCAAGACCTTCTTCGAGGCCGGTCTGCCCTCGATCTCCCCCTCGGCCACCAACGTGACCATCACCGACCAGGGCTGGTCGACCTGGCACCGTGTCATCGGCAACGACGACGCGCAGGGCAAGGCCGACGCCAAGTACCTCACCGAGACCGCGGGCGCCAAGAAGGTCTTCGTCGTCCACGACGGCCAGGACTACTCCAAGGGCCTCGCCGGTACCGTCGAGGAGGCTCTGGGCAGCGCCGTCGTCGACACCGACACCATCTCCGTGGGCCAGACCGACATGTCGGCCGTGGTCACCAAGGTCAAGGCCTCGGGTGCCGACGCCTTCTTCTACGGTGGCTACTACACCGAGGCCGGCCTGCTGGCCAAGGCCCTGCGTCAGGGTGGCTTCACCGGCACCTTCATGTCGGGCGACGGCTCGCAGGACCCCGCTTTCGTCGAGGTCGCCGGTGCGGACGCCGCCGAGGGCGCCGTCCTCTCCGCGCCCGCCGGCCCGGCTCCGGCCGACTTCGAGGCCACCGGTCTCTACGCCACCCAGGCCTACGACGCCTCGAACATCTTCCTCGCCGCGGTCAAGGACGGTGTCAAGGACGCCCAGGAGCTCAACGAGTTCATCGGCAAGTATGACGAGGACGGCGTCTCCGGCCCGATCGCCTTCGACGACAAGGGTGACATCAAGGAGTCGAAGATCTACGCCTACTTCGTCAAGGGCGGCAAGCTCGACGTCGACAACCCCGAGGCCATCGAGTGACCTCGGTCTCCACGTCGTGAGACAGACCGTGGCCGGGGGCGGATCCGCCCCCGGCCACGGCCGACCGTGAGCCAGATCCAGTCACGCG